>JAIYAP010000029.1 GCA_027488935.1 Saprospiraceae bacterium | reverse complement strand
CGGGTACTTTGGAAGCGAAAAACATCATCATCGCGGGTCCTGCAACTGCAGTAAACACCAACGCTGCTGGTTTCGACGTAAATGCATGGTTCGGTACTGCAGGTTGGGGCAACCAATCATTCCCTGCTTCTGCCGATGCTAAATTGACCGATCCGTTCAATTTGAATACGCCAAACTTAATTCCTTTGACCGGTTCACCAGTATTGAACGCATCTAACTTCGCTGCTACCCGTGTAAACAATGCCAACTTCATTAAAGTACCCTATGTAGGTGCTTTCGGTGATAACGACTGGACTTGCGGTTGGGCACGTTTCGCTGGTGGTGCAACAACTTGCGCTGCTACTGTAGTTTCTGGTAACATCACGACCAATACTACTTGGACAAAAGACAAAGAATACGTTCTGAACGGCTTTGTATATGTGAAAAACTGTGCTACTTTGACCATCGAGCCAGGTACCGTAATTAAAGGTGACAAAGCAACACGGGGTACGTTGATCGTAACACGTTGCGCGAAAATCATAGCGGACGGTACACGTAACCAACCGATCGTATTCACGTCTAGTTCTGCTACACCTGCTGCAGGTGACTGGGGTGGTTTGGTGATCCTCGGTCGCGCTACAACCAACGGTTCTTTCAACGGAACAGTTGGCTTGCAAGCAATCGAAGGTGACTTGAACAACGCGGCTGGCGATGGCCTGTTTGGTAACGGCGACTTGCCAACACCTACACCTCCTACATTGTACGAAACTGATAACAGCGGTATTCTCCGTTATGTACGTATTGAATATCCTGGTATCGTAATCACACCAGGTAACGAAATCAATGGTTTGACTTTGGGCGGCGTTGGTCGCGGTACTACTTTGGATTACGTTCAGGTGAGCTACTCTAACGACGACTCATACGAGTGGTTCGGTGGTAACGTAAACGCGAAACACTTGATCGCTTACCGCGGTTTGGATGATGATTTCGATACAGACAACGGTTTCTCTGGTAATATCCAGTTTGCCTTCTCTTTGCGCGACCCACAGGTTTCTGACGCTGCTGGCGCTTCTAACAGTTTTGAATCAGACAACGATGCAAACGCTACAGAAGCGGCACCTAAAACGGCTGCTACTTTCTCGAACGTAACCGTCGTAGGTCCATCAACTGCAGACGCTGCACAGTTCTTCAGCCGCGGTGCTTTGTTGCGCCGTAACACCAACCAGTCTTTGTTCAACACCTTGATCGTTGGTGCATGGCCAAATGCTGGTTTGCGCATTGACGGTACCACCACAGGTGCAAACGCAACTGCAGGTACTTTGGAAGCGAAAAACATCATCATCGCGGGTTCTACTACACCAGTAAACACCAACGCTGCTGGTTTCGACGTAAATGCATGGTTCGGTACAGCAGGTTGGGGTAACCAATCATTCCCTGCTTCTGCAGATGCTAAATTGACCGATCCGTTCAATTTGAATACGCCAAACCTGGTACCACAAGCGGGTTCACCAGTATGGACTGCTGCAAGCTTTAATGCTGCACGTGTCAACAATCCATCATTCATCAAAGTACCTTATGTAGGTGCATTTGGTGACATCGACTGGACTTGCGGTTGGGCACGTTTCTCTGGTGGTGTAGGTCCTTGCGCGCCTGAAGTAATTTCTGGTGACATCACAACCAACACTACTTGGACAAATGCGAAAGAATACACTTTGAACGGTTTCGTATATGTGAAAAACTGCGCTACTTTGACCATCGAGCCAGGTACCGTAATTAAAGGTGACAAAGCAACACGCGGTACTTTGATCGTTTCTCGTTGCTCTAAAATCGTTGCGGATGGTACAGCAGATGCTCCAATCGTTTTCACATCTAGCTCGGCTACACCTGCTGCAGGTGACTGGGGTGGTTTGATTATCTTGGGTCGCGCTAGCACCAACGGTTCTTTCAACGGAACAACTGGTTTGCAAGCAGTAGAAGGTGACATCAACAACGCAAACGGCGACGGTCTGTTTGGTAACGGTGACCTTGCTGGTCCTGCAAGCCAATACGATAATGACAACAGCGGTGTATTGCGCTATGTACGTATTGAATATCCTGGTATCGTAATCACACCAGGTAACGAAATCAATGGTTTGACCATGGGTGGCGTTGGTCGCGGTACTACTTTGGACTATGTTCAAGTAAGCTACTCAAACGATGACTCTTACGAATGGTTCGGTGGTAACGTAAACGCGAAACACTTGATCGCTTACCGCGGTTTGGATGACGATTTCGATACAGACAACGGTTTCTCTGGTAACCTTCAGTTCCTGTTGGGCGTTCGCGACCCACAAGTTTCTGATGCTGCCGGTGCTTCGAACGGTTTCGAATCTGACAACGACGCCAACGCAACGACTGCAACACCAAAAACAGCTGCAACCATTACTAATGCAACGATGATTGCGCCTGGTACAGTTGATGCTACACAGTTCTTCAGCCGTGGTGCTTTGTTGCGCCGTAACACAGAACAGTCGATCTTTAACACGATCTTCGTAGGTGCATGGCCAAATGCAGGTATCCGTATTGACGGTAACAACACAGGCGCAAATGCAACAGCGAACCTCCTGGAGGTTAAAAATGTTTCGATCGCTGGTGCTCCAACCGTTGTAAATACCAACGCTGCTGGCTTTGACGTAACCGCTTGGTACAACACCAACGGCTGGGGTAACCAATCTTACCTTTCTACAAATGGTGTTCAGTTGACAAATCCATTTAACGTGGATCTGCCAAACGCAGTACCAAACTTGTTGTCGCCTGTATTGACAAACGGTTCATTCGTTTCTTCGACGCGCTTGAACAACAGCTTCTTTACAACCGTAAACTACAGCGGTGCATTTGGTCGTGTAAACGGCAGCATCAATGACTGGACTTGTAAATGGGCTGATTTCAAAGGCGGCGCTGCAGATTGCGTAACCAGCACAGAAGACTTCGACCAAGTTGTAAATACTTTGAAACTGTTCCCGACAGTTACAGGTGACTACACAAACCTCGAAATTGATCTGAAAGAAAACGTGAACTTGAATGTTACGATCTACAGCATGAACGGTACCAATTTCGGTACGTTGCTGGACGAAAACGTAGCAGCAGGCAACCAAGTAATTGGCTTGAACGTAAGCAACCTGACAGCTGGTTTCTACTTTGTACAAATCCAGGCGGGCAACGCGATCAAAACTGAAAAGTTGATCATCGTACGCTAATACTTGTCTGACAAGTAGGCCTGAATAATAAAAGGGCAAGGAATGTCGAAGTTTAACTTCGATGTTTCTTGCCCTTCTTTATTTTATTTAAGTAAAAAAGTATCGCTGTATTTTAGGAAAAACGCTTATTGAGCGTCTCGATTTTGTTTCACCATGCCCACCAACTCATTGGTCAGACGCCGCATATGAAACTCCAGCATTTCCCGCAATTGATCATTCTGTGTGGTACTGCCATGCGCCAATTCCGGATAAAGGGCTACGACCGCCTGATTCATATCATCAATCAAGCGATTGGCAACTTCATCCCAACTTGGATCTGAATTCTGACCGGCAGCGCTCAAAGCCTCCCAAGCGGTATCGAGCGCGCGTTTGCGCCGCGCATTCAACCAGTCTAGCCGTTCCGTTTCAATGGCCTCGAGGTTGGCCTGACGTGCAAGATAATGCTGTAAACTAGAAGGCCAGTTGATTTTAGCAGCATCCAAACGTGCCAGAATGACATCCTGGTCATCGCTGTCCTTGGCACTTTGTTGGGTTTTATCGTGAAAAACGCGCTCATGGGCTTGTAAATCGTCCATGAAATCACCAAAATCAACAAACATATTGGTCATGGCTTCCAAATCAGCAAACCGATCGCCCGTTAAGTCAAACCATATGGTAACAAAACCATCATCATCTATATCAAAACGTATATTTTCTACTTTAAAAGGCAAGGCTGTCTGCATCTTTCTCTACGTTCAGGGTGAAAAATGGCAAGATAGCCTTTATATTTTAACTACAGGGCGACCTTATTGCATTTTGAAATCCAGCTGCTTAATTTCATCTTCATTTAAAATCAAACTATCGCGGTACTGTGTTTTGTAGCCCGTATAAGAAAGTGTAAGCAAATACGGCCCGCCCGCCCGCAAATTGCGCAATTCATAGGCACCGTTGTTTTCGGTAAGCGTGCCACGAAAGGTATTGGTGGGAAGATGTTTTACCACAACTGTTACGCCCATTAAGGGCTGGTTGCGCTCGTCCATAATCAAACCATGCAAGGTAGCAGTAGCCTGACGGGAATGTGCACATAAAATACAAAAGAGAAATACAAGAGAAGATAACCGAAGAAGATTCGACATAGCGTAGTTGTATTCGGAATATGACAAATAATTTGGCGGCGCAAAGCAAAACATTCAAAATGAATTTACAGCCATTGCTGAAAAAAACATTTTATATTTTAAAACCTGCGACTTTCATAATATTCTAAAAATCATACCAAAAAATTTGGTAGGATAAAAAAAATGCAATAAATGTCGCAGACCTAACAAAATGTTTATATTTGCCACACATTTTTGTTTAATTTTTAACACTCGAACCGATTATGGCCCGCAATGCTACTGCTGATTCAGGAAGCCTTATTTTCAAATCCGGGCTTTTCGCCATCCTCGCCGGTTTTGCTTTTTTGATTTTCAACCAATTTTCCGGCAATCCCGACAACAGCAAAACACCACGTCCCAAACGCCTGGAAATACCGGATACCACGACTGTTGCGGCTGAAACCAACAAAAACCCCCAAAATGCACCAACCGTACCCACCGAAATGCTCCCGGAAACCGATGGTGAATTGATACACCATACCTATTTCAGCCTCTCTTACAGCGAAGATGACGAACAGGCATCCTGGGTCGCATACCACCTCACCCGTGCGCGCCTGAATGAAAATTGGGCCGAACGCCCAAATACTTTTCGCCCCGACCCTGCTGTACGTACAGAAAGTGCAACGCCACGCGATTACAGCTCAAGCGGGTACGACAAAGGCCATCTGTGCCCCGCCGCAGATATGGCATTCAACGAAAATGCCATCGATGAAACGTTTTTGATGAGTAATATTAGTCCACAAGTACCCGGTTTTAACAAAGGGATTTGGCGCGAACTGGAAGAACTTACCCGCGACTGGGCCCGCCGTTTTGGACAATTATACGTAGTAACAGGTCCAATGTTACGTCAGGAGGCGCTCGGACAAATTGGATTCAGCAAAGTTACAATTCCTTCCTATTATTTTAAAGTATTATATGCGCCCGATCAGCAACGCGCCATCGCCTTCATGCTCCCCAATACGGTTAGCGAACGCCCCGTTATGGATTATGCATACACCATTGACGCCGTAGAAAAAAGCAGCGGTATTGACTTTTTTCCGCAAATTTTAAAAGGACTAAACGAAGAACTGGAAGCATCCCTCGATAAAAATGCCTGGCCAATCAACCGCCAACGTTATGAGAAACGCCTTAAATCGTGGAATTTGCAAAAACAATAGATTTTATATAAAACAACGCGTTTGTTAAAGAGCAAGCACATCCACAAGTTTTGCCGATAACTATGCCGATATGTTTATTATCGACCATGTGCACAACCACTAAGCATTCTATGCGTTAAAAAAGGGCGTGGTGCATTGTTTCCGCAGTTTGAACAAATGCACCCGCCTTTTTTTATGATGCTATTTTTAACCAGTCATTCGGCTATGAAACATGCTTATTGGTTCTTACTCGCCTTGCTGCCAGCTTGTCGCCCTGCCGCACCGGAATTCATCTCTATTCCGAGTGAAATTTGCCTCACCACCACCCACCATGGGCAACTGATTCCCGATGCAACGTTGTATATCAAGTACAATGCGGATACGTTCCCCGGCTATAACAACCCACCTTCCTATTTCGACGCATCTTTCCGAACCGGAAAAAATGCGAAAGGCTGCATCCAATCCGTTCCGGAAGGCCGCCATTGGATTATTGGCTTTGGGTATGACAGCTTGCATTATCCCCATGAGGTGTTTGGCAGCCTGCCGGTGACCATCTCCCTGGATGGCCGCGCAAAAATCGATACCTTGTTTTATGTGTCGGAAAAACATTAGTTTTATGAAAAAACTACTTCTATTTTCTTTTCTAACATTGCTCTTAAATCCAATTGCGCTTTTCAAAAAAGAACAATTCCTCCTGCTTTTATCACAGATTTGAAGAACTTTGCGCGTTCCACCAGAATTACCCACGGGTAATGCGTTGTGGAACACTCTTTTTTTAGCCTTGATCATCTTAAAAAACGTATGAAAGTGCTGCTATCCACCCGTTTTTATGTATTTTTAAGCACCTTAATGTGCGGCATGTTTTGTTTCGGCTGCCAGGAAACAATCGAATCGCCGAAGCCACGCGCCTACCCAAAAGTCGTTTACCCTGAAAAATCTTATGTACCGTTTGGGGAAAATTATTGCAATTTCACTTTTGAGATGCCCAAATACGCGGTCATTGAACACGATACCAGTTTTTTTGACGAAAAACCCATAAGCGATTGCTGGTTTAACCTCCTAGTACCGGGACTGAACGCCAAAATTTACTGCTCCTACAACCCAATTAATAGCCGCGCCGATTTTGACGAACTGGTAAAGGATGCTTTTGAAATGACCAACAAGCACAACGTAAAAGCCAGCTTCATCGACGAACAAGTGGTGCGACGTAGTGCCGACCATGTCCACGGTATCATTTTTAATGTAGAAGGCCCGGCGGCCTCTTCATATCAGTTTTTTCTGACTGATTCTACCCGTAACTTTTTGCGTGGAGCACTCTATTTTAACACCCAGGCCCGACCCGATTCGTTGGCACCCGTGGTTGCTTTTATGAAAAAAGACCTCAATCATCTCATTGAAACCTTAAAATGGAGCAAATAGCCCAGCTAAAATAAGCGTATGAACAAACTGGTATTGCTTTTTGTGCTTTTCGCAGCCCCCTTGTCTGCGCAATTGAGTTTGGACCAAATTATGGCCGACCCTAATGTTTCTGTCGGAGCCCTGCCTTCCAACTTCTATTGGTCAGAAGACAGTAAAACGGTTTATTTTTACTGGAATCCAACCCTTAAAACAGCGGATTCGCTCTATGCCGTAGATATTCGAACCAAAAAGCCCTACCCCGTTTCATCTTCCGTGCGTCAGCAATTACCCGCCCCTTATGGTGCTTATGATGCCAAATTTGACAAAAAAGTGTACATTCAAAACGGCGATTTAATGCTTTATAATTGCCGAACAAAGATGGTTCAGGCACTCACGAATACCGTTGAAGATGAACAAAACCCCAGTTTTAATGCAGCAGGCGATAAAGTAATTTTTAAAAAAAGCGATAATTTGTTTAGCCTGCAACTTTCAAATGGTGCCCTCACGCAACTCAGTAACCTGCAATATGGCAGCGTAAAACCTCCCGCAAGCCTGAATGAACAAGAAAAATGGCTCAAAAAAGACCAATTAGCGCTATTTGAGGTGTTAGACCAACGAAGCCAGCGGAAAAATGAAGGGGAACGGAACGAAAAAAATCAAAAATCAAAACGGCCCAAATTATTTTACCTGGATGAAAAAAGGGTCCAGGACCTGCAAATCAGCCCCAGTGAACAGTTTATTACCTGGACACTTGTACAAAGCGCAAAAGACAAAGGCACCATCGTTCCCAGTTTTGTAACAGAATCCGGGTTCACGACCGATTTACCCACCCGATCTAAAGTAGGAGGGCTGCAAGCACGCTATGAGTTTTACCTGTATGATCGCGCACGCGACAGTATTTACACCTTTGATATCAAACAAATTGAAGGCATTTATGACTTGCCGGATTATGTAAAAGACTACCGACCCACCCAGGATACGACTGGACAAAAAAAAGGTCCCCTGCGCAAAGTGCAGTTCAGTGCCCCCATTTGGTCTGCTGATAGCAAATTTGCCGTCCTGGTAGTCAATAGTATAGACAATAAGGACCGCTGGATTTTGCAATTAGACCCAACAAACGGAACGGTAAAAACCCTCGACCGGCAACGCGATGAAGCCTGGATTGATGGCCCCATTGACGCTATTGGCTTTTTAGCCGATCAAAAAACCCTTTATTATCAGTCGGAAGCCGATGGTTATGCGCATTTATACACCATTAACCTCTCGAATGGCGTAAAAACGCAATTGACGAAAGGACAATTTGAAGTGCAAACCGTGCAACTTTCCCGGGACAAGCAGTGGTTTTACCTGCAAACCAATGAGGTACATCCCGGCGAGCAGCATTTTTATAAAATGTCGGTAAAAGGCGGTGAACGCATACGTTTAACCACCCAGGCAGGCGCAAACCAGGCACAACTTGCCCCCGATGGTAGCCATTTTGCCTTTTTATACTCCTCCGCAACCCAACCCTGGGAATTGTTTGTACAGGAAAATCGACCGGAGGCAAAAGCAGAACAAATTACCTTTTCCCAAAGTGCACAATTTAAATCCTATCCCTGGCGAACACCCAAAATTGTAACGTTTACCGCGCGGGATGGTGCTCCGGTTTACGCGCGTTTGTACGAATCAGAAGGTAAAAAAGGCGAGAAACCTGCTGTTATTTTTGTGCATGGAGCTGGTTATCTCCAAAATGCCCATCGCTGGTGGAGTCGCTATTTCCGTGAAAACATGTTTCACAATTTCCTGGTAGAACACGGATATACCGTGCTGGATATTGATTACCGAGGCTCTGCAGGGTACGGACGCGATTGGCGCACCGGCATATACCGGCACATGGGCGGCAAAGACCTGGATGACCAGGTAGATGGCGCCAAATGGCTGGTAGCCGAACAAGGCGTTGACGCAAAACGCATTGGCATATACGGTGGTTCTTATGGCGGTTTTATCACCCTGATGGGCTTGTTTACCACGCCGGATGTATTTGCTGCAGGCGCGGCCCTGCGTCCGGTAACTGATTGGGCGGCTTACAACCACGGGTACACCTCCAACATTTTGAATGAACCCTATACGGATTCGATTGCCTATCGACGCAGTTCCCCCATTTATCATGCGGCAGGACTGAAAGGCCATTTGTTGATTTGCCATGGCATGATCGATACAAATGTGCATTTTCAGGATGTGGTCCGGCTTTCCCAACGCCTGATTGAATTAAAAAAGGACAACTGGGAACTTGCCGTTTATCCCTTGGAAGACCATGGATTTGTAGAACCCAGTTCCTGGCTGGATGAATACAAACGAATTTTCCGCCTGTTTGAAGCGCATTTAAAATGAGGCTGTTTCAAGGACGTATGTTTAAATGCGTCCAGGAAACAGCCTCGGTTATACGTTGCGACGCCGACTAGTCTACTTTAATCAATTTTAATTGCTGTTGCTGCGCACCGCACACGAATTTGCAGGTGTAAAAACCCGCCTGAAGTTGACTCAGTTCAAACGTTAACTGTTGTTTACCCACTTGCGCTTGCTCCGATTGATACAGGGTTTGCACCAGTTTGCCTGTTAAATCAAACAATTGAATCAACATGGATCCGGGGCTTACTGTTTCAAATTCAACCGTACACCGATCACGGAATGGATTTGGGAAAGCCCATGCCCCCATTTCCACCCCTTGTTGCGTGCGCACATGCGCGCCAACAGGTACTGACATTTCATAAAAATGCACGTTGGGCTGTTCATTTGCCAATAAAAGTGGCTTTGTGCTCACATTACAGGCATCGCAGGGCTGGATGCGTGCCAAAAAATCGGAACCATTTACCGCCAGAAAATCCGGCGCAAGCAACACTTCTGTACCCGCCAGTAATTGTGCACTGGTCAACACCGTAACCATGCCACTCGCGGATATTTTATCTCGCGCACGCACCGTACCCGTCAAAGTACCTGGTGCAATTACAACGGTTATCGGACAATCAATAACAATATCTTTAGTATTGATACTCAAAAAGATATTGTTCGATGCGATCACCATAATGCGCCCTTCCAAGGTTCGCACTGAGGCAGGAATCAACACATCTTGAAGACCATCATTGGGAACATTATCCGCTAATAGAATACTAAAACTTTGCCCTCCATCTACGGATAGCCATATATCTACCTGGCTGCAATTGATTGGCGCGGCCGTTGTATTGGCTACATTCCACTGGATGGTCGTGTTGTCGCCCGCATTCAAACAATTATCCTCCAACCCGATGGAAGTAAGGACAAAAGGCCCGGCTGTTCCTACCACATTTACCTGCATATCGTCTTCAGCGGTGCAGCCTGCGCTCGAAAAGCCATCGCGGCCGCTCACCCGAAAGTTGAAAGTGCGCGTTACCGACGGCAATACTTCCCAAATACTGGGAAGGGCGGGGTTCAAAATAACCGGCAAACGTGGAAAATACCGGGTAGGATTCGTCACTGGCGAAAAAGAACGAAAAACCGGACCGCCCGTTGCCGTGGATTGGGGCGGATGGTTTATTAATTGATTGTCCATCTGTTCCCAACAGTACGTTTGAACATCGCTTCCTGTAGCCGTAAGCCGAAAAGGCGTATTGGCTGGAATTGTAAAATCAGCGCCAGCATTTACCGAAGGAGCAGTGTTCGATACCGGAATAAGGACCGGACAAGTGCTGCCTGTGCCAGAAACCACGTAATTTCCAATTTGCTCCAAGCTTCGGGCGTGAAAATAAGCATCACTGTTCGCTTGCACATTTGAAGTACCGCAAATACCTGCATAAGCCATAATCGTGGTGCCGCTGCCAGGCTCAAAGGCGGAGTTTGGGGTAAGTTGGGAAGCATCGCAAGACCCCACCGCATCTTCATTGAAGGTATGGTTTGCATTAAACTGGTGCCCCATTTCGTGTGCAACATAGTCAATATCGAAGGCATCCCCAACAGGTCCGCCACTTGCAATTGAACGCCCGGTTACGCCCCAAGCCTTGAATGCAGGGTTACAAACGCTGTTAAAGGTAGCGATTCCGCCCCCACCGGTACTAAATACATGGCCAATATCGTAGTTAGCCGAACCAATGGTCATATCAATTTCCGTTTGGTTTTGACTGCGCATTAAGCCACCATTGGTATTATCGTATGGGTCGGTAAGCGCATCCGTAAAGATCAACTGATCCGTGTTGGCTACTAATATCATCCGAATAGCCAAATCACGTTCGTACACGCCATTTACCCGATTCATGGAAGTATTCATGGCAGCCAGGGCCGATGCCACGGTATTTCCGTGAAAAGCCGTGTACTCCGCGGTGGCAGCCAACGCCAAGCGGTATTCCCGGCGGTTGCCGCAATCACCCGCAAAAACAGGGGCCAGATTTTTATGTTCCAGCTCGGTTTCAGGTATTTCCACGGTACCACATTGCCAGTCCTGTCGAACGCTTCGGTCTGATTTGAAAAAACATAGATGGTGCCGATTATCCCCCACCATCACGGGCTCAATGTACACGGCATCTTTTTGATCTGACAAAATTTGGGCATTAAACCCATGCGGCGAAAGGTCCAAACGAATGCGGGCAGTCGGATCTTCTACCCCATATCCTGCAAAAGTTTGAATTTCGGGGTATTTCCGCGCCAAATCCGGATGCATGATTGGATCGCTGAAAATGACAAAATGGGCGGTATTGCCCTCTGGCATTGGGATCGCGATCGTGCGTTGGGGCTTGTTGCCACGCTTGGAGAAGTCTGCCGGCAACAAATCCAAAAACAGTTGTATCTGCTCAACATCAAGGGTAAATAAGCGAAATTTATTGGGCAATTCTGGCGCTTTTTTGCCACGCAGCGGCAAATTTGCCTCCTGCAAGTCGGTCCAGGCCCCTACTGTTGTCGGTTCCTGCGCATGTGCGATCGCGCACACAAGGCACAGCAGTAGGCCCGGCATTATTTTTTGATAAAACATCGTGTTGCGTTTTAGAGGTTGAATAAAATCAAAATCGGGATACCCCATTAGCGCCGTGTTTTCAGGGCAATTTGTGCTTTTAATGCTTCATTTTCTGCTTCAAGCGCCTTTACTTGTTTATTCAATGCAATCAGATGCAGGTAAATTTCCTCGATTTTTTCTTGCTGACGGGCCGCTGTTTCGCCTACAGAAATACCGTCCGTTTCTACCACGGCTTCAGCAGGGGTATTCGGCAAATGGCCATGTTGGGCAATAAATGCTTCCACCGATTCAAGCGGCATCAGCGCGTAGTTTGACTTAAATACATAATCCGCCCATCCGGTGCGTACCCGCAATTCATCGGTCAGAATACCGCCTTTTACATACAAACGGTAGGCACTAATATCGCTGCCACCGATCGAATTCGGCGTATTCGCAGTACCGATACCCACCTTACCATCGCCTGCAAGTGGATTGAGGTAAATGTGTTCGCCGGTCGTGCCCCGCAGCGACAAGTTGGCCCCAACCGATTGAAACGTGTTTTGCACACCATCCACCCGCCAGTTTAACTGCCGACCACCAGTAGACAATTGAATACCACCCCCTTCTACCTGTAGTTTTTGGAGTGGACTGCTGGTTCCGATACCCACATTTCCATTAAACAAGCCATTTCCCTGCGCGGAAATGGAACCCGTTGCATTCAAATTTTGTCCGACGCCAACACCACCCGCAACGACCAGCGCGCCATTACCTGCGGCAGTCGAAACGGTGGTACTGTTAATTTGGGCACTACCTTGCACAGTCAGGTCGTTCCCGATTTGCAGGTTTTTACCGATACCAACACCACCTTGCACGACCAAGGCACCATTGTTGGGAGCCGTTGCATTGAGTGTACTATTTATATTCGCAACATCAGCAACATTTAAAGTACCCGCTAACAAGGTATTACCAGTTACATGCAGCCGTGCAGTGGGTGCGGTGTTGCCCAAACCAAAATCGCCCGTACGGGTCAACACTGCCCGCACAGCATCATTAGTAATAAAGCGTACATCTTCGAGGTTACGGGTGCCCAAGGTGTTCAATGCACTGCTTACGATATTGCCGCCAACGCGCCAATCCTGGCTAACGTTCGACAAATCGCACGTGATGTTGTTGCCCAAATCGGTCGCAGAAAACACTGTAAAATCGCCAAAGGTCTTGCCAATTACCTGCAAATCATCCAGCGCACCCGGCCAGGCGTTCGTCGGACAACGTGCATAAATTTTGGTGACACACACCCGTCCACCAGGCTCCGTCACGCGCAGGTAAATGTAAAAAGGCAGGACACCGCCTATTTGTCCAGCACCGCTGAGGGTCAGCAACTGTCCGCCATTTACCCCCGACCAGTTTGCAATTGAATTGGTTAAGTTCAAATCGGCAAACACCTGGATTTGTGCATTATTTACACCAAAATAATACAACTGCATTTGGGTAAATCCGCCCGAGCAAGGGCAAGGATTCGCGGGGCAAACCACCGCTGAATTTAAGGCTGCCGCGCTTTCTTTTTCAAAAAGCAGACGGTCGGTCTGATTGTTTAAATCGCTTTGAGCGAAGGAAAACTGCGTTAAAAGCAGGCAAAGGAGGGTGAAAACGATTCCGTTTTTCATTTTTTGGAAATTTAAAGGGTTGAAATAATTGGGTATGGGCACAAGGCTACAGCCTTGCATTGGGTTTCAATACAGGAATGCTCCAACGTGAGAAAGATCCTTTACGGCCTATTTACACGTTTCATCAAGCGGTTCAAAAAATCAAGCGGGGAATTGCGGCACACGGTGCGCGGGGGGCCTAAAAAATATCCCTGTTGCGGCAAGGATGCACGCAACAGGGATATAGGCGTCGGGGTTGACAACAGTTTCATTGGGAGTTCTTTTGGTTGATCCAAAGATGTGGGAACCCAATTTAAATTTCCAAATAAATTTAAATATTTAACAATATTTTCTTGACAAATGCTTTAAGAAAAGAAATATATCAATTCTGGATGTGTTTTTAACTCAGCGATGACCTTTTTTGACAAAGGTTTTGGCACAAAATCGACCACCAGGTCGTATTGAAGGGATGCTTCGCGGTCTGCTGGGTCAACACTGGATGACAGCATGAAAATTTTTGTACTCGGATGAAGTCCCGCAAACTGCGCAGTGTAAGCATCCAAAAAGCCCCAGCCATCAACTACAGGCATATTGATATCCAAAAAAATGAGGTCGGGCCATTGCCGGTTGGATGCACTGATTGCAGCCTGGTTTTCAAAATAATCCAACGCTTCCGCCCCATGCAATGCAGGAATAACAAGGCGACAAAAAGCCGTTTCATCAAAAATCAGTTTGCTCAACATCTGAACCATGGTATCATCATCGACACACATTACGATAGGAATCATTGCATTATGATTTAAAAGTAATTGTAAAAGTAGTGCCTACATTTTCCTGGCTTTCTACCGTGATTGCACCGCCTAAGGCTGTCAATTGAGCATGCGTAAGATATAATCCAATGCCTTTGCTGTCAGAGTGGTTGTGAAACCGCTGGTGTAATCCGAAAATGCGATCTTTTACTTTTGCCATATTCATACCCAATCCATTATCAGCAAAAACAAGCTGCGTTTTACCTTCTGCAACCTTCGATTTTACGGTAATTTGCAATAGCCGATGTGGGTGTGCATATTTAATCGCATTGGTTAGTAAATTTAAAAAAATACTTTCCATGTACGCGCTATTAAAATCTACCATTTGCTTTGCACTAAAATCAGTCTTTATGGCTACATGGGCACCTTCAATTATAGATTGGATGGATTGTACAACCTTTTCAAAAACCCTGCTAAAAGTCAAATTTGTCATTTCCAAATTTGTATTACTTTTTACAATCAGAATATTGATCAGGTCATTCAGGGTATCATTCAATTGATGCGTCGATGCTTTAAAACCATGAATTAACTTTAGGGTCCGATCATCCTCAATTTGGGCTGTCTCAATCAAATCAACCATCGCGATCAAGTTGGTGACAGGGCCGCGCAAATTATGGGAAGTGATGTACGAAAACTGTTTTAGATCTTTATTTGTCTTGGTAAGTTCTTCAATAAGTGCCAGGCGTTCACTTTCCGACTTTTTTCGTTCGGTAATATCTAAGCAGGCCCCAAACATTTTGACCGGCATCCCTTTCACATCTACGGTAACGGATGCCCAGGATTGCAAATACCGCATTTCCCCCGTTGAGCGCACAATCCGCTCTTCAAACATTACATCTTGTTGTAAATGTAGCGCTTGGATGATGGTTTGTTGCGTAGCAGCCCGATCTTCGGGGTGTAAAAGCTCCAAATAACCTTCAAAAGTGGCCTTAAAACTATTTTTATCCAAGCCATATATATTGTATAGTTCATCTGACCATACCACTTGGTTTAACTGTACATCCCAGGTCCAATTGCCCAGATGAGACATCTTTTGAATTTGCTGGTTCAACGAACTATTTTCCTTTAGGGCTGCTTCGGCGGCCATACGCTCCGTAACATCTTTTACAATGCCATAAATGCCGCTTACTATTCCATCGACAATTATGGGTAAGTTGGTCAATTCAACAAACAAGCGCTTCCCGGTGATGCCCTCCAACCCCACGGATTCGAGATGTTGGGGAATCCCTTCACAAGCACGCTGGAAATTGATATTTACCCGCTCCACATCTTCTGGCAGACAAAAAGAGGTAAAACCGCCCGTCTGTAAAATCTGCTCTTCACTGGCTCCCAGCAGTTG
Source organism: Saprospiraceae bacterium (assembly GCA_027488935.1). Lineage (GTDB taxonomy): Bacteria > Bacteroidota > Bacteroidia > Chitinophagales > Saprospiraceae > M3007. The sequence continues at coordinate 85,217 of JAIYAP010000029.1, read as the reverse complement.
GGAAAATACAGTATTCAGGGTAACAAATCGACCACGGAGATCTTGTGAATAAGTCGCTAAATCGTTTGCTCCAAGATGTTGAAGCAAATTCAACTCCTGAAAATCATAAATTTGCGTATCCAAATTGTTCATGATATCTTCGGTCAAGGCAGGTCTGGTTTTAGATGAATTAAGTGCAATGCACTAAGGTCAAGTTTTTTTAACACAAATTAAGTGCCAACTATAAAAAGCTCAATAATTGACAGATAGCGGACGATTTTCAAGAAAAAACGGTAGGCAATAATTTAAACAGTATTTTTGTACTACTTTTTTTTCAGTACTTCTCACATTTAATATACGCTTCATGAACTTTCCACTCACCTGGTTGGTAATGGCTTTATTGCCTGGCCAACCCCAGATTAACGTGTCAGAAACGATTAATATCGTCGCAACCAACCTCGATGGTGTTACACTTGGCCTCTCCGAAAAGGAATTGCTTTCCAATACGACCAAAAATTTGTTTATCGACCGATCTCGCGGATTCCGAACCGAGGCGATCGACTCTATCAACCAGGCTGGTTTAGCCAATATTACCTACTTTTTTGATGCCGATGGCAACCTTCCCTTATATGAGTTCGTCGTCGAATTTTCAGACGATCGAATCCGCCGGGAGGCCGCATTTGAAATGTTAGGTCCAGCCAATTATCCCGGCGAATCCGACCAGTGGATCCTGAGCATGAACGATAGCACCATGGTAATTGCCTGGGCATTTGATAACAAATTGGTCGTAGCATCCAACCTGCCCGGCACCGAATGGGAAGGCTCGGACCTGTTTACACTACCTACTAACTTCACGCCATTCGCCCACCTGGCTTTCCCAACCACCTGGCCTGGTGATGAACATAACCGTTTTTTCGCCTCTATTTCTAAGCAAATTAGCGCAAAAGCCAACGGATTCCAATCTATTCGGGGAAAGCCCCTCGAAACTAATCCCGCTTACTTACGCTGCATGTTGCCCGTTAGTGTTGCAAAATCGTCCACCATCCTGCTGGGTGACAATGGCAAATATTGGATTTGCAATAACCTGGTAGACGGCTTGAACGCGGATGACGCCGTAAATTGGGCGCTTGATTTGGGTGGATTGTTCAAAGAATATGTACCGGAAGATTTTAAACTGGTACGCACCCAACCTAAAAAAGTGATCGGCTTACACGCGGAGGTCTGGGACATCCTGGATGAAAGTGGCAAGGATACCGGCTTGCAAGTTGGCGTAATTTGTTATGAATGGGGCGATGAAGGTTTATGGAATGTCGACATGCTGGTTATGCAAAAATAAACCACTGCAACATAAAACTTCACATTCGTTTTACAGGTAGTCCGTAAGTTTATTGGCATCTTCGCAAATCAATTGTGAAGCAACACCCTTTTATTGCCAATATCTATGAAAAACACGGTCTTTTTATCTGTTTTCCTTGCATTTATCCTGCAATCGGCCACCGCGCAAAACCTGCGTTCGATGCCTGATAGCACCCTGGCCCCCTTTTACCACGGCGTTGCCTCTGGCGACCCGTTGCAAACCAGGGTGATTCTTTGGACCCGCATCACACTCGATAGCCCCCTGGATACCTTGCAAGTAAACTGGAAAATTGCAACAGACACGCTTTTCAACAATGTGGTCAACAGTGGTGTGGCAGGTACCAGCGCAGCCCGCGATTATACCGTAAAAGTAGATGCCGGTAACCTGCTACCTGGCAACTGGTACTACTATCAGTTTGAATATCAAGGGCATAAGTCGTTAATTGGACGTACCAAAACCTTGCCAACCGGTGCCGTAAATCAATTGCGTATGGGCGTCATGTCCTGCGCAGATTATCAGAACGGTTATTACCACGCTTACCGCGACCTGGCCTTGCGCAATACCGTGGATGTCGTGTTGCATTTAGGAGACTATATTTACGAATACGCGGCGACTTCTGCTTTGGCCGATCGCAACCACGAACCTGCCAACGAGATCATCACGGTTTCTGACTATCGCCTCCGACATTCCTTGTACAAATTGGACCCCGATTTGCGCCTGCTTCAACAGCAACTACCCATGATTGCTGTTTGGGACGACCATGAAACGGCCAATAATGCCTGGACCGATGGGGCACAAAACCACACATCTGCCACCGAAGGCCTTTGGAGCGACCGAAAAGCAGCAGGTAAACAGGCTTATGTGGAATGGATGCCTATTCGCGAAAACGTTGTAGCAGCCGATGAAATTTACCGAAAATTCCAATTCGGCGATCTGGCCGAATTACACATGCTCGATACCCGCCTGGAAGGCCGCAACGAACAACTCGCTGCAGGCGACCCGGCCACCAACGATACCAATCGTACTATCATCAGTCCCGCGCAATTCAATTGGTTAGCCAACGGACTAAAAACCAGCACCGCCCAATGGAACATCCTGGGTCAGCAAGTGATGATGGCCCCCCTTACCGCATTTGGCAACGTCCTCAATCCCGATCAGTGGGATGGCTACCCTGCCCAACGCAAGCGCCTATACGATCTATTAATCCAGGAAAATATCGACAATGCTGTCGTCCTCACGGGTGATATTCATACGGCCTGGGCCAACGACCTGCCCTTGCCCAACTATGTCCCAGCAAGTGGCGCTAATTCTGCCGCCGTAGAGTTTGTAGCCACCAGCATCACCTCTTCCAATGGTGGCCTAACAGTAACTCCTGCTTTCGTGCAAACCCTCAATCCCCATGTCAAGTTTGTCGATTTGCAACAACATGGGTACTTCATTCTAAATATTACCCCCGAAAGAACCCAAGCCGATTACGTTTTCGTTTCGGATGTTGCGCAAAAAACCTATACCGCTACCGTAAACCCAAGTTGGGGCACCCAAAACGGATCGCGTCACCTGGATGCAGGCACCGTTTCTGTGGCTGGCACTTACCCACCGCTGGCACCGTTGGCCAATGCAACTACAGGAGTCATCCTGTTGGCCAACGACGCAATCATCAACCTTTCTTTGTTTCCAAATCCATTTTTGAACCAGATTGTGTTGCAATTTGCGGTGCGCAATGCCGGTCCGATACACATTACCCTGAGCAACCAGCAGGGCCAAGTGGTACTGGAAGAAAATTTTGCCAATTTGCCCGCAGGTTTGCACCATGTACACTTTGATGGCACACAACTTCCTGCAGGCAGCTATGTGATGCAGGTGGCGGGGAAAAACGGGGCGGTGGCTAGTCGGGTGTTGAAGGTGGGGCGGTAGAGCGGGAATTTACAAAAAATTGCGGTATGCATGCCGCAATTTTTTGTAAATCTTCCAGTCCTCCTACCAAATTTATTTTAAATATTGCGGTATTTACTCTACAAAGCATTTCACTCCCCAGGCCAAAAATGCTCGCAAACCTTCTTCAAATAACTCCCTTTCGGGGCTACCGACGATAAAAACAACGACGCCCGACAACCCGCTTCAAACGGACAGTCCTGGATAATCGCATCCGGCTTGTTGTCCATGTCCAGGTCGCCGTACCACAGCAGGCTCACACTGGGACTTTGGTCTGGATATTCAGGCGTTACCCAAGGCGTAAGGTCTTGACGAGCAGCCGGTTGCGGGCCATAATCCACCAAGTATAAATGGTAATCGCGGATTTGCACAAAATCGTTTTCAAACTTGGCACAACCTACTGCCGCCAATTGATAGGCGGCTTTAAAACTGGTATCGTTGGGCTCCTGGCCGGGATAAATGCTGAGTTGAGAACCCGGAAATAACCCATCGGCCATGTAAAAATCGCCTATTTTATAGGAACCTAAGGGCCCAACATACCCCGTTTTCAGGGTTGCTGTGGTGCCTATCAGGAATTTACTCTGCTCTTTTTGATCGGTTTTAAGCACTTTCACCTTCGTGCCATACATTTCACTGTATTCTTCCAAAATCTTAGGGGATACTTTCCGTATTTCATCCGAAAAAGTGTCCCGTGTGAACACACCGTACCAGTTGAGTGGTGGAATGCTTTCTATAATATCATCTTCATATAATAGTTGGTAGGTTCCTTCCAAATAAGCGCCAAAAGCGTAGCCTGTTTTGTCTTTGTAGCGCACCTTGAACCAAGGCGCATACGGTGCGCTGGTATCGGCCTGCACATATTCTCCGTTGTTATGTGCTTCTATGAAGCTGACAATGTTACCGCGAGAAAGGGTTGTAATTTTACGAGAAGATAAATCGGGCGCTTCTCGCAAATTCAAAGCTTTTGCGGTGACGATAAATGCATCAGGAAAAAAGGGGACATATTGTGCCGAAAGGGGCCCCGTTGCCAATAGTAGAGCGAGCAGTAATAGTTGTGTTTGCATATCAAACAATATTACTATACAAAAGTATGCCAGTTTGAAAAACGAGGCGCAATTTAATGTAGTAACAGTACCCTAAAGCCAAAAAGGCCTACGCGCATGGGCAATAAAATCGGATCCCCAGGCTTGGTAAGTGGATAATAAGCCTGGCTTTTGTACCGAAATTGGCGCAACGCACCCTGGTCTCTTACTTCTAATAAATAACCCATTTGCTGCACTCGATGGTGCAACATCATACCATAAGTACTGGAAACATAGGGTTTTTCAGTCAAAAACTCGAAAGCATGGTATTCCGTACGCCCAAGTCCGCGGTTGAGTAAACTACCCAACAGCGGACTCAGGAATATCGTAAAAATCAAAATGCTGAAAAACTCGGGCAAATGCAGTTCCAACGGTAAAAAACGCGCCCGAAACGCATAAAAAAGACTGCCGCTGATCACCAATCCGATTAATATAGACAGCCCCACCAGCATTTGCGCGTGGATGGTGTTAGAAAACACCCCAAACTCCAAAGTATATAGTCGAATCACGCCCAACACGCCCAACACGGACGCGATTGCGATGAATCGAAACTTCCAGGATAAGGTGTCGTCTGCCATTGCTCAAAAGTACGATTTAATTGAATAAATCGCGCATGTCGTCATCGTCTTCTGCGTCTAACTGGCCCGCCAAGTAGTCCTTAAACTGCCATTTATTGTCGAGGAATTCTTTGCTCAACACCTCCGCTTCCGACAATCCATGCAACACCAATTCCATAAAGGTGTACACTTCGGTTTCGTCTACTTTCGACGCTTCTACTAATTTGCGCAAACCTGCCACCTGCTCTAATTCCTGGTAAAACTTGTTGTTCGGCAAATCGACCAGCAAATCAACTTTATTCCCAGCCGCAAACCAGGCTTTGATGACTCCATAAGGATCGCGTTCCTGTCCGCGTTTCAATTTGGCTGGATTCGGGAAGCGCTGCAAAAACATTTTTTTCAAGGCCGCACCGATGATGGTCAATGCCACTACATGCGCTCCTTCCTGCTCGCCCTCATACACCATTTCCACTTTTCCGGTCAGCGCAGGCACCACGCCCCAAAAATCGGATATCCGCGCGGTGGTTTTATCTTCTTCATTGCGCATCATGCGGCGCTCGGCCGTAGAATACAGGTTTTCATATGCGCTTATGGTCAAACGCGCACTCACACCACTTTTTTTATCCACAAACTCGCTTTCGCGGGCACTGAAGGCAATTTCTTCTACCAGGTCTTTCAAAAACTCAGGCACCCGAATTTTTGAACTTTGTTCGGCAGGAATATTGGCTTCTTGGGCGGTGATCCGCCGTCCAACGTCGATAGAAGTCGGATAGTGGGTCGTGATCTGGCTCTGAATCCGGTCTTTCAACGGGGTAATGATGCTGCCACGGTTGGTATAATCTTCCGGATTAGCCGTAAAGATAAACTCAACATCCAGCGGCAAACGCAATTTAAAACCGCGAATTTGCATATCGCCTTCTTGCAATACGTTGAACAGCGAAACCTGAATACGCGCCTGCAAATCGGGCAACTCATTGATTACAAACAAACAACGGTGCGCCCGCGGAATCAAACCGAAGTGAATTACCCGCTCATCGGAGTAAGGCAACCGCAAATTGGCTGCTTTAATGGGATCCACATCGCCCACCAAGTCGGCAATGCTCACGTCGGGGGTAGCCAATTTTTCCACATAGCGTTCATTGCGGTGCATCCAGGTAACAGGCGTGTTTTCACCTTTTTCGGCAATCAGGTCAATTGCAAAACGGCTGATCGGATTCATCGGATCGTCGTTCAGTTCACTGCCCGCCACGACCGGAATGTACTCGTCGAGGAGGTGCAGCAACATGCGCGCTATCCGCGTTTTCGCTTGTCCACGCAATCCCAACAACAGAATATTGTGCCGGCTCAATACCGCACGCTCAATATCGGGCAGCACGGTATCGTCAAAACCAAAGATTCCGGGAAAAATGACTGCTTTGCTTTGTATTTTCTGGATCAAATTGGCGCGTAATTCATCTTTTACGCCGCGTGGCTGATAGCCGCTTTCGCGTAATGCGCCCAGGGTAGTAATTGTTTGGATGTCTTTCATACAAGCGGAAAAACATTGAAAAATGCTTTTTGTTGCCGCGTTTTGAAATATTCAAATAAAATTATTCTACTCAACCCTTTTTTTGTCGCCCAGAATTTTTTTTCCGCGACTGTCCTTTAATACCGCAATGCCTGCATTGAGCTCAAAACCCAGCAACAAAATCATGCAATTCAACTGAATCCACACCATTAACACGATTAAAGTCCCGATGGAACCGTACAGTTTGTTGTAATTGCCAAAATTGTCTACATAAAAGGAAAAGCCCCAGGAACTAATCACGGAAAGAAAGGTCCCCACAGTGGCACCCGCATTGAAAAACGGAATGGGCCGCCGAATGGAAGACCCATACCGGTAAATGGTAGAAAAAATGGTGTAAAACAAGCCCAATACCACTACCCAGCGAAAGGCAAAAAAAGTAAGCCGGGTAAGAAAGTCGGCCTTGATGTAGGAAAATACAAAACGCAAAATGGGTTCACCCAGAATCACCAACACCACCGAAGCAACCAAAACCAGGGCTAATAAAAATGTGAGTTGAATGGCGATTAACCGTTTTTGAAAACCGGTACGCCGTTTAAAGGTAGCGGTGTAATCTTTTTCCAAGCCTTTCATCATGGATAACATACCGTTGGATGCCACCCAAATGGCCAATAAAAAACCGAAAGACAATAACCCGCTGCGGGGCTTGGTCGCGATGTCTTGAATGGTTTGCATCAGCATTTTACCCGCCTCACCCGGCATGATTTCATGGATGGAATCGTACAGGATTTCATCAAAAGCCTGGTACAAGGGGGTGTAGGCCAACATCGTAAACAACACGATGATGGAAGGAAAAATAGCCAAAAAGAAACTGAAAGCCATGCTGTTCGCCCGGGTGGTAATGGCATCGCTGCGTGTTTCTTTTTCAATAAAAACAATCAAATAATACAGCGGAATCCGTTTCAGCCCCGGAAACGAATGCGTTTTTGCCCAATCAATCAGTTGAAGCCACCGCGGATGGTACTTGAAAAAACGGCGAACACGCCCTGCAAAATTTGTCTTACGCATAATGGGCCGTTATTCAGTGATTGCATTGGAATCAAAAGCGGGCCGGAGCCGTTCCAATAAAAAATCGGGCGCCATGACGACTTTTTTGCTTTTTGCATCAAAAAAACACAACCTTACCCGACCGGAATTAACCAATTTGCGTTTTTCATTTAATATTTCCACATGGAAAGTGATGTGCTCATCGGGCATTTCTTTTAAAGTACTCCGCACGGTGAGTAAATCGTCGTAATATGCCGGACGAACAAAACGCATTTCAAGGCTCACCACGGGCAACCAAATCCCGTGCACTTCCTCTAATTCTTTGTACGACAAACCCAGGGAACGGATCAGTTCTACCCGACCTACCTCGAAATACTCGGCATAATTGCCGTAATAAAGGTAACCCATTTGATCGGTCTCGCCATAACGTACCCGGATCGTAACTTCGTGGCTATACATGGCTGGTCTGATTAACGTACAATGGGTAAAACAACCGAGGAAGTGTTGCGCCCACTCCGGTAAATGCGATGGTTGGCCTTCACAAAATCTTCGTCTTTTGCTTCATTGATGTTTACAAATTTCTGCGGATTGCGGTCCATCAGCGGAAACCAGCTGCTTTGTACCTGAATCATCAGTTTGTGCCCCGGTAAAAAAGTATGTGCTACATCGGGCAAATCAAACTTAATACGCTGAATGGTGCCCTCATATAAAGGCTCCGGTTTTTCAAAACTATTGCGGTACCGCGCCCGCATGATTTCACCCCGCACCAGCATTTGATAGCCGCCCATGGGCAAACCATTATCCACTAAGGAGAGGGTATCGGGGTACACGTCGATCAGTTTTACTACAAAATCGGCATCGGTGCCGGTGCTGCTTACATAAAGATCAGCCGTTATGGTGCCATCCAAGGCAAGCGGTTGGTTCAGTATTTCTGTTTCATACACCAACACATCGGGACGGCGGGCTGCAAAACGCTGGTCATCGCACATGTAGGTGCGCGTGCGTTGCAGGTGTACATCCTCTGTATAAGGCACCGGTTTATTCGGATCGCTAACATATTCGTCAAAACCAAGCGCATTTTTGGGCATTTCAGGCGAAATTCGTCCTTTTTCCTGGAAATAATAAGGCGTCGTTTGTTTTTCCAGGGGCGGCCATTGGCTCCAGGTTTTCCACTGGTTTTCGCCGGTTTGAAATATATAAGCATCGGGCAAATCCATCGTGCCTTTGTCTTTCAAATAATATTCAAAAAAGGGCAATTCGATGTTTTTTCGGTAAAATGCCGACGTCTGTTCTTTGAAATCTACGTGTCCCAGCCGATCACCGCCCGTACGTGCCCAGCCACCGTGTACCCAGGGCCCCATGACAATGCGGTTGCTATGTGCCCGCGGATTCTGTTTTTCTATGGCCTCATACACACGCCAGGCCCCGTAGCAATCTTCGGCATCGAACAAGCCGCCCACCGTGAGTACGGCAGGCTTTATGTTGCGCAAATGCGGCCGAGGGTTGCGTGCTTGCCACCAGGCATCGTAATCGGGATGCGCCATTAAATCGTCCCAAAAAGGAACACTATCCCGGATGAATTTGGCCTTATAATTGGGCAAAGCGCCCATTTTTAGGTAAAAATTGTAATTATCGGGCGTATTCCAGCCCTTAAATGGTCTGCCGTGGCTGGTTTCCGGGCCTTTGCGGGGCAAACCAAAGCCTGCTGCATAGTAAAACCCGAAGGCATCCATGAGGCAAAGAGCGCCATTGTGGTGAAAATCATCACCTAAAAACCAATCGGTCACGGGTGCCTGGGGTGAAACGGCTTTGATCGCCGGATGCTCAGCAAGGATGGCCATGGTCGCATAAAAACCCGGATAAGAAATGCCATATACCCCTACCCTGCCGTTGTTGTTGGGCACGTTTTTGAGCAGCCATTCCACCGCATCATAGGTGTCGCTGGCTTCGTCAACATCCGTTTTTGCCTTTTTTTCGGCGTTAAAAGGGCGAACATCCACAAAATCACCCTCGCTCATGTAACGACCGCGCACATCCTGATACACAAAAACATACCCTGCGCGGGCCAGTTCCATGTTTTGAAAGCCTGTACGAAACGCATCTTTTCCGTAAGGATTGCAAGAATACGGCGTGCGGTTCAGCAAGATCGGGTATTTTTGATCGGCATTTTTAGGCGCGTAAATGGTCGTAAACAACCGAACACCATCCCGCATCGGTATTTGCACTTCCTTTTTTGTGAAATTATCCCGGATAAACGCGCTGTCTTGAGCGGGTGTTTGGGCAAGGAGGGTGTGCGCGAACAATACCACGCTGAACAAACAGAAAAGTCGAATCATACTAAATTCCATTACACTAAGAAGAAAACAAATGGGCCGTTTGTGGAGTCTGTTGATTTCCAACAGCCGCACAAACAGCCCAAAAGTCAGCATTTTTAGAATAAATCGTGTAATTTTTTAGTCTATTTTGGGTAAGGCTGGAAAAAACCGGGTTTCAGCGCGCTACTACAAACAAATTGCTGCGCCGTTTACCATTTATTTCCAGCATCGCCACATAAACACCCGGCGTAAAAGCGGTGGTAGACAGTTGTTTGGTAAACGGACCTTGCGGAACCGTACCGAGGTACATTCTTAACTCCATTTTACCCTCCCGATCAGTAATTGTCAGAGAAGCCTCACCCGTTTCCGGCATTTCCCAGGTAAAAAAGGTTTCCGTTTGGGCCGGATTGGGAGAAATGGAGAAATCGAAACCTTTCGCATTGCGTGGATTGCGTACGGCCACCGGCTGGTTTACTTCCCGTTTGAGATAAGCAATCCAAGGACAAAAACTGCCTACCGTTCCAATCCAGTACGAAGTATCCAACTCCACATGAGTGTATGGGAGACCATCGCACAATTCGATGGTTAAATCGTTCAGTCCCCATTGATCGGGTACCAAGTGCCAGTTGAACCAAAAATTACCATTGTGGTTAAAACCGCCGTTGCCCGCAGCCAAGGTTCCATAGATCAGTTTGAAACGTTCGGAAATGGGCAAGGCCAGTTCCGCATCAATATCGGCCAGCAAAAGTGGGTCGCTGGCGGCTACCACAAAACTGGAATCCCGCCAATCAAACCCGCCATTCGGGTCGAGGCGTACGGCTACTTCAAAATAGCGCATGGTTTGGGCAGAAACGAAGATGGGGAGCAAGGTGGCACATACAAACAGGAATGTTTTCATGGAGATGGTAGTTTTAAATTGATAATAATTGCTGGTTCCTTTGACTAAAATAACGTGTAGCGTTTAACGAACGTTGGGAACCACCCGGTTAAGCATAAGTTAAGAGCCTGTTATGAAAATCTTTCCTATTTTTACCCTAAAAAGCGCATGAACTATCACAATCGGGTTATATTTATTGCAATTTGTTTGTTTTGTACCTTTGGCGTCTGTGCGCAAATTAATTTACCTGCCTGGAATACCGAGCGTTTGCAGCATACCCGCAATGCAATGTGGGTCTTGGGCGGTTGGGCCAGCGCCAATGTGCTGGTGGGCGCAATTGGCCTTGCCCGGGCAAAAACGCCACAAAACCGGGCATTTCACCAAATGAACTTAGGCTGGGGCGTGATCAACCTGAGTTTGGCGGCTTCGGGTATCTGGACCGCCACGCATACCGACCCTGCGCAATTGGACTGGTTACAGAGTATGAACGCCCAGCAAAAATTGCAACGCATCTTTTTGTTAAATGCCGGATTGGATGTAGGGTATATCATGGCGGGCGCCTGGATGCAGGAGCGGGCGGGCAACGTGACAAAAAACAGCGACCGTTTGCGTGGTTTTGGGCGCAGTATCGCCTTGCAAGGTGCTTTTTTATTCGTTTTTGATCTGGGCGCTTATTTTTACCACAACCGCCTAGACGCAGGCTTGAAGCCGCTGTTACCCGCGCACAGCAGCATTGGCGCCACAGAAAACGGGTTGGGAGTGGTGATTCGATTTTAGGTTCTATAAACAAAATAATCGGCCCGGGAGCGGCCATTCGTATTAAAACCAAGTATGGACATCCTCATTGGAATTACTGCATTTTTAGCATCGTTGCTTACCCTTTTTTCGGGTTTTGGACTGGGGACTTTATTAACGCCAGTCTTTGGCTTGTTTTTTCCCATCCATGTAGCCGTTGCGTTGACCGGCATTGTACACTTGCTCAACAACCTGTTTAAACTCAGTTTATTAGGTCGGGACGCCAAGCGGTCGATGGTGATAAGTTTTGGCATCCCCTCGGTGGTGGGCGGATTTTTAGGCGCCTGGGTATTGATCTGGATCAGCGGCACGCCACCGCTTTATACCTGGCAATGGGGCACTAAAATCATGGAAATCAGTCTGTTAAAATTAACCATCGCGGCATTAATGATCTTTTTTGCTTTCATGGAAATCATACCGGCCCTGAAAAAACTGAATTTTGCGGCCCAATACCTAACCATCGGCGGATTGTGCAGCGGCTTTTTTGGCGGATTGAGTGGGCACCAAGGGGCCTTGCGTTCGGCATTTTTGATCAATGCGGGCTTGAGCAAAACCCAGTTTATTGCCACAGGCATCGCCATCGCCTGCATGGTAGACGGCATTCGGATCCCCTTGTACTTCAGTCGCTTCCAATCGGCTGGACTGATGGGCGAATGGCGTACTTTGCTGATTGCTACCTTAAGCGCCTTTGCTGGTGCGTATTTGGGTACCCGATTTATGAAAAAAGTGACCCTGGGCTTTGTACAAACCCTTACGGCTGTGATGATTATGGTGATTGGGGTGCTGTTGGGGGTTGGGGTGTTGTAGGGTGAGCGATCGTAGTCAATTTAGCGACTATTTTTCATCTATTTGCATTTTTTTTGTTATAAAATCAGGGTTGTATAACTTGTAATATACTTTTCCAGTCTGTTTATCTTTAAACTTAAAACCTGTACAAGTTTGCTCCATTAATTCGGAAGACTTTTCAAATGTAAGCCTTAGGGAATGTATTATCTTTTCATCGCAATTGAGTATTTCATATTCACAAGCTTTAACTTTATCTAGGTTTTTTAGTGCTCCAAAATAATGACATCCAATAAAACCAATTCCATTAAAATTGTTTCCTTGTTCAAAGTGTAATATTTTGCCATTTTGTAAATCAAGAACTAAGCATCCCGGGGTAACATTAGAAGTGCGCCCTTCTCCGTAGTATCCACCAGTCAAACAACATAAATATCTTCCGTCATCTGTAATTTGGGGTTGACCAAGATCTAAATCCAGATTTTCAGACCTAAAATAAACTTCGCCTTTTTTATTATATGCAACGATTACCCCCCTGGTAGAAATAATTTTATTTCCTGAAAGAGTTTGAGCAGCATAAAAGACAGCCGTACAATTTTGGCTATTATAACTAAAATCCTTACGAAGAACTATTTTCACAGGATCCTTATCATCAGGATTGCGTAAGTTATATTTATCAGACCAAATTTTCAGTCTTAAATTTTTAACCTTGTCAACAGGCACTCTAAAAATAGGCAGACTATCCAATTCATCATAGCCCACAACATTTTCACTCAAATTAATGAATGGATGTGCTTTATTTAGGTCCAACTCAGTTATTTTAACGTTACGCAACGAATCCCAGAATTCAATTTTTCGTCTAACATCATTGTTATCTTTAATGAACCTAATGTATTTAAAAGGTTTGTTTTTATTTTCTGTTTTGGGTTGGGCCTTTAACACAGGGAAAGTTAAAGGGAACACAAATACAATTAAAAACAAGTACTTATATGTAGGGAAGTTTTTAATAGGATAGCATCTACCAATATCTTGGTTTTTTAGCAATTGCACGAAAAAGAAAGGCATATAGGGCAACATTTTCAACGTTTAAAAATTTAATACAAAGAAACGCTTTATTTTTGCTCTTCTCTATAGGTTTTTCCGCTCTTTCCAACCGATTCAATCCTTTTTTATGCGTATCTGTTTGCTTTGCATAATATACTTGTCTATTGGCACGCTTGCCGCACAAACCCTGGAAGATCAAATTTCCGGGTTAAACCAAGAGGTAAAAGCGCTGGAGCAACAAAAACTGGGGGTTTTAGGCAAAATCGAAGACCTCAAATTCAAGAAAATACAACGCGATCTGGATGCCGTGCAATTGCCCAAACTCCTGGCGGGTGATGTGCTGGTGCGTCATTCGGCCCTTGCGCTGGCGTATTGTGAGGAGCATGAACAGGCGCGCTGGGTGGCACATATTATTTTACCGGATGTCATCAGCGGGACGGTTTTTCGCAGCAATGATTTTCGGCCCGATCCGGACGTACCTACTGGCAGCGCCGTAGAAGCCGATTATTTTTTGAAATCAATGAAACCGGATAGTACGTTCTCGTATGACGGTTTTGGCTACGACCGAGGCCATTTGGCGCCTTCTGCCGATTTTCGCTGGTCGCAACGCGCACTTTCTGAATCGTATTTTTACTCGAATATGTCGCCTCAATTGGGTGTATTTAACCGTGAAGGCTGGGGTATGCTTGAAGACAAGATCCGCGGCTATTTGTACCGCAACAAGGGGGTGCAATTGTATGTGGTGACGGGTCCGGTGCTTACGCCGGATCTTCCGGTGGTGGAACGCGGGGTAAACAAGGTGAGTATCCCTAAATTGTACTGGAAAATTGCGCTCGACCTGGAGCATCAACGGGCGATCGGGTTTGTCATGCCCAATCGCGCCATTACGGAACCAACTGCTGCTTTTGCCGTCAGCATTGATTCGGTGGAAAAATTGACTGGACTTGATTTTTTCGCAGGGCTGCCCGATGCGGTTGAAAATGAGGTGGAGGCCCAATTAGTTGTTCAAGACTGGTTGCCTGATGCGGGTGGGTCTGATGATGTAAAACCTTTGTTTGCCCCGGACTTGCCCCGCAACCATTTTAATACGGTGCAAGCGAAAAAGTACATGGGCAAAAGCGATGTGGTGGAGGTGTGCGGCACGGTGGTCAGTGCACGCCGCAGTCGGAATGGCAATATTTTGCTCAATTTGGATAAGGCGTTTCCGAATCAGGTGTTTACGATTTTTATTAAAAAGGAGGATATTCCGAATTTTAGTTATGACCCGGAACTGGCGTTTAAAGGCAAATCGGTGTGCGCGAAAGGGCGGGTGCTGGATTTGGACGGGGTTCCGGCGATGTTTCTAGATAATGAAAACAACTTGAAGGCGTTTCGGGAGGATTGATTTTTTTTGTAGATTTTAGGTTCTGTGGGCTTGCGCTGTATGGGTTTTCTCCCGAATATTGTGATTTCAAACCTCTTCTACACCACGGCAATAGGTTTTGTGGATTTGAACAGTCTTGATAATTTGTTCAAAACCTGTTGCGGCGGCGTTTAATCTTTGCGTTTATCGCGCATTTTTAATCCATCATCCAAAACCGTGAAAGATTATTACCCCGAATTAGTACCTGGCGCTTATTACCACGTTTTCAATAGAGGCAACAACCGGGAAACGGTGTTTTTTAAGGCGGAGAATTACCGTTATTTTCTTGGGAAGTACGCCAAGTATTTGAGTCTTTATTTGGACACATATGCGTACTGTTTGTTGCCAAATCATTTTCATTTATTGATACGGGTGCGTACGTTGGAGGAAATCCACGCGGCGGTAGCGGCAGACTTTCCAGGTTTTGAAAACCTGGAAAGTCTACCGCCGCCGCCGCCGCTGCCGCAATGCGCTGAAGAAATACCTAAACTGATCAGCAACCAGTTCAGGATTTGCTTCATGTCGTACGCCAAGTCCATTAATAAACAAGAAAACCGAGTAGGAAGCCTATTCCAAAAGAATTTCAAGCGCCTGTACGTACATGCACCAGACTATTTCACCCAATTGATTCTGTACATCCACGCTAACCCACAATCGCACGGTATAATAAAGGACTACCGCGACTGGCCGCACAGTTCTTATCCAACGCTTTTAAGCAATAGCCCTACATTATTGCAGCGAACGGTAGTAATTGACTGGTTTGGGGGGAAAGAAAGCATGGAAGCAAAACACCAACAATATTTAAAACTAAAATACCTGGATGCGTATGAAATTGAAGATTAATAGAATATGCTATTAAAACGCCTCCCCAACTGTAAAATAAAACCCCTGACTCCCGCTCCCAAAGCCATAATCAAGACGGATGTTGACCTGCTGTTTCGGATCAATGGTAAAACGAATCCCCAAACCATAATTAGGACGCAACACCGCATGCTCGCCCGCAGTACCCCAAACAGTCCCTACGCCCACAAAAGCAACTGTCCCCCATCGTTTAAGCCATTGGGCACGCCATTCCGTTTGAAGAAGGGCCATATTTTGATCCCTGAATTTTCCGTCTTTATAACCCCGCAGTTTTTTAGGGCCACCCAGGCTATGCAACAGAAAAAAGGGGATTTGACCAAAACCCAGGTTCAGCAACGGATTGACTCCCAATACATGCTTTGGGAAAATCGTTCGGAATAGCGCAGCTTCGGCAGTAAGGCGCTGAAAATTAAAAGCACTACCAGTCCAGGGAGCATCCGCTTGAAATGTAACTTCGATTGTAGCGCCTTTTTTCGGAAAAAATCGATTATCGCGGGTGTCATAAAACCATACGGCACCTAAACCTGAACTGCGTCCGCCGTTGGATCCCGAATAAACACCTTGCTCCAACAAACCGCCGGGTGTTTTCGCTGCCACCCTGTATTGGTCAAACGAATACCGAAATCCTACAAAATTATTGCGGTTCAATTGCTGCAAAGCGGTAAGTCGAATACGCGGATAATTGGCCTGATAACTTTCCAAATAGTTGTTGGGGATACGGTTACCCACCCCAAAAAACTGGTAAGTATACCGATAATAGCCAACCTCGCCATAAGCCAATTTGCGCCCCTTGTCCCAGTAAATTTGATAGGGAAACCAGGACAGCCATTGTTTGCGCAGCGTGTAAGCCATGCTAAACGTGATGCTGGAGCGCTGGGGAGCATCTTTTGCGCGAAAAGAAACAATACCCGCAGCGCCCAAACCCAATCGGGTATCGGGCGTATAAAACGCTATGGGGACTCCAAATACCCTAAAAGTTGTATCCGAAGCAACCGTCGATTGAGACATCCCATTTTCCCAAAACATACAACCCAATACCAGGAGCAGCCCACACCTCCATACACCGACCTTGTTCAATACCCGACCCTTCTGTTTTCTCAAGTTTTTTATAATTACATACGATGTTAACGCAAAATTAGTTTTTGGACCAACACGCCCATCGTCGTTTCAATTTTTACAAAATAAACACCGGAAGCCAAATCTTCCAGATTTACATTAAATGCCGAACCAGATTGGGTATCCATTTCCAGTTGCCGTATCAAACTTCCCGCTGCATTATGCAATTTAACGCGTGCAGGTCCCTTGTAAATGCCTTTTAAATACACGGTAACCTGGGAATTGGCAGGATTAGGAACCATTTGCACTGATAATATATCGGCATCCAACAAGGTATTGCTAGATGTAAAATCGACCGTTTTATAAAAAGTATGCAGACAATTACCATCCCCAACCGTTAAGGAAACTTGGAAAACACCCAAGGTAGCATAATTATGCTGTGGATTTGCTTCCACCGAAGTAACGCCATCTCCAAAATCCCAAAACCAGGAAGTTGGATTGCCCGTAGAAAGATCCATAAAGTTTGCCAGGGTACTGTTTGTAGCAACACTGAAGTTTGCCAAGGGGCCAGCACTTACTGATACGTTTACCACCTTGGTTGCACTAACACAAGCTGTTTCTTGCACTTCCCAATCATAAAAATAGAAGTAAAATTGGTTTTGTCCATTACCGGCACCTGTAATGCGTACAAGATCAGTTAGGATGTACGGATAATTGACGTTATCGCTGGAGCGGAATAACCGGGTATTGGGGCCAGCACCGAGTGCATAATTTCCTGGACCAGGGATTACAATGTTCAAATCTACCCGTTTTTGTCCGCTGGCCATAAAGATTGAGTACGATTGCAAGACATTACCCGCTTCATCATACAGTTGAACATTGCGGTTACCAGCCCCTTGCGCCCGCACGAGGGCCGAACGAAGTGTAAATCCACGTTCCGCAGTGAAATAAATTTTGCCAATGTCCGCAGTGTTGTGAAATCCACCCGCACCCAAAGATGTTGGACCTACATTTTTAATAGGAAACGAAGACGTTTCCCGCAGGAGATAACTAGTGTTTTCAAGCACCACCGGCGTAATAAATTGCGTACCAGAAAACAAAACATTTCCCTGCGCATCCATCCATTCTGCAATGTTATTTGCGTCATTAAGTGTGGCATTTAATTGGGCCATTTGGCCAGGACAAATGAGCGTATCCAGGGCAATTGGCGCTGGCAAAGTACTGATGGTGATGTAATTAGGCAAAAACAGGGTATCTGTTCCAATGTTATTAATCACGATCAATTTTACATCATAGGTGCCTTCCGCAGTGTACTTATGCGCTGGATTCGATTTGGTTGAAGTTGTGCCATCGCCAAAATCCCATAGCCAATATTGGGCGATGTTGAGTGATTGATCAGAAAATTGAATCGTAGATGCTTCCAGGCAGGAAATCGTCCGATCTGCCACAAAACCCGCCACAGGAGCCGCGGTTGCTATCAGGCAGAAGGGCGGGATATCAAATGCTTCCGTTCCATCTACCACGTTATCGGAACTTCCTTGGTCTGCTGAATAACCAAGTCCGCGGCGCGCAAATGCTTTCCAGATCATACATTGGTAATCACCATTAAAATACAATTGATCTGCCTGTAAAATTGCATTGCGTCCATCTACAAAACCAGGACTGCAAGGTTGTAATTTCATGCCCTCGGTGACGAGTTTTTGCGCAATATTATTGCCACCCTGACCATGAATTGGATCCGGATCGAAACCGATCGAGTCTATCAAATCCCAAGTAAGATCCCATAACATCGTTGCCCATAATTCGCCAACATTATGTTGCTGGCCTGAAGTAAATTTCAGATCTTCGTACGTGTAGGTATTCACCGACATATCTGTTGAATATACTTGATTGCGAATACCAGCCCCATTGAGCGGTTGACCGAGCGCATAAGTGCCAATAGGGCGTAACTTATTGCGGGTATCTCCAGGCTTAAGGGTGGTAATCAGGGAATAATAGTCGCTCCAGCCTTCACCCATTTGTTCCTGATTGAACAAGCAAGAAGAGTTGGATGCGCCTCCCGTTAATCGAATAGACACACCATGTCCGAATTCATGTGCCACAATACCGTTGTCTAATCCACTATCTTTATCCACCCCATTTGGGTTGAATGCCGTGAAGATATACATCTGCATACGCCCGTTATTTCCATCAGGAGGTGCCGAAAAGTTCGCATTGCTGGTGCCTGAGCCATCCAGGGCCTCTGCATTCACCTCGTCGCCCCCAATGCCCGTATTGGAATAGTTTCGCGCTTGATAGTTGCCTGCCGATTCATCAAACCCATATTGGGCGGTCATGTCGTGCATGAAATTATTGGCGTAAAATAAATTGGCCATCGCCGCATCCCGGTTTGTGATAGGGGCAGCATTGTTGTCAAATGGAAAATTAAACTGCAAACTACTGCCACCTTCAGGGCTATAACCTGGATTATTATCGGCATCTGCATCTTCGTATGTGTAGGTATTGTTGCCGCGCGTGATCGTAAAGGTTTCACCTGCGATTCCACTGATGTTGTGCCAGCCATAAGGGGAACTTTGGGGATCCGAGGGGTCCGAAATAAGTGTAAAACTGGCATGAGCAGGACTTTCTCCTGGGTATGGCACCACATAATAAGCAGCAACAGCCAAGCCATCGGTTGTGGTGACAGGAGCATTTAATTCTGATGAACATTGATGTTCTACACCATGATCAGTTGCGCTAAAATTGCAATACACGGTATAATTTCCAACCCCCAATATGCTACCGTCCAGGGCATCCACCCGAATACTCCAATAATCACCTTCATAAGGCAATTCTACATGCCAGGCAAGTCGTATACCATCATTTGTTTTTTGATAAATTGGCCATGTACGGATGAAAGCGGTTGAACCCGGGAAAATACGGAAGGTCTGAATGAGGCCAAAACGCCCCGACTCCTTGTATTCCGCCAGTTCGTCAAACGTAATATTTTGGGACTGTGCAGCGCGCTTGATGGCTTCTCGCACACTTACCGTATAGGATTCTGGCAGTGCATTTACCATATCAGGAGTAACAGGCTCGAAACGACTGTTGAAAAAACGTAACCTTCCGTCCTGGATCGCAACAGTACTTACGGCATTGAATAAATCCAACCCATGCAACGTCTGTTGAACATACACATGCGTAACAGGATCGTTTTTACTCTGATGTTGGTCGGAAAGCCGCCATCCAGTACGCGCTGAAACAGCATCCAATTGTAATTCGGATTGGTGCTCCAGTACATATTGAGCGATGAGGGCCTGCGCATCTTGCGCTCGGGCAGGAGTAAAACATACTAAAATGAATGCAATCAGGATAAAGCAATGTTTCATAGGAGAAGACCTTTCAATTTGAGCGTGCAAATAATAAAATTAAATACAAACAACAGGATGTATTTGTGATAATGCGCTACGGCTGGCAAAAAAAGACCGTCAACTAGTCTTTATCGTTTTTTTACGATAAATCTCATTTTATGTTTGAAAGTTAAAAAAATCCATCGTATATTTGCGATAAATTCAAGGGCAACGCTAAAATAAAAACATGACGTCACTCAAAAAAACACTATTTGCACCAGAAGACCAGCTCCTTGCCGAATTGGCCAAAGCCCTCGCCCACCCTGCGCGCATTGCGATATTGAAAGAATTGGCCAAACGCGATATGTGTATTTGTGGCGAAATTGTAGAAGTATTGCCTTTAGCGCAAAGTACAGTTTCCCAACATTTAAAAGAATTGCTGCAAGCGGGTTTGATCAAAGGAACGGTAGATGGTGTCAAATCCTGTTATTGTATCAACTGGGAGGCTTTTGATAAAATTAGCGGCCTTTTTAGCGCCTTTTTCTCCAAAACTGCTGAAAAAAGTGGCAAATGCTGCTAACCCAGTGGCTTTTTTTTGCCTAAATTCATCGTTTTTTTACGATAAATAAACTGATCAACCCTAAAAAAACTTATCAATTTCCTGATTTTAAAACCATTTAAATCGAACAAATCATGCAAAAAAATGAAGATCTCAAACTGTTAGTCCAGGAGAAATACGCCACCATTGCCAACCAGGACAAAATCACCAACGAAACCAGTTGCTGCGGCATGGGAAGTACCGGCGGCACTTACACCATCATGGCCGATAGTTACACCCAATTGGAAGGTTATAATCCTGATGCAGATTTAGGACTTGGTTGCGGCTTACCCACCGAGTTTGCACGTATCCAGCCGGGCGACACGGTACTCGATTTAGGCTCAGGAGCAGGCAACGACTGTTTTGTGGCACATGCAGAAACGGGCGATTCAGGCAAGGTAATCGGCGTAGATTTCACCCCTGAAATGATTAAAAAAGCGCGCACCAATGCCGAAAAACGCGGTTTGAACAATGTTGAATTCCGCCAGGGCGATATTGAAAACTTGCCCGTGAACGACCAATCCGTCGACGTGATCGTGAGCAACTGTGTGCTCAACCTCGTGCCGGATAAAGCCAAGGTTTTCGCCGAAATGATGCGGGTTTTGCGCCCAGGAGGCCATTTTAGCATTTCTGACATTGTTTTAGTCGGTGATTTACCTGATAATTTACGCAATGCCGCCGAAATGTATGCCGGTTGTGTATCTGGCGCGATGCAAAAAGATGCCTACCTCGCACTGATTGAACAGGCCGGGTTTGTCAATATGACCGTGCAAAAAATAAAACCCATCCTGATTCCCGACGATATTTTGTTGCAATACCTTAGTCCGGAAGCCTTGAAGGCATTTGTGGCTGCTCAAATTGGAATTTTGAGCGTAACGGTGTATGCCGAAAAACCAGGCGAAGCACCTACTGAAAAAAAGAAACTTAGCTTGAAGGAGTTACCCTTAGTGAAAGATTGCTGTACACCAGGAAGCGGTTGCTGTTAATAGCATTGGATTATGATGGGAAGTCGCGTTGAATAAAACCCAGCATTATCAACGCGCTTCCCTTCCCAATCAATGTTCATTTTGAATCCGGTCAAACCAACTTTTTTATGAAATCAACGCATACCCCTACGCCCAAAAGACTTGGTTTTTTGGATCGTTATTTAACCTTGTGGATTTTTCTGGCCATGCTTTTAGGCATTGGTTTGGGCTATTTTGTGCCGGGCACAGCCAATTTTATCAACCAGTTTCAATCTGGATCCACCAACATTCCAATCGCTATTGGACTAATTCTGATGATGTACCCTCCCTTGGCCAAAGTGAAATATGAGGAAATGCCCAAAGTGTTTCGAAATACCCGGGTATTGACACTTTCTTTGGTGCAAAACTGGCTAATCGGTCCTATTTTGATGTTTTTGTTGGCCGTTTTGTTCCTACAAGACAAGCCGGAATACATGATTGGACTGATTATGATTGGTTTGGCGCGTTGCATTGCCATGGTAATTGTATGGAACGATTTGGCCAAAGGCGACAATGAATATGTAGCAGGCTTGGTTGCCTTTAACAGCATTTTTCAGGTGTTGTTTTATAGTGTATACGCCTGGTTTTTTGTCACCGTTTTACCACCGTTTTTTGGAATAGAAGGGGTTGCGGTAAATGTGAGCATCGCCCAAATTGCCGAAAGCGTATTTATTTACCTGGGTATTCCTTTTATGGCGGGCATGCTTACCCGATATATTTTGCTCAAACAGAAAGGAAAAATCTGGTACGAGCAGGAATTTATTCCGCGTATTAGTCCGATTACACTGGTTTCCTTGTTATTTACCATCGTGGTTATGTTTAGTTACAAGGGAAAACTCATTGTAGAAATACCGTTTGATGTCTTACGCATTGCCATGCCGCTTATTGCTTATTTTGTCATCATGTTTTTCAGCGCATTTTACTTAGCCAAACGCGCAGGAGCCGATTATCCGAAGAGCGCGGCCCTGGCATTTACGGCCGCCGGAAACAATTTTGAATTGGGCATTGCCGTGGCCATTGCAGTATTTGGAATCGATTCTGGCGTTGCCTTTGCGGCAGTGATTGGGCCACTCATTGAAGTACCAGTACTCATCCTGCTCGTCCAGGTAGCACTAAAACAGCAATCCAAATTCAATTAATAAACAATCAAATTTAAACATTATGAAAATCGCCCTTTTTAGCGACATTCACGCCAATTTACCCGCTTTAGAAGCCTGTCTTGCCGATATTGACCAACGCAAACCGGATCAGATTTTTTGTTTGGGCGACCTTGTCGGCTATAATATTTGGCCCAATGAGGTCATTCAAATGATCCGCGACAGGGGTATCCCTACCATTGCGGGCAACTACGATTTCGGAATCGGCCGCAGCAGCGATGATTGTGGCTGTGCTTACAAAACGGAGGAAGAAAAAGCCAATGGCGCGCAGTCCATCGCATTTACCAATCAAATCGTAGGACCAGACGAACGCCAATACCTGCGACAATTGCCCAAGCACATCCGCCTCGAATTGGAAATGCAGGCCCCAGAAATCATGCAACTCCTGCTGGTACACGGCAGTCCGCGCAAAATCAATGAATACCTGTTTGAAGACCGCGACGAAAAAAGTTTGCTGCGTATTCTTGAAGATGCGCATGCCGATATTCTTTGTTTCGGACATACCCACAAACCCTACCATCGTGTGCTCAACAGCGGCACCGAAGATGCACCACACTACCGCCATGCCATTAACATTGGATCGGTAGGCAAACCCAAAGATGGCGACCCGCGTGGCACTTATGCACTGCTTGAGTGGGATGAGTACAGCAGTTTGAAAGATCCAGGCAGCGTGCGGGTACAGTTCATACGTTTTGAATACGATGTTGAAAAAGCCGCTGTAGCGGTTGAGAACAGTCCGTTACCCAATGCCTATGCAACGGCATTGCGTATTGCTAAGTAGGATGGTTCTGATAAAAACTAGTGGCAAAATGCCGTAAATGACCATAAAAACCGAATAAAATATGAAAAAACCCATCGTCCTGTCGGGCGGAGGCGCCCGCGGCTTTGCGCATGTGGGCGCCTTAAAGGCCTTGAAAGAGCAAGGTTATGAGCCCTCAGCGATTGCGGGCGTAAGCGCCGGTGCCTTGGTAGGTGCCTTTGTTGCGGGTGGTATGGAACCCGATGCAGTGCGTGCTTTGTTTATTGATCAAATCAAACTCAGCAAAATGCTGCGCTGGAATTTCCTGAAACAAGGGCTGTTTACCATGGATCAGTTGGGCAGTTTTATGCAAAAAAACCTGCCTTTTACCCAATTTGAACAGTTGCCGATCCCGTTCAAAGTCAGTGTGACCGATTTTAATACAGGGATGCAAACCGTATTTGAATCGGGGCCGATCATTCCTGCAGTGCTTGCGTCTTGTAGTATTCCAGCCATTTTTCCGCCCTTTATAATCGGGGAAGGCGTGTATGTAGATGGTGGACTGGCAGATAACATGCCCGTTAACTTGTTTTCAGCGGCACTTGAAGATGTGATTGCTATACACGTCAATCCAATGCCGCCCCACAATACCAAGGATTCGCTTGCCCGCATTATCGACCGCGCCTGGCACCTGAGTACCCGCGCTGGAATTCTGCAATCGGCCCAAAACGTACATTTGTTCATCGAGCCGCCCGAATTGGGCACTTTTGGTATGTTTGATGCCAATAAACTGCCCGAAATTTACCAATATGGGTACGATTTTACACAACAGTTGTTGCAATCAAAAAAAGCGGAAATCATGGAATAATTATATGACTTGCCTATCTTTCGTGCCAGAAATATACCTTTCATGTCTATGGAACTCGATCAGGAAACACCCGACCTTTGTTTAAACTGCGAAAAACCGCTGCCACCTAAAGCCAAATTTTGTCCGCATTGTGGCCAAAAAAACAACAATGGCAAGGTGCGCATGAAGGAATTACTTAAACGCTTTTGGAGTCACTTTAGTCATTTAGACAGCAAAGTGGTTAGGGCTATTTGGCAATTGATGATTCCCGGTAAAGTAACGGTGGAATATTTTAAAGGTAAACACAAAAAATACCCGCATCCGGTACAGTTCTTTTTTGTGGTGATGTTCTTTTTTCTGTTGGTATTTAACAAACAAATTGGCGATAAAGGCTTTTCTTTCAACAACTTAGGAAATAACTTTAATTTCAGTTTTAACCCGACAGAAAAGGAAGACAAAGCGGAAATAACCGGCGAAATGGTCCTTGAGTCTTTGAAATATTCGGCTAAAAAACATAGTTATTTGCGCGCATATAATCAATTACCTGCTGATTTAAAAAACAAGGAAACAGAAAGGGCGCTCGATTCTGTTTTATCGACTGTTTATAAAAAAGAAAACCGTAACCTAGTGTTTGTCCAGCATGTTACGGATAGCATTGCCCTATCCAATGGCGATTCGATCAATTTGAGCAATGATTCAGTGGATATGAATTTACTCACCTTTAAATCAAAAATCGCGTTAGACGATCTTTTCAACCAAACCCCCGATGAAATTATTGAAAACTATGGGGTAAATGGCTGGGTGGAGCAGATTTTATTAAAACAAAGCTTAAAATCTTTTAAAAATCCGCAGGGACTGGTACATACGTATATCGGCAGTTTTGCCTGGACCATTTTGGCCTTAATTGGCTTGATGGCCTTGATATTACACCTGTTTTATTACCGTCAAAAACGTTATTATGTAGAGCACTTTGTTTTTCTGATGCACCAGCATTCAGGGGCCTATTTGATGCTCACCCTTGCATTGTTGTTAAGTTCCCTTTTCCCTTTAGGCCCCATTTGGATTGTTCTTCTTGGCTGGATAGGGATATCTATGTGGTTGGCCTTGTACAATTATTATCGTCAAAGCTGGTGGATGACTACGCTCAAATGGCTCATGTATGTGGTAATTTATGCGATTGGCTTTGGTCTTTTATTTACAATCAGTTTGCTCCTGGCGCTTTTCCTATTTTAAAAGAAAATTCGGCAAAGGCTGCATTTCTGCGAATTTTCCCGTTCTTGGGCCTTGGTTTCGAGCATGATAGTCAATCAAATATTTAACGAGGATTGTATATCCGGTATGCAGCAGCATTTACCGGACGCAAGTGTGGATCTGGTCATTACCGATCCGCCCTTTGGCATTGAATTTGGCGCAAAACGCGGAAATTATAACCGAAAAGCAGGTCGCGTACTAGAAGGCTACTCCGAGGTAAAAGGGGAAGATTACCTCGAATTTACGCGTGCCTGGCTCACCCAAGTGCGCAGGGTGCTCAAACCCACAGGTAGTTTGTATATTTTTTCCGGCTGGAATTATTTGAAAGATATCCTGATCGCCCTGGATGAACAGGAATTAAACCTGGTAAATCATTTAGTGTGGAAATACCAGTTTGGGTTGGTTACGACCCGCAAATATGTAACGTCCCACTATCATATTCTTTTTGCGAGCATCGACGAAAAACAGCGGAAATTTTACCCCTATGCCCGTTTTGAAAAAGACGAAAAACACGCCGAAGGGGGCAGCGCGCACTATAAAGACAAAGAAGATGTGTGGAATATTTCGCGCGAATACTGGAACGGCGATGTAAAAACACCTACCAAACTGCCTGCCGAAATCATCCGCAAAATATTAGCCTATTCCAGCCAACCCGGCGATATTGTGCTCGACCCTTTCCTGGGTTCGGGACAAGTAGCGGTGGTCAGCCAAATGGAAGGCCGTCAATACTTAGGCTTTGAACTGGTGCCCGATTATTTCAATTTTGCCCAAAAAAGACTAGAAAGCGGCACTTATCGCCTCAAATCGGACCAATAATCAAATCAAATTATTGATCAAATTTTCAAACAATTCCTGCCGTCCACTGCGCTGTTTGGGTTCGCCATTTACTTTGGCGATGCGCGCTAAATCACTGAGTTTTAATTTGCCGTTTTCAAACAACGCCCCATCGCCTTCGTCAAAACTGGCATACCGCTCCGCCCGCAAACTGCGATAAGGTGATTGGGTTAATACCGCATCTGCCACCAACAACGCCCGCGCAAACACGTCCATGCCACCAATATGCGCATAAAACAAGTCGGCTAAATCCGTAGAGTTACGCCGTGTTTTAGCATCAAAATTGATCCCGCCGCCTTGAAAACCACCCGCTTCCAGGATCACCAACATCGCTTCCGTCAATTCGTAAATATTATTGGGGAACTGATCGGTGTCCCAACCGTTTTGGTAATCGCCCCGATTGGCATCAATGCTGCCCAACATGCCTGCATTGGCCGCTATTTGTAGTTCGTGCTGAAATGAATGCAGGGCTAAAGTGGCGTGATTTACCTCAATATTCAGTTTAAAATCTTTTTCCAGCCCATAATTTTGCAAAAAACCAATCACGGTGGCTGCATCAAAATCATACTGGTGCTTGCTCGGCTCCATGGGTTTGGGCTCTATAAAAAAGGTCCCTTTAAAACCTTGTTTGCGCGCATAATCCTTGGCGATGTGCAGAAAACGCGCCATGTGGTCCAATTCCCGCTTCATATCGGTATTCAACAAAGACTGGTAACCTTCCCGTCCTCCCCAAAACACATAATTTTCGCCGCCCAGGGCAATCGTAGTATCCAAAGCATGCTTCACCTGCGCCCCCGCGTGTGCGACCACGGCAAAATCAGGGTTGGTGGCAGCCCCGTTCATATAACGCGGATGGCTGAACAAATTGGCGGTACCCCACAACACTTTCACCCCACAAGCAGCCATTTTTTCTTTGCCATATTCTGTGATGGTTTTCAGGCGTCGTTCGCTTTTAACCAAGGTATCGGCTTCGGCAATCAAGTCATAATCATGGAAACAAAAATAGGGGATGCCCAATTTGGTAATCAACTCAAAAGCCGCGTCCATTTTATCTTTTGCCTGTTGTACCGCGTCTTTTGCCTGCAACCAGGGGAAATTTTTAGTACCCGGACCAAATGGATCGCCGCCTGTGCCGCAGAGGCTGTGCCAATACGCTACCGCAAATTTGAAATGCTCCTGCATGGTTTTGCCCGCAACCACCTGCTGGGCATTATAATACTTGAATGCCAAAGGATTATCAGAACCTTTGCCTTCAAATGGAATTACGCCGATGCCTTTAAAATATTCGGTTGCACCCAGGGTTAAGTGTACGGTAGCGTTGGACATGGTTTTGTTTTTTAATATTACTAAAAGCAGTTGATTTAGAGCATTTTACGCAAATTTATTACCCAATCTAAGTAGGCTTCCTGGTAATGCTCTATCGTGGTTTGGGGCTCGTATACTTGCATTAACTCCAGCGCACCCATTGCTTCCGAAGGATCTGACCATAAGCCAATCCCTACACCAGCGGCAAGCGCGGCCCCTGCTGCACCCGTACTGCGCAACACTTCGATGCGACAATGCAAGAGGTTGGCGATTGTTTGAGCAAATATAACAGATTGAAATAAATTGTCGTTACCGGCCCGCAAAACGGATACATCCAGGCCAAGGGTTTGCATCACCTGAGCGCCATACACAAAGGAGAAAGCGATGCCTTCCAAGCCTGCCCGGTAAAAATGCGGGGCCTGATGCCGATTGAATTGAATGCCCAAATATTGCGCCCCCACATCGCGGTTGCCCAACATACGCTCAGCCCCGTTGCCAAAGGGTAAAATGCGCAAACCTTCCGATCCAATGGTAATTTGTGCCGCTTGAGCCTCCATTTCAGCATATGTAGTGCCTTGGGAAGCAAAAAATTGCCGCATCCACCGGTGTTGAATACCTGCGCCATTGATGCACAACAATACGCCAATACGCGGTGCATCGGGTTGGTGATTCACATGTGCAAAACTATTTACCCGTTGATATGGGTCGCCGACGGGCTTATCTACCACGCCATAAATTACCCCGGAGGTTCCGCCCGTTGCAGCTACTTCACCTGGTTTTAAAGCATTCAATGACAAGGCGTTATTCGGTTGGTCGCCCGCGCGGTAAGTTACTGGGGTACCCATAGGAATGCCTAATTCAGCGGCAATAGCTGCCTGAACGCGCCCTTGCAAGCCAAAAGTGGGCAAAACGGGGGGCAAAAGCGCCGAATCAATTTCATAATGGCTTAACAACTGCTGCGCGTGGGCATGCGCCTTAAAATCCCATAATATCCCTTCCGATAACCCGCTGATGGTGGTACCCATTTCACCCGTGAAACGATAAGCAATATAATCGCCCGGCAGCATCGCCCACCGAATACGTTCATACAAAACGGGTTCGTTTTGCTGCACCCAACGCAACTTGGAGGCCGTAAAATTGCCCGGTCCATTCAGGTAGTGTACCATGCAATAGGGCGCACCTAAATACTCCATAGCCTCCCTGCCAATTTCCACGGCCCGACTGTCGCACCAAATAATGGCAGGGCGCACTACTTCCCCTTCAGCATCCAACGTAACCAAACCGTGCATCTGGTAGGAAATACCGATCGCACGCACCTGATTTGCATCTAAACCACTGTTATTGAATAATTTATGAACAGATTCAACCACGTAATGCCACCAAAGGGCAGGGTCTTGTTCGGCCCAGCCAGCATGCGGTGCGGTAATGTCCATTTCCGTATCGGGTGCTTGCGCCAAAGCGAGCACTTTTTGCGTTTGCGCATCCACCAACGCAGCTTTTACGGAGGAACTGCCCAGATCTATGCCAAGTAAATATCCGTTTCCCAATGTTTTCGGCATTTAAGCCCCGTGCAGCCAGGCCAGGGTATTTTTGTAAAATATTTTCTCCACAGTCGATTCCGGCAGGTTCATTTTTTCAATCGAAGCGCCAATTTCAAGGTCACCCAATGGAAATGGATAATCCGAACCGAGGCAAACTTTATCCTCACCCGCCGTTTCCAGCACATAGCGCAACAAAGCCGGATCGTGGGTGGCCGAATCTACCCAAAATTTACCCAAATAATGTCGCGGAGGCAGTGCATTGTCTACGGCCACCAAATCTGGCCGACAATCAAAACCATGTTGTACCCGTCCAATCGTAGGTAAAAACGAGCCGCCCGCATGTGCAAAACAAAATCGCAATTTGGGCAAACGCTCCATCACCCCGCCAAAAATAAGCGAACAAACTGCCCGGCTTGTCTCGGCTGGCATACCCACCAACCAGGGCAACCAATATTTCTTCATATCGGCCTCACCCATCATTTCCCAGGGATGAATCAATACTGCCAAATCGAGTGCCTGACAGGCTTCAAAAATGGGAAAAAACTGCGGCTCGCTCAGGTTCAACTGGTTTACATTCGATCCGATTTGAATACCGGGAAATCCTAGTGCTTTGATGCGCTCCAACTCTTGGATGGCCAAATCGGTATCCTGCATGGGAATGGTGCCTAAAGCAAGGTAATGCTCCGGGTAATCATCTACCACACCCGCCAAATGGTCGTTTAAAAACATCGACAAGTGCAAACAATCGGCCGGTTTTGCCCAATAAGAAAACATCACAGGAATCGTGCATACGATTTGCAAAGGCGTATTAAACTGCGCATATTCCTCAATCCGAATGACCGGATCCCAGCAGTTGCGCTCAATTTCACGAAAAAAAGCATCCCCTTTCATCATGCGCGCAAAGCCCGGACGATGGTGATCGAGGTGAATAAAATCGCCATACCCGAACTTATCGCCGAAATTGGGTAGTTTTTCCGGCAATAAATGGGTGTGCATATCTATTTTTAACATGGTACTGGATTTTAGGAATATTGTATGGTTAAAAAATCAAAGCGAAAGATCGTTTACCGACGGATTAGGATTTGATTAATTTACCAGAAAAAACCGTTGCACCACACGATATTTTATATACATAAACCCCTGTATAAAATGAATTTATATTTACTTTATACAACTGACGCACCCCAGGTATGATGGTTTGACTAAACATGGTTTTCCCTTCCATATTTAGGATCTCTACCAAAGTTTTGCCCCCGAAATTTTGCAAATCAAATACAGCAGTTTCCTGCACAGGATTTGGATAAACCCTTACACTTGCTTCAATGGGTGTTTGTGTACTTACCGGCGCTTGCCATAGCAAAGCCTGGTTCACAGCACCCAGCGCATCTACCCTTCCCCAACCAAAAGAATGGTTCGGTTGTGCAGTGCCGATACTCGGTCCACAATTGATCGAATCGCCAAAATAAATGGCCGTTTGTTCAATGATATTTTCGATATCTTCCACGTGGCCCGCTAATTCCGGACGTGCCGACAGCATCAATGCAACCAATCCTACCACATGTGGACCGGCCATACTGGTGCCGCTAAAACTTGAGTAATTATTGTTAAGTGTACTGGAACGAACATCCTTCCCAGGCGCTGAAACATTGGGTTTCATGCGGTTGCTGCCATCTACCAATACCGGTCCGCGGCTGCTAAAATCGGCGATGCCATCATCAACACGGGTAGCGCCTATACTAAAGCTTTCTTCAAATTGCGGCGGTACTGTGCTGGTAGTACCACACCAAGGGCCGCTATTTCCATTGGAAACCACCACCACCACACCGGAAGCTTTGAGGTTGACAATCGCAATGCGCAGTAAGTCATTGACCAAAGAATCGGTGCAACCTTCTTCATAAGAACAATACCATGAATTATTGATTACATGCGGCGCTTTTGCAGGATCCGGATTTTGTCCATCCAATTCAGTTGGCGCCAAAAACCATTCAAAACAGCCTAAATAGGTAGAAGGTCGGCCCCAATTGCGGTCCATATTTCGGCATCCGACCCATTTTGAGCCGGGCGCTACACCGATCATATTGCCCATGCCGTCATCGCCCGTCATCGTGCCCATCGTGTGTGTCCCGTGGCTGTTGTCATCGCAAGGAACTTGGGAAGATAAGCCACAGGGATTTGCACCGATTGGATTGCCGAGGCTGTCTAAGTATTGCGGGCTCACGGTTTTAATCGCATCGTGCCAATTATAATTATGGTTGCCCGAATTTGTTACGGCATCCCAACCACGGTAATGGGGTTGAATGGCTGGGTGCTTCCAGTCGTAACCAGTATCAGCTCCGCCAACGGTAATACCCTGGCCGGTATAACCCAATGCCCATACCTCAGGTGCGCTTATTTTAGCCACGCCCCATTCTACTTGCATCCGGTCTTGCGCAGGCGATGTTGTACTTTCGGTTTGAAAACCGGGATCAAATTTCACCCAGGGATCGGCGCCCATCCAGGCAACTTCTGGTAATTCGGCTAATTGGCGTGCAAGTTCACCATTTGCCTGATCGACTGCGATTGCATTGACAATCAACAAACTATTTGCATTAAACCCTTTGGTTTGCAATAATTTGTTGGCGTGCGCTTGTGTGCGTGCGAGGGTGGCTTCCAGTTGACGGTACACATATTCGGCTTTTGCTAGTTTGGTTGGAAGCATTTGAGCGGCCTGTACATTGGCCTGCTCCTTAAAAATAACCAACATATCAGCCTTGCCACCATTTTTGAATTGCTCCTGCAATACTGGTGCACATTTTTGTTGATACATATTAACTTGTGCAGTAGCAAATGTTTGTACCAACACAAATAAAATGGAAAACAGTGCGATTCGTTTCATAGTTTAAGATTTTTTATCACCTTAGCATGACTTTGGACGCTCAAGCGCTTGTCTGCTGAATTTTGGCCGTAAAGTACGCCGTTCGACGAAATAGAATAAGCAAAAATGAGCAAATGCCCTAACTATCTCCTTGCTAATGTACCTTTACCGCGATGGAACTAATTGATTTAGCACGCACGAAACTAGAAAAGGCAGGCATCACCTTGGAATTGGATGCTTTTGACCGAAAAGCCTTGAGTAAAACCAAAGGTGCTGTTTTCGTTTGCAACCAATTATTGCCTGGATTGGATGAGTGGATTTTGGTAGCACTACTTGCTGAGCAATATGAACAGGTACGATTATTACACCCCTATTATATTGCCCCGCACAAGGATTTGCGTGAAATTGCGATTCGGCCCAAAGGCTTTCGAATTACCGATGGCCTAACCAATTTTAGTTTTGCCAAACGGTTGATGCGCCTGGTGGGTAAAGGCGCAGCGGTGGGTCTTACCCTGGATTTTTCGGAAAACCCGCTCAGCCACCTTGGAAAAAATCTAATGCGCACCCGCATTTTGCAACAATTGCACAAAGCCCGACAACCAGTAGTGCCCATTCACTTAATGGCCGATCATGTTCCAGGGGGGTTACTTCGAAAAGCCATTCCTGGCCTGCCTTACGCCTATACGACAGGCACGGTTAAAGTGAAAGTGCGCATTGGAAAAGCAATTGAACCCGACGAGATTGATATGTTTTCAAAAAAAAGAATTTGGGGCAAATTTTTGCAAGCCAAAATCTTTTCGTTGGGAACCAAATTTGATATTCAGCCAGAGCATTTTACCGAAATACAGATTTCCGAGGCACAACCGCTTGCAGACCCTGTTCCCCAAGAATTGATCGAGGCTGAATTTGAAGCCCTTGATCAAGCCTACAAGGTTACATCCCGTGGGCAATTTGATGTGTATGTTGCGCCATTCCAGGCCTTGAATAATATCATGTTTGAAATTGCCCGGTTGCGGGAAATGACTTTTCGCGCAGTAGGTGAGGGTACTGGAAAACCCCGTGATATGGATGAACACGATCTGTATTACTTACAACTGATTATTTGGGACCGCGAACAAAAAAAGATTGTGGGCGGTTATCGGCTCGGGCAAGGCGATCGAATCTTTAAACGCTTTGGCGTCAATGGATTTTATATAAACACCCTTTTTAAAATAAAACCCGGTTTTTACCCGATTTTACACCAAGCCGTTGAATTGGGCAGATCGTATGTAACCGAAGAATATCAAAAACACCGTCTGCCTTTGTTTTTGATGTGGAAAGGAATTCTTAGTTTTTTGCTGGCCAACCCCAATTATCGCTATTTATACGGCCCCGTTAGCATTAGCAAGGACTATTCCGATGCGTCCAAAAGTGTCATGGTAGAATTTGTACAACGTTTCTTTTTTGATAAAAGCCTCGCAAAATTGGTGGCCCCCCGCAAACCATTTCGCGCTTATGTGAAGTCTGTCAACACAAAAATATTGGCCGAATCGTTACACGGAGAGTTTGAGGCCCTGGAAGCATTTATTGAAACCATTGAACCAGCTCATTTTAAAGTGCCGGTGTTATTTCGGCAATATTTGAAACAAAATGCCAAGTTTATAGCCTTCAATGTTGACCCCAATTTTGCAGATTGTCTAGACGGCCTGATGATTCTCGACATTCAACATTTACCACAAAGTACCATTGATACCTTACAACAATAATTTTTTGCTACTTACGTCCGAAAAATGAATCGATTCTCCAGCCTGGTGGTAATTTTGGTGGTTTTTGCGCTGGCATTTACCCGTTTTCAATATACCAAATGGGAAACACCTACAGTAACCAGCACCCTGACCTGGGATGCGTTCGGGTATTATATGTATTTGCCTGCGCAGTTTATTTACCATGATATTACAGGCATGAAATGGGTGTCGGATATTCAAGAAAAATACCATCCAACGGGTACAATGTATCAAATTTCGGTACTTAAAAATGGCAACAGCGTCATAAAATATCCTATCGGACTTGCCTTGTTGTATTGGCCTTTCTTTTTCCTGGGGCATTGGATAGCGGGATGGCTCCATTATGCACAAGATGGTTTTTCGGCGCCTTACCAATTAGCTATTTGTATTGCCGCTTTGTTTTATGCAGCGCTTGGATTTTGGGCTTTACGCAAAGTATTGTTGCATTTTTTTAGTGACACCATCACTGCGATCACCTTGTTAATGATCGGATTATCTACCAATTACATCCAATATGCAGCGGTAGAAAGTGGCATGACCCATGTGTATTTGTTTACCATGTACGCCTTTATGCTGTTGCTGACCATTCGATGGCATAAAAAGCCAAAATTGCTTACTGCACTCGGTATTGGACTAGTTTTTGGCGTAACCACCATTGCACGCCCCACCGAAGCAGTGATGATGTTTATTCCCTTGTTGTGGAGCACCCAAAATAAGGTTGTACGACAGGAAAAGTGGAAACTGTTGTTTTATACGCATCGGACGCACTTTTTCGCTACAATCGTAGGCGCCTTTATGGGCATTTTCCCACAAATGGCCTATTGGAAAATCGTTTCGGGCAAATGGGTATATGATGTTGGCTCCAAATGGATGTTTCTCAACCCCAATTGGCAGGTATTATTTGGCTGGGAAAAAGGCTGGCTTGTGTACACCCCAGTCGTATTTTTTATGGTGGCGGGTATGTTTTTAATGCAAAGCAAAGTGTACAAACGGGCGGCCCTCACCTATTTATTGCTGAACGTTTGGATTGTAATTGCCTGGGCAGATTGGCGGTATGGAGCCAGTTATTCGAGCCGTGCATTGGTGCAAAGTTATCCTGTTTTGGCCTTGGCTTTTGCATTAGTAGTAGAACGGATCAGTACCAGCAAACTGAAGTGGCCAGCCATCATACTTGGCGCTTATTTGTTGATTGTCAACTTGTTTCAAATATACCAATACAACCAAACTATCCTGCATTATAACGACAATAACAGGGCATATTATGCTGCGATTTACTTAAATCCGTACCCTGATCCTTTGGATATGTCGCTGCTAGATACACGGGAAATCATTCGAGACACAACTCCTTTTCGGCAAATAAATCTGTTGGACGTAGATACTGTACTCCAAATTAGTACTAAAACCAATCCCAAACAGATGCTCTTGGAAGGCCCCTGGAATCAAATACCCGGCATTTCACCCGGAAAAGAACATTGGCTGCGGCTATCCTTGCAAGTAAAATCGGAATTTGGCGCATTTGATGCTTACCTCACTACCCTTTTGCGCAAGGATCAAGTACATAAACAAACCAACTGCCGCCTCGAAAACGGTATTTGTAAACAAAAAACCTGGAATACCATACAGTATTATTTCAAAGTACCCACCGATTATGAAAATGGTCTGCTCAGCATTTTTGTCGAAACCAAATCGGAGGATATCATTGATATACGCCATGTTAAAGTCCAAATATTAGAGAAAAAATGAGCAATATTATCTCAGAATAAGTTGCCGGAGTAAAAAATAACCCAATATTTGTTTTATCTATTGCGTATTTGTTTAAAACAATTTATATTTGCAGCAAATTCAAGGCGCATAAAGCCTTCATAACCAATTGCTGATAAATGAAAAAACAAGCTGGACACCGATTATACAATGTATCCGACGCGGAACTTTACGTGCAATGTCAGGACGCCTTGCGCAAAGCCCACCAGGAAGTTGATTTTTTTAACCAATATGGTTATGGGTTGGAGCGCATTAAAGGATTTCTATCTCTTTGTGAAAAATTTCATCAATTGCCTGATGACGATGAGCAGGTGGGTGACCAAATGATTTGCACCGAAAAGAAAAACCAGGCATCGGAGAAACTCAAAACGGCCATCCGTTCAGTGATGACCCGTGTTGCGATGAAATACCACGACCGAACTGGGCGGTATCGCAAATTTGGCACTGCTAAACTAGGCGATATGAGCGATCCACAACTCCTGTTTTGCGGCCGCCGAGTGGCCCGGGTAGCCCGCCAACAAATTGATTTTCTGGCAAATGTGGGCCTCAATGAAAATATTATCACCCGGGTTACAGATGCCTGTTCCGAATTCGAAAATGCACTCAATATTCAGCAGGACAAAATACACGACCGCGATATTGCCGTAGAACGCCGCGTTGATCAAGGCAATAAATTATATGAAGAATTGGTCATCCTCTGCGATATTGGCAAAGACATTTGGGTAGAACGTGATCGGACTAAATATGATTTCTATTGCCTGTATGAAAGCAACAACGATCAAAAAAAAGCACGAAAAGCGAAATTGTCCGCTCAAGACTGAGGAATAGGAACCCAAAATCCTATTTTCACCCCAAAAAACAATATCCATGCTCGTGCGATTCCTTTTTGTACTTACGCTGTGCTGCTTAAGCGCCTGTAATACACCTGTTTCTGAGTCAACCAATGCCTCAAACGGGCCTGCTACCACTAAATTTGTGCTACATAAGCCAGCAGATTGTGGACTAAATTTTGTACCCACCATTACGGAAGATTATCGGTACAATTTCAGCATGGATCCTTACATCTATAATGGCGGCGGCGTGGCTGTACTGGATGTAAACAATGACGGATTGCAAGATCTGTTTTTTACCGCCCGGCTACAAGGTTGCCAATTGTACCTCAACAAAGGCAATTTAAAATTTGAAAATATTTCTGAAAAATCGGGGGTTTCAAAACATGGCGGACTAAAAACGGGCGTCACGGTGGTAGATATTAATGCCGATGGCTGGCAAGATTTATATGTGTGCCGTACCTGGCTTGAACCCCTACCCGATCGACGTAACTTGTTGCTTATCAACAACCATGATGGTACTTTTACAGAACAAGCCGCCGCTTATGGCCTGGATGATATTGCTGCCTCACAGCAAGGTAATTTCTTTGATTATGACTGCGATGGCGACCTCGATTTGTATTTAATGAACCATCCAGTAGATTGGCGGAGCATCACGGTTACAGATTTTCAACCCACACCGCAATGCCCAACAGCCCGCTGCCAGGCACCGCGCGATCAATATGAAAGCGACCGACTTTTTCAAAATGATGGAAAAGGTAAATTTACCGATGTAAGTCAAAAAGCCGGAATTTGGAACCGGGCATTCGGTTTAAGTGTACTTACCAGCGATTTTAACGATGATGGCTTTCCGGATGTGTTTGTGGGCAATGACTTTATCATGCCCGACTTTTTGTACATCAACAATCAACATGGTGGCTTTACCGACCAGGCAGATTCCTATTTTCGGCATACTTCCAACCACTCCATGGGTGCCGATGTAGCCGATTTAAACAATGATGGTTTGCAAGACTTGGTCGTCTTGGACATGCTCGCAGAAGATTGGCAACGCCGCCGGAAATTAATGAGCACGATGATCCTGGATCGTTATAAGTTGTTGGAAGAGAAGGGCTATGGCCGGCAAATGATGCGCAATACCTTGCAGTTGAATAACGGTAACAATACTTATTCGGAAGTAGGGTGCCAGGCAGGTATGGAAGCGACCGATTGGAGTTGGTCGCCCTTGGTAGCTGATTATGATAATGATGGCAATCGCGATCTATTCATTGCCAATGGTATTCTGCGGGATATGAATGACGCCGATTTTTTTCTGTACACGGCAGATTCAATCAACCGCACCGGTGGTATTAATCCGCAGCGCTTTGACAAGTTTGAGAAATTTGCGGGCATGATGCCTTCCAACCCGGTGCATCCTTATATGTACCAAAATACCGGGACTTTTCCCATGCAAGACGTTTCGCAGTCCTGGGGATTTACCCAAAAAGGCTTTTCCAATGGCGCAGCATATGCCGATTTGGACAATGACGGCGACTTGGATTTGATTACCAATAATATGAACGCAGCGCCGTCCTTATATGAAAATACGGCTGCACAAATCAAAACAAACCATTGGTTGCAAATTAAATGTAAGGGCACTGCTCAAAATCCATTTGGACTAGGCGCCAAAGTAGAAGTATTTGCAGGCGGAAAATCCATTTTTTATCAGGAAATATTGAATGTACGCGG
Source organism: Saprospiraceae bacterium (assembly GCA_027488935.1). Taxonomy (GTDB): domain Bacteria; phylum Bacteroidota; class Bacteroidia; order Chitinophagales; family Saprospiraceae; genus M3007. Next base: position 47,091 of record JAIYAP010000029.1, on the reverse strand, counting down.
CTACTATTCTTCGGTGGAGCCCATTTTACAAGTCGGCCTTGGGAAAACCACCCAAATCGATAAAGTGGAAATTGCCTGGATGGAAGGAAAAATTGAAACCATCTTAAACGTAGCGGTGGATCAGCGGTTAGTCGTGGATATTGCCCACGCAAAACAAGGCAAACGGTCTAAAGCTAAACCTACAGAACAAGCTCTATTTGAGCCATTTGCGTTGAATTTGCAATTTAAGCACCAGGAAAACGTGTTTGAAGACTTCAATCGCGAACGGCTTTTGCCTTATCGGTATTCCACACAGGGGCCTTGTATGGCGATTGGTGATTTAAATGGAGATAAAACAGATGACTTGTTCATTGGAGGTGCATCCGGGCAAGCAGGTGCAATTTGGTTGCAAAAAGGCGGAAAAATGGTGCAAATAGGACAAAATGCCCTAGAAACCGATGTACAATATGAAGATACAGGTGCGGTTTTGTTTGATGCTGATGGCGATCAAGACCTTGATTTGTATGTGGTAAGTGGTGGCAACGAAGCGGCGGCTGGCAATTCTATATACCAGGATCGGTTGTACCTCAATGATGGCAAAGGAAACTTCACGCGCGCACAGGACGCACTACCTACCGAAACTAATTCTGGTGCTGCTATTCAGGCTTTTGATTATGATCAAGATGGTGATTTAGATCTTTTTGTGGGAGGCGCTTTGCTGCCAGGGTATTATCCCAAAGCGCCACAAAGTGTTGTTTTACAAAACAATAAAGGTAAATTCACAGATGTAACGGCAACTGTAGCGCCCGAATTCGCCAACATAGGAATGGTAACCGATTTGGCTTTTGCAGACCTTAACCAGGATGGCAAATCAGAACTAATTGTTTGCGGATCCTGGATGCCTGTATCCATTTTTCAGTATGAAAATGGCAAATTTAGCAATAAAACAGATGTTTGGGGCCTCCAAAACAGCACAGGATGGTGGAATTGTGTGGTTATTGCCGATCTCAACAAGGACGGAAAACCCGACTTAACGCTTGGGAATGAAGGATTAAACACGCGTTTTCATGCCAGCAGCAGCCATCCTTTGCGCATGTATGCCAATGATTTCGACCATAATGGCACCATGGATCCGGTGATCGCGATGGCCTCTGGCGACCAATATTTTCCGATAGCGCAACGCAACGATATGGCCCAGCAAATGCCTTCGTTAATTAATAAAAAATACAATCGTTATGGTTTATATGCAAAAGCGGAGGCAACCACCATTTTACCTGAAAAAGAGCGAAACGCTGGGATACAATTGGAAGTACAAAACTTGGCTTCAGGATGGTTTGAGCAACAAAATGGAAAATTTGTGTTTCATGCATTTCCACAAGAAACCCAGGTCGCACCAATTAAGGCAATGGCTACGGAAGACTATAACAAAGACGGCTGGATGGACCTTCTGTCTGTTGGAAATCGCTATGGTAATGAAGTAGAAACCGGTCGGCTGGATGCTTTCAATGGCGCTTTGATGCTGGGAAGTGCTGCCAGTTTGTATGTAATGCCAAACCGGATTTCGGGTTTTTGGGCATCGCACGAAGCGCGTAAATTGGGCATTATGCAAATACAAGGAAAAAAAGTTTGGATCGTGGCGAATTGCAACGGAATGCCGGATATTTGGCTTCAAAAATAAACACAATTTGTTTTTTTTGAAAAACATTTTGGTTTATCTTTGCTCCATCATGGCAAAGAAAAAGACACATAAAACCCGCAGAGAGAAGCTGAGCGCACGCTATTTCCTGGATAAACCGCATGATAAGTACACACGTTTTGTCTTGCAAATGCGGGAGGTCGCTTTGGAAATGATGGAGTATTGTTTACCCAAAGAGGTTTTTGCAGACATAGACTTGGAATCTATAAAATTGAGCAATACCTCATATATTGACGATACTTTGCACACTCACTTTTCCGATATTTGTTACACGGGATTAACGTTAGGGCAAAAACCCTTTCGAATATCGTTTATTTTTGAGCACAAAAGTACCAAACCCGATCAACCTGTTCTGGCACAATTGAACCGGTATATTTCTCAAATTTGGAGTGAAGATTTAAATCAGGACAGGAACCTTTCGTTGACAATCCCTGTTTTAATCTATCATGGGCAGGTGCCGATTGCAAAAGAAACACGGGAAAGTTTGTTTAAAGGAGCACCACTATCTTTGCTTCCATACATACCCAGTTTTGATTACATCTTGTTGGATATTGCCCGGATTTCTGATGAGCATTTAGAACACCTCCAGTTTTTGTTGTTACGTAATGTGTTTTTAGCATTAAAAAATCACAAAAACGACGATTATATCAAGAAAAACGGAGAAAAAATCATTATTTTTGCTTCACAAATCAGGACTACCCGTATTGGTTTGAATCTTTTTAAAGCCACAACTCTTTACATGATGAGTACAAATTCAGCAACTTTTCACCAAAAATTTCAAACAATGGAAGGTGAATTAACTAAATCTGAAAACGCGGCTGTGAAGCCTTACCTCGTACAACTTTTCGAAGAGGGTATGGAAAAGGGTATTGAAAAAGGCAAGATTGAAGGCAAGATCGAAGGCAAGATCGAAGGCAAGATCGAAGGCATGATCGAAGGCAAGATCGAAGGCATGATCGAAGGCATGGAACAGCTGCTAAAACAATTCATCCTAAATAATCCTGAATTGGGTGATCAAAAAATCGCGATGTTGTTCAGTTTACCTATTGAGTTTGTAATGGAAACCAGAGCAAGACTTTAATTTAATGGCAATGTGAAGGCGTGCCGGAATATTCCACTTTGATATTAAGCATAATACTAGCAACTTTTCACCAAAAATTTCAAACAATGGAAGGTGAATTAACGAAATCTGAAAACGCGGCTGTGAAGCCTTACCTCGTACAACTTTTCGAAGAGGGCATGGAAAAGGGTATTGAAAAAGGTAAGATTGAAGGTAAGATTGAAGGCAAGATCGAAGGCAAGATCGAAGGCAAGATCGAAGGCAAGATCGAAGGCATGGGACAGCTGCTAAAGCAATTCATCCTAAATAATCCTGAATTGGATGATCAAAAAATCGCGATGTTGTTCAGTTTACCTATTGAGTTTGTAATGGAAACCAGAGCAAGACTTTAATTTAAATGGCCTTTGAAGACGTGTCAGTTCATCTGTTTTGGCATTGAGTACAGACGCTTCATCTTTCACCAAAAAATATTTTTTCAACTTCTTTGTACTACGCAAGCCCATTGCGCAGTACACTACCCACCTTTACCCCAACAAAACAAGATCAATATGTTTAAAGGAACTGATTTGCTGACAATGGGCTTTACAGAAGGTAAAATCCTCGGCATAGCACTTAAAATTGCGAACGCTGCTTACAAAAGCTATAGCCGTGAAAAACTAACCGCCGTATTTCAATTACTCCTTGAAAAGCCAGAGCAATATTTGAACGACCCAATCCTTAAAAAACTAGCGACTGCACTTATTGCAGCTTCCGCTACTCCACAGGATGATACCATTACTTTGCTGGAAAACTCCATGGATTATACCATTTTTGGTGCCGAAAACATCGAAAAAGGCGCTATCGACCAAATGAACATGGCCATGCGATTGCCTGTGAGCATTGCTGGAGCCCTCATGCCCGATGCGCACCAAGGTTATGGACTGCCGATCGGCGGTGTGTTGGCCACCCGAAACACCATTATTCCTTATGGCGTAGGGGTGGATATCGGGTGCCGAATGGCATTGTCTGTTTTTGATATCCCAGAATCTCATTTTTATGAGCATACGGGGCTTTACAAGAAAATACTGCTTGAACACACGCGTTTTGGTGCCGGAAATGGCTTTGAAGCCCAAAAACGAACAGAACATGCAGTATTAGACCGTCCAGAGTTCAACATGACCAAATTCATTTATGCACTGAAGGATCGCGCTTACAACCAATTAGGGTCGTCCGGAAGTGGCAACCACTTTGTAGAATGGGGTATCATCGAATTTGCAGAAAGCGATGCAGCATTAGGGGTAGAAAAAGGTAAATACCTGGCGCTGCTAACACACTCTGGCTCCCGCGGAATGGGCGCAATGATTGCAGGATATTACACGAATTTAGCGAAGTCGCTTTGTAAATTACCACCCGCAGCATCCAACCTGGCTTACCTTGATTTGAATACGGAGGCCGGACAAGAATATTGGTTAGCGATGAACCTTGCAGGTGATTACGCTTCGGCATGTCATGAGGTGATTCACCAAAAACTGGCGTTGGCAACTGGAGGAACGGTTATTGCAAAAGTCGAAAACCACCACAACTTTGCTTGGAAGGAAATGCTGAACGGAGAAGAATGCATCGTGCACCGAAAAGGGGCAACTCCTGCATCGAAAGACGTGATGGGAATTATTCCCGGAAGTATGACGGCACCAGGATTTTTGGTGCGTGGGTTAGGGAATTCAGATGCAATTAACTCTGCCTCGCACGGTGCCGGACGCCAAATGAGCCGCACCAAAGCCATCAAAAACATCCAAAAGTCTGAACTAAAAGCCATTTTGAAAAATATGGGGGTAACCCTGATTGGAGCCGGGCTGGACGAAGCACCCATGGCGTATAAAGACATCCGAAAAGTAATGGCTGCCCAAACGGAATTAGTCGCTACGGTTGCCGAATTTTCACCAAAAATGGTCCGGATGGCCGATGATGGCACTCGGGAAGATTAACAGCACCGATTTTAAATAAGAAATCCGTTCCGACCTGAAATAGCCGGAACGGATTTTCTGATTTAACAAACTTAATTGCCACCTAAACTAGGCACCGGTTCATTTTTACGACGGTATTTCAAAAATAAAACAACTGCCACTATTAACGTTGCAGTCCCTAACAAGGATTCCTGCCCAAACACGGAAGCCAGGCCCACGCTTTTTGTTTCTAGATTGAACAACGGAGATACACCCGAAAAAGTGAGATAAAAAGCAAAAATACCAACCCACCCTGCGACAAACAATCCAATCAGCCGATCCTGGGTGAAAAATAACAATAACACAATAGCGATAAGCATAAAATAGAGCCATTGGGAACTGCCCGCTGCAATCGCCAATACAGAAAGTCCACCCAATAAAACTAATTCGCCCAAATTTTGAAGCATTTTTTGTTTGTTCATAGTGCAAATTTTTAATTGGTCAATAATCAAATGAACGTTCATTTCTATCTTAACGCTGCTATAGCGCAATTTGTTCACCTCAAAAACAAACTGAAAGCCAAATATAATAAAAAAACGAGACTTGCAAGCACTTCCGTTGTTTTTTCAAACATTCGGATTGCACGCAAACCTCGTTTCAATTAATTAACGCAAAAAAGCGTCTATAAGTTCAATAAAAACCCAATTGTAAAGTTGGCATCCCAATCGAACACAAATTGCTTACAACCCGTGGCATCGGCTACTGCTGCATAAATATTCAGGCCAGCTTTCTGTTTCTCGCCATCGGCTTTATAATCGGCTGGCGCTTTTAAAACGGTATAACGCTCTTTACCATTCCGTACCTGTTTGGCCAACTCATAAGGAATACCACCAATGATAAAACAGGTTTCCCGTAAATTGGAAGGAACTTGCTTTGCTTTGCCGCTAACTTCTTGATACACTGCATTGTCACTCAAGTTGTTTTGAAAATATTTTGCACCCGGCGCTTCCAATGCCCCTCCTGGCACCCAGGAAATTTTAGTATTGCCTGAGCCAATATCTACCACAAACGCCTTACTCCGATAAGCATTCGGGAGTGCCGCCCGCAAAGCCAATTGAGCCTCTTGCTGCGGTGTTACCTCGTTTACGAAGTAGCTCATTCCTTTCAACTGATCGCTGATTTTTTGGGTAATTTCAACTTTTTTAGCACCCGAACTAATCACAAAGTGAATATCCTTCGGGCCAACACCATAACCCAACATATCAGCGATATAGCGCTTTAGTCCACTTTTAACATCATCATCTGTCGCCAATTTTTCATACACCAAAGATGCCCCATATTCTGCTTTCTCCAGTTTCCAGTTTTTTTGCGCATCTACCCTGATAATGAAAGAATTAAAGCCCGTTGCGCCCAATTCAACAACGCCCTTTAACTTACCGTTAGAAGGCGGTGTAGCGGTGTAATTAAATGCCGCGGGAGTAAAACTGCTAGATTTACCCCAGGTCGTTGCGCCACTGCCGCCGCTAGTATTTGAAGCAGTTTCGGAACCTGTTGGTTGCTCGGTTGTTGTTGTTGTCGTTTCAGAACTTGCACCGGATTTCCCTAAGTTCGGAAAAAAAGTTCTTACTGCAAAAAAAACGCCCACAACGATCGCAATCGTTATTAGTAAGCGTGAAAAAGTGGTTAGTCGTGCCATAGTTGTGATTTTGATTGATTGTTTAAGATCCAATATCAGCTCAAATGTAGGGTCTTCAACGCAATCATTCAATGACTTTTAGGGTTTATCCGACAGACAAACAATATACATACCCCTATTTCGGTAACAAGTTCGACCAAATGCGATTTGAGGCAAACAGATTTTCTCGCTACCTTTGCAATGCTTTCTTTAATATCAAAATCATATTCCATGTCTGCAACGATTACCAGTATCCTCTCGGAGCGTGTTCAAAGCCTTTCTGAGTCCGAAACCCTTAAAATGGCGCGGATGGCACGCGAACTACGCGCTTTGGGCCACGATGTCATCAGCCTTAGTTTGGGCGAACCCGATTTTGACACACCAGATCATATCAAGGAAGCCGCTTACCAAGCCCTCAAAGACGGGTATACCAAATATACGCCTGTTCCTGGCTTGCCTGAACTCATCAAGGCCATCAGCGAAAAGTTTAAGCGCGATAATCAATTGGACTATCAGCCCGATCAAATTGTCGTAAGCAATGGTGCTAAACAAACCGTTTACAACCTTTGCCAGGCCTTGCTCAATCCGGGTGATGAAGCAATTTTGTTTGCACCCTATTGGGTTTCTTATCTTGAAATTGTAAAAATGGCAGGAGGCATACCCGTAGAAGTATTTGCCGGCGTTGACCAGGATTTTAAACCAACGCCCGTACAATTAGCAGCAGCAATCACGCCACGCACCAAATTCCTTATTTTCTCCTCTCCTTGTAATCCAACTGGAACGGTATTCACACGCCAAGAATTGGAGGCATATGCAGCAGTACTTGCCCAACACCCCCACGTGTACGTTATCAGCGATGAAATTTATGAATATATAAATTTCACCCATGAGCACGTAAGCATTGGCAGTATCGATTCGGTAAAAGACCGCACCATCACCATCAATGGGTATGCAAAAGGCTTTGCAATGACCGGCTGGCGTTTGGGGTACATGGGCGCACCAAAATTCATCGCAGATGCCTGCTCTAAAATTCAAGGCCAGGTTACCAGTGGTGCTTCTTCTTTTGGCCAAAAGGCAGGGGCCGTGGCACTGATGAGTGATATGGAACCTACTTATGCGATGCGCGAAGCCTTTCGCGAACGACGCGATATTGTCCTTTCATTGTTACAGGAAATTCCAGGCATCAAAACCAACCACCCCGATGGAGCATTTTATGTTTTCCCGGATGTAAGCGCCTTTTTTGGTCAAACTGATGGTATTACCACCATTCGAAATGCCGACGATTTCTGTGATTATATTATGTCCAATGCTTATGTTGGACTTGTATCTGGCGCTGCTTTCGGCGACCCCAACAGTTTCCGGTTGAGCTACGCTGCTTCGGAAGAGCAGTTGCGCGAAGCCATCAGCCGGATGAAATCCGTATTGGCAAAACTGCGGTAAGAAGCCTTAACGCCTGTATTCAATATTTAATAATAAGGTATTTTCACCAAAATACTCCTTGAAGGCTAAGGAAAACGTGCCCGGGCTGCTAAATCCAACCAATTCGGATATGGCTTGCGGTGTGCCCGCACGTTTTTCTAGCAAGGATTTTGCCTTTTCTAATCGCATTTCCCGAATTAACTGTACCGGTTCTTTGCCCGTCAAAACCAGTAACTTTTTAAAATAATGCTGCTTGGTCAACTGCATTTTTCGGGCAATTTCCTCCGCAGTAAAATTGGGATCCGATAGGTTTTGTTCAACATACTGAACGGTTTGCGACAGAAAGGGATCCTCGATGGCGATCCGGTTTTCTGTAAAATACAAATGCAAAAAACGCTGAAACAGGGTATGCTTTACTTTTCGACTATCAATCAAGCGCTGGATGGAAGCATCAAAATGATCATCCAGAATCGGTCGCGTAAACCATACGTCCGCACCCGCGCGCAAAGCATCCAATTTGCCTTCATTTCCGTGGTGATCACTCAATAAAACGATCGGAATATGACTGGTTTTTTCTGATAATTTCAATTGACGTGCCACGTCTATACCCGTTTTACCATTTAAAATTGCATCACAAACAATTAGGTCTGGCAAGATTGAATTGGCCATTTGTAAACCCTCATAGGGCGTTCGAGCCGTTTCAATTTGAAATCGGTCGGCAAGTAATGACTTCAAATACAACACAATCTGCCGATTGGGTTCTATAATTAAAGCGATTTGTTCGGGATGCTCGCCGCCAAACCAGGCATTTGCCGGACTTGCGGGTGATAAAATTGGTGCAACGTCTGCTCCCAATACAGGCATTTCCTCCATTATGGCAGTTTGCGTAGACAAATTTACCGGAAGAACATCGGGTTGTGCCTGTAACAAAGCCATTTCCATTTCTTTCTTTTGAAACCGCTTGCGCCAAAGACGAACATTGCGCAAATTAACGAGTACTAATGCAAAAAATACAAACCCTAATACACTGCCAAGAATGTACGCTTTATTGCGATCTACTTGAAAATATTGCTCCTGGATAGCCAACTCCTTTTTCCGAAGTGCCACCAGAGAATCTAACTGCAGTTTTACCTGGACTTTATCTTTCCGTTGAGCCCGGGTACGAATAGAATCTTGGGCTATACTCAACATTTGCTGGGTGGCAAGTGCCAATTCTGGCAGGTCCCAACGCGCACATTCTTTGACTAAAACACTTAACAATGCCGCTTTTGTTACCGGATTTGGATCACGGCGCGCACTTAATTCCGCTTCCGACAACATCAAAGTTGCGCTGCGTTCATCCTTATTTGCTTTGTAAATACCCGAAATGAGCGTAAGCGCCTCCGGTTGAATCGGCAACCGGTGTCGACTTATAAAATCACGATACCACTCGGCCTCTATTTGCGCTTGCTCGCTATTGCCAGATTGCAATAATGCACCCAACAACATCACCCGATTGTTGAGGGTGTCCTGTAAAGCGCGACTTTGGGCCTGTAACCCCAAGACACTTGCCCAAAACAGACAAATAAAATATACTTTGCGATGTACCATCATCGTTAAGAAGCGCTGACAAATGATTATTTTGAAACTTAAGATGCGTATTCTTGCAAAAGTAACGAAAAAAACTGTTTTATCCGTAAATTTGTGCAAGATTATAAAAAACAATAACATGAAAAAGTCTCACCTTATTGCCATCCTGATTGTTGCGGTTGCTATTGGAATTCTGATTACTGCCAGTAAGGATGTCACAACTTATGCCAATTTTACCCAAGCGGCTAAGAATAATGCACCGGTAAAACTGGTTGGCCAACTGGTTAAAGACCGCCCTGTCGAATACAACCCAGAAAAAAACGCCAATTTACTGGCTTTTTACCTGAAAGATGATGCAGGAGAGGTTCGTCAAGTGGTATTAAAAGCCGCAAAACCACAAGATTTTGAACGCTCGGAACAAATTGTGCTGACCGGCCAAATGGAAGGAGATGTCTTCCAGGCGTCTGATATGCTCCTTAAATGCCCTTCTAAATATAAAGATCAGGAAGTGTACGTGCGGGAAAAAAAGAGCTAACCACGCCCTAAACCAGGTAAACAGCCATTTCGGGTACATCCAAAATGCGCACTTCTATGTTGTCTAACAAGGTAGTCGCTAATGCCAATCCAACATAATCGGCATTAACCGGGAATAGTTTGTGCTTGCGATCAACCAAAACCACCACTTCCACGCACTTGGGTACTACCTTGAGTAAGGGTTGTACTGCGTAAAAAATAGTACGCCCCGTGTTGGCAACATCGTCTATGATTAAAATGGGCTTGTTTTCCAACGTCTCAAAGGGCAAATCGATGTAAGGATCGTATGCCACCGGATTACTTGGGTTCAGGTGAATGCCCGTCATGGTTATTTTCATGGAGGCCGGGGCAATAGGTGTCAGTTCGTTTTCTAAAAGCCGGGCAAAACCCTGGCCATTTTTGTTCAAACCCGCTAAAATCAATTCCGGCTCATCGTAATGCCGTTCGATTATTTCAATAGCGATGCGTTTGATTTTTTGCCGGATTTGCCGATCGTCGAGGATGCGCATGGTGAAAGCATTTATTTTTTAAGATGCCGTAAAACTTGATCGTTATTTTTCTGCAAAAGTCCGTGCTTATCGCTGTACTTTTCGCCCAATAAATCTTTTTTTTTATTCAGACGGGCATGGCCCACGAATCGTTGCCAGTTTTATGCTACAATCTATCCTTTTTATCCTGATTTCTGCAACTGCTGCCTGGTTTGCTTTTAAAGGATTCTACCGAATCAGACGCAATATCATGTTAGGTAAGCCCGAAAAGGCAACTGGCAACCCTTCCTTGCGCTGGAAAAACACTTTTTTAGTCGCCCTTGGACAGCAAAAAATGTTCAAAAACTGGCTCCCTGCCTTTTTACACCTCTTCCTGTATGTCGCGTTTGTAATTACCCAGGTTGAATTGATTGAAATCTTTGTGGATGGCATCTTTGGCACACATCGGTTCTTTGCGCCTTTTTTAGGCGGGTTTTATACCTTTGTAATTAGTACCATTGAAATCTTGTCAGTGCTCGCTTTTGTGGCCACCCTGATTTTTTTATCGCGCCGAAATGTATGGAAAGTAGCCCGTTTCCAAAAACCCGAACTCAAAGGCTTTCCTTTTCGCGATGCAAACTACATCCTATTGGCTGAAATCGTACTAATCATTGGCATTTTTTGCATGAATGGTGGCGACAAAGCACTTCAACTACGCGGCCTGGAACATTACCACCCAACGGGCGCTTTTGCAGTAAGTTCCTGGCTTGGACCAACCTTGTTTGGTGCCTTGGACACTCCGATCGTAATTGGAATAGAACGATTCGGATGGTGGCTACATATAATGACCGTGTTCGGCTTCCTGGTTTATTTGCCTTATTCTAAACATTTACACATCATTTTAGCATTTCCAAGTACCTGGTATGCCCGTCTCACCGAAAAGGGAGAAATGTCCAATATGCCCGAAGTACAAAAAGAAGTGCGCATTATGATGGGCCTTGATACGCCTGATGCAAATGCCACCAGTGATTTGCCTGAATTCGGAGCCAATGACGTTTTTTCACTCCCTTGGCAACAAGTTTTACAAGCCTATTCCTGTACGGAATGCGGCCGCTGTACGGCAGCTTGCCCCGCCAACCTGACCGGTAAAAAACTCTCGCCCCGCAAAATCATGATGGATGTGCGCGATCGCGCAGATGAAATTGGCAAAAACCTGGACAGCGGCACACAAACCCTCGAAAGTTACAATGACGGCAAAAGCCTGTTCGATTATATTACACCCGAAGAATTGCACGCCTGTACGACCTGCAATGCCTGTGTCGAAGCTTGTCCCGTACTGATCAACCCACTCGATATCATCCTGCAATTGCGTCGCCATGAAATTCTGACACAATCGGCTGGACCAAACGAATGGCTACCCATGTTTAATGCCATTGAAAATAATGGAGCCGCGTGGGCAATGTCTGCCGAGCGCGATTCCTGGAAACATTAAGTAAAACAAACGAATACTGCTTTTGTCATGAAATACAGCCTGTTAGCACTCCTTTTTTTCGTTGCTGTACAATGCAGTCAACCTTCCGGTTTTGCACCTGGTTCAAAGGTCGCAAACCCACCGGCAGATGCCTTGTTCGAACAAGCAACCCAAACCGGAATTAACTTTGAAAATAACATCAAAGAAGATCACCAAAACTGGATTCTTTCCAACTCGTACTTATATAATGGGGGCGGTGTGGGCGTGCTCGATTTCAACAACGATGGGCTCCAGGATTTGTATTTTGTTAGCACCCAAGGCGCTTGCAAACTATATCAAAATAATGGAAATTTTACGTTTACGGATGTCAGTGCAAAAGCAGGGGTAGAAGCAAAAGATGGAGAAAAAACAGGGGTGACAATCGTAGACATTAATGCCGATGGATGGCAAGATATTTACGTTTGCCGCACCGGACTGGTCAATAATGATGTTCGAAGAAACTTGCTGTTTGTCAATAATAAAAATGGCACTTTTTCTGAAAAAGCATTGTCTACAGGACTTGCCGACAGGGCAGCATCGAACCATGCCTGCTTTTTCGATGCCGACAATGATGGCGACCTCGATTGTTATGTAGTCAATTACCCGGTCGATTTTAATTCCGTCAACTCTACCCGACTGATTGACCGCGGAAATGGTGTAATCGAACGCGAAGTATTGCCGAAAGATCCCATTGAATCAGATCATTTATTCCGAAACAATGGCGACGGAACATTTACTGATATTAGCAAACAAGCAGGCATTCAAGACCGTGCCTTTGGATTGAGCGTAACAGCAACGGATTTGAATGGCGACGGATTTATGGACATCATTGTGGGCAATGACTATATCGAACCGGATTTGGTATACATCAACAATCCGGCCCAACCTGGCAACTTTACGGACCAATACAAAACCTATTTCAGACATTCCAGCAACCATACTATGGGGGTTGATGTAGCCGATATCAACAACGATGGCCTGCAAGATATTATCGCTATGGATATGCTGGCGGAAGATTACAGTCGGCAAAAGGTACTTATGAGCACTATGTTGCAAGATCGATATACCACCCTCGCCAAGTATGGGTATGGCAAACAACAAATGCGCAATGTACTTCAAATCAATAATGGAGGAGGTAGTTACAGCGATATTGGCTGTTTGGCAGGCGTATTTCAGACAGACTGGAGTTGGGCACCTTTGGTACAAGACTTTGACAACGATGGCTACCGAGATTTATATGTTACCAATGGCTATCGCCGGGATGTAAGCAGTCTCGAATACCTAAATTTTACGGCAGATTCTATACAAAGAACAGGTGGCGTCACCCAAAAACGGTTCCCAAAAGTAGAAGACTACCTAAAATTAATCCCGTCCAATCCACTTCAAAACTACTGTTTTAAGAATAAAGGCGACCTTTCTTTTAAAAATGTAAGCACCGATTGGGGTTTTGTGGAACGAACCTATTCCAATGGCGCGGTTTATGCCGACCTGGATAACGACGGCGATATGGATCTGGTGGTTAACAACCTTGAATCTCCGGCCCTGGTTTATAAAAACAAGTCCGTTGATAGTGGAAAGGGTGGCGCATGGATACAAATTAAACCCATTGGCGGCCCTTTAAACCCTTTTGCAACGGGTGCCAAAGCACGAATCATTCAAGGCGATCAAGTGTATGAACAAGAACTTAGCCCAACACGTGGTTTCCTTTCTTCAGTCGAACCTATTTTTCACTTTGGGTTAGGTCAAGCGCAACAAATTACACGCATTGAAATTGAGTTTCCAGGCAATAAACTAGCCATTTTGGAAAATGTAGCGGTCAATAAACGTTACACCGTAAACTATACCGATGCCAAAGACGGCAAATTAAGTCCATTGCCAAGTATGGCTCCCCAATTCAAAACCATACCAGCGCCAGCCTTCACCCATCGAGAAGATGAAGTGCAAGACTTTAACCGCGAGCGTTTGTTGCCGTGGCGGCTTTCTACGCCCGGCCCAGCACTTGCCAGCGGAGATGTAAATGGGGATGGTATGGATGATTTTTACGTCGGACACGCACCAGGTTCGGTTGGTGCAATTTTTATCCAAAAAGCAGGCGGCACTTTTCAATCGAGCCCCAATGCCAATTTTACAGCAGACCAGGGTTATGAAGACGCGGGCGCTTTATTTTTTGATGCCGATGGCGATAAAGATTTGGATTTGTGTGTTGCAAGTGGCGGAAACACGTTTAATCCCAATGACCCAAAATACCAACCGCGTTTGTACCGCAATGATGGAAAAGGGAATTTTAATTCCGCTACTACCAATGCCTTTCCGGTAATGTCCGGCAGTACCAGCAGCATCAGCACACAAGATATCGATGGTGATGGTGACCTGGACTTGATTTTAGGCGGCTATTGTACCCCATTGGCTTACCCTACTACCCCGAGTAGCTATGTTTTGCGCAATGACCATGGAGTATTTACGGATGTCACAGATCAAATTGCGCCACAATTGCGCAAAATTGGCATGGTGCGTGGCATCACCTGGGCCGATCTGGATGGCGATCAAAAAGTCGAACTCATCGTTACAGGCGAATGGATGCCAATACAGGTATTTTCGAACAACAACGGAAAACTGGAGTTGGCTACTGAACGATTTGGCTTACAAAACACCAACGGATTATGGCATGCTTTGGTATCAGCCGATGTTGATGGCGATGGCGACCAGGATTTAATCGCCGGTAATTTGGGCCTAAATACACGGTATAGTGCCTCCGAAGCGGCTCCATTGCGCCTTTTTGCCAAAGATTTCGACAATAATGGCTCCATGGATCCGATCATGACGCTGTCTCAAGACGGAAATGACATGCCTGTTGCGATGCACGATTTGATGCTCAAACAGCTGCCTATGCTGAAGAAAAAATATGTTCATTACAATACTTATGCAAAAGCCAGCATTACAGATTTGTTTGCAGAAAAAGACCTGAATAATGCCTTGACTTTTAAATCGTCCCAATTGGCGTCGGGTATCTTCATCAATAATGGGGGCAAGTTTACATTCCAGGCATTTGCCAATCCGGCGCAAATGGGACCCGTTTTCGGCATCGAACTGATACGTACCCCCGGACAAGCAACACCAAATTTACTGCTGGTTGGAAATGATTTTGGCCAGCAAGTAGAAACCGGTCCTATCGACGCCAGCAATGGTTGTTTTCTGGCGAATGATGGCAAAGGAAACTTCACCCCCTGGATGGCCCGTAATTCAGGCTTCTGGGCAACCAAAGAAGCGCGGCATGTAGCCATTTTAAAAGGCAGCGGCGGAAAACAATATGCCCTTGTGGCAAACAATAATGACCAACTTCAGTTGTTTCAACTCAATGCACCCGGCGTGCAATAGAATTGTTACTGTAAAAAATATACCATGAACGTTAAAACGATTGCAGAATATCAGGCAGAAGGCAAAAGCCCTGAAATTGTTTTTTGGGTGGGATGCGCTGGCAGTTTTGATGCCCGTGCTCAAAAAACTACCCGTGCCTTGTGCGAAATCCTTGAACATGCCGGGGTTGAATTTGCCATTCTGGGCAACGAAGAACGCTGTACCGGTGATCCGGCGCGCCGAGCAGGCAACGAATTCCTGTTTCAGATGACTGCTGCCATGAATATCGAAACGCTTAATCTATATGGGGTTAAAAAAATCGTGACGGCTTGTCCACACTGCTTTAATACCCTGAAAAACGAGTATCCTGCGCTGGGTGGTCATTACGAACTGGTCCACCATACCCAATTGATCAACAGTCTGATCGAAGAAGGTAAACTCAAAATGAAGGAAGCAGGCACCTTTAAGGGCCAACGCATTACCTATCATGATTCCTGCTACCTCGGCCGTGCCAATGATGTTTATGAAGCCCCGCGCGCACTCCTGGAAGCCCTCGATGTAGATTTGGTAGAAATGAAACGCTCCCGCAAAAATGGCCTCTGCTGTGGTGCCGGTGGTGCTCAAATGTGGAAAGAAGACGAACCTGGCGACAAACGCATCAACCTGGAGCGCGTTGAAGAAGCCTTGAGTGTCGAGCCCGGGGTGATTGTAGCCAACTGCCCCTTCTGCATCACCATGTTGCAAGACGGCTTAAAAGCCAAAGAAAAAAACGAACTCATCCCGGTGTATGATCTATCAGAAATGATTTTGAGTAACCTGAAATAAGCCCAACGCATGACAATGACACAAAATCTGCCCAATGCAGCCCAATTGCCCGGCTTTTCACCCGCCTCGCGTGTGTGGGTGTACGTAAGCGCACAGGCACTCGCGGAAGCCGAGGCGAACATAGCACAAGCCCAGTTGCAAGCATTTGCACAACAATGGACGGCGCACGACCGGGCATTGAAAGCACATGCCGAGATTTTTAACCACCAAATTGCTATTTTGGTTGTAGATGAAACGCAGGCCGGCGCGAGTGGTTGTTCAATTGACAAATCGGTGCATTTTTTGGAAAGTTTGGGCGCGCAGTTTCAAACCGACTTTTTTGAACGTATGCTGTTCTTTTACCAGGATATTGACGGAAATATTCAATCTGCGACCAGAGACGCATTTGCACAATTGGTGCAAAATGGAACCATTCAACCCAATACGTTGGTATTGAATAATTTAGTTAAAAACCTGGAGGAACTTAATACCAAATGGTGGCTTCCATTTCAGAATAGTTGGCATAAAAAATTTCTTAAAGCCTAATAAAGTATGCAAAACGCCCAGTCGGTCTTTTTAAAAACAGTAGAAGAGTTATTACTCGATGGTGAAATTGACAGAGCCATTGAGGTATTGCTCGAATTTGAGGACCAATCTCAAATTGGCATCCGCTCCGATATTATCCAGCAAGCCGGCAATTACCGTCGGGCCAAAAAAATGTTCAACGATGGCCTGGTGGAAGCCCGGGATTTTAAAATAGACGCCGCCCGCGCAAGCAATGCGCTTTCGGAAATATTGAAAGATATTCCCAAGCGTATAGAACTCAACCAGCGCATTAAAGGCCTGAGTACCTTCGCCCTGGATGTTCCCAGCGACGACCATTTAGAGAAAATTATTGGTGGAAAAAGCAGCATTTTGCGCATCAATTGGCTGGAAAGAGCGCTCAAAGCCAGCAAAGCCGTATGCAGGGTAGTTTGTGCCAACGGCGAATTAGGTACCGGTTTTTTAACCAAAGAAGGCTATGTTTTCACCAACAACCACGTAATTGCCACCAAAGAAATCGCCGCAACCGCCCGCATTGAGTTCAATTATGAAGTTGATAGCAGTGGAAATACCAAAAACCGTATCAGTTACGACCTGGATGCCCTCGATTTTGCATTCAGTCCAAAAGAACAACTGGATTTTGCCAAAATCAAAGTACGTGACCGGGCCGACCAGCCACTGAGTCAATGGGGATATGTGGAGTTCGATCCAGAAGCGATTCCGGGGGTTGGGGAAGCGGTGACTATCATTCAGCATCCAAAAGGGGAAGACAAACAAATTGCGCTCAATGCCAATGAAGTGCTGGGGCAATTGAAGCAACACCTATATTATACAACGGATACCGAACCGGGCAGCAGTGGATCTCCGGTTTTCAATAAAGACTGGAAAGTAGTAGCCATTCACCATGCGGGCAAAATCAAGGCCGATGGCGGGTTTGTGGTCAATGCGCAAGGTGATGTACGGGAAGCCAACCGAGGTATTTTATTCCGTGAAATTTTCAGTTTCCTGCAAACGGGTAAAACGACCGCTACAGGCGGCAACTCAGGCAAAACCGAAAGTTTCCAGCCTGTTACCGAAACTCCGCAAACACCCGTTACCCAGCCTGTAACAGAAACTAAACCTGTCACAACTGCCCCTACCCCACCGCCTGTATCCAAGGTGCCAAAATTCGTGGTGCTATACGACCTGGCCGACGATGCTCAATGTAAAATGCTCAACAAACACCTGAATGTGCTGAAAATCACCAAAAAGATTCGGGTGTACAATGTCCATGAGGTTGCCGTGGGCCTCGATCCAATTGCCAATGCCGAAAAAGAACTGCAGGATGCTGACTACTTGATCGTCCTGATCACCGTTAACCTGCTCAATTCGCCCGATTGGTTCAGCATGGCTTACACAGCCCTCGAAGCAAATCGCCGCATCATCCCGATCCGCATCGGCACGGTGGATATTGAAGGAACAGGATTTGAAAAACTACGCAGTTTACCTACTGGAAACCGCGCCGTGGCCGATTTTCCTAGCCAGGATGCTGCTTATACGGATGTGGTGGGCGAACTTCGGAAGTTGGTTTTTGCGTAGGGGCAACGAAAGTTGAATTCCTAAAATATTGATCACCTGACGGTCCAGTCTGTTATATTAATTCCAGCTATTTTGGATAGATGTTTTGTGTTATTCGTAACCATAATCATATCCTGCTGAATGGCAGTGGCACCGATTAATAAATCAAAATCCGAAATTAATTCCCCTTCTCGCCTCAATCTGGCCTTTTCAAGTGCATAAATATCAACCGCTGCTGAAATTGGAATTATTTGAAGGTGAAGAAGTAAATCTGATAATCGTTTCCTTTTTTCGTCCAAATACATAGGATCGGAACATTCAACTCCAAATCGAAGTTCAGCAACGGTTATCACAGAAATATAACAGTTTGTAATGCCAACTTCCTTTATTTTTTCAGGTATATTGTATCGATTTTTTAGCCAAAATATTACAATATTGGTATCTAATAAGTATTTCATAGAAATTCGATCATTCTTCCTTGTGTTCGAGCACCTTCAATCGTATCAATTAACTCCTCCGCTGTTTCTGGAAAGTCATTCCAACTACCGGAAAAATATTGTACCCAATCTTCCTCAACATTTGAGGAAAATTTGTTTTTGACCTTTTCTGTTGGCTTTTTTTTCTGCAGAGATTTAGCCAATAAGGCAATCAAGGAAAGTTTTTCCTCATTGCTCAAATCCTTAAGTAACATCCAATAAGGACTAATTTTAGTTGAAATGCGCATGTAGGTAGACAATTTTTACAAAAGTAAGTGCAATTCATGGAATATACAAGCCCCCTCAAGACGTCAACCTCACCCAAAACAAATACTTTTGCAAGGCCAATCATCGCTCCTATCCTATTTCTAAATTCAACAATCCTTGACTATTTTAAAATTCCTCCTTCCGCTCCCCCTACTAATCATCCTAGCCTTCCAATTATCCGACCCTGATCTCCCCATCAACCAATACCAATGGATCGGCTCCCACAACAGTTATAAAGAATACATCGATCCCAATTTGATCAAAATGATCGAAAAAGTGGATACTTCTAAGGCCTTTTTGGGGCTCGAGTACCATCATGTCCCCTTGTCCGCCCAATTATCGCTCGGACTGAGCGCCCTCGAAATTGACGTGTATGCCGATGCCAAAGGTGGTAAATACGCCCATCCCAATGGTTTGATGTGGGCGGGCAAATCCTCCGCGCGTCCATACGACCCGCAAGGCCTAATGCAGGTGCCCGGCTTCAAAGTGCTCCACATCCAGGACATCGACTTCCGCAGCAACTGCCTGACCTTAAAAAACGGTCTGCAAGAGCTCAAACAATGGTCGGACGCGCATCCCGACCACGACCTCGTATGCATCACAATCAATGCAAAAGACGATACCATCGCAAGACCTGGATTTTCACCGCCCGAAAAATTCACCACTGCCGTGTTTGACCAATTAGATCAAGCGATCAAAGAAGGGCTTGGCGCTGAAAAACTGTTGACACCCGATCAAATCAGGGGGAAGAATGAAAGCCTGGAAACGGCTATTTTACAAAAAGGATGGCCCAAGCGCAGCAAAGCAAAAGGCAAATTCATGTTCATTTTGGATGAAAATGATGAAAAAACGGGTTATTATATCCAAAATCATCCCGCATTGCGCGGCCGGGTGTGTTTCGCCAATGCCCCCGTTGGCACGCCCGAAGCAGCCTTTTTGATCCTCAACGATCCAGTAGAAGACGGCGCAAAAATCAGGGAATACGTTCAAAAAGGCTACCTCGTACGCACCCGCGCGGACGCAGACACCCGCGAGGCCCGCAACAACGATTACAGCCGGTTTAAAGCAGCCCAGGCCAGCGGCGCGCAAATCATCTCTACCGATTATTATTTCAAGAGCACCTTGTTCCCCTCAGAGTACTGGGTGCGGTTTGAGGACGGTGGGTATTATCGGGTGCGGTAGTCCCCGATAGACGTCGGAAGGGTCCTTCACGTCGGAAGCGTTTCGAACGCTTCCGACGTGAAGGACCCTTCCGACGTCTATCGGGGGGACGCTTCCGACGTCCAACTACTCCCCTGGCGGATTTTTCCGCTCATACAAATAAGCACCCAGCATCCCCATGCCGCCAAAAATAGCGATCAGCGAAAAATAAATGCCTGTATTCGCATCTTCTTCCAAATGCAACGTATTAGTAATAATAATCGCCAACAACAAACCCAAACCCGCGCCCATAAACATGAGGGCATTTTTTAAAGTAGTAGTTGGGTCATTTTCCTTGTTGCGTTTTTGATCGGCGGGATTCAATCCGCGCTCAATTAAGGCCATATTCTCTTTATTCTGGAGGTAACGCAAAGCCCAAACCATCAAAAAAGCGCCAAGACTAACGGTTATAGGCACGGCAATCATGGTAGCATCCATTTTTTTAATTTTTACGGTGAAACAAAATTGATCTCGTTCTGTATTGTTGCCACCTATGACAGCATGCTCGTACTACAGGTTACACCCCAACCAACAATTTTATCTTAAACCGTGACTTGGGGTAAAAACACCTCTGCCATCATGCACCGCGCACTACCGCCGCCGTATTTTTCAATCGTATATAAAGGACTGTGCAATAATTGAGTATGCTTTTGCAGTACGGCAACTTGATCGCTGCTCAATATTTTATAAGCTTGCTCCGACATTACCAAAAAAGTTTGGCCATCCAGATTTCGCACCTGCAACATATTGCCGGCAAAATGATTCATCTGATCCAGGGAAATATCTAAGATCAATTTGCCGGTATCCTTGAATTTTTGCTCCAGCATGGCCCGTTCTTGTGCATCGCGCACCGAATCCATACAAATCACTACAAAAGTTTCACCCAATGCCATCATAACGTTGGTGTGGTAAATATCCTGCCCCGCCCCATCTACGGCGTGAAACAACACAGGTGTATATCCAATTTCGGCACAAAGATCATCCAACAAACTCGCATCCGTGCGCGGACTCAAGCAAGCGTAAGCCAACTGATACGCATGATCAAAAATGATGCTGCCCGTACCTTCCAAAAATCGACTGCGTTTTTCATTAAACTCCAGGTTTACCCGATGGTTAGATTGAAAACCCGCTTTTAATACTAAATCAATTACCTGGCGACGGCGTTCCTTGCGGCGGGTGGGCGCAAACATGGGGTAAGTGACCACAAATCCCTCTTGATGAAAACTCACCCAATTGTTAGGAAAAATCGCATCCGGTTTGATCGGACGCAGAGAATCTTTGGCGACCAGCACCTGTACGCCTGATGCACGCAAGCGCTTTACCATTTCATCAAATTCAGCAATGGCTTGTTGACGCATGGCTTCGGGCGACATTTGCCCGTCTTGTACTTGAAATGCATTGTTGGCGGCCGTTTCCGCATTAAATCCAAAATTGGAAGGGCGGACCATTAAAATATAAGGGGTAGTTTGACTACGCATAAGCAATATTGGATTGAAATGGATCGAATCCGGCAAATATACTTCAATCAGTCCTTTCAAAGTTCGTATTATCCAGATCAAAAATTAGAAAAAAATCAACAAAATATTAGACTTTTACCCGCATGAAATACAGTAACAACCACTACTGCAAAAACTGCTTTTACCCGCTCTCGTACCAGGCGAAATTTTGCGCCCATTGCGGACAACGCGATACCGATGGGAAAGTGCGCATGCGCGACCTGCTCATTCGCTTTTGGAATACCACTTTTCACCTCGAAAGCAAATTCTTACGCATGGTATGGCAACTGCTGATCCCCGGCAAAGTCACCATCGAATATTTTAAAGGTAAACAAAAACGCTATCCGCACCCCTTACAGTTTTTTTTGTTTACCATGTTTTTCATGCTGTTTTATATTTCTTATCAAATGAATAAGAACAGCAATGACGGCCAAGCGGTAATCGGTTGGAACATCAAATTTGATGAAACCAAAGGCAAACTTACCCTGCTCGATCATATTGCCCAAAATATCGATTCGCTGCCACCTGAACTTCGTACCCCCCAACAACGCCAGGCCATTGATTCTTTACTGCGTTTTGTAGAAGTCAAGGAAAATTTAGGCATGCCAAACAAGGATAGTATTGCCCTGCTAAGTTTATTCAGCCATTACCAGGGTAAAATTGCCATCAAGGATATGCTCAACTATCCCATCGATACCCTCGCCAAACGCTATCATATTGACCACACTTCCGATCGATTTTTACTCAACCAATTGATTAAAAGTGGCCGAGATCAAAAAAGCCTGCTCCGGCATTATATCGGCACCTCCTCCTGGACCCTACTGATCCTGATCGGCATCATGTCGTCGTATTTGTCTTTTCAATACCGAAAACAAAAAAGAAAATATGTGGAGCACTTCATCCTGCTCTTGCATATGTTGTCGGGCTTCTTGTTCCTGCTTTTTTTTCTTACGGTGCTCAAACGTTTTTTGGGCCTGCCAGTTCAGCCAGTTTGGGCGGTTTGGTGGCTCTGGTTGGGCTTATTTTGGGCTTTTAAAACCTATTACAACCTTTCCTGGAAAAAAGGCGTCCTTAAATGGCTGGCTTTTTCCTTTGTTTCCGCAATTTGCTTGGTACTTGTTTTTGTGGGGAGTTTGGGGGCAAGCCTCCTGCTTTTTTAACGTTCAAAGCATCTTTTAAAATAACTTATACCCTAATCTTGGTATTCATATTACCAAATTAGTACAAACCTCCTATTCCGCTATAGCCTATGCCAAGCCTACCTTTGTATCATCAAGAAAATGAAAAAAACACGCCTCGTATGACGCCGTTGCGTCTTGTAATATTCGAAGACAACCACCATTTCAGGGAAAGTTTGCTTCAGTTGTTTCGCTATACCGAGGAGGTGGAAGTGGCGGGTGCATTTCCGAATTGTCTTCGGGTGCAAGAAGTAGTAAGCAACTTAAAACCGGATGTCATTTTGATGGATATTGACATGCCGGGGATGACTGGAATTGAGGCGACGGTGTTAGTGAAGGAAGTTCATCCCAATGCACAAGTAGTGATGCTAACGGTAAGTGAAGAGGAAGACCGGATTTTTCAGGCTTTAAGAAATGGTGCAACCGGGTACATTTTGAAAAAAGCAGGATCGGAAGAAATTTTGGATGCCGTCATCGCCGTAAGTCAAGGCGGTTCACCTATGACCCCCGCAATTGCTCGAAAAGTGCTTCGTTATTTTCACGGTCCGAACAACCAACCAACCGTCCATACAACAAACACAACCAAAGCCACCGAAGTACACGATCAATTATTCGCCAGTTTATCACCGCGCGAATTGGAAATTTTGGAAGGCCTGGTCGATGGATTATCCTATAAAATGATTGCAGCGCGCTATTTTATCAGCGCAGATACGGTAAAAAACCATATTCAAGGCATCTACCGCAAACTGCATGTCAATTCAAAAGGAGAAGCCATCAGTTACGTGTTAAAAAAAGGAATAACCGGATCAAGAATTGATCCTTCGTTATAACAGATAACAACCACTCTAAAAAACACACAAACCGATTTAATCTAAATCCCATACCAAGCCTTCAAAGAATAAACTTAATCCAAAAAACAAGAAAAAACGCTATGACTGTACCGCCGTTGGCAAGAATGCGCGGTACTTACGGAACAGGTCCATGAACGAAACCTGCGAAAGCCACAAACCTACGATGTAAATTGTCTTGTGATCCTTTAGCGCATCCCATACCGGGGAAAAAGAACAAAGCAGAAAACAACACACACTATTCTTTTCTTTACCAAAGTCCGATCTAATCCACTGTTTAAACCTGTTCCGTTTTTTTAAGTTGCGATGGGAAACGATCCCATCGCAACTTGTTTTTTATCTTTGCCCCTATGTCTACCCAACAAGAAAAGTCTGATGCCTTCGTCCGCCTGCTTACCATCATGGACGAACTCCGCGAACAATGTCCGTGGGATCGCAAGCAAACCCTCGAATCGCTCCGCAACCTCACCATCGAAGAAACGTATGAACTCGCAGACGCGATTTTATCCAATGATTTAAAAGGAATCAAGGAGGAAATCGGCGATATCATGCTGCATATGGTATTTTATGCAAAAATTGGCTCCGAACAAGGCGCGTTCGATATTGCCGATGCGCTCAATGCCATTTGCGATAAACTCATTTCCCGCCACCCGCATATTTATGGCGATGTTACCGTAGCCGATGAGGCCGAGGTAAAACGCAACTGGGAACAACTCAAACTGAAAGAGGGTAAAAAATCAATCCTGGAAGGCGTACCTACCAGTTTGCCTGCCATGGTAAAAGCCTACCGCATGCAGGAAAAAACCAAACAAGTGGGTTTTGAATGGGAAAATGCCGAACAAGTTTGGGCCAAAGTGGAAGAGGAAATTGGCGAATTACAGGAAAATATCACCAACCAGGCGCCCCAGGCCGATATTGAAGAAGAATTTGGCGATGTGCTGTTCTCTATGGTCAATTACGCCCGGTTTATTGGAGTCGACCCGGAAACAGCCCTGGAACGGGTAAATCGCAAGTTCAAACAACGCTTTGAGTTTATTGAATCGAACGCACCCAAACCCTTGAAAGACATGCAATTGTCAGAAATGGAAGCGCTGTGGCAAGCTGCAAAAAAGGAAGAGAAATCGTAACTAACCCAACATCCAGGTCAAAAACGCTGGCATGGCTTCCCCCCAGGTGCGTTGGTCGTGTCGGCCGCCTTCTATCTCCAAATAATACATGGATTCCTCGGGGATTCCTTTTTCCTGCAAGGCCTGCATCAAATCCAGGGTATCATCAATGGCATCAATGCGGCCGTTGTTGTTGCGGTCGTCCGACTCATCCAAGGTGCCACATTCAAACCAGAAACGTTGGTTCGTATCGACCTCAACCGTTTTTTGCACAATATCGAGCATAATTCGGTCGGCATCTGGGTCGGCAGGATCCACATCCGACCAGCGCCACCACAAGGCACCGGAAAAAATACCCACGCCGCCAAAAATCTGTGGATACTCCCAGGCAATATCCATGGCCGACAAGGCACCCAATGAAAATCCGGCATAAATGGTTTCTTTGGGTTCGCCCGACAATCGAAATCGGCGATTCAGCAAGGGTAATAATTCTTGCATCACAAAATCGCGGTAAAGCCCGGCCTTGTCGCCCCGACCTTTATAATCCGGTTGCCGTGCAGTGCCGTATTCACGGATCCGTTCAAAATTGGCATAAATTCCGACCGCAATCAGGTTGGGAATGGCTGCTTCCCGGTACAAATTTTCCAAAATACCCGCAAAATCCATGACGGGCAAATCCTGTCCGTCATTAAACAACACCAGTGGATAACTTTTTTTGGGACCTTTGTTGTAATCTGGCGGCAAATAAACATCCAAATCAACCGTACGATCGAGGATCGGTGAGTACCAATGGCGAATTTGCCGAATATGCGGCGCTTTTCCACGCAGGAGCGACTGGAACGAGCGAATAGGTTTTGACCAAAAATTCATATACGGGTGATTACACGGTCGGTGTTTACGGATTAAACTTGTTTTGGCTGCAAAATACAAGTCTATGAACCAATACAAACAGCCCGGAGCGATGAAAATCACTGCTCCGGGCTGTTTTAAAATGCCTTAGATCAATTATTGAGACTGTAATGGCATATCGGCAGGACTTGCGCCCCCACCAGCACCAACGGTCAAAACCGCTACCACACACAACACAATCAAAGTACCCGCAAGTACCCAGGTTGCTTTTTCAATAAAATCTGTAGACCGGGCTGCGCCAAACAGTTGTTGCGCCTGACCACCGAAATTCGCGTCAATACCGCCACCTTTTGGATTCTGGATCAGTATGGCTGCCATCAGAAGAATGCTTACGAGGGCAATAAACACCGCAAGGGTAGATAACATATGCTTTTATTTTTTTAGTTTGTCAATTTCGGCCGCAAAGTACGCACTTTTCTCTGGAAATGCCAAACTTAAACGCAGATACATATTGATCGCTTTTTCTTTATACCCTTGTTGCACCAGCAAACGTGCCAGGGTTTCGGAAATTACGCTCTGATTTTCGGCCACACTTTTCTCGGCAAGCACCTGTGCTACTCCGGTAAGCACGGGTTCTTTTCTATTTTGGGGCTGAGGTTTGATCTTTTTCATGGGAGCAGGCGCTGGTCGGACCGATGCCAGGCTGGGAGGCTGAAATTGGCCAAACCATGCTTCAAAAGACTGCTTTTCGGGAACTTGCTTTGGCGCTAGGATTGGATCTGGGGGACTTACAATCGGCACAATCGGGGTAAAGACCGGCAGATCGGCACTTGGGGTGGGCGCATCCGTCGGTTTTTCTGGAACTGTTTCACTGGGCGAAATGGTTGTCGGAACAGGACTGGTTTCGGGCAGGGAAACTGATTTATTAATAGCGCTATTTTCTACGTTCCGTGCTAAAGGCGACAAAGCATCCAGTGCTTTTTGAACCGTTTCAATGGGTTTCAATTCCAGAACGGATTCTGCATCTGCAACACTTATGGGTACTGGGGTCAATTGTGGAGGAACCACCAGCATGAATAACTGTTTGCGGTCCAAACTATAGGCCGCAGCGGCTTGTAAAAAGCGTGCCGCATCAGCATGGTTGGTTTGGGCGGCTTTAAGCGCAAGGAGGTAACGAAGGTTATGGGCATACGGATAGGCAAATGCCAGCGTCTTCAACTCCTCCAACGTGATGGTCGCCAACAAATCCGGGTTATCGATCAATTTTATAAAACGTTCCTGCGTCAATGCGTGTTCGGGACAATCCGTTTTTAAATAAAATACCTGCTTGGTGTGTTTACCAATTATTGAAGGCTGCATTAAAAACATCCTCCAGCAATTGTTTGGAAATATCCGTAACTAACTGGTCTTGAACAACCAGCAATTCTCGATCACTTGAAAACTCCTGAAAAAAACTAAAGGATTTTGAGGTCGCCCAACCTTTTTCAGGCTCATTGTTGTTGATAAAATTCACTTTTATTCTGATTTCAAGCCGGTTAAAAGCCACCGTTTCACCGGGTTTAGGCGCAACAGGCACTACCCGAAAGTCTTCAAAAACGCCACTAAACTCCACATCCGGCTTTTCACGGTTCAGGAGCAGGCGGGTTTCACTGCGCACCTTATCTTTCAATTTTTCCGTAAAATCAATCCCCAAAATAGCGGGTGCATTCAATGCTTGATTTTCAAAAATCTGCACATTAAAAGTACGCACCGCTGGATCGATCGAAATTCCTTTAAAACTGTAACAACCCGCACATACACTCAAAAAGCCAATTGCAAGCGCCCAAAAGTTACGGTGCTTGCGAATACCTGGGTTAAAAGACAACATGGGGCGCTTTGTTTGTTTTATCATATACCTGTTGAATGGTGTATGGAATAACGTTTTAAGGGGTCAATTTGAGGCTTTTGCTACAAATATACAGGTTTATAAGCATATTAAGCCGAAATGATTGCAGCACACTCCTTATTCCCACTCAATGGTCGCAGGCGGTTTGGTCGAAATATCGTACACTACCCGATTGATTCCTTTTACCGAATTGATGATTTCACTCGATACTTCCGCCAAAAACTCATACGGTAATTTACTCCATTCGGCCGTCATGCCATCCGTACTGTTCACCGCGCGCAAGGCAATCGTTTTTTCATACGTGCGCTCATCGCCCATCACCCCCACCGATTGAATTGGTAATAAAATGGTACCTGCTTGCCAAACCGAATCGTACAAACCGTGTTCTTTCAATTTTCCGATATAAATCGCGTCTGCGTCCTGCAGCATTTGGACTTTCTCCGGCGTAATATCACCCAGGATTCGAATACCTAATCCCGGACCGGGAAATGGATGCCGACTCAAAATAGCATCCGGAATGTGCAAGGTGCGCCCAACCCTACGTACCTCGTCTTTGAACAACATGCGCAAAGGTTCTACAATCTTTAACTTCAATTTATCGGGCAAACCACCCACATTATGATGGCTTTTAATCGTAACAGATGGCCCATGCACACTTACCGATTCAATTACGTCCGGATAAATGGTGCCCTGCCCCAGCCATTGGAAGTCGGGATGTGCTTCAGAAGCCTCCTCAAATAAGTCGATAAACAGCTTACCAATGATTTTACGCTTTGTTTCCGGATTGCTTTCCCCTGCCAATGCCGTATAAAAACGGTTTTTAGCATCTACACCTTCTACATTTAACCCCATTCCTTTGTAAGACAACAATACTTCCTCATATTCATTTTTCCGCAACAAGCCATTGTCGATAAAAAAGCAAAACAACCGATCGCCAATCGCATGGTGCAATAAACTGGCCGCAACCGTGCTGTCTACCCCACCAGACAAGGCCATAATAACCTTTTCATTGCCAATTTTGGCTTTTAACTCCGCAACCGTGCTGTCTACAAAATGCGCTGGGGTCCAATCGCCCGCGCAGCCGCAAATGCCGATGACAAAATTTTTCAATAAATTAAAGCCCTCTACCGTGTGGTACACTTCCGGGTGGAATTGGATCGCATAATAAGGTGTAGCAAAACGCCCTGCTTTTGCGCGAAAGGCTGCCACCGGAATATTATCCGTATGTGCCAGCAATTCAAATCCTTCCGGGAGTTGTAAAATGGTATCGCCATGGCTCATCCATACCTGAGAGCGCTCCGGAACATTGGCAAAAAACGGATCATTTACCGCATTATTGATCAATATTGCCTTACCGTACTCCCGTTTTTCGGAACGACCAACGGCCCCACCATAATAATCGGCGGTGAGTTGCGCCCCGTAACAAATGCCCAAAAGCGGCTTGATACCAGCAATTTTATCCAAATCGAGGCGCAAGGCATCGCTTTGTTTGACAGAAAACGGGCTACCCGACAGGATTACGCCTTTTATATCGGCAGTAAGTTCAGGTAGTTTGTTGTAAGGAACAATTTCACAATACACATTCATTTCACGCACCCGGCGTGCAATTAATTGGGTGTATTGGGAGCCAAAATCGAGTATGAGTATCTTTTCCATCTATGATTGACAGCACTTTAAGTTGAAGGGCGCAAAATTAAATAAAAAAAACGAGGTCCTTAGGAGACCTCGTTCGCTTATTGTCGTTTATCTGCTGTTTATCGTTTACCCGAAGAGGTGTTCGTGGTACTGCGGGTGGTACTGCGGAACCGATTTTTGCTTTGGCGGGAAGCGCCATTGGGCGAAAAACCGGTATTAGAGCGACTAGGTTCATCGCGGTAACGCTTCGGACCAGGCTGTTGGCTTTTGCCTTTTTGAGCGGTTGCAGCATGTACTACCTCGCCTTCACTGTGGTAAGGATGCAAGGTTACCACAGGAATGTTTTTACCAATCAATTTCTGAATATCCCGCAGGTAAGGGCGTTCTTCCGAATCGCAAAACGAAATGGCAACACCACTTGCGCCTGCACGACCGGTACGACCGATCCGGTGTACATACGTTTCAGGAATATTGGGCAATTCGTAATTGAATACATGCGACAAAGCATCAATATCAATACCGCGTGCTGCAATATCGGTTGCAACCAAAACACGCAATCGGCCCGTTTTGAAACCTTGTAAAGCCGCTTGACGTGCATTTTGTGATTTATTGCCGTGAATGGCCTCGGCTGGAATACCGGCACCCACCAAATCTTTTACGATTTTGTTAGCACCGTGTTTAGTGCGGGCAAAAACCAATGCCGAGCGAATGGCCCGATCGTTCAACATATCGATCAACAAGGCTTTTTTGTCTTTTTTCTCAACAAAATACACCGATTGATCAATGATTTCAGCAGTAGAAGCGACCGGAGTAACGGCAACTTTGATCGGGTTTTTCAGAATCGTATCAGCCAGTTTTTGAATTTCAGGCGGCATGGTAGCCGAGAAAAACAGGGTTTGGCGTTTTGTTGGCAACTGGGTAATAACGCGGCGCACATCATGGATAAAACCCATATCGAGCATGCGGTCGGCTTCATCCAACACAAACATTTTCAACGATTTCAGGTGTACGTACTTCTGATTGATCAAATCAATCAAACGGCCAGGGGTGGCGATCAGAATATCCACGCCATTACGCAGGGCATCCGTTTGGCTTTTTTGAGATACTCCACCAAAAATGACCTGTGCGCGCAAATTGGTATGGCGACCATAAGCCTGGAAACTTTCACCGATTTGAATCGCCAACTCGCGGGTTGGGGTCAAAATCAGGGCTCGAATTGGCCTTGGGCCCCGTTCGGGCAAAGGATCGGCATTAAGAAGTTGTAAAATAG
The DNA here is from genome assembly GCA_027488935.1 of Saprospiraceae bacterium. Taxonomy (GTDB): domain Bacteria; phylum Bacteroidota; class Bacteroidia; order Chitinophagales; family Saprospiraceae; genus M3007. The sequence continues at coordinate 16,792 of JAIYAP010000029.1, read as the reverse complement.
GAATCGCAAAAGCAGCCGTTTTACCAGTGCCTGTTTGCGCACAGCCTAGTAAATCATGGTGTTCTAATACGATTGGGATGGATTGAGCCTGAATGGGCGTAGGTTCGGTATATCCTTCGGTTTTCAGGGCTTTGAGAATGGGTTCAATAAGGTTTAAACCTTCAAATGTCATTATGTAATTGTACTTGAAAATGGTCAGCCATGACGTTGTGTGTTTTAGCCGACATTGGGTGAGATGTGTATGCACGCGTCACTGAACAGGAATAAAGAGCGTAACTTGCTATAAAACAAGCGTTTAAATCTTACATCAATCACAAACACATCGGTGCATACCTGAATGTTGCACAAAGGTACGGGCATTTAGCTTGAAAACCTAATTTATGCTTAAATAGGCGCTTAATGGATGCAAACGGGTATTACTAAAATACGTCCGGGAAAAACCAATTGCAGTTGATACATGCTGGCCGGTAAATCCGCCGTGTATATGGTAAAAACAGGTTCAGAGTCGATGATTTGTTCTGATACAATGCGTCCATTTGTGTCGTACAGGCGAGCGCGCAATGCCCGTGCCTCCATTTTGCTGCAATCTACAAAAAACTGTTTTGTAGCCGGATTGGGATAAATAACGGGCATGATTGGCGCAAACGGGCTCGAAACTGCCACAATGGTAACTTGAATTTGCGATTGTAAAATAGAAGCGCCACAAGGATTGGTCACGGCGAGGGTAATATTATAAACACCACTTTGTGTGTATTGATAACTTGGGTTTTCACCGACCACCTCCGAAGATCCATCACCAAAGTTCCAGGTGGAGGTTGCCCCGGGCGTACTCATATTATTTACGTTCACCAGACCGTTGAAAATGCTGGATACAATAAAACTGGCCAAAGGCACTTTATCAATTTGAATGAAAAAGTTGCGTTCCAAAGTATCAGATCCTGCTACATTGCTTACAATTTGACGTGCAGTATAATTCCCGGTGGTATAATAATTGACAATTGGATCGGATAAATTAGACGATGCCGGGTTGCCCCCAGGAAACTCCCACTGGGAACTTGAAGCGTTGATGGCAGCATTGGCAAAAATTATTTCTGCTACATCGCATGCCGTAGTAGAGTCGGGCGATAAAAACCCTGCTTTAGGTGCTAAGGTAATTTGAATCGGTACCATTTGGATACTGGTATCACAGGCGTTAAAGGCAAACTGGGTGATCACATAATTGCCGCTTAAATTATAGGTGTGTGTAGGGTTTTCGTTCTGGCTAAAAGAGCCATCGCCGAAAGTCCAGAACACACTGGTATAATTGGAAGCCATATTGGTGATTACCACGGTAGTTCCGCTTTGGTTGATGCCAAAAGCGGCAGTAGGCTTAGCCTGAATTTGCAGGGAGGCAGGTTCGGAAATGATCGAGTTGCACCCTACCCTGCTGACGCTGCAGCGGTATTGGTACCCGTTTTGATTGTTCGCGGCGGCGGTTAAGGTTAAGGTTGGGGAATTAAACCCAACATACCCTTGTGCGTTTCCAATGTTTTGCCAACCGGATCCGTTGTTCACTTGCCATTGGTATTGCCAGTTTCCGGTATTGCTTGTTACGGAAAAAACTGCACTTTCACCAGCACACACGTTCTCCGACTGGGGATTGTTTAGGATAGCAGGTGCGAAAACCAGCATGGTTTCTTGCGGAATGGGAGTGAATGCCGGAATTTCACCATTTTGTCCCGCAGCAGCATTGTTGGTACTGCCATTACAGCCATTGCTCGAACTCATTACCATACCAGGTGCTCCCCCAAGGGGAACGGGTATTCCATTTTGATTGGAAATGATATGGCCACCACTTCCGCCGCCACCTGGTCCAAAGCAACGGTTTTGGTTGTTTGCATTAATAGATCCGCCGTTACCGCCATTGGCTAAAACGTTCAATCCATTTGCCGGATTTATCAATTCAAGCCAGATACTTCCGCCAGCGCCGCCGCCGCCGCCGCCATCTCCAACGGCTGTTTTGGCCGATCGTCCGTTGGAAGCAATCATCTGTTGTGTACCCGTTATGGTCTTGGCTTTGAGCAAAATAATACCGCCGCCGGCACCGCCGGCACTGTTGAGCAGGTTATTGGCATGGCCAGCGCCGCCACCACCGCCTAAGTAAATTCGATTGATAAAAGACAAAATACCATATCCGCCTAAGCCTGGAGCATAGCCGTCGCAACCAAACGCGCTGGGTTCATCATTGTTACCGCCTTTGCCACCACTAAATAAATTACCGCCGCCGCCGCCGCCCGTGTTGTGATCATTGCCGCCGCCGCCGCCATTGGCTTGCGGACCGCGCCCAAGTTCTTTTCCGGCATCCGGTATCGAAATACCCTCCCCCTTAAAAGAACCGCGCCAATTGCCATCTGCGTAACTATACGCCAACTCTGGAATGGCCCAATTGCAATTATTTACAGGGTTGGCATATGCCGCGCCACCGCGAAAGCCACAACCATCGGCAATTATAGGTGCATCTAGGCGCAAAGTATCCGATATCTCCAAGGCAAGTACGCCTCCAGTGCTGCCATCCCAGGGTTTGGCGCGCAAGGTATCCGTTACATTTGCATGGGTGTACCTAGGAAAGGTAACAACCTGAACCTTAGCAGCCGGAGTATATTTGTATAGGAATTGATTTTTAGCGTAAATCGCATTGAAAGCCACCGAATCAATCACAACCCGTTCATAACGTCCGACAGCATTGTATGTCTGAACCTGCCCAAAATTAGCATTATTTGAATTTGAAATCGTCGCCCCTTGCATCTGTATCAATAGTAAAGTGGCCCCTTTTCGGAAACCCGTGGTGTCACCCACAGAGATACGTCCGTTACAGGTATCAATGGACGTTACCGCGCTGTACCGATTTAGGATACCAGAAAGTGCTACCGATTGTGCATCCATCGTAGCAGGGAAAAAAAAGATTGCAAACAGGATTAAAAAATAAGAAATCAGGGAAGCGCGGACCGAAAAATGCGAGCAAGGCTCCGGCAATACCGGAAAAAGGGTAGTTTGTTTCACAGAAAAGGATCGTTTGCGATTTTTGAATCATAAAGATACGGTTGAAAACGATCTGTTACTACACAAATGAATTTAAGATTGGTATAACAAACGAAAATGTAAAATAAAGCCGCAATATTATTTGGTTTTCTGCTCCCAAATATTGTACATTTGCGCCCTCGAAAAGCCCGGTGTTACCGAGGGTAAGTAACCGGGCGAGATTTTATCTCTTCATCAATTTTCTCTATTACCATGGCAGTAAAACTTCGTCTGCAACGTAAAGGCCGTAGAAAGGCCCCTTTTTATCACATTGTAGTGGCTGATAGCCGCGCTCCACGTGATGGCCGTTTTATCGAAAAAATCGGCACCTACAATCCACTTACTGTTCCTGCAACCATCGAACTCAACCAGGATGCCGCTTTCAAATGGCTCATGACCGGTGCAGAACCTACTGATACTGTGAACGCTATTTTGCGTTTCAAAGGGGTATTGCTGCGCAAACACTTACAATTGGGTGTAAACAAAGGTGCAATTACCCAAGAAGTAGCCGACGAAAAATTGGCTGCATGGATGGCAGGTAAAGACGGCGCGATTACCAAACAAAAAGAAGCCGTTAAAGAACAAAAATTAGCACGTATCGCTAAAATGGATGGTGTTGCTAAAATCAAAGCAAAACCGGTAGAAGAAATTCCTGCTGAAGAACCTGCGACAGAAGAAGCAACAGACGCTGCAACTTCAGAAGAAACGCCAGCAGCAGACGAAAATACTGCAGACGCTTAATTGATCTTTCACAAAGGTTTTTACCTTTGCATTACATACGATGTTTATCAGGACCTGGTAAAGCCCTTGTTGGTTTTACCAGGTCTTTTTTCAATAAATTTGAATTACCTATTTTCAAACAACCCTTTTTAATATGCAATCACTTGGAGATCAATACTATAACAGTCTGAATGAAATTGCTGCCAGCATTCAGGAATCCCCTGTATTAGCCCAATACCTCGAAGAGGAAGAGGATGATTTGTACAATGATTTGCGCCTGGAATTCGAACCGCGCCTTTCTGAATTGCACCATCGGGTTGCAGCCGAAGAGCCTTTGCAATTGGTGACCTTCGAAAAATACTTGTTAGAGCCGGTTTTTGAAGGTTTATACCTGCCCCGTATTCTGGGATATGCTGTTTTGCGCGGCGAAATCAACGATCAATACCGATATGTGCGTCCAAACGACCACTTTAAAGATATTTTGCTCGCAATTTGCGCCAGCCCGCATTTCGAACAATTAAAAAAACGCATCGGCCAAAGTATTTCAGTCGGATTCGCACTCAGCAGCGATATCTGGATCACCAACCTATTGTCGATTGTTGAAAATAAACGGATTCGTTACTTTTTACAACAACAGAAAAATGATCGATTCCGCGACCTGAAAGACCGCATCGACCTGTACATGCGGTATTCGAACCAGTTCCGCAACGAGTTGTATTTCTCCGCCGATTTTCCTAATTCGTTGGGTGAAATGAAGGCGAATTTTTCGGCTTTACGCCAATTTTTGCTCAAACGCTTTGAAGTTGGCGGCGACAACTCTAGCCTTAAAGAAAAAATTAAAGGCTTTTTGGATAACAAAGAGTTTTTCGGAACGGAAGAATATATGGAAATGCTGGCCATGTTCGGCAACTATATCGACCTGGATCCGGCAGAAAGTTTATCCTTTGCCACCCATTTCGAACGCGAACGCCGTTCTTTTGCCGAATTTGATCTGCGGTATATGCGCTTCCTGATCGGTTTGTACAAAAAACCGGGCATCGATGCCATCAACGATGAACGGATGGCCGCAGCCATTGATAAAAACTGGAAAGACAAAATCACCGATTACTACCACATTGGAGAAAAAATACACCGCCTGGGTTATGCCGATCCAGAAACCATTGAAGCGGTACAAGAATTTTATAACAACCATGAAGGTTTGTCGGTAGAAACGGAGTGCTTGCGCCAATTGATTTTACGCTATGTCACCTCCGCAATGGCTGGCCTCAGCGAACGCGCTTACTCAGATTATTTTGAACTGACAAAAATCTTTGGTTTGTACATCCGCATCTTTGGAAACAGCCAGTTCAATTTGGATGTTGAGAAACTTTCGATGAATTATGTCGAAAAATTATTGAAAAAATACATCGATAAGCGCGGTAAAGATTACCAGGACATCAAAAAGTTTGTTTCTACGCAGTTTGTAGATTTGGGCTTCCTGAAGGATAAGGAGGTGGTAGAAATCTTTAAATCGCGGCGCAAAAAACGCAAAGCAGGTGAATAGGTCAACCTGTTTCAGGATTTGAAATGAGTTGTCAATCGAAAAAACTATACTGCCTGTCGAAGCGTAGCCGAAAGGTCAAGGGCTTGAATTACATTTGCCTGCCTATCACCTAAATCACAGCTTATCAACTGCATTAACTATGTCAATTCTGATTTTTTTGATCGTTCTCTACATTTTGCTGGGCATCAGCATGATGAAACTGTTTGAAAAAGCAGGAATTCCGGGTTGGAAAGCCCTGGTTCCCGGACTTGCCTCCATAGAATGGTGCAAGATGGTAGGTCGCAAACCGCAATATGCATTGTGGTTGCTGTTCCCAATCGTCAACTTTTTTATATACGCCGGTTTGGTGATTGATATGGTGCGGTCATTTGGAAAACATGGATTTTGGGATGCCGTGATCGCAGTCGTTTACGCACCCATTCCTTTCTTTTTGATTGGAAACAATGCAAAAAGCGCTTACAATGGCCCGATCCTGGAGCGCGAACGCGAATACCACCGTTTGCACCACGAGGCCCAAAGCAAAAACGACAAAACGACTTTGCGTAAAATCGAAACAGATTTTGCTTTTATGCACAAAACGCAGTTGCGTGAATGGTCGGAAGCCATCATTTTCGCCGTATTTGCAGCAGCCTTTATCCGGATGTTTTTGATTGAAGCGTATGTAATTCCAACTTCTTCGATGGAAGGTTCGCTGAAAGTAGGCGACTTTTTGTTTGTGAGTAAGGCGCATTACGGTATTCGTACGCCTATGACGGTGATTCAGTTCCCTTTAATGCACAATCGTTTGCCTTCCAACCTGGGCGAGTCGTATTTGACCAAACCGTCCCTCCCCTACTTCCGACTACCCGCCATTGAAAGCATCGACCATAACGAACCAGTTGTATTCAATTTCCCGGCAGGTGACAGTATTGTGATCACTCCGGAACGCAATTTTGATATTTACCAGTTGCGCCAACAAAGTGGTGGCCAATTGCCGCCAGGCGTGGATGTAATAGCCCGCCCAATAGATAAAAAAGACCATTATATTAAACGTTGCATTGGTTTACCTGGTGATAGTCTGGTGATCCGTTCGGGGGTGGTGTATATCAATGGGATTGCTGCACAGGTACCTACCCATCGGCAGTTTTTATACCATGTGACAGGCAATATCAATTTGAAAAAATTGGAAGACTGGGGCGTAAGTTTGAACGATGCAGGCCGCAACGCCTCGGCTTCGGGTTATTTCAACCTCGATGATGCCCAATTGGAAAAAGTAAAATCCATTGGATCGGATATTAAAGTAGAGCGGGTGCCACAGCAGCGCTTTCCGGGTTATGTGTTCCCGAACGATGCGAAACGCTTTGGTGCCTGGACGGTGGATGATTATGGCCCGATTTACATCCCTAAAAAAGGGGTGACTACGCCGATTAACATGGACAATATTGCGTTTTATATCCGTATTATCCGCGATTTTGAGCATAACAAATTGGAAATCAAGGGCGATAAAATCTTTATCAATGGCCAGGAGTCGGGTGCCTATACCTTTCAGCAAAATTACTTCTGGATGATGGGTGATAACCGCCACAACTCGGAAGATTCCCGTATTTGGGGGTATGTGCCTGAAGATCACGTGGTGGGTAAACCGCTGTTTATTTGGTTCTCTACCAAAAACGGCAGCTTGAGCAATGGGATTAACTGGAACCGGATTTTCAAATCTGCTAGTGCGATGTAGTGGGTTTACCACACTACTAGATGTATTTCGCGCAGATGCTACGCAGAAAAAAAGCATAGATGTTACGCAGAAAAATCTGTGTAATGTCTGTGCTTTTTTTCTATGTAAAATCTGCGCGAAACAAAAAAGTTTCTACTAAAGCACTTCTGTAAGTTTCGCGATCGCCCGTGCACGGTGGCTGATCTGGTTTTTGATCGCTTCCCCCAATTCGGCGAACGTTTCGTCAAATCCTTCCGGGATAAAGATCGGGTCGTAGCCAAAACCGCCCGTTCCGCGGGGTTCGGTGGCAATTTGGCCCGCGCAGATGCCTTCCAGCTGGGTTTCCTTTCCTTCTTTTACCAAGGCTATGATGGTGCGAAAGCGTGCGCGACGGGACTCCTTGTTTTCAAGGTTGTGCAGCAGCAGGTTATTGTTCGCCTGTGGGTCGCGGGAGTCGCCTGCATAGCGCGCGGTATGTACGCCGGGCGCGCCTGCGAGGGCTTCCACTTCCAGGCCGGTATCTTCTGAAAAGCAGTCGAAGCCGTAGTGTTCTTTTACATACCGTGCCTTGAGCAGGGCATTTCCTTCGAGCGTATCTTCCGTTTCTTCGATATCTTCCAGACAACCAATGTCTTTGAGGGTTTTGATGTGGTATTTCCCACCCAGCATTTGTTCTACTTCTTTGGCTTTATGGGGGTTGTTGGTGGCGAAGACTAGGATTTTCATGGTGTGTTTTTGCTGCAATAATACAGCTGATTGGGAGGAAATTGATATACTGCATTCAAAAATGGCCGCTTGTTTTGGAAGTGTGATCCAATCGCATATCTTTGTACAATGATGCGCTTGAAAGCCGCTGACACGAGATTATGCAACAGATTCTGCTTGAAATAGAAGAAAAACGTTATGCCTTATTGATCCAATTTCTCAAGACGCTTGATTATGTAAAAATAATTCAGGTTGTGCAGGAACCAAGGCAAACTAAAGAAACCCCAAATGGGGCTGTCCAAAAGTCAACACTCATTGCTTTTGAAAATTATGATTTTCCATTGAGTTCAGGCGAAAGTTTCCGTCGGGAAGATATTTATGGTGAAGATGGCAGATAAAATTTTTCTTGATACGAATGTGTTGGTTTATGCGGATACCGGTGATCCAGTTTTTGGCCATGCTGCCCAAACAAAGATACTTGATCTGGCATCTCAGGGTTATGAACTGTGGATCAATCGACAAGTGATTCGGGAATACTGCGTAATCGTTTCCAGGAAAATGAAAGATGCTGGTTATTATGACCCAATGCGGTTGGTAAACAGGGTGCGTCAAATGGAGCAACAGTTTTTAGTCGCCGATGAAACTACGGAATCCACGGATGCATTGTTGGGCCTTATCACCAAATATAGCGTTATGGGAAAATCTATTCATGATTGTAATATTGTTGCAACGATTAAAACTTTAGGTATTACAAATTTAATTACGCAAAACACAGCGGATTTTAGCAGGTATTCCACTGAGGGTTTTGCCCTAATTTCTGTTATTCCTTAATGATTTGCGGCGGGAAACATGGGTTTATCCTTGTAAATTCTAAACATGACTGATTAATTTACAAGGATAAATACTTTAACCGGGCATGGTTTTCACGCCTCTTATACCCTGTGCTTCTTCAAGCGTTGCACAAGGTTATATCAGTCACGCATCTCAAATCGAGAAGACCAACGCGCGGTGGAAAAAACTAGCCAATCCCCAAGCCCCTAAAACCATCTATGTTCCATCCCAATTCATCGAAATCCAATCCCGCCTCATCGAAATGCTGGTGACCGATGTTGCTTTCCATCGGGAAGAAGCGCAACTTTGCACCACACTTTTGCCCAACAGGCAACAACCATCTTCTACATGACACCATATAAAAATTATAGTACCGCGTCCGATTGGTCGCACCGAATTAAAAAAGGCGGTATGTACGTGGCGGTGGCCGCGATGATCGGCGTTCAAATGAGCTGTGGTAGCAGCGATAATGGCAATGATTGGGAACAAGTTACGGTGCAGGAAGCCACCAAAGGCGTTATTACGACCATCGAAGAAACGGAAGCTGGTAATTTTGTGATTGCCGACGAACAAGTGGTGGACAGCAAAGATGCTTCCCGCGTCATCATCAAACGTTTGGATGGAAAAACAGATACACTGACCCTTGAACAGGCCAAGGCTTTGGTCCAACCCAATGACACGGTAACCCAACGTAATACCTCCAACGTGCAACATTACCACCACGGCGGTGGCATGGGCAATGTGCTTTGGTGGGGCGCGATGGGCTATATGATGGGCCGCAGCTTTAACTCGCCAGTGCAGCAAGGTATTTACCGAAATGGTTATAACGCAGGCGGCGCTTATACGGCTGGCACGGCAGTTTCGCAGGAATTGAAACGCACGTCGGTGAGCCGCAGGCAAATGCGCCCGGTGCGCGGCCGCAGTGGCTTTTTCCGTGGCTGGGGTGGCAGCACGGGCAGCTAAGCGGGCATTTTAAGGTCCACTTTATAAAGGGTACGTATACACGCGCCCTGTTTTTTTATTTTTAAAAACCTGTTTTTAGGACATTTTACATGAAATTACAAGCCATTGACCAATTACCCAACCCGATTTTCGAATCACTTGGTTGGGATTTTTTTATATCGGAAGAAGCGGGCAATTACCTGACCAATCAGTTGGTGGTGGTTTCGGAACCAGAGCGGGATGCTTTTTACGCAGCGGGCAATCGTTTGTACGATATGTTTGTGGGGGCAGCCGAACATGTTATGCAGCACAATTTGATGGGTAAATTAGGCATCCCTGCAAATTTGCACGAATTGGTTCGGCTGACTTGGGAGGATGAACGGCATCTACATCTTTTCGGCCGCTTCGATGTGGCAGGCGGTGTGGATGGCACGCCGATTAAACTCCTTGAATTCAATGCAGATACGGCCACCACCCTGCCGGAATCGTCTATTATTCAGTGGGCCCAACTGAAGGCGAATAATATCGACGAAACAAAACAATTCAATTTTGTCTATGAAGCGCTGGTTGAAAATTTCAAACGCCTGCGCACGCTGAATCCTGATCGGGAGCCCGCTATTTTGTTCTCCACCATGCGCGGTGCGCCTGAAGACGACCACAATGTGTCCTTGTTGGTGGAGGCTGCAGAAGAGGCGGGGTTTGAAACTGGTTTTTGTTATGTAGATGAGGTGGTGTTTTCGGAAACAACGGGCATTTTTGGCAAGGATGCCATCGGACAACCGCTGTATTTTCCGTTTTGGTTTAAACTGGTGCCCTGGGAATATATCGCACTGGAAGAGCCCGATTTGTGTAAAATGCTTACTGCAATTGTCCGCAATGACGTAGCGGTGATTCTGAATCCGGCTTATACGATGCTGTTTCAGAGCAAGGCGATTTTGAAATATTTATGGGATTTGTATCCGAATGATCCGCTGTTGCTGGAGGCCTCTCTGGAGGAGCCGATTGGTCGCCAAAATTATCCATTTGTTCAAAAGGTAATTTTGGGCCGGGAAGGCAGTAATGTGACAGTGTATGATGGTATTGGATTGCCGATAGAAGTGCGGGAAGGGGAATATGAAGGGCAAGCGTGTGTGTATCAGGCTTATGCGGAACTGGCTCAGGATGGGCAAGGTATGTATTACCAATCAGGTATATTTTTCGCGTATGAGGCGTGTGGGTTGGGGTTTCGGCGGAGTCCGCGGCGGATTATTGATAATGGGGCGCAGTTTGTGGGGCACGTCGTCGCGGTACCCTTGTAGGGGTACCCCTCGCGGGTACCCCCGCAAGGGGTCCAGTTACAGTGGAACATTCCCATGTTTCCGTTTCGCACGTGCCACGGCTTTATTTTCCAGCATCGCAAATGATTTGATCAATTTCCGGCGGGTTTCGCGGGGAAGGATCACTTCATCGATGAATCCGCGGGCGGCGGCTCGGTAGGGATTGGCAAAAGTGTCGCCGTATTCTTTTTCTTTTTCGGCCAATTTGGCGGCTGGGTCTGCTGCTGCATCAATTTCGTGCTTGAAAATGATTTCTGAGGCGCCTTTTGCCCCCATAACAGCAATTTCTGCTCCCGGCCAGGCGTAATTCATATCCGCGCCGATGTGCTTGGAGTTCATCACATCGTACGCGCCCCCATAAGCCTTGCGGGTGATGACGGTGATACGGGGCACGGTCGCTTCCGAAAAAGCATACAGCAACTTGGAGCCATTGGTAATGATGGCGTTCCATTCCTGATCGGTACCCGGCAAAAAGCCTGGAACATCCACCAAAACAAGCAGTGGAATATTAAAACAATCACAAAAACGCACAAAACGCGCTGCTTTTTTGGAGGAATTTACATCCAATACGCCGGCAAGGTTCATGGGTTGGTTGGCGACAATTCCGATGCTGCGGCCTGCCAGGCGGGCAAAACCCACCACAATATTTTCAGCGTAACTTTCGTGAATTTCAAAAAATGAATCCGTGTCCACAATCCCGGCGATCACTTCCTTCATATCATAAGGATGGTTGGCGTTTTCGGGAATGATGTGCATCAATTCGTCGCGGTATTCGTCGCCCAGGGTATAGTCGAGTCGAGGCGCTTGATCTTCGCAGTTTTGCGGAATATAGGAGAGTAAGCGTTTTACTTTTTCAATACAATCAACATCATTAGTGGCAACTAAATGCGTCACCCCCGATTTGCTGGCGTGGGTGCTGGCGCCGCCCAGTTCTTCACTGCTTACTTCTTCATTGGTCACCGTTTTTACCACATTGGGGCCGGTCACAAACATATAAGAACTGCCTTCTACCATGACAATAAAATCGGTCATCGCCGGGCTATAAACAGCGCCCCCAGCGCAAGGGCCGAGAATGGCCGAAATTTGAGGAATTACGCCGCTGGCCTGCACATTGCGGTAAAAGATGTCGGCATAACCGCCCAATGAGTTTACGCCTTCCTGAATTCGCGCACCACCCGAGTCATTGAGTCCGATCATGGGTGCGCCGTTGCGTACTGCTAGGTCCATTACCTTACAGATTTTTTCTGCATGGGTTTCGGACAAAGAGCCCCCAAAAACGGTAAAATCCTGGGCGAAAACATATACCAATCGGCCGTTCACCGTACCATATCCGGTTACGACGCCATCGCCCAAAAATTGTTGATCGGCCATCCCGAAATCGGTAGCGCGGTGGGTAACCAGGGCGCCAATTTCTTCAAAAGAACCCGGATCCATCAAGAAGTGGATCCGTTCCCGCGCGGTGAGTTTGCCTTTTTTGTGTTGTGCGTCAATGCGTTTTTGTCCGCCGCCTAATTTCGCTTCCGCAATTTTTGATCGAAGCAATTCAAATTTTTGTTCCATGATGTGAATACAGCATCCATTTAGTGAGCAATAGGCACAAGGTGGCATGGTACGCTTTTGTACACCTTACCTTGAGATTGGATTAAATTGCGGACAAGACCATGAAGTAGTTTCTTATTAAACTTGTTACGGTGTGAAATAACAAGTCTATTGAGGATCAATTACCAAGCGCCGATATTCTGGCGCTATTTCAATTTCTCGGTTGAGGATTGTTTTACCATCTTTTTGTATTTCAAACAAAGTTTTTTCTCCCGCAGCCTTTGGCAAACTTAGGGTAAAATAACCATTTGAACCAGTCTCCACTTGAAATTTCCCACCCATTACTTTGATTATCGCGCCCTCGATGCCATTTCCCGCTTGATCGCGCAATGACCATTCAAATGTGGTATTATCACTTGGAAAATCGAGGGTAAAATAAATTACTTTTTGGTCCTTGGCGGTATAAGCACTTTGATCTAGTACTCTGCAGCGCCGATTACCAGAAGGGGTAAATACTAGTTTAATGGAATCATTCAGGTATTTTCCTGGTAAACCGCGGTATTCGACCATGCCACGAGCGTCGGGCTGGGTAACAGGAAATGGTTTTTCGGTCCCAAATTGCAAAGTGGCCATTCCATCCGAAATGGGCTCGCCGCTGGTGCCATTGTACACCAAATAAAATTTCAAATCGAACGGGCCCGAATTACAGGCCGCTCCCAGGATCATAATCAGGATGCCAAGGCCCAAAAAAGCGTTTATTTTATTCACCAACAACATATTAAACATCGTTATTTTTTACGTAAAACAATTCCTTTACCAACACTATGGTGGGTCCAGGCAAACAAATTGCGATCGAGCCACAACAGAAAATCGGTTATAAAACCGAGGGCTGGATCGTCTACAGAAGCGGGACGAACCGTTAGGCTGGTTTTGGAATCCTCGGTTACATTCTTCGAATTTTTCTTGAATATACTTTGGACAATACCCGTCCAATAAATCTCCAGCAGTCCAACCAAATAGTGGCTCAAGCCTCGAAACTCCACGATTTCTAAATCTGCATCGGCGGCCCATTGCTTGAAATCGGCCGAACCGATCAGATATTCATGGCCGAATGCATAAGCGCCCTGGGAAATGCGGTATTCCTTGGGTCCTTTGCCGAACCAATGCCAAAAACGATTGATCGGGTCGTAGGTAATCGGAAATTCTCGGCTTGGGAACGTCATAATGGCATATGCACCCGGTTTTAAGACCCGACCGATTTCCTGCACCATTTTGGCGGGTTGTCCCACATGCTCTATCACTTCACAGGAAAGAAGCAGGTCGAAACTGGCATCTGGATAGGAAAGTGCAAGTGCATCATTTACTTCATAATGCAGGTTCATGACGCCCTTGTTGAGTTCGCGTGCGTGCGCCAGGTCTTCCTCATTTACGTCACAACCAATTAATTCGGCGCAGTATGCTGCAACCATCCGATCGTAATCGCCCTCCCCGGTTCCGAGGTTGAGGCCTTTTTCAAAAGGGGTTGTTTGCGCAACTTCTTTTAGTTTGTTTTTTACAAACCAATAGCGGTTGCGAAAAGTAGGGAATAAGAGTTTAAAATTCACAGCAGTATGGATATTAACCCGAAATACAACAGCAATCAGGTGTTTTCAATATGTTTAAAATCAAGCATTTAAGCCTGCAGGTTACTTCATTTGGCCCATTGCGGCACGGAACTGTTGTGCAGCGCCGGTATTACCCGTTGCCTCGTAAATTTGTGCCGAAAGTTCGTATGCCGGACGGAAGTTGGGTGCGATCTGAATGGCTTTCATCAAATTATTGAGGGCCGTTTGACTATCGTTTTGTTGTTTGGCAATCAAGGCCAGGTAGTACCAAGCGCTTGGATTGGATGCTTCCCGTTTGATGGATAGTTCGAATTGCGCTTTGGCCCGTCCAGCATCTTCTTTGTACAGGTAATACATGCCGATCAGGTTGTTGGCTTGCGCGTCATCGGGGCTGATTTCGAGGGTTTTTTCGGCGGCGGCTTTGGCCTCTTCCAACTGGTTATTGTTGAGGTATGCTTGTCCCAAATTTACCCATGCCAGGTCATTATTCGGCACATTTTCGAGTTCTTTTTGGAAATATTCGATCGCGCCGGGCCAATTATTGAGTTTCATAGAGGCCATTGCGAGTGAACAGTTTTTACCATTGTCTTTTAAAACGGCCAACAAAGGTGCACCACCGGCTTTTACGATGTGTACGGCATTCGCAGGCGGCCATTTTCCTTTTTGCAGGGTCGCGCCATCGAGAAAGCGGGTCGGATACAGGGCATAATCCCATGCATCATCGCAGCGTTTTTCCCATTTCAGGTACTTGATTTTTACTTTATCGCCGTATTTGGCCGTGAGTTGGCGGGTAGAATAATACATATTGGTGGCAATTACCACCAATTCAGGCATATCAGGACGCAAAATGCCTTGTTGCTCCAGCCATTCGATGCCTTGGCGGGTACTAACGCCCCAATAATCGGTTTCGAATTCGCCATAAGCGCCCCCTACCCCACCCTTGATCGGGTTGAAATATACGTACGGAATTTGCGGATTCATGGCAATAAAAGCAGCAGAATCTACAATCGTAAGGCCCATTACGCCCATCACGGCATATTGGAGTGCTTTTTTGCCCGTAAAGAATACGGTAAGTTCGTTCCAAAAAAGGCCCGCGGCCAAGGCAATGCAGGGATAGGCAAATGTTAAGTGACGCCAGCCGTCGTGGATCACTGAATTTTTATAAATTACATAAAAAATCGGGAAAATACCGCCAAAAAACACCAATGCCACCCACAAACGGTTGTATTGCTTGAAAAAACGCGGTGCCAACACCAGGCTGCCGATAAAGCCCAATACTACTCCCAATGGAATCGTGTACAAAATCCATTTAAGTGGATAGTTCCAGGGCGTTTTATCAGACATCATATTTTCGCCTTCAAACAACACGCGGATTTTTACCTCCAGGTCGGAAAATTTAGAAAGTGCGATGAACGGATTTTTCAAAGGACTTTGCAGCGCATAAGGCCAGAACAACATCGCCAAAACATAGCCTACAAATGCCGTTCCGAGGACGATCACCGCATAACGCGTCAGTACTTTTGTATTGGAAAAGGCCGATAATCCGCCGTTTTTGAGTAAAAAATGCAGTCCTGCAAACAAAAACAAGATACCAAACGACAACAAACCACCAGCACGAATGGCCAGGGCGATGGCCAGTCCGGCAGCCAAACCAATGAGGTTCCAGCGGCGCGGATTGGGCATTTTGTCCAAAACCGCGACCATATTATACATGGCCATCATGTACCCGGCGGCAAAAGGAATGTCTTTTGGGTTCATCAAGCCATCGCCGATAAAGCGCGGCGAAACCAGCATCAAAATCATGGTAAATAGCCCCGCTTGCCATCCCGCGATCAATCGGGCCAATAAAGCGGTACACAAAATAGCAACCCAGGCCAAGATCGCACTGGAAGCATGGCGTACCTGATGGTAGCCCAAGGTATTTTGCTCCAGTCCGAGCGCCTTGTTGGCAAAACCGGTGACAATTTCAAAAAAGCCACCATACAAGTGCATATTACCATCGGGAATATTGAGCGCCGAGGTGTCTTTGCCAAACGTACCGTAATAATTGACTAGTTTCTTGGAATAATCGCATTGAAACTTGTCATCCGCATTGATCCCGCTGCCTAAAGACAGGAAAATCAATACGAGCAGGCCGAAACCTGCCAGGCCCCAAAATGCATAACGTTGCGTTTTTGTTTCCATCGGGCGTTCGATGGCGGGGAGCCAGTCGCGCACAGGAGCAACAGGTTTTGCAATAGGCGCCTTTTTCTCTTGCGCAGTTGATTTAGGTACGGGTTTGCCGGATTTTGCCATTTTTTGAAACAAGCGATAACAGCCAGTGGTTCAACTTCCTGTCCACAAAAACAACTTGGAACATATCGGAAAAAGGGTTGAGCACAAGCCGAATGAATAAAACCGGCGAAAGGTAGCGAAAAAGTGTTCCTTCCCGTGTAGTCGGGCGTTTTTTATCCGTCAAAATGTCGCGTGGGTACGCGCACGGAGACTTTAATTATTTGATTTTCAATAATTTATATTTTTAAATATCCTATTGCAGCATTTAAGTGTGTCGCACAAAATAATATACCAATACTGCTGTGATTAACAGAAATACGAGCACCAGGGCAACTTGCCCTAATTGCAAAAAGCGAATACCCCGGCGTGGGCGCTGTTTGCGGCGTTCCAGTTTTTGTTCCAGACGTTCCCAAACCTGCTCCGAAGGAAGTTCGTGCAGTTTGGACTCGTTTTCTTTAAAAAAATCAAAAAGATCGGACATTTAGTGATGAGTGATGAGTGATGAGTGATGAGTGATGAGTGATGAGTGATGAGTGATGAGTGATGAGTGATGAGTGATGAGTGATGAGTG
>JAIYAP010000039.1 GCA_027488935.1 Saprospiraceae bacterium | reverse complement strand
CTCGGGTAGGTGACACCTTGGGTAGGTGACACCTCGGGTAGGTGACACCTTGGGTAGGTGACACCTCGGGTAGGTGACACCTCGGGTAGGTGACACCTCATACCAAACTATCAACTATCCATTGTCAACTATCCATTGTCAACTAAACCACATCAGATTTCGAAACCGAAACAAAACGCAGCGACCAATACATCATATTCAGCAGCACCCCAAATAAAATGGTAACGCCCCAGGTCGTAGGGTGGGCCAGGGGATCAACAAAACGATCCAGGATGTCACTAAACAGGCCAAAAGGGTTGCTCAGGATATCCCAACTGTTCCAACGCAAATAACGACCTAAATAGACGCCAAAACTGGCCAAAAACAAGAAAAATACAGTGATCAGCGTGACCCAGCGTGTATGCAAGCGCCGCTGTAGCAAAGCGGAAAGGTCCATTAAACTGATAAATCCGTACATCAGACCCGTCCAGGCAAAAGACAAAATAACAACTAAGTCAAACCAGATGGGGGCTGAACGCTGGGTGCGCAAGTGGAATAAATCGGTGAGAATATAAGGCGAATTTGGAAAAAAAAGGAGCCAGGAGAAAATTAAAAGGCTCAAGGCCAAGCGGTTATTGATGGCTTTATACAGGATAATCGAACTAAACAGCCAAGGCAAAAATGCGAGAAAAAGGTTCCAGTTGAGAAACAGAAATACTTTGGTGTCCGTAATGGTGTAACGCAACAGGGATAGACTGAAGCAAAATACCGTCATTAGGCCCAACAACAGGGTGCTGTTGAGCCGGTTTAGTTCGTTTAGGCGTTGGATCATGGTGGGTTATTTTTTGAAAAAAGGTTGCTATTCGCCCATATTAACGATGCGCGTAGGTTCCATCATTTCATTGCGCACGGCAATTTGCCGCAAGGTGTTTTTCGCCACATTCAAAAATGCCTCCGCCATGATGGTGCCTGTTTTTAAAACGGCCGGAACACCTTCATCGCCGCCTTCGCGAATGCCTTGAACGATCGGGACCTGCCCCAGCAACACCGAATTGCTGCTGTGCGCAAGTTTTTTGCCGCCGCCCTGGCCGAACAAATAATATTTGTTGTTGGGCAATTCCTCCGGCGTAAACCACGACATATTTTCTACCACGCCCAAAATCGGAACATTAATTTGGGGTAGCTGGAACATGTGCATCGCTTTTACGGCATCTGCCAGCGCGACTTCCTGGGGGGTGGTTACCAATACTACGCCGGTTACCGGGACCGTTTGTACAAGGGTCAGTTGCACATCGCCGGTGCCAGGCGGCAAGTCAACGATTAGAAAATCAAGCGGTTCCCACAGAACATCGTTGAAAAACTGCTTGATCACTGCCGCCAACCGGGGCCCACGTAACACGACCGCCTGATCGGGCTCAATGATATTGCCAATGCTGATACTTTGCATGCCATGCGCAATGAGCGGCAGCATTTTAATTTTACCCGTTACATCTTTCACTTTCGGGCGTTGACCCACCAGTCCCAGCATGGTTGGAATACTTGGTCCGTACACATCGGCATCCATAATGCCCACTTTGGCGCCCAATTGTTGCAATCCCAGGGCGAGGTTCACGGCTACAGTGCTTTTGCCGACACCGCCTTTTCCGGAGGCCACCGCAATGATATTTTTGATATGGGGCACAATGCTGGTCGATTCCTGGCTGCCGGGTGTACGCGCTACAAAATGCACATTGACATCGGCTTGCGGAAATTCGGCAACAATGGCCTCGATACAGGCAAAATTCAGTTCGGCCTTACCCTGCATTTGCAAAGAAGGTACCACCAATTTGAAATTGACATGGTTGCCCTCGATCACCAGATCCTGGATCATTTGCACGGCTACGAGGTCTTGTCCGGTTTGTGGGTCGCGCACCTTGCGCAGGGCATTTAAAATGGATTCCTTGTTCAACTGGTTGATTATTAGAATTTTATGTTAATATTTTGAGTTCGGATGGTTGCTTATAAAGGGGCCGTATCTACCGAAAAAGCCACTGTCCGAACCCGTTTGGTTTCTACTCCATCCAACATTTCTGTGAGCACCATCGCCTGCGCATCGGGCCGCTCAAACACTGCGCGCATATCGCGAATACGGGCTGCGGGCACGCCAAATGTTCGAAAACGCTCCAAAAGCGCTTCTAAAGGGTAGACTGCAATGTTATTTTTTAAAACATCTACCAAAGCCTTTCGGTTTCGTACGCGGGCAGTATTGGTCTGAAAATCCGGATTTTCCAGTAAGGATTCCACGTCTAAACAAGCGCACAATTGCCTGAATTGCCGTTCTGTTCCCACCGCTAAGAGCACTGCTTGTCCGTCCGAACACGCAAATATATCGCCATAAGGGGCAATGTTGGGATGTTGCGCGCCCATTCGTTGGGGAATATGTCCGGCCATGAGCCAGTTTCCTGCCTGATTGGCCAAAGAGGCAATCGCACTTTCGACCAAAGAACTTTGCACCAGCGCACCTTTTCCCGTTTGGGCGCGTTGCAAGAGGGCAATTAAAATAGCCTCTTTCAATTGATGGGCCGCTAAAATATCGATCAGGGCAACGGGCATTTTTACGGGTGCACGATCGGCCTCGCCATTCATGTATAAAAATCCCGCTTCCGCCTGTAAAACCACATCAAAAGCCGGGCTTTCGTCTTCCGGATCGGCAAAAGCACTCAATTGGGCATAGATCAGGCGCGGATTTTGGCTTTGTAAAGCCTTGGCATCTACCCCACAACGGGCGGCAAAAGAAGGTTTAAAGTTGGAAATGACTACATCAGCCGCCAACGCCAATGCTTGTGCTTCGGCTTGGTCGGCAGGGTCATTCAAATCGAGTAAACGATACGTTTTACCCCAATTTACACTGCAAAAATAGGCTGAAATAGCCGAGTTAGCGTCTTCCGAAGGCAATTTCCAGCCGCGGGTCACATCGCCGCCGGTGGTTTTGTTTTCAATTTTGATGACCTCGGCCCCGAGCTCGGCAAAAAACATCCCGACTGCCGGTCCTGCCAAAACACTGGCAAATTCCACTACTTTTAGGTCTTTAAAAATTTGGTTTGTCATAAACGATCGTATGAAAATATTTTCCCCAGCCCAGGTACGCGCCTGGGACGCCTACACCATCGCGCACGAACCCATTGCTTCCCTCGATTTGATGAACCGCGCTTCCCGGGTATTTGCGGATTGGTTGATGGGGTATTTTCCAGATACCACGCAGCCGGTGTATGTATTTGTGGGTCCGGGCAACAACGGCGGCGACGGCTTGGCGGTTGCGCGGATGTTGCACCAGTCATTTTACCCGGTAAAGGTATTTGTTTGTGTGCTTACAGATCAGGTTTCGGCCGATTTTGCAGCGCAACGCGAAATTTTACCCGAAGGCGTCGACGTTTTAGATGGTTTTGACTTGTTAAAAACCGGTTTGGAGGGTAGCCCACAGGTAATTGTAGACGCGTTGTTTGGTTCCGGACTTAATCGACCGCTGGAAGAAAAATGGGTGCAACTCATTGATTTGCTGAATAATACCGCCATTCCAAAATTTGCGATTGACATCCCAAGCGGATTGGCAGCAGATCGCGCGAGCACAGGCCCTTGCGTACGCGCGACCCGTACCCTTAGTTTTGAAACCCCCAAATTAGCCTTTATGATGCCCGAAAATGCCGATCGGGTGGGGGAGTGGTCGGTATCCCCTATTGGTTTGCATCCCGCGTACGCGCAGGAAACCGAAACGCCTTTTTACTATTTAACCCAGGCGGATATTGGTGTTTTCTTTAAAAAACGGGCAAAATTTAGCCATAAAGGCAGTTTTGGGCATGCCTTGTTGTTGGCGGGCAGTTACGGCAAAATCGGGGCGGCGGTATTGTCGGCTACAGCATGCAAGCGTTCCGGGGTGGGATTACTGACCATCCATGCGCCCACTTGTGGTTACGACATTTTGCAAACAACTGTGCCGGAAGCCATGTGTACGCCGGGTTCAGGGGTTGAATACCTGGAAAGTTTGCCGGATTTGACACCATTTAAAGCAATAGCCATTGGACCGGGCATTGGCACGCATCCTGCAACATCCCTTATGTTGGAGCAATTGCTGCGCACCGTTCAGGTACCCCTCTTGCTGGATGCTGATGCACTCAATTTACTTTCCGAACAACCCGATTGGTGGCGTTTGGTGCCGCGTAACACCGTTTTAACCCCACATCCGGGCGAGTTTGTGCGTTTGTTTGGCAAAACAACCGATGATTTTGAGCGCATAGACCTATTACGCCAAAAAGCCCAGGAACATGGGGTTTTTATCATTTTGAAAGGGGCCAATACGGCCATCGCAACACCCAATGGTGCTTGCTGGTTTAACAGCACCGGCAATCCGGGTATGGCCACGGGCGGTTCCGGCGATGTGCTCACCGGAATTTTAACCGGTTTGTTGGCACAGGGTTATGCGCCGTTGGATGCTTGTCGCCTGGGCGTGTGGGCGCACGGGTACGCGGGCGACCTGGCTGCGGATAAATTGAGTCAGGAAGCGTTGTTGGCCGGGGATTTGGTGGGGTGTTTGGGTGGGGTTTGGTTGGAGTTGGGACTCATCCCCCGCCCCACTCCATAAAAAACTGGTCAAGATAGCCCACCATAAAGTCATGCCTTTGCGCCGCCATTTCTTTTCCCGTCTTTGTATTCATCCGGTCTTTTAGCAGCAAAAGTTTTTCATAAAAGTGATTAATCGTTGGTTCTGTGCTGTTTTTATAGGCTTCTTTCGTTTTATTTAAATTGGGCTTTATCGCCGGGTCGTATAGTTTCCGATTTTTGTACCCGCCATAGTTAAATGCGCGTGCGATGCCGATTGCGCCCATCGCATCGAGCCGATCAGCGTCCTGAACAACGTCTAATTCCAGGGATTTAAAGTGCTGTGTTTCGTTTCCGCCTTTAAAAGAGATGTTTTCGATGATTTTAACAACATGTATAATCGTATTTTCGTCCACACCCATCGTTTCAAGAAACTGTCGGGCTTTTTTGGGACCAACGGTTTCATCCCCACCGTGAAATTTAGAATCTGCAATATCGTGCAGCAAGGCCGCTAATTCCACCACAAACGCATCCACGTTTTCATTTTCCGCGATGGATTTGGCGGTTTTCCATACGCGATGGATATGCCACCAATCGTGGCCGCCTTCGGCATCTTGTAGGGTTGCTTGTACGAAGGTAATGGTGGCTTGGATCTTGTCCATTTGATTCATCTGTTTTTGGATTGGGTTGGATAAAATCCTGCAATTGGGTCATAGGGTATGAACGTGGAACTGCTGGCGAAAAATGCTGCTTTTTATCTACAAAGATACGACCCCGCTGGGGTCGGGAAGTGCGCTTGGCTTCAATAACAAAAAAAGCCCGACCATTTGCATGGTCGGACTCTCTTTTCGTCGGGGCACCAGGATTCGAACCTGGGACCCCCTGCTCCCAAAGCAGGTGCGCTACCGGGCTGCGCTACGCCCCGAATTTTTATTCGCTGAAACCAAATTCGCGGAGGAAGCGGGATTCGAACCCGCGGTACAGGTTATACCCGTACGTCGGTTTAGCAAACCGGTGGTTTCAGCCACTCACCCATTCCTCCGAATGGGCCGCAAAGATAAGGCAGGTTTTTTTTTATCCAAGCATCAATATAACTTTTTTTTAAAAAAATTAGTTCCGGGTATTATTGATTATTTCCTGCATAAATTTGCCGCGTTTTAAAACTTAATGCTATGAATCGTTTTTTGATCTGTTTCGCGCTGTTTTTGCTTGCTTTTTCTGCCTGCGCACCCCAAACCGAACCAACCATTACCGAAGCCGTCCAAGCACTTGCTACCTGTGAAAATAGTAAAGGCCAAACTTTGGACGCCATGACGAAGGCGCTTTTTGGTACCGATATCTTTACGGTGAGCAAAGAGGCCACCCGTTTTAGCAAAATGATTGATAATATGGACGCTGGTTTGCGGGATACCTGGACCAATTCAATCAACAATGATTTTTTACTGGATCCTACTTTTATGGCCTGTGTAAGGAGTAAAATGCCCGTCATCAAAAAGTTTTACGATTCTACGCCTACGCAGGAGGAGCAAAAAGTGTTGATGGACTATTTTAACAAACCGGAAAATTTTACCACCTACCGGATGCTGCCTTACCTGATGATGGCGGCACAAAATTTACCCGTTGAGCCAAAACCAAAATAAAAAGCATGAACCATGATTCGAAAATTACGGTTCATGCCTGCTTCTATTATGAGTTTATCCCAACACTTTTTTAAATTTTACCAATTCCGGGTGTTTGCTCCCCGTTGCACACGCTTTCGTGTAGTGTTCTTTTGCTTTTGCTTTGTCACCCATTGCGCTATAGATCATCGCTAATCGGCGATTTACATCAATATTATCAGGCCGACGTGCGTATTCCGCTTGTGCATATTCCAGGGCTTTTGTCGGATTGGGCATCAAATCGGTGTAAAAAGCAGCCAGTTCGAGGCTCATATCGTGGCCTTTATCCATGTCTTCTTGCATCATGGCCAGAATTTTAGGCAACAAGGAGTCTAATGCAGCCTGGTTTTTGGTCTCTTTATATAATTGCGCCATTTGCTCATAAAAACTTACTTCCGGTATAATAGAAGCCGCTTTTTGGAATTGCGCCATGGCCGTAGGGTAGTCTTTTTTGTGCATCGCAATTGCTCCCATACCGGCAACTGCAAATGGATAATCGGCCCGTTCCTGTAAAATCATTTGGTATTGGAGGGCGGCATTGTCCCATTCGCCGTACGTTTTGTACAAATTACCCAGGGTCAAACGGGCCCAAGCAGTAGATTCCTGGCCGGGCAAGCCTGCTTTGATGGCCATATCGAGTGCTTCGATCGCGCCAGGCACGTCACCATGTATTTCACGCAGGTAGGACACCCGGGAATAGGACCGTAAGTCTGGACGGATACTTACCATTTTATCGGCCATTTCTACCGCTTGTTTGTATTGGCCCAATTCAACATGGGCATCTACGAGTGCACCATAAATTTGTGCGTTGTAGGGATTGATGGCTACTGCTTTTTGGCCTGTTAGCAAGGCATTGGAAAAATCATGCAGCGACAATTGTACGCTTGCCTTGTAACTCAGGGCACGAAACAGAAAGTCTTTTTCTTTGGCATTGGGATTTGCAACGGTACTCAATTGTTCTACTGCAGGCTCCAGAATAAACAAGGCGGCCGGATAATAATGCGGATGTTCGCCAGTTACACGGGCTTCCTGAATAAACAGTTCGGCGAGTTTCAGGCGTGCATCCCAATCGTTAGGGTTTTGAAGCAGCGCTTTTTTGGAGTTTCCATAGATGTTTTGCACATTATCCCATTCTTTTCCGTTGCGGATGGCTTCATTGCGATCCAGCAATGTTGGAATCGTCAGCGCTTCCTGGCTGGTAAATTTGGCTTTTCCGTCTTTTCCGTTAGAATTCTGGTTGTTGGTGCATGCAGTGGTGCAAGCGATAAAAAAAGCGATCAGCAATAAGAAATTTTTCATTGTTGGTTGATTTAAAGTTGGGAGCCGGTTGGTATCCTTTTGGATGCTTAACCGACTCCCGACCGATTGATTTTTAGTTTGTTTTACTCAATTTGAGCGATTGGATCAATTTACCATCGGTCAAAATGACTGCATAATACGTGCCTGCGGGTTGCTGGGTGAGTTCAACCTGCATTTGGTAATCGCCTGCGTCTTTTTGACCATTCACGACGGTACTTACCAAACGGCCATTGTTGTCGTACACCAACACTTGCACTTTTGCTGCGGTAGCGAGGTGCAGGTTGAGGGTAGTTGTGCTTTGGAATGGATTTGGGTAGTTGGACATCAAAGCCTGTGCTGGCTGGATGCCAATCGTGCTGCTGCGTTCTTCGCCAGAAGCATTGATAGAAGCGATTTTGCCGCCACAAACACCGTCGCCCGCCCAAGGAAGGGCTACATAAGGGAAACGATTTTTGAACGTCGCATCATTTTTCTCCACGCCAGTAGTGTACGTCAATACATCCAACAAATCCTGTGAAACAGGGTTGCTGCCGTTAAAATCGTCGTACCACAAACCGATTGCGGCCAAAGCTACACCGGAAACAGCCTGTAATTCAATACGGGTCACATCATCTTCCAAGCGGCGGCCGTTGGGGAAACCATCCATGTTTGGAATAAACTGTAAGTTGATGTTGGCATATTGTGGATTGGTCAAACCCAATACGGCCGCCTGTACAATACCGAGGCTGCTGAAATTCGGGTCATTGCGCTGGGTAACTGGAACGGCCATGTTCAAACGCAACATATCACCGCCATTGGGCAAAAAGTTGTTAATGAATGGTTTGCCAGGAGCCAAAGGATTGCCGTTTTTACCCGTCGCCAATTGATAAGGCGGGAAATTCGGAACGCCCGTATGGAATATAGGCCACAAATCGACCGAACGCGGCTTTCCTGCGCCGGGCAATAAAAGGGTGCCAAAAATGGCATCATCCAGGGCGGTACCTGCCACTGCGGGACTGCCTTTTAAACCAAACAAGCCGTTTTTGCCATTGCCAAAGTCGAAAGAGCCCAAAGCATTGCGCTGAATACGCAGTTTTGAAAAGCCTGGTACAGCGCCCCCAAACTGCGAATCATCCATATAAAGCGCCAATTCAGGGTTGTAGAAAAAGCCATCTAATTGAGTATCAGCCAGTTCATCATAAGGGGTAAGGCTGTTCCAGTAGTCTTTGAAACCAATTGGAATCACTGCTTCGTTGGTCAAAGGCATACCGAGGCGGCTCACTTGCACCCAATCGCCACTGTATGTTTCTTTGCCAGCGCTCAAAGTGCGTACTTTTTTACGGCTTGCGCTTGCCCACACCCCAATTACATAATTCGGGTCAAGGATGTTTAACGGACTGGCAGCAGCGCCTTTTTTGCGCAAAAAACCAATCGGAACCTGAATGGCAATGGTACTTACATTCATGCAAGCCAATCCATCGCGTGCCTGTGCATTCTGCCGCGGCGCATCACCAAGGTCAAAAATACCACCTAAGTCTACAAAAAACGGATCATCAGATGGGCCGATGTACACTTGTTCGCCGGTTGAAGCATACAATGTGGATTCATTGACCAATTGTTGGTAGGTTTTCCCTAAACCTAAAGGAGAATTAATGCTGCGTGCGCCAATATTGGTCGGGGGCACCGCGCGATTTTGAATAATTGGAATAAAGGATTGCCCACCGTTATCAGAGCGATACAAGGTGTACACCATTTTCAAATTGCGTTTGCCTAAGCGAATATTGAAAAAAGTGGTAGGGTCTTCATTGACTGTTTTAAATTCTACCCGATAGATCAATTCATCGCCGGGTTTTGCCGGATTGTTGTCGATGTGGATTTCATAGCGGATATTTTCACCAAAAGAGTAATAATTTGGTCCGCCTTGTGGCAACTGAAGGGGTACATAAGTTGCAATGAGGGTAACCGTGTTGGGGCGATCGGGACTGCGGAAAGCATATACGTCCACATTATCAGCCAAAGGATCATCTGCGATCAGCGGCGCCTCACGGTGGCTCGAAGCCTGTGCTACCTGCATTGCGCCAAGCATGGCGCAAAGGATCAGCAGTTGTTTGAATATAACGTTCATTGTATTGAATTTAAAGGTGGTTTGCAATTAGTTTGTTTCTGTTCCGGCCCAAGGCGTGGCAACGTAAGGGAAGGCAGTTTTGAAGGGTTTGTCGTTTTTATCTACGCCTGTTGAGTAGGTGAGGACGTTCAATAAGTTTTGGGTAACCGGGCTTCCACTTGGCGTATAATCGTCATACCAAAGTCCAATAGCGGCAAGGGCAACACCTGCTACAGCCTGTAACTCGATACGGGTTACGTCATCTTCCAGGCGGCGGCCATTCGGGAATCCGTCCATGTTTGGGATAAACTGTAAATCTGCAGAGGAAGCATATGTTGGATCCGTGAGGCCTAAAACAGCTGCTTGCACAATGCCAAGGGCGCTAAAAGCCGGGTCGTTGCGCTGGGTAACGGGTGTTGCCATGTTCAGGCGCAACATATCGCCGCCATTCGGCAGAAAATTGTTGATAAATGGTTTACCTGCAGCCAATGGGTTACCGTTTTTACCCGTTGCCAACTGATAAGGCGGGAAATTTGGAACACCGGTGTGGAAAATAGGCCACAAATCCACCGAACGTGGTTTGCCAGCGCCTGGCAACAATAAAGTACCAAAAATGGCATCATCCAACGCCGTTCCAGCCACAGCAGCAGTTCCTTTCAACCCAAATAGTCCGTTGTTGCCATTGGCAAAATTGAAAGCGCCCAACGATTTACGCTGAATACGCAATGGTTTGAAGGCTGGGACAGCGCCACCAAATTTGGAGTCATCCATATACAACGCCAATTCAGGATTGAAGAAAAATCCATCCAAAACGGTATCCGCCAATTCGTCGTACGGGGTAATGCTGTTCCAATAGTCTTTGAATCCGATTGGAATCACCACTTCGTTGGTCAAAGGCATACCCAAGCGGCTCACTTGCACCCAAGTACCATCATCGTCATAGCCGCCACCCGTTTTCAAGGTGCGTGTTGCTTTGCGGCTGGACGAAGCCCATACGCCGATGACAAAATTGCCATCCAAAATACCCGTAGGAGCAGGGTTTACCCCTGCCCGAAGTAACGTAGCAATAGGAATTTGCAAACAAATGCTGTGCACATTGTACTGCGCCAAACCATCGCGGCTGGCAGCACCGCCTTGCCGTGGCAAGTTTCCAAGGTCAAAAACGCCGCCCAAATCCACAAAAAATGGATCATCAGCAGGTCCGCAAAACAATTTTTCACCGGTTGTGCTGTTCAGGATGGCCGACTCGATTAAAGTTTCATAGTCAGAACCCAGGCCAACACCCGATTCGATAGAGCGCGGACCGATGAACGGAGGCGGTACTTCTCCGTTGGTGAGGATGGTTTGCCAGCTAAGTCCACCGTCAATCGAGCGTTCGCAGGTGTACGTTGTGCGCAGGTTGCGCTGACCGAGGCGAATGTTGAAGAACGTGGTTGGGTCCTGATTGACCCGGGTGAAGGTAAAGCGGTACGTTACCTCATCGCCCACTTTTGCCGGGTTGTTGTCGATATGGATTTCGTACCGAATGTTTTCACCAAAAGTGTTGTAATTCGGTCCGCCATGTGGCAACTCAGCGGGAATGTAATTGGCAATAATGGTAATGGTGTTGGGGTTGTCGGGGCTGCGGAAGGCGTACACATCGGTATTGTCCGCAAGCGGATCATTGGCGATGAGTGGCGCCTCGCGGTGCGAGGATGCCCGGAGGTTTATTCCGAGCAGCAGACCGAATGCGACCATCTGGATGGCTTTGGGCATGGCTGCAAATTTGGGTAGATTCATCTGTGTGAAAAATTTAAGCATGAATATGTTAGGTGAAAAAAAGGCATGCGTTGGGCTGGAAATACAAGCACAGTTGCTTTTATTTCATGGTAAATAATTGATAAACAGCCGTTTAGTTAATTGTCCTTAAAATCGGTAGGCCAAGCTGGCTTTCAAGAAAAAAGGTGTTCCTGGTGTGTAGTGTATTTCGGTTACGGGTTCTGTTTCGTTGCGCAGCCGCGATTCTGTTTCAAATTGTGCTTCTTTCCAACTAACATCGGTGAGGTTCTGAATGGAAAAACCGATTTCTAATTGGTCGTTTTTCCACCCGCCAACGGCATCAACAACACAGTAGCCTTTGGCAATCAAGCTGTTATCGCCGTTGGCTGCTCGGTCGCCTAAATATCGGAAGCGCAAACCACCATACAATCCTTTGCCACGATCGTAGCGGATGCCGCCGGTGCCCGTGTATTTTGGTGCCAAGGGGATGTATTGACCGCCTTCTGGCTCGTCGATGGCGCGCGCATGGGCGTACGTAAAGTCGACATCCGTATAAAAGTGACGTGCAATTTGGAGGCGCGCTGTCAGATCAAGGCCTTGACGGCGGGTTCGGCCACCCGGCTCTACCACACCTTCATCGCCCACATACACAAACTCCTGTTGCAGCGCCAAGTACCAGGCTGCCACTTGCAAGAACAAAGCAGGCGTTGGTTGTACGATAGCGCCAAGATCGAGGCCCGTGGCTTTCGGCAACGTTTGCAAACCGTTTTGGGGTACTACAACACGGGTATCATTGGAGTGAAATCCGTATCCGCCCGAGGCATAAAGACGAAATTTTGGGGTAAAATCGTAATAAAGATTTGCTTTTGGGCTAAAAACAGCACTTGTG
The DNA here is from genome assembly GCA_027488935.1 of Saprospiraceae bacterium. Lineage (GTDB taxonomy): Bacteria > Bacteroidota > Bacteroidia > Chitinophagales > Saprospiraceae > M3007. Next base: position 69,079 of record JAIYAP010000039.1, on the reverse strand, counting down.
ATGCTTTGTGGGTTGTATGCCGAATCGAGTGCGTTTTCATATTGAAATTGAAAAACATCCGCGCGCAGCGCAGCATTAAACGTCAGTTTATCCGTAATTTCTATTGTCTCGGATACATATGCACCTGTATTCGTTTCGGTAACATCGCCTAAAGCAAGCGCCTGGGTCGTATAGCTGCGGTTTTTAGTGCGGGAAAGTTCACTTTTGTCAGTCTGGTCGGCGCGCAAGAAAACACCGATTTCACTTTGTAAAGATTGGCCAAACAGTTGGTGCTCACTTTGATACGTACCGTTGTAACCAAAAATATTGCGTTTTTCCTTTTGGCGTATTTGGTCGCCATTGATCGGGTCATTCAGGAAAAAGGTAAAATTGGAAAACAGTTCAAAATTATAATTGATGTAAAAAACCTGGTTGCGTAATAAACCATTGTTTTTCAAGCCTTTAGTATGTTCAAAATTGAAGTTGTACCGGCTGGTGATGCCGCCTTCTGTATTGTCAATGGCACCAAAGGGGGTAATTGCTCCGCTTTTTACGGCGCGTTCTGGTATTTGGCCGGAAGCGTTCCAATTACTCTGGAAAGCCGAAGCGCTGAAAGAAATGCGGTGATCGTCGTCGAGCAGGGCGCTGTATTTTCCCAATAAATTAAGTCGACGGAAAGCCTGGGGGCTGTCAAAATACCCATCGCTGTACACAGTTTCTGCGGCTAAATAGGCATGCTGATTTTTTCGAGCGGCTGTATTGGTAAGCAAGTTGAAAGCGCCCAAAGCACGCAGGCTGTTAAACTGGCCCGCTTCAAATTTTACGATACTTTGGTCTAAAGCATCGATTGTTTTGAAGGAAACTCGTCCTGCCGTGGTAAAATTACCCGCATCTGCATCATAAGGCCCTTTTTTATAAGCCACAGTGCCAATTAACTCAGGAATCACAAAATGCAAATCGGCATAACCTTGTCCGTGTGCATGTGAAACCATGTTCACGGGCATGCCGTCTACCGTCAAATTAACATCCGTACCGTGGTCAATGTCAAATCCGCGCAGAAAAAGTTGTTCTGCTTTGCCGCCGCCAGCATGTTGGGCAATAAAAAGACCAGGCACCATGCGAAGGACATCCTGTGCGGTATTTACGGGGCGTGTTTGAATATCCAACGTGCTCACCGTTTGCAATCCACGGGCTACATGGGTATTGCTGATTTCAACCGTCCGCAAATCGAGTGGTGCCGTAAGCATTTCAATCCGGAGGGTCGACGTTTCACTGTCGCGTACTTGCACCTCTTTGGTTATACTGGTTTCGAAACCAAGGAATTGCACCGTAACCGTATAAGTACCCGCCGTCAAATTGGGAAAATTAAAGAAACCAAGTTCGTTGGTCGTCGTATGCAGCGCGCCTGGATCGAGTTGTACCGTTGCTCCGGTAAGCTCGAGGCCATTTTCTTCGGTTACCTGGCCGTTGATGGAGCCATTGTGGGCAGCAAGGAGATGGGTTACTCCAAAAAAAAAGATAAAAAGCAGGGAAGACTTAAGTTTCATTTTTTTAATTTTTTTCGTTTCCAAATTTACGAAGCATTGGTGCCTTCTGGATTTATAAAAACCAAAAAAACTTGAAAAATGAATATTATTGGAGATGACACCTCGGGAAGATGACACCTCGGGAAGATGACACCTCGGGAAGGTGACACCTCGGGAAGGTGACACCTCGGGAAGGTGACACCTTAGGAAGATGACACCTTAGGAAGATGACACCTCGGGAAGGTGACACCTCGGGAAGGTGACACCTCGGGAAGGTGACACCTCGGGAAGGTGACACCTTAGGAAGGTGACACCTCGGGAAGGTGACACCTTGGGAAGGTGACACCTCGGACTACCCCAAAAAAATAACACCTCAGAAGATCATCTTCCAAGGTGTCACGTTCCCCAATAAACAAAATTTAAATACAAGCCTTCACAAACGAAACAAACAGCGGGTGCGGATTCTCCACCGTACTCTTTAATTCCGGGTGAAACTGCACGCCCACAAACCATTTATGGTCTTTTAACTCCATGATTTCCACCAAACCGGTATCCGGATTGAGGCCAGTAGCGGTCATCCCTGCTTTTTCGAATTGTTCCAGGTAGGCATTATTAAATTCCCAGCGGTGGCGGTGGCGTTCGCTGATGGTCGTATTTTTATAGGCTTCAAAAGCCTTGGTCTTCTTTTTAAGTTCACAGGGGTAAGCGCCCAAACGCATGGTTCCCCCTTTCTGAGTCATGCCTTTTTGGTCTTCCATCATGTCGATCACCGGATTGCTGGTGTGTTTATCTACCTCGGTTGAAGCGGCATCTTTAAGTCCGAGTACATTGCGCGCAAATTCTACGCAAGCGGTTTGCATGCCCAGGCAAATGCCGAAAAACGGAATGTTGTTTTCACGGGCATACCGAATGGCCATCAACTTGCCTTCAATGCCCCGCTCACCGAAACCAGGTGCTACCAAAATACCTTTCAAGCCAGACAACGTATCACCTACCGATTTATACGTGCCTTCTAATTGTTCGGCATGGATCGGTTCAACAATTACCTTACATTCATTGATCGCGCCAGCATGCACAAAAGACTCATAAATAGACTTATATGCATCGGGTAGTTCATTGTATTTTCCGATCAAGCCTATTTTTACGGAGTACAAGGGCGTTTTGAGCTTACCCAGAAATTTTTTCCAGGAATTTAAATTGGGCTCACGGCGGTCATTCAAGTGCAATTTCGAAATCACTACGCTATCCAAACGCTCTTTCAGCAACATCAACGGCACATCGTAAATGCTTTCTGCATCCATGGCCTCAATGACGGAAGACATTTCTACATTGCAAAACAAGGCCAGTTTACGGCGCAAATCTTGCCCCAAAGGATGTTCGGTTCGGCAAGCCAGGATGTCCGGTTGGATGCCAAGGCTCAACAGTTCTTTCACTGAATGTTGCGTCGGTTTGGTTTTGAGTTCCTTGGCTGCTTTCAAATAAGGAACCAGCGTGAGGTGAATCACGATGCAATTGTCCTTTCCTAGTTCCCAGCGCACTTGTCGTACCGACTCCACATAAGGCAACGATTCAATATCGCCCACCGTGCCGCCGAGTTCCGTAATCACAATATCGTAATTGCCGCTTTGGCCCAGCAACAACATCCGGCGCTTGATTTCGTCGGTAATGTGTGGAATAATTTGAACGGTTTTGCCCAAATAAGCGCCTTCACGCTCTTGGTTGATTACGGTTTGATACACCGAACCGGTCGTCACGTTGTTGGCGCGGGAGGTTGGCGTATTCAAAAAACGCTCATAGTGTCCCAAATCTAAGTCAGTCTCAGCGCCATCATCCGTAACATAGCATTCGCCATGCTCATAAGGATTGAGTGTGCCGGGGTCGACATTCAAATAGGGATCAAATTTCTGGATCGTAACGGAAAATCCGCGTGCCTGGAGTAATTTAGCAAGGGAAGCACATAAAATGCCTTTGCCAAGCGAAGAGGTCACGCCGCCCGTAACAAATATGTATTTAGTCATGTATCGTTGGAATTGTTACGGGACGCAAAGGTAGACCCCCTTTTTGGATTGGACACGCTATTCCCGAATTTTATTTTGTGAAAAAATGAAAACGTGTATAAAGTTGCAATAATGGTATTAAAACATGCTAAAAAACAGTAGTTTTCGACAATTTTCAAACAACTTCGGATTGTTTTTGTTAAACCCTTTTTTGATGAAAATCATGCAAACAACCTATTTTCAGGATTTAGGCCAGGTGGATTACCAAACGGCCTGGGATTATCAAACCGCGCTGCACCGCAGTTTGGTAGAGCGCAAAATGGGAGCAAGGGACATTTCGCCCAGCGACTGGGTACAAAAGCACTATCTGCTGTTGGTTGAACATCCGCCTGTGTACACCCTCGGTAAAAGTGGCAGCATCGACCATCTGCTACTCTCCGAAGCGCAATTACAGGAGCGCGGTATTCAGTATTTTCCCATCAATCGAGGCGGTGATATTACGTTTCACGGACCTGGGCAAATTGTAGGTTATCCTATTCTCGACCTCGATCGTTTTTTCAATGATGTACACCGGTATGTGCGCAATATCGAAGAAGTAATCATTCGGGTGCTGGCTGAATATGGCATCGAAGCATACCGTATCAAAGACTATACCGGAGTATGGGTACAAGGAGCACCTAAAGGAAATATTGCAAACCCGGATGCCGATTTTTGGGGAAAACAACGCAAAATATGCGCAATTGGGGTACATTTAAGTCGCTGGGTAACCCTGCATGGCTGGGCTTTTAACATTAATACCCCCCTCGAGTACTTTGAATATATCGTACCTTGTGGCATCATAGATCCCGATAAAACCGTGACAACCCTGGCCATTGAAATGAACAAAACCATCGATCTTTCGGAAGTAAAACACCATATTAAACGCCATTTCAGTGCTGTTTTTGAATGTGTTGTTTCCGAACATACAGAAAATTTATAATTAATTTGCCATGAAAAAAGACATCCCGATTTTAAAAGTGGAGGACTTGGCCATTGCCATCGTTCCGCGTTTGCCTTCTGAGGAAGACGACGATTACTTTTGGGATTCCTATTTGATCAACTTAAAAGATGAGCCAATCCAAGGGGTGTTGGTTAATTCGCGCGGTTACGGCGAAATCGCAGGCGAGCAACGCCGTACCTCCACGATGCGCTATTTCTGGGAAGAAATTGGCCCACTGGAAGTTGTAAAAATTGAACCCGTGCAAAAAGACGTTTTAAGTCTTGCTAACGAGTTTTGGGTAAGTTTTACCTACAACGACTATTTGTACGATAAAAAATACGTGTTTGTGCCGGGCAGTATGGATGAAATGCATTTTACTGAAATTCCGTTCCTTGACCGAAAAGGGGTAATGATCCGGTAGGCCTCTTTGTTCAATCTAGTGATATTGAATTGATAACCCATTAATGTAAAAAACGATGTTTAGTCTTATTGAGCGTAATATTGCAAAGCCAATTGTCCAGGCAGGGCTTATTTTTACCTTGGGTATTCTTTTAATGGTGTGCGCATGGCTACTCACCGTGACCAATCTGTTTTTGCAAGACCCCCTGTTTCCTTGGTCCATATCGTCTGCTTTTTTGTTGTTGTTTGCGCTGTTCAACAGCCTGCTTAGTCTGCGGGCCGACAACTTTGCCAAGTATTGGGGCAGTTCGGTATACAGTTACCTGGCTTTGGCGTTTAGTAGTGGATTGGCGGCTTGGTTGTTTTCGGGCATTGATTTGCGTGATGCAGGCACCTACCGCTGGATTTATCTTGTTGTGACGTTCGGTTTTCTGGTATTTCTTTCCATGGTCAATTTTATGAAACGTATTGTAAATTTTGCCGAAAAGGAAGAGTGGAATCAACCGCGCAAACGACGCTAACCTCCATTTTGTCTAAATAAAAAAACATGAAGTACCTTTTAATTAGCATGCTGCTGATGTCTTGCAATGCTCCCCAATCAAACAAGGTTGTCGCGCCTGGTTTGGATGCAGCAATCACCACCCAAACTACAATGACCACAGATACCATCGTCCCTGCTCAATTTGATGCAACGGGTCAATTGGTAAAAGTGGTAAAAACCAACGATGCCTGGAAATCGCAACTTACACCCCAGGAGTTCGAAGTGCTGCGCGAGGAAGGTACCGAACGCTCTTTTACGGGCGATTTGGTCAATAATCACGAAAAAGGTACATTTGTTTGTGCAGGCTGCGGATTGCCTTTGTTTAGTTCTGAAGCAAAATTCGAATCCGGTACCGGTTGGCCCTCTTTCTTCCAACCCATTAAACCTGAATATGTTAAGATCAATTCCGACACCAAATATGGCATGGTACGCGAAGAAGTAGAATGCGCCCGCTGCGGCGGCCATCAGGGACACGTGTTTAATGATGGTCCAGAACCTACCGGATTGCGTTATTGTATCAATTCTGTTTCGCTTAACTTTGTGAAAAATTAGTTTCACAAAGTTCTGTTTGATGCGTTTTCTACTTTTCGCTTTTTTCTGCACCTGCTTTTTGCAGGCTTCCATTTGCCAAGCGCAAAACGCAAAGCATACCTTTCAATACGATTCTACCGGTTTTCTGCTTGACGGAAAACCTTTCCAGATATGGAGCGGGGAAATGCACTTTCAACGCATTCCCCGCCTCTATTGGCGCGACCGCCTTTTGAAGGCTAAAGCATTGGGCCTCAATACCGTAGCAACGTACGTGTTTTGGAATGCCCTGGAACCACAGCGTGGAAAATGGAACTTCCGCGACCAGAATGACCTCGTGGCCTTTATTCAGGAAGCTAAATCTGTTGGTCTTTACGTGATCCTGCGCCCGGGCCCCTACGCCTGTGCGGAATGGGATTTTGGCGGGTTGCCTGCCTGGCTTTTGGCCAAACCCAATATTCGGGTACGCACTGCTGACCCTGCTTTTCTGCAACCTGCCATCAATTACCTCAACCATATTTCCGAAATCATCTTACCCCACCAAATTACACGCGGTGGCAATGTGATCATGGTCCAGGTGGAAAATGAATACGGCAGTTATGGCAAAGACGCGCCCTACCTGCTTGCCCTCCGAGATGCATGGCGCGCCAATGGACTCGAAATACCCCTCAATACCTCCGATGGACCATCCAAAGACATGCTCAACAACGGCAGTATTCCGGGTTGTGTAGTAGGACTCGATCCGGGGGCCAATGCAGCCGATTTCGCCACAGCGAAAAAATACCGCCCCGACGTGCCCGCGTTTTGTGCCGAATATTACCCAGGCTGGCTTACCCACTGGGGCGAACCCTGGGCCCGCGCTGATACCATGGAATTGCTGAAAGACTTGGCTTGGTTGATCGAAAACAAAAAATCCTGGAATTTATATGTGCTCCACGGCGGGACCAACTTCGGTTTTTATGCGGGTGCTAATTTTTCCTCTACGTATCAGCCCGATATAACCAGCTACGATTATGACGCGCCGATTCGGGAGGATGGCACCCTTACCCCCAAATATTTTGCAATTCGGCGTTTATTGGCCCAAACCTTAAAGCAGGAATTACCGGCGCTTCCAAAACCGGTGATTAAAATGGAATTTGCGCCCTTTCAATTGACGCCGTTTTGTACTGTTTTTGACCATTTACCACGCCCAATTGCATCGGAACAGCCCAAAACCATGGAAACGCTCGGTCAAAACTTCGGATTCGTCCTGTATCGTACTGCTTTAGACGGCCAAACCCGTGGAACCATCGAAGTGCCCGGTTTGCATGATTATGCCACGGTTTACTTAGACGGCCAATATATTACTACCCTGGATCGCACGAAGAACCAGTACACGATTGCATTGCCGGAATCCGATTTGCCCTCCAAACAGTTAGATATCTTTGTGGAAGGCATGGGACGTATCAATTACGGAAGGGAAATGACCGATCCCAAGGGGATTCTCGGCCAGGTAATCCTGAATGGCCAGGAATTGAAAAACTGGCAAATGTTTTCTTTGCCCATGGATACCGCTTACCTAAATACCCTTACACCAGGCAACTTAGCGCCCGTTTCTGGTGTAAACCAACCCGGCCGCTTTTTTAAAGGCTCTTTTTATATGGCCACCCTGGGCGACACCTACTTAGATATGAGCGATTGGGAAAAAGGCGTGGTTTGGGTAAACGGCTACAACCTGGGGCGCTACTGGAACCGTGGTCCGCAAAAGCATTTATACCTCCCCGGGGCATTTATGCGCAAAGGAGAAAACAACGTATTGATTTTTGATTTGCACAAAAAAGAGTCAGGCACCATCAAGGGTGTACTTTCTTTAGAATAATTGTGAAAAGTTTGTTTACTTTTTTGCATAATTGATACAGGTCGTTGTATCTTTGCACCCGCTTTTGAGGCACTTTTTAAAAAGCCTTTTTGGCGCGATAGCTCAGTTGGTTAGAGCGTGCGATTCATAATCGCAAGGTCGGGAGTTCAAGCCTCCCTCGCGCTACTACTTTTTTTACATGAATCATCCCGAATTTTGGTGAAAACCCAAATTCGGGATTTTTTTTGATCAAAAAGATCATTTTAAAGGCCTATTGCCCTTGCTCGCGCGCGGTTCTACCGCGTGTGTCGATCATTGGGGCTCTGCCCCACGGGTAGAACCCGAATGATCGACACACGCGGTAGAACCGCGCGCGAGCGGGTTTGTTGAATGCGCCTCGTAACCATTTAACCCCAAGCGCTTACCTTTGCAAAGATTAACCTATCCCACGATCTCGTCAAAACCCAGCCCATGTACGCAGCCCGATACTACGATCGCCAAAACTTAAAAGAATACCTTGCAACAGTATGGCTGCAATCCGGCACCCTGTTCGTGCAAATTGAAACAGAAGCCGGCAATCAAACCCTCGAATGGGGCGCTTCCAACCTGCATTCCATCGAAACCCACCCCGACGGACAGGTGATTGTACAAAATGGAAAGCAGTTTGTGGAGGTCAAAGATTTTTATTTTAAAGGAGACCTTGAACGCAATTTCCAGGGCAAAAAACTAGGAAAACGCGGCTTTTTTGACCGAATTGGCCTAGGGGGCTGCCTGATTGGGCTTTTAATCGTAACCCTCCCGTTCATCGCCGCGTATATTTGGGTAATCCCCGTTTTGGTCAACGAAGCCGCCGATAAAGTGCCAGTAGACGTAGAAGAAAAGATTGGCGATACCTGGTTTCAAACCCTCACCGCCCAATATACCATCGACAGCAGCCGTACCCGATTGATTCAGGAATTTTACGATAGCCTGCATTATGGCGGTGCTTACAATATGCGTATAAGCCTTGTAAATGAACCTGTTGTGAATGCATTTGCGATGCCGGGTGGACATATTGTGGTGTTCGACAGCATCCTGCAAATCATGGATGCGCCCGAGCAACTGGCAGCCTTACTCGCGCATGAAGCCAGCCACGTGCAACTGAAACACAGTACCCGTGCTATTTTCAGGAAAATGGCCACCACCATCGCGATTGTTACCATTTTTGGCGATTTCAGGACGGTGGCAGGCCTGATCGCGCAACAAAGCGACGAATTGGCCGGACTTTCCTACTCCAGAACCCTGGAAATGGAAGCCGATGCGCACGGATTGGCGCTCATGGAAGCCCAAGCAATTCCCCAGCAAGGCATGCCCGATTTGTTTCGTCGCATGGAATCAACCATACCCAAGGAAACTCCCAGTAGTATTCCCAATTTTTTGAGCACGCACCCGGCCTTGGAAGAACGCATCCAAACAACCGAGCAAGTAGCAAAAAAAACGAACCAACCCGGCATGGTATCTCCCGGATTGGTTCGTATATGGCAACAATTGAAATCAGAATAGCGTCGCAGTCGGCTCAATTTACTCGAAAACCAAGTCGACTCCCATTTCAAAATTCGAAATTCGGTGTTCGAAATTTTAAAAAACTATTCTTCCGACATATCCATCATGTGGAAAACGTTCAAAACATCGTCGTCTTCCTCCAGACGGTCAATCAGTTTAATGACTTGATCCACTTCGGCGTCTTCGGTGAGTTTTTTCGTCATGGTCGGAATCCATTCTAACTGCGCGCTGGTGGTTTCGATTTTACGGTCTTCAAGCGCCTTTTGCATGGTTCCGAAATCTTTGAAATCGGTGTAAAGGGCAACTTCATCCTCTTCCATTTTGATTTCTTCCAAACCTGCGTCGATCAATTCCAGTTCCAGATCATCCCAGTTGTTGCCTTCCGCCTTTACTTTAAATACCCCTTTGCGGTTGAACATGAAGCTCACGCTGCCGGAAGTGCCTAGAGCACCGCCACAACGGTCGAAGTACATGCGCACATTGGCAACCGTACGGGTCGGATTGTTGGTGGCTGTTTCGACCAGCACTGCAATACCGTGGGCTGCGTAACCTTCGTACACCACCTCCTGGAAGTTTTCGGCTTCTTTGCTGCTGGCATTTTTAATGGCACTTTCCACGTTGCTTTTGGGCATATTCGCCGATTTGGCATTTTGGATTGCCAGGCGCAAGCGGGAGTTATATTCAGGATTGGCACCACCTGCCTTTACGGCAAGGGCAATTTCCCGTCCAATACGGGTAAACGTTTTGGCCATACCAGCCCAACGTTTCATTTTTCGTTCTTTGCGGAATTCAAACGCGCGACCCATAAGAATGCATTATATTTAGTAATGTTAAAGAAAAGATAAATGTGGTAAAGGTTTAGGGTGGCGCAAAAGTAGGCATTTCATTTGCAACAAAAAAACCGGCCGCGCATTGCCTGCTGGAAATTTCCTGCGAAATGCGCACCTTTGCTTAAATTTTGGGTGCGAAATTGCAATCCGCACTATTTATCCACTAAATCCTGTCCAAACAGGGTAAAATGTTTGCTCTTATGAAAAATTCAATGCTGTGCTGCATTATGGTATGCTTAATGTTTCCAATGGTGAATGGAAGTTGCCAAAATGATACAAAATCTGTGCGCAATAATGAGGTTACCGTGGCTCCTTCCTTAGTGAAATTCGCTACCCAAATGGGCTTTAAATACGAACAAACACTCGAAAAGGCCAAAAAAGGTGATTTAAACGCCATTAAAGAAATGATGGAGTTTCACGGCACTACCGATGGCACCGATGCCCTCAACCATGCGCAAACCTGCCTCGAATTGATCCCGGTCGCCACGGATGACCGTATTGGCCTTGCCTGCCAGAACCTGAAACCCAAATTGAAGGTGCTGCTGCTCGAACGTTTTACCCTCGCACAAGGCCGAACAAAAAATACGGAACTCCAAAAGCCCTTAAAAGATTGGGCGCCAGGTACTTGGTCGGTTTTAAATAATTTGCCTTTCGAATGCGCTTCTTGTGAAGCGGCTAAGAAAATGGCTAAAGAGTACACTAAAAATGCAGACGGCACTTTGACGAAAATTGATCCACAAGCGTCTGGACAAGATGCCGCACCTACCACCGATCAAAATATGGATGGGATGAAACCTGCAGCGGGCGGCCGTGGCACCACCGCTCCGGCAGCAACGAATACAACCACCGCGCCAGCCGCTAAAAAGGAAGGCGGAAATCAATAAAAAAGCCTGTTATGACTTTTCAAAAGCTGCACTTGAACAGTGTGTGGTTGCTCTGTGTTGCGTTGATGGCTTGGCAATGTGTGGCCTCCAAACAGGGAGCAACACCCAAAGACCCGCTAGCATTGCTACTTTCGCACATGACCGGCGATTTTAGCAGCCAGGCACAAAGTCTGCAAGACTCCGATTATTTTGACATTCGCTTGCATATCCAACCTATTTGGAGGGCGGATAAAGCCAATCATTGGTTGTATGTAGAACAGGCAACTGCGCAAACACCCGAAAAACCTTACCGCCAACGGGTGTATAAAGTAGAACAGGATGGCGAAACGGGCTTTAAAAGCATTGTTTACACGATTGATGAACCAACTAAATGGGTTGGCGCTTTTAAAACACCCACTGTTTTAGATCAGTATAAACCTATAAATTTGCTGCTGCGCGAAGGTTGTACGGTGTTTTTGCAACTTCAAAAAGATGGTTCTTTTAAAGGAGCCACACAAGGCGAGGGCTGTGAAAGTACCCTGCGCGGGGCCAAATATGCAAGATCTACCGTAACCATTACGGATAAAATGTTGCTGAGTTGGGATCAGGGATTTAATGATAAAAAGGAACAAGTGTGGGGCGCTACAAAAGGTGGATACGCCTTTGTTAAACAATAAAATACATGGCTTTTCGAATTTATACCAAAACAGGCGATGAAGGCCAAACGGGCCTGTTTGGCGGCCGCCGCGTCTCTAAAAGCGAGCTGCGGGTGGATGCATATGGCTCTGTTGATGAACTCAACGCGTTTATTGGCGCATTGCGGGATCAGGTGCATGCCAACACAACACGTGGGGTATTGGAACAAATCCAGCATCGCCTGTTCAGCATCGGCGCGCACCTTGCCTCTGATCCTGCAAAACCGATGGCCCCCGATTTGCGGCCAGACGATATTCAATTGCTTGAAAATGAAATGGATACCATAGATGATCAATTGCCACCCTTGCGCAATTTCATCCTTCCCGGCGGGCATCCCACGGTCTCTGCTTGCCATATTTGCCGTACCGTAACCCGTCGGGCCGAACGTCTGGTCGTCGCCCTACACCACCAGGATGCCGTAGACCCCATGGTACTGCAATACCTGAACCGACTTTCCGATTATTTCTTTATCCTGGGCCGCCAACTTGCCGCGGATTTAGGCGTGGAAGAAGTTATCTGGAAAATGCGGGGAGCCTAAGCGCCTGTAAAAATTTATTTAAAAAACAAGCCCAATAAGTTGATGGTCGACTGATTCGTAACCACCCGGACCTGATATACGCCCGGCGGCAACTGCGTTAATCCCCGAAGCCAAATCCGGCTGACTTTTTGATTGCTGACGCTAAAATCCATTACAGGGTAAACTCGTCCATTTTCATCCACCAGCGAAATCGACTGCACCGCATCGGGCAATGCACTAAAAACTAAAAACTGCATCGTGCCTGCGTCGTGGTTGCTGGCAAAAAAAGCATCCTGATGTGCGTCATTGGGCTGGGCTGCTACCCAAAACCCGTGCAAATGCAACCATGCTTTCGCTAAATTGGGCAATCCATACCCCCGTTCATTATCTGGCTCGGTATTTTGATCGGCCGCTTGATATACTGCTTCCAATATTTCGTTGGCGGTTTTTTCAGGAAAATCACTCCAAAGGGCCGCCAAACCACCCGCCAACATCGGACTGGCCAAGGAAGTGCCATTGGATAAACCCAATTCGGTTCCCACATCGCCTGCCACAACAACCTGTTCGCCGGGTGCAACCAAATCAGGTTTGATACGACCATCGGCAGTAGGACCCATCGAACTAAAATCAGCGCGAGTCGATGCTGAAGTAACGGCGCCCACAGCAATAACCCCTTTGGCATCGGCAGGTACGCCCACATAACGCCAGGGTTCATCGCCCGAATTGCCCGCACTGTTGCAAATGATCATGCCCTTGGTTGCCGCAATCGCTGCGCCTTTTGATCCAATCGCCGTTTTACCGTCCAATTGTTTGAAATTATGGCTCAAAGTGGTATCGTTAAAACTGGTGTAGCCCAAAGAGGCATTGATAATATCTACCCCAACGCTATCTGCCCATTCTGCACCCGCAATCCAATTGGTCTCTTCTACCGGGTATTCGCCCGCCGTATCTTCTGTTTTTACCAAAAAATAGGTGGCGTGCGGTGCGGCTCCAACAAAATAGCCCGGCAAATTGGCCCCCATGACGGATAAAACCGCAGTGCCATGCTGCGCACTTTCATAAATACCGCCATCGTGCTCCACAAAATCCCAGCCGGGAAACAAACGCCCCGTCAAGGCAATGCTGTCAAAAAAAGGCATGGTATCCACGTTGTTAAATCCACCGTCCATCACCGCGATCCACATTCCATCGCCTTTTACCCCCGCATAATACAGCAAAGGCAGGTTGAGCAGGCTGTTTTGCAAGCCCCCATAACCCAGATCGTCGGCACCATCTCCCGCTTTCGGGTAACTGGTTGTTACAATTCGATGCTTTAAAGGCCGGTCTTTTGGCTCCTTGGGTACAATATGCCGACCTACATAGGTAATTTGCTGTATAAAAGGCAAGGACCGCAAACTGGCCGCACCACTCGAATCGGTGATTACCGTGGCCGCATTCATCCACCGTGAAGTATGGTGAATTCGCACATTTTTCGCGCGCAAAGCATTCAAATAGGCCGGATTAACGGGCAAATCATTGTCGACCACCGCGATGCCTGCGCGGGCACGACGCGCGAGGGCGCGCGCGGAAAGAAATTCCCACGGACGGCAAGTGCAGTACGGCGATTGCGCTTTGTCTTTAAATTCAATCCAATATTTACCTACAATGGGCGGTTTTTGTCCCCAAAGCAGGCTGGTAAAGACACAAAAGCAGCTGATCAACAGTATTTTCTTCATATTTTAATATCGTCATTTGCCGTAATTTCGATGGGTATCCCTTCTTCTGCAGCAATCGTATTGGAAAAAATAACACGTGCTTCCGCTAAATGTTGTTCCGCATCGGCATATCTGCCCGAAAAATGGCCCAAAATAAGTTGACCCACTTCAGAATCTTTAGCAATTTGTGCCGCCTGGGCTGCTGTTGAATGGAAGGAAATAAGCGCTTCTTCCACGTGTTCGTTTGTGAAAGTAGCCTCATGATACAACACATCCACACCTTTTACTGCCGCTACTACCGCATCGGAGGGGGCAGTATCGCTGCAAAAAGCATAAGAAAGCGGCCGAGGCGGCGGTGTGGTTAACTCGGCATTTGCAACGATTTGGCCATCAGGCAATTGTAAATCATTGCCCGCTTTAATACCCGGAATCAAACTATAATGAATTTGATATTCGTCAATTTTGGTTTTCAGGATATTGCGCGGCTTTTCTTTCTCTTTAAAAATCCAGCCCGCACAGGCAGTACGATGGTTCAACGGCACGGTCCAAACCTCCACAACAGCATTTTCAAAAACCTTTTGGGATACCGAAGCATCTACCACCACAAACTCGATGGAGTAGGGAAGGCGTACCGAACAAACCCGACAAGTCGTTTCAATCCATTCCGCTAAGCCCGGTGGTGCAAAAATCTGCAAAGGCGCCGTGCGTCCCTTGAGCGACCAATTGGTAATCAGGCCCAACAAGCCAAACATGTGATCGCCATGCAAATGGGTGATAAAAATCTGGTTGACCCGTTCCGTTTTGGTGCGGTACTGAAACATTTGCATTTGCGTGCCCTCGCCACAATCAATCAGGAAATACGAATTTTCAACCTGTAAAAAATGGGCAGTATAATGTCTTCCGTGGAACGGTCCGCCCGCGGAATTGCCTAAAATGGTGAGTGTCATGTTTTAATTTCGTCAAGGACGTGTTCAGGAAATAAAATTAACCGAACAGATCGCTTACAGGCAGCTCAAAGCCGGATAAAATTTGAGAAATGGCCTTTTCTGAGGGGGGAAAAATGCCGGAAGGCAGCAACTCACCTTCTATATTGTTATAAACGGTAACGGTCTGTTTGAGTAAATTTACAATCCAATATTCCAAAACCCCGCTGGATTCATAGATGTATTTTTTATAACTCATTTCCTTGGCGGTATTTCCATCCGACAAGATTTCTACGACCAAATCAGGTGCGCCATCAATTTTTTTTGCTTCAATAATGGCACTGCGGCTTTTTGAAATAAATAAAATATCCGGCTGAAACGTATTGGTTTGGTCAAAAACAGTGTCCAATGGTGCAAAAAACAACTCACCTAACTGGTTTAGTTCCACAAAAGCATCCATTTTTTTAAATAATTGTCTGGCAACCCTTTGGTGCGCGGGGGTAGGGGAAGGCATTTCGATTATTTTTCCGTTTAATAATTCATAGGAGCTGCTACCTGCCGGAGTAAGCGCAGCATAATCATCATAAGTCAGTATTTTTTTCCGACTTTTGGGTATGGTAGGTTTTGCAAAATCTGCTTGCATCACATTATTTTGTTCAAAAGTAAGGGCAATCGTAAAAATTTCCAAATCACTTCGACAGCACCACGGTCCCTACCCGGGCCGCCAATTCATTGCGCGATTCATTCAGTTTTTGCTGTACCCGCATATAATGCATCATCGTATCCATGTCACCCTCCTCGGAGGCGGCCCGAATGCGCACGAGGTTAATTTCGCACATTTTCATCAATTTGCGCAGTTTAAACCGATCCAGGGCCTGTCGGGCATCGATGTCGAAGTTCAAATCGGGCATGGGCTGGTTTTGCAACGGATTGTTGAAGCGCTCCTCCCAGTTGGGAGACATTTCCCAGGGCATACTCAATATATTCACGGTCAGTTCGCAAATCTGCGGATTTTCGTGGTTCAAAAAATAGTGTCGATCCACGGATTTTCCTTCGACGATCATTTGATGGTATTCGCGGGCAAAACGCCCGTACAAGGGGAAATCAAACGTATCCAGCGACTCTTCAATATCCAGCAATATATAAGCCGCCACGGTCATTTGTTCTTTGGGCAGCATTTGTTCGCCATACAACACCAACAAGCGCACAATATCCCGCTCCTGAAATTCATCGCCTTTTTGAACTGGCCGTTCGCGGGGCGTTACCAAGGCCGGGTCGGCCGTTGGAAATTCAGGATTGGGCGCTACATCGGGTGAATCAGAAGCCGCGCTTGGTGAGCGGGCATCTTTATCGGCCTTTTTCTTCAGGGCAGTTTGAATCAGTTTGTTGATCTCGCTCACCAACGCATTTTCGTCCACCTCCATCAACGCGCTGCATTCGCGCAAATACAGGCTCCGCTTGATCGGATCGGGTATTTTGGCAATGCTGGCCACAATATCCTTCACCAATATCGATTTTTTAATCGGATCTCCTTTGGTTTCGGCCAGCAATAACTGTGTCTTAAACAAAATAAAATCTTTCGATTCGCGGGTGGTAAACTCCGTAAATGCTTCACCACCATACTTTTGTACATAACTATCCGGGTCTTCTTTATGGGGCAGCAATACAATGCGCACATTCATATCCTGCTCCAAAGCCAGGTCGAGGCCGCGCAAAGCTGCCTTGATGCCCGCCGGGTCGCCATCGTATAGTATTTTTAAATTATTGGTATTGCGTTTAATCAGTTGCAACTGGCCTTCCGTAAGCGAAGTGCCGCTGGAGGCCACCACATTTTCGATGCCCGCCTGGTGCAGGGAAATCACATCCATGTACCCTTCCACCAGAATACACTCGTCTTTTTGCCGAATTGCTTTTTTGGCCTGAAAAGCCCCGTACAGGATCTTATTTTTTACATAAATCTCCGTTTCCGGGCTATTTATATATTTTGGGGTGTTTTTATCTGACGACATGGTGCGTCCGGCAAAAGCGGCCACTTTACCCGATAAATTATGGACGGCAAACATCACCCGCGCACGGAAAAAATCGCGGGTGGCTTCCTGGTTGACCAAGCCTAGTTTGCGCAGCATATCCGGGTCATGCCCTTTGGATTTGGCTGTTTTTAACAATAAATCCCATTGGTCGGGCGCATACCCCAGTCCAAAATTGCGGATGGTTTCTTCCCGCAAACCGCGTTGTTTGAAATAGGACAGCGCTACCGATTTGCCTTCATCGGTATCAAACAATTGCTGTTGAAAATGCTGGAGTGCAAAATCATTTACAATATATAAGGAATCTGTGTATTGTATTTCCGCCACCTGTTCCGGGGAACGCACAATTTCCTGAATTTCCACATTGTATTTGCGGGCCAACCAGCGCAGGGCATCGGGGTAGGAAAAATGCTCGTGTTCCATTAAAAAGGTCACGGCATCGCCCCCTTTGCCGCACCCGAAACACTTGAAAATGTTGCGGGTGGGGTTTACGTTAAACGAAGGAGATTTTTCGTTGTGGAACGGGCACAGGCCAATCAGGTTCACCCCGCGTTTGCGCAAGGTAACAAAATCTTCAATCACCTCTTCAATGCGGGTGAGATCCAATATTTCCTGTACCTGTTTGGGTGGGATCATAAGTTCGTTTCAACCCCAAAAATATGCAAAAGGTTGCGTTTAACCTTCAAAATGCAACGAAATCGTCAGACAGCGTGACAGCACTTTTTCGATCACATTACTTTGCTCCAAGCGGTCGTTGAAAATCAGGATGTTGTTAAGGCCCTGCGAAATTTTCAACTCGGGAGAAAATATGAAATAAGGGAAGAAGAACTGCACGCCGGCACCATACTCCAGTTGGAAATCGGTGGGGGCGATTTTTACCAGACTTGCCGATTGGCGGGTGCGCGAATCACTGGCTACGTCAAAGGAATATTTGACGCCCGCTATGACAAACAAGCGACAATCGTGGTAAGGGGCCGATTTATAGCGTACCTGAAACGGTAATTCGACCAAAACAGACTCAATAGGCCGCGAAATAATGCGACCCGCATCGCCTGCAGGACTGTACCGAATGTTGCGTTCCACAAAAGAAAGCGTCGGCAAAAACCGGATGTCAAAGTACTCGCCAATTTTCAAATTGGACACAATACCCAGGTTAAAACCCGGTCCGTTGATCGATTCTACCGTGGCGAAAGAGTCGTTGCGGATAAAATTTTTGGAATGGTAAATGCGGAAATTGCTCTGGTTATAACCCAAAGTAATCCCAAAATAATAAGGTTTGGACTGAAAATCGAGGTAATTGATGTTCGAGCCTTGATTAAATTGCGCCTGTACATCCGAAGTGCTCAACAGCACCAGGAGCAGGGCGCCAAGCATTAATTGTTGGATGCGTTGGATGCTTTCACCGCGCTGTAAATGGAGCAAATTCCTAACGTTAATCTTTCGCATATCGGGTCTTGGTAACCTGTTTTGGTTAAAATATGAAGGAAGCGTTCGCCTTCGGGGAATACTTGCACACTTTCGAACAAATACGTGTATGCCCGTACATCCCGACTTGTTAAACGTCCGATGAAGGGTAAAACGTATTTAAAGTATGCATTGTATAGTTGTTTAAATGGAAAAACATGTGGTTTGGAAAATTCCAGGATCACCACCCGTCCGCCAGGGCGTAAAACCCGCAGCATTTCGGACAATCCTTTCTCCAGGTTTTCAAAGTTGCGCACCCCAAACGCCACGGTCACCGCATCAAAGGTTTCGTCTTCAAAGCGCAGGTTTTCACTGTCGCCCGTTTCGAGGGTAACCAGCGTTTCCAACTGTTGCGCATTGATTTTAATCCGACCGAAATCGAGCATTTGGTTGGCAATATCGATTCCGATGACTTTCTTCGGTTTCAATTTTTTGGCCATCATCAAGGCTACATCGGCGGTGCCGGTTGCAACATCCAGAATGTCCATGCCTTCTCGGCCGTTCAGATAACCAATGGCTTTTTTACGCCACGATACATCAATGCCCAACGACAAAACCCGGTTGAGCAGATCATACCGCGGGGCTATTTTATCAAACATTTGTTCGACTTCGGCTTTTTTGCCTTCGCCGCTATTGTACGGTTGTACCGTTTGCTGCTTTTCCATGTGATGACGCAAAAATAACAATTATGGTTGTTTTTAAATGCCTAGCGCACTTACTCCCCAATTTTCAAATTCTCCACAACCTCCAATCCGTACCCGATAAAGCCGGTGCGGGGCTTGGGATGGTTGGTGAGCAGTCGGATTTTTGATATTTTCAAATCCCGCAAAATCTGGGCGCCAACACCGAAGTCTTTTTTGCCCAAATTGGTATGCAATTCAAATTTATCGGCCGAGCCTTCATCGGCTAACTGCTTGTAATACTTCAACTTAGCAAGTAAATTCGCTTTGTCGCCCTGACGCAGGTACACAAAAGCACCTTTGCCATTTTTGGCGATTTCTTGCAGTGCCGAGGAGATTTGCGTGCCATAATCGGCCAATAAATTGCCGAGAATACCGCCTGTTTCCGACCAGGAGTGCATGCGTACCAGCACGGGTTCATCGTCGGCCCAGCTGCCTTTTTTTAACACTAAATGGGTGTCACCACTGGCCACATCGGTATATACAATGGCTTCAAATTCGCCATAAATGGTTTGCATGTTCATTTCCAATTCCCGTTTTACCAGGCGTTCGCTGCGCATGCGATAGGCCACCAGGTCATCGATGGAAATGATTTTAAGGTCGTGTTGCTTGGCAATTTCCAGCAGTTGCGGCAATCGGGCCATGGTACCATCGGCATTGAGGATTTCCACGAGCACGCCCGCCGGGTACATACCCGCCATCCGCGCGAGGTCGACGGTTGCCTCCGTATGACCGGTGCGCCGTAAAACACCGCCGGATTTTGCCCGAAGTGGGAAAATATGGCCCGGACGTGCATAATCGGTTCCTTTTGCCGTCGGATCGGTTAAATAACGGATCCCGGTGGCGCGGTCATAAGCACTGATGCCCGTCGAGCATCCATGCCCAATCAGGTCGATGGAAACCGTAAAGGCCGTTTCGTGCAGCGCAGTATTGGAATGGACCATAAGGTTCAAACCCAATTCATCGGCGCGTTTTTCTTCAATGGGCGTGCAAATAAGGCCGCGGCCGTGGGTCGCCATAAAATTGATCACCTCCGGGGTAACCGTTTCGGCTGCACATACAAAATCGCCTTCGTTTTCGCGGTCCTCATCGTCTACAACAATGATGATCTTGCCAGCCCGAAAGTCGATCAAGGCCTCTTCAATGGTATTTAATGTAATTGGCTCGGACATAATGGTCGTTAAACATACAGACGTCTAAAAAGTTATGGACGCCACCGTTGTTTTGGGCGGCAAAGATAATTTTGTTTGTTGGTCTCGCTGCTTATTTTCGGAAATACCGGGACCTGGTTTCATTTTTAGCATTTTTTTCACAAACCGTTATGATTTTCATCAGCTGGTATTCCAGCAGCAGCGCCTAATTTTGCGGCATGAAACAAGGAAAACTCTTTTGGTTTGCGATCGGTATGTTTGGTATGCTGTTGTCATTCAGCCAAATAGCCCCTCCAACGGTGGAAACGCTGGGCGAACGCCTGTTTTTTGACCCAATTTTATCAGAAGACAGCACCATTAGTTGTGGCTCTTGTCATTTACCTGCTTTTGCTTTTTCGGACACTACGCCGTTTAGTAAAGGGGTAGGGGGGCGCTTGGGGCGGCGCAATACCCAGGGCATTACCAACATGAGTTCCAGAGAACATTTCTTTTTTGACGGTCGGGCAGCCACCCTCGAACAACAAGTTATGATGCCCGTTCAGGATAGTTTGGAAATGCGCGCCCATCCTGCCTTGATTGAAGCCCGCCTCACGCGCCATCCGGAATATGCAGTGCTGTTTCAGCAGTTATTCCAGGCCCCACCCAATGCTGAATTGGTCAGTCAGGCCATTGCAGCCTATATCCGTACCCTGGAAACGTCCAACACGCCCTTTGACCGTTATATGAAAGGTAAGCCCAATGGCATGGATGCAGCGGCGGTGCGCGGTCGACGTATCTTTATGAACAAAGGCAAATGCTTTGACTGCCATTTTACCCCCGATTTTACGGGCGATGAGTTTCGAAACGTAGGTTTGTACAATGGCGTAGAATTTCAGGACAAAGGCCGGTATAACCAGACCAAAGATCTTGCTGATTTGGGCAAATTCAAGGTGCCGGGTTTGCGCAATGTAGCGGTAACGGGTCCGTATATGCACAATGGCATGTTCAAAACCCTCGAGCAGGTGATCGAGTTTTATGATACGCCCGACCAATTTGTGAAAAATCCCATCAACCGCGATACGCTGCTGGCCCGCCCGCTGGGCTTGAGTGTGGAGGAAAAATCGGACCTGAAGGCCTTTTTAGAGGCATTAACCGATGATCGTTGGCGGAATTGAACATTTTTACCCGCTTTTTCTGATCTTTTACAAAGTGCGTTTGTTGTATTAAAATTGCAAGTCAACATTATATAACAAATCGAACACAGCATGAACAACCATCCTGAATGGAATGACCTGACGCCCGAAGAGCACCACGTTATTGCGGAAAAAGGAACAGAACGGGCTTTTACCGGCGAATACGTTACCCACAAAGCAAAAGGTATTTTTATTTGTCGCCGCTGCAATACACCTTTATATAACTCCTCCGACAAGTTTGACAGCCATTGTGGTTGGCCTTCGTTTGATGACGAAATTCCGGGTGCCATCCTCCGGCATACCGATGTAAGTTTTGGGATGAAGCGGGTAGAAATTACCTGTGCCAATTGCGGTGGTCATTTGGGGCATGTGTTTGATGGTGAACGTTTTACCGAAAAAAATACCCGACACTGCGTAAATTCTCTTTCTATTCGGTTTGTGGCTGATCCGGCATAGTCCCATTTATATTTCCTGGTATAGACAATGGTTTTTTGAAAATTTTTGGGACTAGTCGAATTTCTCGACTACATTCGCGCCGTAATTAAAAGGCAGCCCTGCCACACCACAATAACAACCACTTGCTATGCCCGTAAAAGATTACTACCAGGCCTCTTTGGATTTACACCGCAAATTCAAAGGCAAAATCGGTGTACATGCCAAGATGCCGGTCAAATCCAAAGATGATTTAGCGACTGTTTACTCTCCTGGTGTCGCAGCGCCCTGTGAAGCCATTGCGAAAGATCCAGAAGCCGCTTACCTATACACAATTAAGTCAAATACAGTAGCGGTGATCAGCGATGGTTCTGCGGTATTGGGATTGGGGAATATTGGGGCCTTGGCCGCCATTCCGGTCATGGAAGGTAAAGCCATGTTGTTCAAGAAGTTTGCGGGTATTGATGCTTTCCCAATTTGTTTAGCTACCCAGGATACCGACGAAATTGTGCGTACCATTCGCAATATTGCGCCTGTTTTTGGCGGAATCAACCTGGAAGACTTTGCCGCGCCCCGCAGTTTTGAAATTGAAGAACGTTTGCAGGATTTGGGTATCCCGGTTTTTCACGACGATCAGCACGGAACGGCCATCGTAGTGTTGGCCGCTTTAATCAATGCTGCCAAGGTGTTGAAAAAGGACATCAACAGCATGAACATTGTGATCAATGGCGCCGGAGCAGCCGGGGTTGCCATTGCAAAACTATTGAAGGGTGTTGGCACGAAAGACCCGGTAATTTCGGTAAAGAATATCATTTTATGCGATCGAAAAGGCATTTTGCACCGCAACCGGATTGATTTGAACGATGCCAAACTGGCAACGCTCGCCTTTTCAAACAACGAAAATGTACAAGGAAACTTGTTGGATGCCATGAAAGGCGCCGATGTATTTATCGGGGTAAGTGAAGGCAATCTGCTGAAAGCCGAAGACATTCAATTGATGGCAAAAAATCCGGTGGTGCTTGCTTTAGCCAATCCAACCCCCGAAATTATGCCGGAAGAAGCGCTCAAAGGCGGGGCTGCCATTGTCGGAACTGGTCGCAGCGATATGCCGAATCAGGTAAACAATGTACTCGGATTTCCGGGAATATTCCGGGGTGCCCTCGATGCGCGCGCAAAAACCATCACCAATGCCATGAAATTGGCCGCTGCGCTTGCCATTGCCAAATGTGTCAAACGGCCTTCCCGCGAACACATTATTCCGGCCTCGCTCGATCAAAAAGTAGCCAAAGCGGTTGCCAAGGCGGTATATGAAGAGGCGATGAAAATAACCAATGACTAACGCTCAAATTTGATTTCGATAATACGCAAACGGTGTTTTTTGCCCAATTTGAGGGTGCGATTGGTAGACATCGCCAAGCCCGTCAACGCTGAGCCGCCTGAAACACCGTATAAAAGTCCGTACCGGTATTCATCTCCTTTTATTGCGGCTATGGTGGTAGCAAAAGCTAAGGAAGCGCCGAATGTAAATAAGGTACCCCCGAGCAAGCGGACTACCGGATGCCGACGTACTTTTATTTCGGCGATACTATCCACTTTGACCGGGAAATTATCCAGCAACAGCGTTTTTGTTTCTGGTAAAATATCGGTAATCACAGCCTGGTACCAATAGTTTTCAGCCCCTTTCATGCGATAATTCAAGGACGCACCAATATACATTTTGGTGGTTTTGGCGCGGTTCGCCCGTTCCAGAATCAGCATTTTCTGTGAAAAGGCGGTATTGCTTGCTATCAGGAGCAATAAAAATATAAATTGTCGCATGGAGGAGCGTTTAAAACAGTAAACGAAAAAACCTTATCAAACGCTTTAACCAAAGCACTTATTCCAGCCATTTTTTTGGGTCGGCCAAGCTGCCCAATTGCGCCCAGGTTAGGGTAATATCTGTTTGGCCCAAGGCATAAGCCGCTATTTCGTACGGATTGTAAATAAAACGCACGCCTTCTGGCACCACACACCATTGCATCGGCATGGGCAATTGCTTGAATTCCGGAAAAACAAGATCGGCCAGTTTGGGGCTTTCTCCTGGTTCTTTCTTTTCTTCAATAAATGCTTTTTCTAACATCGGCCGGATGGCATTGGTATCGGCTATGATTTCTGTGAGCGACAGGTATTTGCCTGTGTTTAGGTCGAACGTGTTCAAACCAGTGCCATAATTGCCGTGTGCGCCGCCCATAAAGCTATAATTGTCCATTTGAACCGACAAATACTTGGTGTTTTGCAGGATAACCTTACTCCGCAATTCATTGGTGTAAGGCATGGCATACTCGGGATCAATTTCGGATTCGAGCAACATTTTGTACATATCGAAGCCTGCCGAATCTAAGGTTGTTTTCAAGTCGCCCTTTGGCTCCGTCCAGGCCATCATTTTTACGAAAGCGGTCAAAGAATCATTGATTGTTTGAACGGCTGCGGCATTTTTTCCACCCGAAAGTACCGGATAAGTAAAATCAAGCGTTGCACAAAGCGAGTCCCGCACGCATTTTTTATATTGAAACGACTCCATTTTTATACTTAGGGGCGCTACTACTGTAGGTGCTGGGGTGTTTTGGCCACATGCCATCGCCAACAGTACAAAAGCGGGCATCCATAAAATCGAGGACAATTTTTTCATTGGTACGTTTGCAAGCATTGGATAAATCCGTTGTGTATTGGGTTGATTTACCGGGAAAATAAAGGATTTTACGCGGGAACGCTTACTTTTTTGGGAGCCAGGATTTGTGCTAATTGTTTTACGACAAAATCAACTTCCTCCCGGGTGTTGTAATGGGAAAAGGAAAAACGGATGCTTTTGCGTTCCGGATCGGCGCCAATCGCTTCCAATACATGGCTGCCCTTTTCAGCACCGCTTGAGCAAGCACTGCCACCAGAGGCACTCACGCCCGCAATATCCAAACTCAATAACAACAATTCATTTTTAGGGCCAGGCGGAAAAGAAACACTTAATACCGTGTATAAGCAAAGGCCATCAAGATCGCCATTGAATTGAATATCAGGAAATTGTGTTTGCAATTGCGCCCGCATGTAATCGCGCAGGTCGAGAATATGGTTGCTGCGCGCTTCCAATTCATTGCTGGCCAATTCGAGTGCCTTCGCCAAACCCACAATGCCGTACACATTTTCAGTGCCACCGCGCATGTTGCGTTCTTGCGCGCCCCCGTCAATCAGGGGTTTGATCGGCGAATCCGGGTTGATATAAATAAAACCGACGCCTTTTGGGCCGTGGAATTTATGTGCCGCGCCCGAAAGAAAGTTGATTTTAGTATGGTTGACATTAATGGGGAAATGCCCAATTGTTTGTACTGTATCTGTGTGAAAAAGGGCATCGTATTGGCTGCACAATGCCGAAACTGCCTCCAAATCGATCATGGTTCCAATTTCGTTGTTGGCATGCATGAGCGATACCAGCGTTTTTTTACCTTGTCCAGCCTGTAATGCTTGTTCCAGTCCATTTAAGTCGATCCGACCCAGGGCGTCTACGGGCAACAATACCACTTCCACGCCTTGGTATTTTTCCAGCGATTCAATGGTGTGTAAACCGCAGTGGTGTTCCATTGGACTGCTGATAATGCGTTGTACACCCAGGTCCCGCACGGCACATTTGAGGGCCATATTGTTGCTTTCGGTGCCGCCAGAGGTGAAAAATACATCTGCGGTACTTGCACCGATTTGCTGGGCAACCACCCTTCTTGCACTTTCGAGCAGGGTGCGTACCGACCGTCCTTCGGCATGAATGCTGGATGGATTGCCATATTGCTGTTTGAATACAGGCACCATCGCCTCAATTACAGCAGCGGAAATAGGGGTAGTGGCGGCATTGTCAAAATAAACTCTTTGCATGAACAAACTGGTTGGGCTGGTGTGGAAAGTAAGGTGCTTTTCGCGTGCTTACCTTAAAGATTGAATGTCGGAAATGATTTTTTTGGCTAAATTTTCGGCAATGACCATCGAGTTGCTTTCAGAATACACCCGAATAATTGGTTCGGTATTCGAGGGGCGCAAATGTACCCAACCCTCGGCAAAATCAATTTTTAAACCGTCCTCGGTATTGATTTTTTCGTTGCGGTATTTCTCTTGCAGGCCGGTGAAGATCTTGTTCAAGTTAAGATCTTCCGAGCGATCGAGTTTGGTTTTAGCCATTTGATAGTCGGGATACGTACCGCGCAGGGTTGAAATTTGTTTGCCAACCTGTGCTAAGTGGCTCAAGAACAAGGCAATACCCGCCAATGCATCGCGTCCGTAATGTAATTCGGGCACGATAATGCCGCCGTTGCCTTCACCACCAATCACCGCATTTACGGCTTTCATTTTTTCTACCACATTCACTTCACCTACGGCCGAGGCATAATAAGTGCCGCCATACTTCTCTGTAACATCGCGCAAGGCACGTGTACTCGACAGGTTAGAAACCGTGTTGCCACCGCCGCGTTTCGACAACACATAATCGGCCACAGCAACCAAGGTATATTCTTCGCCAAACAACTCGCCATCTTCACACATAAACACCAAGCGGTCCACATCCGGATCAACCGCAATGCCCAGGTGGGCCTTTTGCATCCGCACTTCTGAGGATAATTGACTCAGATGGTTTTTGAGTGGCTCTGGATTATGCGCAAAATTGCCCGTGATTTCGCCATTTATCACCACCACTGTACATCCCAGTGCTTCCAACAAGGGTGGCACCGACAATGCTCCGGTTGAATTAATGGCATCTACCACGACTTTAAAGCCTTTTGCTTTCACAGCAGCCACCTCCACCAGGGGCAAATCAAGAATTGCCTGGATGTGCTTTTGAATATAGGTGTCATCGGTTTTGTAGCCACCCAATTGGTCTACGGTCGCATAGGTAATGCCACCGTCTTCCAGCAATTGCAACAAGGCTGCGCCATCGGCAGCGCTGATGAATTCGCCTTTGTGGTTTAGCAATTTAAGGGCATTCCATTCCTTTGGATTGTGACTGGCCGTGAGGATAATGCCCCCTGCCGCTTGTTCCATTACAACGGCCATTTCCACCGTAGGCGTTGTGCTCAAGCCCAGGTCAATTACATCCAAACCCATGGCACGTAAAGTACAGCACACCAATTGGCTGACCAATTCGCCTGAAATACGACCGTCACGGCCAATCACAATGCTTTTCCCCTTTTCCTGTGCCAATACCCATGCGCCATATGCCGCAGTTGATTCAACAATGTCCTGTGGGGTCAAGTTTTGTCCAACTGTTCCGCCAATGGTGCCCCGAAAGCCCGAAATAGATTTAATTAGTGTCAATGTTGCGCGATTTATGGTTAATATAGAGGATTGAGGTGCAAAAGTACATACAAAAATAAACCTACGGTAGCATCGAGGTTGATGTTGGTCAATTAGATGGCAAATTCAAGGCAGCCCGCATTTTGTAATAAATGTCGGTATTGTCATAAATGCCTGAAAACAAGTGCGCTTGTGGGCCATATGCGTATACGGGCACCAATGCACCGGTATGCATTCGCACGACAAAAGTGCCTTTAAAATCATTTTTGCTGTCGGTTTTATTTAAGGCCAGTCCGCCGCATTCATGATCTCCGGTAACGATTACCAAGGTGGATCGATCCTGTGCTGCAAATTCGAGGGCGCGGCGCACGGTATCATCAAAATCGTTCATTTCTGCCTTCAGCCAGGTTCGGTCGTTGGCATGACAAGCCCAGTCTATCTGACTACCTTCTACCATTAAAAAAAAGCCTTTTTCGCTGCGTTTTTTTAAATATTCGCAAGCAAGGGTAGTTGCTCCGGGCAAATAATTGCGGCCAGCAGAGGCCGTACCGGGTTCGCGAAGATCGGTAAATAACATAAAAGGCGCCGAGCCATCCAAGGGTAATTTATTGAACGACAGTCCTCTGCGAATGATGTAACCTTTGTCTCTTAAAGAATCGACCAGGTTAATCTTGTCCCCGCGCGCATCAAAATATTGCTCCCCACCACCGATAAAGCAATCTAAAGGGGTTTTAAGGTAATCGAGCGCAATTTCTTCCGTTTGTGCACGCATTTCCCGGTGTGCAATAAAAGAAGCGGGGGTGGCATGTGGGGCAGAGCAAGTTACGACCATGCCTGTTGCCCAACCGAGGCCATCCATTTCTTCTAAAATGGTGGTACAAGGTTGATTATCAGGCGGTAACACGCCGATGGCCGCATTGGTCGTTTTATGTCCGCAGGCAAAAGCAGTAGCTCCGGCTGCTGAATCCGTCACCAGATCATCAAAAGATAAGCTTTTGTGAAATCCGATAAAGGGGAATTCTTCAAAAATAGACTTGTTGTTTCCGCGCCAGTACACGTTGGCTGAAACATGCGCAAGTGCCATGCCATCTCCGATCAGGAGGATAATATTTTTTGGTCGATTTTCAAACTTAATGGCTTGAAGATCAATTTTTTCTTGTTTTCGGGCAACGGTACAGGCTGTTAAAAAAAGCAATACAGGCAGCAGATATAGGCGCATAAACGTTCGGCAGAGTTGTAGGTACTCAGATCAATAATCCATCCTGCATTTCAAGGCAGCGATCTGACAGATCGGCGAGTTCTTTGTTGTGGGTGACAATAACAAAAGCCAGTCCGTAATCGGCACGCAATTGTTTGATGAGTTGATGCATTTCCTGAGAGGCGGCACTGTCCAGATTGCCGGTGGGTTCGTCGGCAAAAATGACTTCGGGTTGATTGATCAGTGCCCGTGCTACCGCGACCCGTTGTTGTTCGCCGCCGCTTAGTTCAGTGGGTTTGTGTTGGAGGCGATCGGCCAATCCCAGGTAGGTAAGCAAGGATTCGGCGCGTTTTTTGACGGTTTCAGTGGGTGTGTTTTGAATAAAGCCCGGGATGCACACGTTTTCAAGCGCGGTAAATTCGGGCAGCAAATGGTGGAACTGAAACACAAAACCAATGTGCTGATTGCGGAAAGCCGCCAGTTTTCGCGCTGATAATGCGCTGATTGTCTGGTCATTGATTTTTATTTCACCTTGATCTGCGTGATCAAGGGTGCCCAGAATGTGTAAGAGTGTACTTTTGCCGGCCCCAGACTTGCCGATGATGCTAACGATCTCCGCCCGCTTGATTCCGAGGTTAACGCCTTTCAGAATTTGCAGGTGACCAAAAGATTTATGGATGTTTGTTGCTTCTACGATCATGGCACAAAGTTCCTTAAAAAAATGTAATTCCAACTTTTCCCTCAAAATACCGTCTAATCCATGATGAAAATTCTCCAACTCTGTAAAAAATTTCCGTATCCGTTGAAAGACGGTGAAGCAATTGCTGTGACTTACCTGGCCCGGGCATTTGCCGAATTGGGCTATGAAGTCACGCTTTGCTCCATGAATACCAGCAAACATTGGTTTGATACAACCGTGTTACCGCCCGATTTCGATCATTATGCATCGATGGAAACCGTGTATGTCGACAACCGAATTCGGCCTTTGCCTGCGTTTTTCAACCTTTTTACCAACAAATCTTACCATGTCGATCGGTTCGACAGTCCCGAATTCGCGCAGCGTTTGGCGGCTTTGTTACAATCAGGTCATTATGATATTGTTCAGTTAGAGTCGCTTTACCTTGCTCCGTATATTCCTGTGATTCGCCAGCATTCCAATGCCATTATTGCTTTGCGGGCGCACAATGTGGAACATGAAATTTGGGAAAGGGTTGCCGACAACAGCAATCCGCTGCGCCAGTGGTATTTGCGCAAAATTACACCAAGACTTAAACAATACGAAATTGCGCGCCTGAATGATTACGATTTGCTCGTCGGTATCAGCGCGCGGGATGTGGAACATTTCCAGCGCCTTGGACTGCGCAAACCCGCTTATGTAACACCGATTGGGTTGGATGCGCGCGATTACACACCAGATTATACAAGTTTTAACCGCCCATTGAGCCTTTCTTTTATCGGTTCGCTCGATTGGATGCCGAATCAGGAGGGCTTGCGCTGGTTTTTGGAGCAGGTGTGGACCCCCATGCTGGCCCCTGCGTTCCCGGAATTGACGTTTCACATTGCAGGGCGCACGGCACCAAAATGGATCAAAGAATTAAACCTGCCCCGCGTTATTTTCCACGGTGAAGTGCCCAGTGCACCCGATTTTATCAACCAACATTCCGTGATGGTGGTGCCCCTTTTGTCGGGCGGGGGCATGCGCGCAAAGATTTTGGAAGGTATGGCGGTTGGTAAAGTGGTGCTTTCCACTACGTTAGGCATGGAAGGAATTGCTGCCCAGGATAAGTCGGATTGCCTGATCGCAGATACACCCCAGGCTTTTTTAGCAGCCATCACCTGGTGTTATGCGCAGAAAAACAAGTTGGTCCAATTGGGTGAAGCGGCCAAAGATTTTTGCACCCAACACTATGACAATCTGGAAATTGCGCGAAATTTGTTGGAGGTTTATGCACAACAAGTAGAATTGCATACCGCGGAATGTTGATTTTCAGTTTATACCCAGATTTAAATGGATTTGAAGGGTGGATGGATGAAAATATTGATTTTCAATGGATTAGAAGCCAGATTTTTTCATAACCACTTTATGTTGACTCTATATGGTTCGGTTCCTAATGCTATTTTTAATGCTCGGTCATATCCTCGAAGCCCAGCAGTTTGGTCAATATATATCGGGCAGAAAGGACACCTTAGAGCAGGCATTTGCCTTGGAAGTACTTTCCAATGGAAATATTGCTTTGGGCGGACGGGCGGAGCAAGCGCCGGGAGCATCTCCAAGCGCCTGGGTTGAAGTGCGCAACCCGCAGGGCCAAACACTGTGGGAGCAACAAATTCTTTCTGGAACTACTCCTTTGCAAGTTGCTGATATTCAAAAAGATGCCAATGGAAACCTGTTGGTGCTCGCGCACACGCCCGCGCTCACGGAGGATGCTTCCCAAAGTTTTTCGGTGTTGTTTACCCTGGATGCCATCACGGGCGGGTTGATCAATAGTAAACGACTGTCGGGCGCAGCCTCGCAATTTTCAGAAATCACCTTATTATCGGATGGTTATTTGTTGAGTGGCCGGGTGGATTTGATGGGCAATAATCCCGCGCGTCCGGCCGTGTTAAAATTGAACAACCAATTGGATATCCAATGGCAACACGTTCTCAGCGGACCAGAAGTGCCAGCCGGTGTGTTGTACGGCGCGGTGGTCGACGAACAAGGATTTATTTACGCGGTGGGTTCGGTAGAAGGCTCGAATAGGGATGGTTTGTTGATGCGTTTAGCACCAAACGGGGCTTTTATTTGTAAAAAATTGCGGACACCTGCCAACGATTACCTTAAACGGATTGTGCGAACCTCGGATGGCCATTTCATCCTTGCGGGCAACACCAAATACCTCGGAAGTGGTTACGAGCGCTTGTGGTTGGTTGATTTGGCCGCTAATTTGGTGCAAATACGCGCTTCCTGGTCTTATGGACTGGCCAATCAAAACAATGATTTGTTGTTGGGGGACATGTTGTTGACGGGGGGCGACCAACCTTTACTGAGCACTGCTTTTTCAAATACCTTGGGTGCACCGGCGCTTTTACTGCGTTTCAGCACCGGAAACGAAGTGGTACAACTAAAAAACATGGCCCCAGCGGCCTTAAATGCGGGATTTGAACGGTTGAAAACACTGCCTGCTCAAAAAGGAGTTGCGGCGGCAGGCAGTTGGAGCAGCCAATTTGGGGATGATGCGTTTTTTACCCAAATGAAGCCGGATTTAAGTTTGGACACCGATTGCTGTCCACGCAGTGAAAATGGCGATGCGCGCATTAATATGTTGCCGGGATTGATCCTGGAAACCATCGTGCCGAGTAGTGCCCAGCCTCTGTTGATGGGGCCTTGGAGTCCGGAGTTGGTGGATGGAAACACCCCCATTTCCTCCGTTTGTATCCCCATCGATCTGAGTTTTAGTTTGTCGAGCGACACGATTTGTGCAGGGGAATCCATTACAATCAATGCCCTTGGCAATACGCCCGGGGTGAATTATCAGTATATTTATTCGAATGCGGTGCCAGATCCGCTGAACAACAACCAACTGATTTTTAACCAGGCGGGTAGTGTAACCCGCATTGGGGAAAATACTTTTTGTAAAGTACAGGCCACCCGTTTTGTGCAAATCAGTACCCAGGCTGCCCGATTCCCGAATACGTTTACACCCAATCAGGACGGCACGAACGATGTGTTTCAACCCAAATTCTTTTGTCCAGGCAGTGTGCAGTCCCTCACCATTTACAACCGTTGGGGCAATCAAGTGTACAGCGGTGATCAGGCCTGGGATGGCAAGGACGCGCCCTCGGATGTGTACTATTACATCATCGTGTACCGGCAGGCAGGCGTGGATACAGATTTGCGTGCAAGTGGTCAGCTTACATTGTTGCGATAGAAAACTTAACGAGCAGGGATTTTTTTAACAGAACCTGTTATCTTTGCACCCGCTTTTAAAAAGCACCCATTTTTATTCACCCATTTTTTATCAATTTTATACAAAAAAGATGGCAACGACGGCAGATATCCGAAACGGCCTTTGCATTGAACTAAACTCTGACATCCTTAAAGTGATTGATTTTCAGCGCTTTCAGGTTGGCCGCGGTAGCGGTAAGGTTTGGACAAGGCTGAAGAGCACCACTACTGGAAAAGTGGTAGAGCACACCTTTCAAAGTGGCCACGCAATTACCGATGTTCGTGTGGAACGGCGCAAGTTCCAATATCTATATCCTGAGGATGGTGCAATTGTATTGATGAACCAGGAGACCTACGATCAAATTTCTATTCAGGAAGATTTGATAGAGAATGTGAAATTCCTGAAAGAAGGCGATGTGGTAGACGTATTGTTCCATGCGCAGAAAGACACCATGCTTTCGGTAGAATTACCAACTTCGGTGAACCTGCTGATTACGTATTGCGAACCAGGTTTGCGGGGCGATACTGCTACCAACACCTTGAAGCCTGCTACCGTTGAAACAGGTGCAGAAGTACGGGTGCCTTTGTTCTGTGAAACGGGCGATTTGATTAAAATTGATACCCTGACCGGTGCCTACATGGAGCGGGTAAAGAAATAATTTTAAGCTGGATTCCTGAATTTTCGTGCAATTTGACCAACCAACATAATTTTATAAAAATTAGGGGGGCTAAGAAAAACAGGTTTGCAAAAATCTTTTTTCCTTAGCCCTCCTAATTTTTATCAACCACAACCAATTTGATATGAATTTCAACGAGATACAAGAATTAATCCGGATGGTGAGCAAACACAAACTGTCCGAGTTCATCCTGCGGGAAGGCGATTTCAGGTTGATTATCCGCAACCAGACGAATCAGGAACAGGCACCTGCCATGGTCGTAGCGCCTGTACAACAACCTGTGGTGACCCTTGCTCCTCCTACACAGGTGGCTGCAACGGCTGCATTGGCTCCAGCACCGGTAGCTACAACAGATCTACCTGCTGCCCCTGCTGCAGAAGATCTTTCGCGTTTTGTTCCCATCAAATCGCCCATGGTTGGTACTTTTTACCGCAGTTCCAGCCCTGATAAACCAGCATTTGCAAAAATTGGTGATTTGGTAGAAAAGGGCCAATCGGTATGCATCATTGAAGCAATGAAGTTGTTCAATGAAATCGAATCCGACATTAAGGGTAAAATTGTAAAGGTGCTGGTGGATGACGCTTCCCCGGTAGAATACGATCAACCTTTGTTTTTGGTTGAACCTGCCTAATTGCTACACTTTTTTGCCGAAATACATACGCTTTACCCACCAATCAGGGAAGGCGACGCTGGTCTGTCTGTGCTCACCAAGCCAAATTAAGTAAAAGATGTTTAAAAAAGTATTGATCGCAAACCGCGGGGAAATCGCCCTGCGCATTATCCGTACCTGTAAAGAGATGGGTATCAAAACGGTGGCTTTGTATTCTACGGCCGACCGGGACAGTTTGCATGTGCGTTTTGCGGATGAAGCCGTTTGTATCGGCCCGCCACCCTCTTCCGAAAGTTACCTGAATGTGCCCCGTATTATGGCCGCAGTAGAAATTACGGATGCCGACGCGATCCATCCAGGTTATGGCTTTTTGTCGGAAAATGCTGCTTTTGCTGAAGTTTGCCGTCAATACGGCATCAAATTTATCGGACCTACCCCGGAGCAAATCCGCAAAATGGGCGATAAAATCACCGCCAAAGAAACCATGCTCGCAGCCGGGGTGCCTTGTATTCCAGGTTCGGAAGGCTTGTTGACGGAATTAAAACCAGCCCTCGTTTTAGCCAAAGAAATTGGTTATCCGGTGATTTTGAAAGCAACTGCTGGTGGTGGTGGCAAGGGTATGCGCATTGTTTGGGAACCAGAGGAATTTGAAAAACAATGGGAAACGGCCAAACGCGAAGCCAAGGCGTCGTTCAGCAATGACGGCATCTATATGGAGAAATATATTGAGGAACCACGCCACATCGAAATTCAGGTGGCGGGCGACCAATTTGGTAAAGCATGCCACTTGTCGGAGCGCGATTGCTCCATTCAGCGCCGCCATCAAAAATTGGTGGAAGAGTCTCCTTCGCCCTTTATGACACCCGAATTGCGCGAAAAAATGGGTGCTGCAGCCATTAAAGCCTGCAATGCCATCGCATATGAAGGCGTCGGTACGGTAGAGTTTTTGGTCGATAAACACCGGAATTTCTACTTCATGGAAATGAATACCCGGATTCAGGTGGAGCATACGGTGACCGAAGAAGTAATTGATTTTGACCTGATTAAAGAGCAAATCAAACTGGCAGCGGGCCATCCCATTTCTGGAAAAAACTATTTCCCGGAAATGCATGCCATCGAATGCCGGATCAACGCAGAAGATATTTTTCATGATTTCCGCCCGAGTCCAGGCAAAATCACCTCTTTCCATTCGCCCAAAGGACATGGTGTACGCGTAGATACGCATGTGTATGCGGGTTATACGATTCCACCGTATTACGATTCCATGATTGCTAAATTGATCGTGCGTGCGCGCACCCGCGAGGAGGCCATTTTGAAAATGGAGCGTGCACTGGACGAATTTATCGTGGAAGGTGTAAAAACTACGGTGCCTTTTCACCAGCGTTTGATGCGCAACGAAGATTTTAAAAAGGGGGTTTTCCATACCGGTTTCCTGAACAACTGGGATTACAAGAGTGTTGTTTTGTAAGGACTTACAGCAACATTGAACCAATTACGGCATGCTTAAATTACTTCGGTACTATTTGCCTTACAAGCGGAATATCCTGCTTGCAGTGGGGAGTAATTTTCTGATGTCCATTTTTATGGTAGTCAGCATTCCGGTGTTGCAGCCATTTTTACAGATCTTGTTTCAGAACCAGCAGCCAGCGATGGTGGAACCGCCCCCATCGGGTTGGAGTTTCAAACATTTGGAACAACAAAGCGCCTGGTTTTTTCACCAATTGATTGCGCAATACGGCCGGGAGCAAGCGCTCCTGATTGTCTGCTTTTTTCTGGTATTCGTATTTTTTGGCAAAAACCTGTTCCGGTATTTGTCCCAATACTTTTTGGCGCCGGTACGAAATGGGATTGTGCGCGATTTGCGGCAAAAACTGGTGGATAAAATCCTGGTTTTGCCCTTATCTTATTTTTCGGAGGAGCGCAAAGGGGATTTGATGAGTCGAATTTCTTCCGATGTACAGGAGATTGAATGGAGTGTGGTGAGCGGAATAGAAATGGTGGCCCGGGAGCCTTTGGTGATTATAGGCAGCATGGCTTTTATGGTGTTTGTTTCGCCGCAATTGCTGTTGTTTGTCTTGGGTTTAATGGTGTTTTCAGGTTTAATCATTGGCGGTGTCGGGCGCTCTTTGCGGCGACAGTCGGGCGACGCCCAACACCAATTGGGCAATTTAGCCGCCTTAATCGAAGAAACCCTGGGTGGTTTGCGGATTATCAAGGGGTTTAATGCCGAGCAATGGCAGGGTGCCCGCTATCAATTGGAAAACGATCGATATGTGCGCACGATGACCGGTTTGTATCGGCGCAAAGACCTGGCTTCGCCTTTATCGGAGTTTATGGGTATTTGTGTGGTCGCCATTTTGTTGTGGTTTGGGGCTAAACAAGTGTTTGCCGGGAGTTTACATGCTGCTACCTTCCTTACCTTTATTTATGCTTTTTATAATGTCATAGAACCCGCCAAGGCACTGTCTGGCGCTTTATATAGTGTACGCAAAGGCATGGGCGCCATGGAAAGGGTAGAGGAGGTATTGAATGCAGAAGTCGGCATTCGAGATCCGGAAATGCCAACGGAGTTTACCACATTTAAAGACAAAGTTGAGTTTCGCAACGTTTCCTTCCAATATCAAAGTGCCGAGCGCGCAGCCGTTTCGAACATCAACTTAACCATACCAAGGGGTAAAATTGTCGCCCTGGTTGGGGCTTCCGGTGCGGGTAAAAGCACGATCGCCGATTTATTGCCCCGATTTTATGATGTTTCCAGTGGCGGCATTTTTATGGATGGGGTAGATATTCGGCAATTGCGCCTGCAGGATTTGCGGTCCGTGATGGGCATTGTGAGTCAGGAGGCTATTTTATTTAATGATACAGTGCGCAACAACATCTCGTTTGGCAATACGCGTATGGGCCTGGCTGAAATCGAGGCGGCTGCCAAGGCCGCAAATGCCCATGAATTTATTGTAAAATTGCCGGAAGGGTACGATACGAATATAGGCGATCGGGGTTCTAAATTGAGTGGCGGCCAACGTCAGCGACTCACGATTGCGCGGGCCTTGTTAAAAAATCCGCCTATTTTAATTTTAGACGAGGCAACCTCTGCGCTCGATTCCGAATCAGAGCAGTTAGTACAAGCAGCCCTCGATCATTTGCTGACCAACCGAACAGCGTTGGTTATCGCGCACCGATTAAGCACCGTACAACACGCAGATGAAATTATTGTAATGGAACAGGGGCAAATTGCAGAGCGCGGCACCCATGAAGCGCTGATGCAAAAAGGCGGTATTTACCAAAAATTGGTCGAATTGCAAGCGCTTTAAGCCCGTGAACTGTTAATTGACCGATATTTGTCTTGTTTTGACCGGCATAAAAACAAAATTTAATGCATTCATAAAAAAAGCAACGTACCTTTGAAGCAGCCGTTTGTTTTGGTCAACATGTCATTACTACTGTTTGAGAACTTACTTTAATCAACAACCGATTTTCAAGCATCAAACCATCCAATGAAAAGAATGCTACTGGCTGTCTTCTCCGCCCTTTGTTTCGGCGCATCTGCACAAATTACCATCACCAATGCCGTTTTCCCAACTGTTGGAGACACTTTGCGTTTTGCGACCGACCTGGCCCCAAACAACACGATTAACCCGGCAACGCCTCCTGGCGGTAGTCAGACCTGGGATTTTGCCGCGCTCAACGCTGCTCAATTCTCTCAAATCATTTACAAAGCACCCAACACGGGTACGTTCGCATCGTCTTTTCCAGGTGCCGAATTGCTTGTAGTTGGCGAAACAGGTGAAACTTATTTCAACACGACCAACGCGAAAGTAGAGGTGATGGGTTATGCCGGTGGCGATCCAGCCAATTTTGGCGTACAAGTGTTGGCCAAGTTTGCTCCGGCGGTAATTGCACAACGCAATCCGGTTAACTTTTTTGACATCAATCAGCAATCGTCCAACTTGAACATTCCGTTTTCAGCCGAGGCTTTACCAGACTCGTTGTTGGGCGGCATAAACGTGGATTCTTTGCGGGTGCGGATTAAAACGGATCGGCTTGAAGTGATTGATGGCTGGGGTAATTGTTCCATTCCCGGCGGTAATTACCCGGTTTTGCGCCAAAAACGCACCGAATACACTACAACCAACCTGGATGTGAAACTTCCATTTTTAGGTTGGGTCGATTTGGGTTCGCTGTTGGGCGGCGGCGGAAATAGTCCATTTTCCGATTTTCTTGGAACGGACACCACCGTTACGTACCGTTTTTTGAGCGGCACCGAAAAAGAGGAAATTGCCGTAGCGACCATGAGCAACGACCTCAGTTTGGTAGAAAACATACGCTTTAAAGACAATAAGGTTACCGCAGTAGAGGATGCCTCTGATGCACCCGGTAGCGCCGCCATTCAGGCATTTCCGAATCCTGCGATTGAGTGGGTGCGTTTTGATTGTAAAAATTTGCCTACCGATTGGTACACCCTCAAGATTTTCAACATCGTCGGTAAAGTGGTTTGGGTAAATGGATATGAATTGTCGGGCAACAAGTCCATCCGCCTGGAACTTCAAAACTTTAAAAAAGGAACTTATTTATATAGTTTGGTCGACAGCAAAGGAAACGTGGTGGGCACCAAACGTTTGGTTGTAGTGAAACCATAACAATAAACAGCAGGATAAAATACCTCTCCGCAAGCGGTTTTCGCAAAGGATCATTTTTGCTCGCGTCCGATTGCTACAGCGTTCAAGCAGGCGTCATCCCGAATTTTGGATTTTACCAAAATTCGGGATTTTTTATGTTACCATGCACTTGATGCTACACCGCTAAGCGTGATCTTCGTTCTTCCCACGCTCAATCCCCCACGCTCAATCCCAATGCCGTTGATTTAAGATTTAAGATTACATGATTTAAGATTAAAGATGGAACCGCTTTTTGTGGAACATTCAGTCGCATCTTGATGATTTGCAACGAATTAAGGTTATAGATTAGTGTTTCGCAATGCTAAGCGTTGTACCTCCATCTAAAATCTTAAATCATGTAATCTAAAATCTTAAATCCTTATGTCAACGGCATTGCGCTTAATTCCCCCCGCATCGCAGATCGGGAAGACCAACGCGCGGCGGCGGCGCTTTCGTGGTATAAAACAAAGATTGAGCGCTGCGAGATATCAAGCGTTGTGGAACAGAGCACTACACTCGGCGGAAAAATTTATCAAGGATTTGTGGTAGCGTATTAGGCACCTCCAAATCTCCGTTCGTCGTTAAATACGGTTAAAAACCGTTAGTGAAAAGTGAATTTCGTATAAACGGGCCGGCGCGCCCTTTGGAATTTGCAACCCGGGTTGTAACATTGTTGTCTGTTTAATCGTCTGAAGATTACACCGAATTGTTCAAAACCTAATTTCACTTGTATGAATACCAAATCCTGCTTATTCTTATTTGCCCTAAGCCTTTTTTCATTTTCTGCATTTGCCCAACGTGAAGAAACCCTGCTGGGCGACCGCAGCTGGGGCTTTTCGGGTGTTTGGGGGGGCTACACCCACCAATACACACAGTTTGGTGATGTGGACAGTTACAACCGGGGGGGCTTTTTCACCTTCGAGTTTGGAAAATCCTTGACCCTCGGCTGGGGGCGTAATGGTTTACAAGATCGTTTTGTATGGAAAAATACGGAGAAAAATTTCGACATGAACTGGAATTTTTTCAAAACCGGCTATGCTTTCCTTCCTTATAAAGCGGTACACCCTTTAATCAATGTGGACTATGGCAGGGGCACCGCGCGCCTGGGCGATGTAAACGACCGGGTATATGTAGTACAGCCATCTGCGGGCATTGAAATCAATGTATTCCGTTGGTTCCGCTTAGGCCTGGAAGGTGGTTACCGCTTTGTATCCGATTCCAATATTCCCGAATTGTCCAACCAGCAACTTTCGGGTGCCTTTGGTCAGGCGAGCCTGCGTTTCGGATTCTCTTGGGGCCGTTATCATAAAAAAGATTGCGCTAAAAAGACTACGAACGATTAGTTTATAGCCGCAGTTGGTTCAAACGGGTTTGTTGCACTGTCAGACAGGTGTAACAAACCCGTTTTCATTTAGCATCCGATTTGGTTGGCAAGCCTTAAAACCCGTACTTTTGCGTTACACATAGGAAT
The DNA here is from genome assembly GCA_027488935.1 of Saprospiraceae bacterium. Taxonomy (GTDB): domain Bacteria; phylum Bacteroidota; class Bacteroidia; order Chitinophagales; family Saprospiraceae; genus M3007. The sequence goes on along the minus strand of JAIYAP010000039.1, from coordinate 29,462 downwards.
GATCCTGTCCTGAACAAAATAACACCAATATGGAAGTCTTTGCCACCACCACCGCACCTGTAAGTTCTGCAGATTTTATCGCCTTGGAAGATCGTTACAACGCCCACAACTACCATCCTTTGCCGGTTGTGTTGGAGCGCGGCGAAGGCGTATTCCTTTGGGATGTAGAAGGCAAACGTTATTATGATTTTTTATCGGCGTACAGTGCTGTCAATCAGGGGCATTGTCACCCAAGAATCATTCAGGCTTTGGTAGATCAGGCACAAAAACTGACCCTTACCTCGCGTGCATTTCACAATAATTTGCTGGGGCAATATGCCGAGTTTATCGCCCATTATTTTGGGTACGATCGTATTCTTCCCATGAATACAGGGGTTGAAGCAGTGGAAACGGCGCTTAAACTTTGCCGTAAATGGGCTTACACCGTAAAAGGTATTCCAGAAGGTGCTGCCAAAATTATTTTTGTAGAAGGCAATTTTCACGGTCGCACCCTGAGTGTGATTTCCGGCTCAACCGATCACACCAGCCGTCGTGGTTTTGGACCGTACATGCCTGGTTTCGAGGTCATCCCCTACAACGATCTCGCTGCCCTGGAAGAAGCCTTGCAAGATCCCGATGTAGCAGGGTTCATGGTAGAACCGATTCAGGGGGAAGCCGGTGTGTTTGTGCCTGCCGACGATTACCTGCCCCGTGCTTACGAACTGTGTCAGCAACACAATGTGCTGTTCCTGGGCGATGAAGTGCAAACGGGTATTGCACGTACCGGAAAACTGCTGTGCTGCGACCATTATGGCTTCCGTCCCGATATCCTTATTTTAGGAAAGGCGATTTCCGGCGGTGTGTTGCCGGTGAGTGTCGTGCTTGCTTCCGACGAAATTATGCTTACCCTGCATCCGGGCGAACACGGTTCCACGTTTGGCGGCAATCCTTTGGCTTGTGCCGTTGCCATGGAAGCTTTGAAAGTGGTAGAAGACGAAAATTTGGCAGAAAATGCCACGAAACTCGGCGAGATTTTCCGCGCGCGCATGAACGCGTTGCAACAAAAACGCCCGGACCTGATTACCCTGGTACGCGGCAAAGGCCTGCTCAATGCAGTCGTAATTAATGATACCGAACAAAGTTCAACGGCCTGGGATATCTGTATGGAAATGGCCGCCAACGGCTTGCTGGCGAAACCTACCCATGGCAATATTATTCGTTTTGCACCGCCCTTGGTGATGACGGAGGCGCAGATGGATGAATGTTGCCGGATAATTGAGGGGGTAATCGTTGGGTTCTAGGAGAGCGGGCACGTAGAGCGGAAGGGGCCACGGAGTACACAGAGAAAAAAAAGGGCCACGGAGTACACGGAGGTACAGAGGTACACGGAGAAAAAAAAGGGTTCCACGGAGATTCATGGAGGTACAGAGTTACACGGAGAAAAACTCTGTGCCCTCCGTACCTCCGCGTAACTCTGTGGAACCCTTTTTTATCTGTGTCCCTCCATACCTCCGCTTAACTCCGTGGACCCCTTTTTCTCTGTGCCCCTCAGTACCTCCGCGTAACTCTGTGGAACCCTTTTTCTCTGTGCCCCTCCGTACCTCCGCGTAACTCCGTGGAACCCTTTTTCTCTGTGCCCCTCCGTACCTCCGTGTACTCCGTGGCCCCTTTTCTCCGTGCCCCTCCGTACCTCCGTGTACTCCGTGGCCCCTTTTTTCCGTGCCCCTCCGTACCTCCGTGTACTCCGTGGCCCCTTTTTTCCGTGGAACCCCCTTCCCCTAGCGTCCTCCTAAACCACGAACGCCTCCACAACCTCCGAGAACGGGCTTTTCAACTGAAACGACCCCAGGGAACAAACCCGAAACTGCACCAGCTGCCGGGAAGGTAAACCCGCCACCGTAATGGTCGTACGCGAACCATAAGTACCGTTGCGCCAGGTTTCGCCGTTATCCATTGAGTATTCCACGCCATTGTTGCGCACGCGGGTTGGTTCCGGCAACCGGAATTGCAGCAAAATTTCCCCTTTCACGCCCTTGTTGATGGCCCGCAATTGATACGGCGCTTCCAATTTGTTTTGATTTACCCGGCGATCGCGGATCATTTCCATGCCCGCATTGATCACCCACACATCCTGACCCGTAAAATTGAAGTCGAGGAGAAAGGCAATACGATCCAGGGCACTGAGTACACTGTTTTTGGCCAGTTCTTTTTGCGCAATCGCTGGTGTACTGCGGCTTGCCGCATCTACCAATGCCTGCGTATAGGCCTCTGTTTTTTCGGCCAGACTGGCAATGTCCGCAGCAAATGACTGGTATTCCGGGCGGGAAGCCATGCGTTGGTGTACATTGGCCGCAAAAGTGGCCAATTCAGACTGGGTGAGTTTTTTGTACGACACTTTGCGTACGACAGATTTTGACATGCTGTAAAAATTTAAAGAGTGGAAAAATGAAATAATACTTGCGCCAAGTCTACTTCGCGCTACCTGCTTTGGTACAAGGCCTTCGGCCCAAATCATCCACAATCAGCGCTCAGCATGACAATGAATGCTGCCTTTCAGGCGACGTTCAGTATACCCTTGACTTGCCACAAATATGATCGTCCACGCCCCTCAAAAAAAAGTACATTTTTGGCGAAGTTTTCCACGGGATTTGGGGCAATTTGGACCATTTTACACCCTGCGATTTTTCAAAAAAACGCAAAAAGCGCCTTTTAGGCCCATTTCAGCCCATTTTTAAGGTTTTTTACCTTCCAAAAAAGTTACAAATCGGGAAAGTTTTTCTGTCAAAAACGGGCCGTTTGACCCGAAAGCAGCTTAACTATTTTTTAGTTAGACTGGAAAAATCAAATTTCACGGATAAAGTGCCGCGTTTCATGGAGGAAACAAGCAATTATACAGAGGAAATGCATGGTAAGTTAGATCGGAAGACTGGTTTCATCCAGCGAGCAGGCAGCAGTTCCCTGTTCTCCCTTGCTGGTTGATCAAAAGCGGGCGGAAAATGGGATCAATAGCGCTCAAATTCAACAAAAAGGACCGCTCGGAGCCTTGTGTGTAGGCGAGGTTCCCAGAAAGCAACATGCGTTACGATGTTTTTTTGCTTTTTCATCCATGAAATTGGTTGGAATACATGAATAATTGGTTGGAACATCCATGAAATTGGTTGGGATAACTGTGAAACGCGGCGGTTGAAGGATGCTGCGGGTTGGAACTTCCGAGTATTGGGGCGGTTTATTCGGGAAATGGGTTGGTTGATCTGAAGGATTGGATGCTTTCTTTGAGCAATTAGTCGGTTCCTCTATGCAATTTGGAGGCACCTCTGTGCAATGGGTTGATTCAACTGGGAAAATTGCGGGTTGAACCAGGAAATAGGTGGATAAACATGGAAAATCGAGTGTAGTGACAGCGCTTACTATAATGGCTATTTCATTTTGCATCATTACTAAATGTAAAGGTTGTGTTATGTTTAAAAGGGTAATTTAGTATGTAAAGTTGGTATTATATTTGATTTCTTTAAGATGTTAAATTAGATGGGCTGCTAAAGCCATGCTATTTAACCAAGGTAAAGGCACTGCAAAGGGGAAACGCACTTGGCACTGCATCAAAAGACCCAAAAAAGTTGAAAAGGCATCGCATAAATATGCTATATTGAAATATTTTGGGTATGTTGTTTGGGGGATTGTAATGGACGATGTACCATTGTGTAAAATCTGCCTGTTTCAAAGTAGGGTGAAAATGAAATTTAAAGAACTAACATTGTTTTCTAAAAATTAATGGATAATTTGAGGATATATGAATGCTGATAACCCAATCTTAAATAGTCCATACTCAGAGCCACTCCTTCATTATGATACAGACAGTGAAGGAAGTTTGGATTATACCCAAATTCGCAAAGGTCGAAGGATTTTCAAAGAAGATACCGCCGTTATACCATCCAGGCAAACCGGTCAAAAAGAGCTGATAGGATGGAATGAAGATGCCGAACCGTATTTGACCCACATCATCAACCTTTGTCGTAAAGAAATCGGGATTTGGAGAACAGCCAATTACCCAAACACGAGCAGGGTAACCAAAGAACTTTTAACTTTTTGGTTCAACAATCCAGAAAGGTTGGTTACTAAAAAACTATTCTTTGCCCAACAAGAAGCGGTTGAAACAGCTATTTGGATCAATGAAGTAGCCGAAAAATCCAACGCAGGGCAGCACATATTAAACTTGCTGCGCAGCGGACAACAAACCGTAAGCCCTGATGCAGCCGATCAATTGCCCCGAATTGCCTTTAAAATGGCAACCGGTTCGGGAAAAACGGTTGTAATGGCTTGTTTAATTTGTTACCACTACTTTAACCGACAAGAATATAGAAACGATACCCGTTTTGCAGACTACTTTTTAATTGTAGCCCCAGGTATTACCATCAAAAGCCGATTGGGGGTGTTGTTTGTAGACACCAAAAACAAAAACCCAAAAGACATTGAGGATTATTACCGGGTTCGTGGCCTGATCCCGCCCAATATGGAACATCGTTTGGAAAATCTGAACGCTCGATTGGTTATCACCAATTACCACAACTTCGAACCTAAAATACTGCAAGGCAACAAACGCAGCCCCTTCGATGGCAAAGTAGATCTGCAAGGCAACAAAATTGATACAGGCAACAAAGAAGACTTTGCACAGGTTGTAAAACGCACGCTTGGTAAATTCAAAACCGGAAGCAGGGTGTTAATTCTCAACGATGAAGCCCATCACTGCTATTTGCCAAAATCCAAGAGTAAAACCACCGACAATGAAGAGGCCGATGAAAATGCAAGAGCAGCGGTTTGGTTTAGTGGATTACGTGAAATAAACAAAAAATTCAAACTACAAGCGGTGTACGACCTTTCGGCAACACCTTATTACTTAACAGGTTCTGGTTATACCGCTTATAGTTTATTCCCCTGGGTGGTTTCCGACTTTGGTTTAATTGAAGCCATCGAAAGTGGCTTGGTAAAAATACCTTTCCTACCAGAAAGCGATGATTCGCAGGAGTTGACCATGCCGGTATTGCGTAATTTGTACGACCACGTAAAAGACGAGCTACCAAGAAAAGGGCAACGCACGCAAAAAAAGGATGCCGCAGCGGAAGGAAACAAGTTTATTGAATTGCCGCCTCGTTTGCCTTCCTTGGTAAAAGTCGCATTAGATCAATTTTACAGCCATTATGTTGAATACTTCAATGGCATCCGAAAACACAGGGAAGCAAGCGTAAATATCTTTTCTGCGCCGCCTGTTTTTATCGTTGTGTGTAACAATACCGGGGTATCGAAAGAAGTGTACAAATACATTGCAGGGTATGCGTTTGAGGATGCAGAAGGTAAAACCGTAACTGTACAAGGCGCAAAAGATCTGTTCAGCAACTATGACCCTGCCACCAACAAACCACTGAAACGACCGCCCACCTTGCTCATTGACAGCGATGCCTTGGAAAATGGCGAACAAGTCAATGACGACTTCAAAAAAATATTTGCTTCCGAAATAGAAGTATTTAAAAAAGATTATGCCCGCATGCACGGGCAAGGAAGTACCGATAATATTACGGATGCCGAAATTTTGCGAGAAGTGGTCAATACGGTTGGCCAACAAGGTAAGTTAGGTTCGCATATTCGTTGTGTGGTTTCTGTTTCTATGCTTACCGAAGGCTGGGATGCCAATACGGTGACCCATATCATGGGCCTACGCGCCTTTGGATCACAATTATTATGTGAGCAAGTGGCGGGAAGGGCTTTGCGCAGAATGAGTTATCATTTGCAAGGCTATGATAAAGACGGAAACCCAACCAATGACAAACGTAAAATTGTCATCGAAAAATTTCCACCCGAATATGCCCACATTATTGGGGTTCCTTTTAGAATGTTTAAAGGCGGACAAGCCGGACCGCCACCGAGCCCGGTTGACTTAACCCATATTGCACCTGTTGCAGATCGGCAAGCTACCATGGAAATTGATTTTCCAAATGTGGTAGGCTATCGTGTGGAAAACTATGACGGTCCTATTGAACACGATTTCAGCAATTTGGAAAACTATGAAATTGATGGTTCAAAGTTCCCGACCGAAACCATTATGACCAGTCCCATCTCTGCTTCAGAAGAAAAACTGCAAGTAAAAGGTGTATTGGAAAAACGCGACCAGGAATTGATCTTCTTGATTACCAAGGAGTTAATAAAGGAAAAATTCAGCGATGAAGACAGCAATCCCCGCTTTCAAAAATTCAACAAACTGAAAAGTATTGTGGAAGAATGGTATGAGGAAAAAGTGATACTGCTCAATATTCCCGACCAACGCTACAAACGGATGTTGTTCTTTGAGGAACCCAAGAAAATAGTGAATCATATTGCGCGCGGCATTAATCCACAAAACAATACCACGGAGCATATTCGCCCCGTATTTAACTATTATAACAAGTTTAGCAGCACCAAATACGTCAATGGGAACACCGTAAAAGACGTGTACCCTACCGAAAAAAGCCACATCAACTACGTGGTGATGGACAGCGATTGGGAAGGGATTTGTGCCAAAACCCTGGAAGAACTGGATTCCGTGGAATGTTACGTTAAAAACCAATTTTTGGGTTTTGCCATTCCCTACACCAAAGACGGAAAAGACCGACTATACTTTACAGATTTTATCGCCCGGGTACGCACCAAAGACGGTACGATCAAAAACCTGATGATAGAAATTACCGGAATGAGCAAAGACAAAGCAGAAAAGAAATGGTATGTAGAAAACCGCTGGATTCCTGCCGTAAATGCTTTGAAGGATAAATACGAATATCCTGAATGGCATTTTATTGAAATTGCCAATGACATCCGCAACATCAAGAATCAATTAATCGAAAAAATTCAGCACATATAATATGGCTAAGAAAATAGAATCCATCAAGCATAAAACCGATACCCGCGCCCACATCCCCAGCAAGGAGGAAGCGGGCTATGAAGATGCTAATCCAAAAGTGCAAGACGGTAAAAAGGTGCTGGAATTGCCCAAAAACCCTGTGGTGCACCGCGGACAAGACCCCGAGCTCTTTTGGCTCAACAAATACGGCAATGACGACCGCGACGAACTCTTGCGTGTAGACATTCGCAGCTTGTACCGCCACGAACACATCGCGCCTGAAACCCTGATCAAAAATCTGTACAAGGTCACAGAAACACCCAGTGCGCAATTAGACCTATTTGGCAGCGTAAACGAACTGTTTGGAAACGCCCTCGACAAAGACGAAATACAAAAAGTAAGCGAATATTACCAACACCAGGACGGCTGGACCAATCGACTCATACAAGGCGACAGCCACCTCGTAATGGCCAGCTTGCTGGAACGGGAAGGCATGGCCGGGCAGGTGCAAACTATTTATTTTGACCCGCCTTATGGGATTAAATACGGCGGAAACTGGCAAATAAAACTAAACAACCGTGAAGTAAAAGACGGCAATGATGAAGCGCTAACCGCAGAACCTGAACAGATCAAAGCGTTTCGGGATACCTGGGAGTTGGGAATTCATTCTTATTTGGGTTATTTAAGGGACAGGCTACTGATTGCCAAAGAATTGTTGACGGAAAGTGGTAGCTGCTTTGTGCAGATTGGAGTTGAAAATGTACACTTGGTAAGAAACTTATTGGATGAAGTTTTTGGTAGTGAGAATTTTGTGAGTGTAATTACTTTTAAAAAAAGTGGTGGTATGGGAGAGCAATTACTTGATAATATTGCTGATTATATTATTTGGTATGGTAAAAGTGTTACTAATTTGAAATATCGACAAATTTATCAAGCAAAGGAATTCTCAAGCGGTGCAGGTGCTAGATATAACCAAGTGGAAACTTTGGATGGTAAAATTAGACCAATTACTACTGATGAGCAATTAAAACCTGAATTATTACCTAAAGGAGCAAGGGTTTTTTTAGGTGGCCCCCTAACATCTCAAACAGGAAGTGCATCCACAACTTTTGAATTTGAGTTTAATGGTAAAAAATATAAACCCAATGTAGGCGGCTGGAAAACGGGCGTTGAAGGAATGAAAAAATTGATTTCAAAGAAAAGAATTTTTGCTACAAAATCATATGTAAATTATAAATTGTATTTTGATGACTTTCCTTTTGTGCCAATGAGTAATCTATGGATAGACACAATGGGGACAGCAGAGCAGGATAAAAAGTATGTTGTTCAAACTGCCCAAAAAGTAATTCAACGCTGCATCCTAATGACCACCGACCCCGGCGATCTTGTCCTGGATCCCACCTGCGGCAGCGGCACCACCGCTTTCGTCGCCGAACAATGGGGCCGCCGCTGGATCACCATCGACACCAGCCGCATTGCCCTTAACATTGCTAAACAACGGCTCATGACCGCGGTGTTTCCCTATTACCATTTGTACGATGAACATGGCGACATTCGACAAGGTTTCAAATATAAAACTGTTCCGCACATTACCCTTAAAAGTTTGGCCAACGACGAGCCACCGGCTACCGAAACCCTCTATGACCAGCCCGAGCAAGACAAAAAACTGTTGCGCGTAAGTGGCCCTTTCACCGTAGAAACCTTACAAAACTACGAACCCGTCAGCCCCGAGGAACTCGACCATGAAGTACGCGTAAATGAAGCAGAAGGCGCCTTTGAAGAAGTCATCAAGCAACATTTACTCAGCGCGGGTATCAAAAACGGCCGAAAAGACGAAATGGTAGTGTTCCGGAGTGTGGAATTGCTGGCCAATGAATCACTAAATGCCGAAGGATTTTATGTCACCGAAAAAGGCGAACAAAAGGCGTATTTCCATATTGGTCCCAAATTCGGCACTGTGAGCAAAAAATTGGTCAACGATGCCATCAAAGAATGCCGCAGCCGGGGCGATGCCAATTGGTTGGTCATCCTGGGCTTTAGTTTTGAAAGCGACATTGAGGGCGGTGTACAAACTATGAGCATGGGTACTTTCCAGGTAGATCGCGTGCGCATACACGATGATTTGTTGCAGGAAGGCTTGAAAAAGAAACCCGCCAAATCTGCCGCCAGTTTTGTCACCATCGGCGAACCTGATATTGACCTGCATAAAAAGGGCACGGAAGTAACGGTTGAAATAAAAGGCTTAGACATTTACGACCCTATCAAAGACGAAGTAAAAGCCCGCAACATTCACGACATTGCCTATTGGATGGTCGACGATGATTACGACGGCAGCAACTTTGTGGTAAAACAGGTTTTCTTCTGTGGCGGCGACAAATCGGAATTTGATAAATGGAAAAAAGGCTTAGACAATCTGGCCAAAGACAATACCAAAAAGAAGGTGGAAAAAACCCTTAAAATTGAGTTGGATGATGAAGCATTTGAACGTTTATATGGACATATTTCGCATCCGATTGAAGTAAAAGCGAAGGGCCAAAAAATTGCCGTGCGGATCATTAGTCAGTTTGGGGAGGAATGTACTAAGGTGTTGGGGGTGGAATAGGTTGGGAGATTGGGGGGGATTAAAAATGGAAAAATGTGAAGTTGCAATAATCCAACAAAGATTTTACTTTTGAAGATGCTTCGATAGTAATTTTAATTTCAAAAGATAACATAATACACAAAATGAACTGAATGATGAGCAATAAAGAAAGAATAACAGAAGGCAATGAAAGCAAACCTAAGAAAAAAGAAAAAACTTACAAGTCTTTAAAGAAATATATTTTTTTATTAGGTTGGATTTATTTATTCTCTAAAGTTTTCATAATTGACTTAGAGCAATTCCTATTCAACAAATTTAATTTGACTGAAATATGGGTTCTGAAATACAGATTCATCATCTCAATTATCTTAGCTAGTTCATTATGGATATATTTAGGGACACTGAGGTTTTTTAAAAATGTAGGTTTGTTTTTATTAGTCCCATTCAAAATACTATTTTGGAACCTACCGGTTCTTTTTGCTTATCGGATCCCTAAAAAAATTGTTGAAAAAAAATATTGGATATTATTGTTAGGCTATATAAACAGTTCTATTTCGTTCTTTAGAAATTTAAAGTATAATTTACTGAAAGTTTCTCTTGTTTTTTTTGCTATATTAGTCTTATTCAATTCAACAAATGCAATATTGCTTTGGTGGAGTTTAGTAGTGTTTTCGGGCTATTTAATGATTCATTTCTATGGAAGAATAAATTTAGCAATTCAGCCAATTAATATTTTTAATTTGAATATAAAAATGCTAAATTTAGAAAAAGTAGAAAAATTTTTGATTCCAGAAATAATATTGACAGAAGAAGAAAAAACCGATAGTGAAAAACTAATAAGGAGGCAAAACCAACATCTAAAATCGTTGTTGGTTACTAAAATTGCATTAAATTTCATTGGTGAAAAGCTACAAAGTTTTTCGAACAAAGGGGTCTTTCTTCTATATATGCTTGGGAAAGTTATAATCACTTTTAATCTATGTATTGTAATGTTCACTTTTATCAACTATGCTTTATACAAAATATCTTTTGATAATTTTCAAATTAGAAGAGATAACCCGGTAACTGTTTTTGATTTCTTAGTATATTCGTTTTATTCAATAATTCCTGATGGAGTTTATGTTGAACCTATCTCAAATATAGCTTGGTCAATAAAAATGATTTCAAGCTACATTGGAGTTGTTTTAATTGGCATTTTTTTAATGTCAGGGATTTCAATTTTTACCACGAATTATGAAAAAACAATCGAAGTTGTCGTAAATTATAGTTCTTCTCAGGCCAAAAAAATAGAAAAACATTTGCTTGAAAGATATTCTCTTGGATTAAAAGAGGCAGTTAAACGATTAAAGGAAACTGACAGTACAATAATTGAATATTTAGAAGAACTTGATGATTTGAGTGATAAAAAAATTGAATAAAATGAGCCATTTTACCGAATAATGTGCATATACCCATGCTCGTTAATCGCTTCGCACGTCACATGAGCAACGTTGGCAATCATAAAATAATTGAAAAATAAACAATATTCGAATAATGAAGAAGACTTACAGGCGTATTTATACGCTAATTCCTGCTCCTAAGCCGCTTGAAAACTTCACTACGGAAGTTTTTGCAGGTATTTTAAATGCCTATCCCGAAATAAGAACTGATTTTATTGTCAAGATTCTTAATTTAAGGGGTATAGATTTTCCACACATTGAAACGCAAAAGTTTTACGAGTTAAAGGGCAATGAGCCTAATTGTTTAATTGATTTAGTGTTAAAAAACGAAGATTCCGTATGTTTTATTGAAAATAAAGTAAATTCAGGAGAAGGCTATAAACAATTAGAAAGATATACAGAAGTTCAATCAACTCATTATTCGTCGCACAAAAAATATCTTTATTATTGTACGAGATACAGAGAGGAAAAATCTAATTATCTTTGGGAAGATGTACTTGAACTAATGTACAAGTATAAAGAATATCAACAAATTAATGATTTCATCGATTTTTTAGAATACGAAGTTATGGCAAAGACTAAAATTACATTTTCTGATTTCCCAATTCTTTCCCAAATGAAAGAAGTCTATTTTTTGCAAGAAAAGTTAGGGAATTATCTACGAAACGTAGAAAGATTGTTTGAAGAACGTTTTGAAAACCACAATAAAACGATGGGTCCAATTAATTGGTATCTCAAAAATCAAAATGCCTTTGTTTCAGAATTTAAGTATTTATATGGCAATTCTTCCAATAAAGTAACTTTTAGTGGTATCGTGGCTGGTTTCATATTTGAAGAAGAAATACCTCAATTGATAGTTTGGTTATGGACAGAATCCAAGGTAGAAGGGTACGATATTTTGAAAAGGGCGGATATGAGTCCGTTTACACCAAACACATTTGTTAATGGTTTATACTTTGATGAAAAAGAAAGCTTACAAAAGTTTATTCAAGATGATACAACACTTGATGAAATTAAAATTGCAGAATGGTTTAAATTGCAGTTTGATAAAATTGCAACAGTTATTAAACGAAACCCGCAAGTAAATTGGAAAATCAAAGTCAAAAACTAGCATAAATGCTTATTAATCAACAAAAAATCGACTGCAAGAAAAACATTGCCTTACATTGGCTTTTAACCTACGCTCAAAGCAAACGCTCAAAAGCCACGTAGTCAATAGATCTGTACACATTAAATTCATCAAACATCATAATGGGGAACATAACTAATGAAATGGTGGAAAAATCCTATGATTTAGGGAAGGAATTTTACCATAAAAAAATAAGCCTGAAAGAAGCAGTAGAGATATTGGTAGCAATTGGTATGAATAAGAACTCTGCTACCGATTATATTTATAACTATTCAAATCTAATTCAAGGCAAATTATTCACGCGAACAACAAATATTTATGGAGCCGAATATTACCTAAAGAAAATTTATGAAGAAGATGGAAAATTAGGACTTCAAAATGCGTTGCTTGCACTGTCGCAACATATTGATTATTATGAAGAAAAATCAGGATCTTCTATAAAACAACGAAAAGAAGTTTATCATGAATACATTAAGTTATTAGGCATTGATACCGAACAAATAATTTATGCAGATGAAGTAGAAGAAAATATAGAATATACAGAGGGTAAGACGAAAAGGGTGCTTGTAAATAGCTATGAACGAAATCCAATAGCACGGAAAAAGTGTATTGAACATTTCGGAGCAACTTGTCAAGTTTGTGGTTTTGATTTTGAGAAAAAATATGGCGCAATTGGAAAGGATTTTATCCATGTCCACCATAAAATTGATATTTCAACAATTGGAAACGAATATTCTGTTGATCCAATAAACGATTTAATTCCTGTTTGTCCTAATTGTCATGCTATGCTTCATCAAAAGAAACCGGCATATTTGATTGAAGAACTAAAAAGCATTATGACATAAATACCACTGTTAAGTATGGCTTTTATGTTTAAACCCGAACAACAACCAAACCAAGATGAATATAAAAGCAACCATCATATTAAAATACGCCTGCCTAATCTTTATCTCAATATTCCTGTTTGCTTGTCAAGGGAATGTCCAAGAAAATAAGGATTGTTCAAAGTGCGCAGATGAAATTTACAAAGAAGTTTCAGATACTTCCTTGGCAAAAGGGGTACTTGAATATCAAAAATTCCTGCTTGAAAAATTTGGCGAAAGTTCAGTTAAAGGATTAGATTATGAAGCATATCACTTGCAAATTCATGATACGAATGGATTTAGCAAATCAGTAAAATTAGCGCATAAAAATGGTATTTATTCAATTGCTGTAAAATGTATATCCCTCAATGAGATCTTGCCAAATTGTAAAGATTATGAAATTGTGATAGACTGGGAAGAATGGAAGGAATTCGAAAGAATGATTTATGAATTCAACTTCTGGACAGAAGAAGAATTTAAGACGGAAAAGAATGTGTTGGACGGATGTGGGTATCTTTTAGAAGGCAATAGGCCTCAAGCAAAAATGTGTAATAAAAAGACGTACAAATTGGTTGCACGAGGTTCACCAAGATATGATAAAATTGCTGCTATGTGTGAGTACATTTTTTTATACGAATCCGAATTGGAGTTTAGATACGAGCAAAGAAATATGATTAAGTATAAGGATAAACCTTTGTGAGACAATAGATTTAAGCCCATGACACCCAAAAGCCGGTCCATAAAGCGGATGCTGGGAAGTATCGCTTATCAATCCAAACTTTGTAACCAACCGAACAGATGAAATTATCACAATGGAAACGCTAATGGATAATATTTTAAAAAAATATAATTGGCCGACAAGGACTACCACGGGCAATATGGACATTGAACAAATTGAAGGCAAAATAGGATTTGAATTGCCAAATGACTACAAGTACTTTCTTTCAAAGTACCAAAGACATGAGGCTCAAATAGGAAACGAATCATTTAAATTATGGGACTTAGATAATTTACTTTTATTAAACGATGGGTACGAAATTCTTTTAAATCTTCCAAATACAATAGGAATAGGCGACAATGGTGGTGGCGAATTTATTGGAATTGAAAAGACAGGGATTGAAGACTTTAGAATCATTTTAACGCCATTTATCGGCTTAGACAGCGCAGATCATATTGAAATTGGGCGCTCATTTACGGACTTTATTTTGAGAATGGACAATGGGGAAAAATGGTTTAAAGAGTACTGAATGAAGATGGCAAGTCTTCACTTCACCCTGAAGATAATCAAACAGGAATACATCGGACACCTATCGTTGTTGCAGGGCTAAATTTTTTTTGACATGAAAATCATTTATTACGCATTAATCACGATTTTAATTTTATCAAACCAGTTCTGTAAAAAGGACGACCCAAACGACCGTTTCTTTTGGGGCGAGGCTACAGCGACCAAAAACCAGTCGGCCGCTTGGGAGGCAAGGCCCAGGTGTGTGATCAATAAACCATACGACCAAGGGATTGACATAATATTGACTGTATTCAACAGCAAAGGTTTCAGGCGAGAAGAATTGTTTTTCTATAAAATACCCAATGAGGTTGGTATCTTTAAGATTACAAATGCTGACACGCATGCTATAGATAGTACGCATGGGGCAAAATATTTTACGCTTATAGATGATGGAACAGCGGGCGACAGCTATTATCTAATTCAATCAATAGTAGAAAATAAGATTACAATAGACAAAAAGGAAGAAGATGAAATATGGGGTACTTTTCAGGTGGCGTTTACAAAAGATAAAACGTTTTTATCGGAAGACCCTACAGCACCCGACACAGTTATCATCACAGACGGAAAGTTTCATACCAAACTTCTGAAGGAATAAATGGACCTAACTCCCCATAGCTGCCAACCGCTCGCTACACGCGGAGTTGTGTCATGTTTTGTTGAACAAAAACAATATTAAGTTCTTTATCAAAAAAATAAATAGAGATTAGTTTCTTCTCCCTTTGAGGCATTAGAAAACTACCTCTTTTCAATTCATTTTATTAATCCTCCATTTCTTCAAAATCGTCTTTTGTAGCACCACAGTCAGGACAAACCCAATCATCCGGAAGGTTTTCAAATGCAGTTCCTGGAGCAATTCCGGAGTCTGGATCACCTTCCGCAGGGTCGTAAATTTGATTGCAAACATTACATAGGTATATTGTCATCACTCAATAATTTTATGGCTGGATGTTAACCCAGATTTAAAAGGATTTGAAGGATGGATGGATAAAAAAGTGATTTTCAACGGATTAGTAGCCATCTGTTTTCATAACCACTTTTCTTTGACCATAATGTGTTGCAATATTAATAATTTTCTTTGTAAGAACTTAGCCAGCCTGAAAAATGATAGAAATTCCATTGCCACGCAACAACAACCTATAAATATAAACTTCGCACCTTTGTGTTAAACCCTCACGATGCCTCCCAACCTCGTGTTAAAAATATTTTGAGGTTTAAGTCTAAAAGCATCGTAAAGGGTGTTAAATTTGCATAAACGTGGAAAGATGGGGGTTGATCTGGTTACGCGTAAATCTAATCAAAGGCGTTGACCTGCTATTTTTCAAATCAATTCGGTAACCATTTTTAAGAAGTAAAAAATGAAGTCCATCGTTTTTTTTAACAATAAAGGAGATGTCGGTAAAACCACTATGGTATATCATCTTTCCTGGATGTTTTCAGAAATGGGAGAGCGGGTATTGGCTGTAGACTTGGATCCGCAATCAAATCTGTCTTCTATGTTTCTAAAACAGGAACGCATGGAAGAGGTATTGTTTGATGAGGATAAGCATTTAACTGTATTAGATGCGATCATTCCGGTAAGTGAAGGTAAAGATTATAAAGAGGTTCATTTAGAACCGATTGGCCCTAATATTTCTTTGTTAATCGGAAACCTTGCGTTATCGGCTTTCGAAGACCAATTAAGTGATGCCTGGACGAAGTGTCTGAACGGTGATGTATATGCCTTTAAAGTAAGCAGCGTATTTAAAACGCTGATTGATGATGCGGCTGCTCGAAGTAATGCAGATTGGGTGCTGATTGATGTCGGACCTAATTTAGGGGCGATTAATCGGGCTGTACTGATTGCTACCGATTTTGTCGTAATGCCCGTTGGGGCAGATTTGTTCTCCCTGCAAGGCATTAAAAATCTAGGTAAAACGCTGCATGGTTGGCGCGCACAATGGGCAGAGCGTGTCAATAAGTATCCAAAGTCGGATAAATCGGCTATTCCATCGGGCAAAAGCCAGCCAATCGGTTATGTATTGATGCAATATGCTGCTAGAGACAGTCGTCCTGTGCGTTCCCATATCAAATGGGCCGAGAAAATACCGGCCGTTTACCAATCGTTTGTTTTGGGGGATAAGGATCCGGCGGCACCAGAATCCGTGCAGGCAGACGATAATTGCTTAGCATATTTAAAGCATTATCATAGTCTTGCTCCGATGTCCATGGAAGCGCGCAAGCCTATTTTTTTACTTAAACCCGCTGATGGTGCAATAGGCGCGCACTTGCAGGCTGTTCAAAGGAGTTATACGGACTTTAATTTATTGGCTCAAAAAATCATTTCCGTTACGAACGAACGCGAAGTTTTAAATTACGCAAGTGTTTAAGATTGAGGCGATTCAAGGAGCATAACCTCCTTATCCAACAACAACCTATAAATATAACCTTCGCACTTTTGTGTTAATCCATTAAGAAATATCGAACAGCAGAACACCGAACACCGAATGTCGAAATAAGGGGGGGCGCTCCGTGGAACAACCCATAAAAAACTGTCACGGAGGTACACAGAGGAACAGAGGGACACGGAGATTTTTGATCCGTTAAGTGGCATAATATAAAAATAGCCTAAATTTGCCTTTAAAAGTACCAGCAATGGAATTATCCAAAGTATTATTTTGGGACACCGATTACGATCGTATCGATTGGGATAAAAATGTCCGTTATGTCATGGAACGGGTGGTTATGTATGGTCAAATAGCCGATTGGAATGCTATTCGAGCGTATTACGGTTTGGAGCGCATCCGCGCAGAGCTCTTGCAATCTCGCGATTTGGATCCCAAAACCCTGAGTTTTTTAAGTTGCATTTTTGAAATTCCAAAAGAACAGTTCCGATGTTACAACACCATACAGTCGAACCCGGGACATTGGGTTTATTAAAAGACATTATGGCCATACCCGAATTAATCGGGTTTAACCTGGCTGGTGGCACCGCACTTGCACTTCAAATTGGGCACCGGAAGTCCATTGACCTTGATTTCTTTGGAGCCAGGCCGATAGATAAGGATGAAATTGTAGATTTACTTGAACCATTGGGCGATTTGCAACTGTTGCAAAATACCCGGAACATATTGATACTTAATATCAATGGAGTAAAAGTCGATTTTGTAAATTACAAATACCCCTGGTTACGTGCGATCCAAATAGTGGAAGGAATTCGCCTGGCCAGTTTGCCTGATATTGGAGCTATGAAATTGGGTGCGATTGCCGGACGCGGTAAAAAAAGGGATTTTACGGACTTGTACTTTTTACTCCAGCAATTTACGCTGACTGAATTGTTGGGATTTTATCGAGAAAAATATCCTGATGGCAACGAATTTTTAGTCTTGCGAAGTCTTACATTTTTTGAAGATGCGGAAGAAGACCAGAAACTTGAATTGTTTGAAAAAGCCGACTGGTCAGAAGTTAAACGAACGATAGATTTAGCGGTCAAAAAAAATTTATTTTGAGAACATTCTGGATAAAATCCAACATAAAATGATCATTTTCCCACCAGCAGCCCTCAAACTCATTCAACAATCTTTTAAAAAATAGAAGATTATGGGACATATCAAAGAACCAGTAGGAGTTAGAAGAGCCAACGTGTAACCCCATAAAAAACTGTCACGGAGGTACACAGAAGAACAGAGGTACACGGAGATTTTTGATCTGTTCAAGCCCAACGCATCCAGGTAAAAACTTTGAGAAGTGGGCCAAATTGCTTTACTTTGCATACCGACAAGATAAAATCGGAGGACTACAAGGAAATAAGAATCAATGAGACAAATTAAACGAACAGTAATATGCTTGCTGACTTGATTATCATATCGCCTGAAATTCAAAGTGGCGCACCTGTATTCGCTAAGACGCGCGTACCAGTCAAGATATTATTTGACTACCTAAAAAACGGAGATACCATCGCAGAGTTTTTGTATGATTATCCATCCGTCAAAAAAGAACAAGTAATCCAACTACTGGCATTGTTGGAAAGACACTATACCTACACGGAGCATGAAGAGAATATTGCTTGACGAAAACCTCCCACGTCCGCTTGCCAAACTTTTTACAGCCCCCTTAGAGGTTGTTTCTGTGCATGACATTGGGTGGGCAGAGAAAAAAAATGGAGATCTCATACGTTCCATGCTAGAAGAGGGGTTTGAGTTTTTGTTAACGGCAGATAAAAATTTGCAGAACCAGCAGAACTTGGAGAAATATCCTGTGCGATTGATTGTATTGAAGACATTTGACAATCGTTTTAAAACCCTCGTGTCTTACGTCTCATTTATTCAGGAAGCAATTATCAATGCTGACGATGCTCAAATCATAGAAATTGACGTACGCAACCTAAAAATAGAATAATATAGCCAACAATCCACTTGCTTTTGGCTATTGGCAAGCCAAGCCCAACGCAACACTTCGAAATTCGGTGTTCGGTGTTCGATATTCGGTGTTCCCTTCAGAAATATCGAACACCGAACACCGAACACAGAATGTCGAAATAAAGGGGGCGCTCCGTGGAACAACCCATAAAAAACTGTCACGGAGGTACACAGAGGAACAGAGGTACACGGAGATTTTTGATCTGTTCAAGCCCAACGCCACACTTCGAAATTCGGTGTTCGGTGTTCGATATTCGGTGTTCTACAACCCATGAACCTCCGCGCCCCTCCATACCTCCGCGCTCCTCCGTGGAACCCTTTTTCTCCGTGGCCCCCGCTTTCCTACTCCTTTCCTCCCAAGACTGGTTTTTTCCAGGGCCGTATCACCAACCGCAAGCTCTGGTCATACGTAAAGTAATTCCACACCCAGTTCACAAACACGAACACCTTGTTTTTAGCGCCCAGAATGGCAAACAAGTGTACGAACAACCAGGCAAACCACGCAAAAGCGCCCTGGAATTTCCAGAACGGTAAATCGACGACTGCGCGATGCCGGCCAATGGTGGCCATGGAGCCGAGGTCTTTATAACGGAAGGGCTGGGGTGCTGGTCCGCCTTCTTTTTGCCAGATTTTCAGGTTTTTTACCAGGTTTTTTGCTTGCTGAATGGCTACCTGCGCTACCTGGGGGTGTCCGTTGGGGAATTTTTCTTCGGTTTGCAAGCATACATCGCCTAAGGCAAGGATGTTTTGATATCCTTCCACCTGGTTGTAGGCATTCACTTTCAGGCGGTTGCCACGCGCATACACGGTATCGGGTAAGCCGCCAATGCGGTTGCCGGTGATGCCAGCCGCCCAGATGACCTTGTTGGCGCGGATGGTGCTGCCGTCGTTGATGGTGACGGTTTCGCCATCAAAATCGGTGACTACTTTATCGAGCCAGAGTTGTACGCCGAGTTCACGGAGGAATTGTTCGGCTTTTGCGGAGGCTTGGGGCGACATCGTATTGAGCAGGCGGTCGTTGCCATGCACCAGGTGGATGTCAATTTCGTCGCCTTTGAGGTCTTTATAGTCTTTGGGTACGATTTGCCGTTTCATTTCGGCGAGTGATCCCGCTACTTCCACGCCGGTTGGGCCGCCACCGACGATGACGATGTCGAGCAGGCGTTGTTTGGCGTCGTCTGCCTCGCTGGTGATCGCTTTTTCATAATCGTCAAAAATGGAATTGCGTAAAAACAGGGCTTCACTGACTGATTTCATCGGGATGGCGTTCGATTTGATCTTTTCGTTGCCAAACCAGTTGGTATCTGCGCCGATGGCAACCACCAAATAATCGTAACGCAAGGCCCCCACGCTGGTATGGACCAATTGTTGGTCGGGTTCTACGGACATTATTTCGGCGATGCGCACGAACACATTGGGCGTTTTTTGAAATAATTTGCGAAACGGGAACACAATGCTCGAAGGTTCCAATCCCGCCATCGCGACCTGATAAAACAAGGGCTGAAACTGGTGGTAGTTGTTTTTGTCGACCAACACGACCTGATAAGGTTGGTTGCTTAATTTGCGGGCAAGGGTGAGTCCGGCAAAACCGCCGCCCAGGATTACCACGCGGGGGAGATTTGAATCAGGAATATTGAATTGCATAACAAGGGCTTTAAAAGATAACAGGTTTTAATACCTGTCTGATGTAGTTTCCTTTCTTAAAACAGCCCTTAACCCCAATAGTTTTTAATGCCTTATAAAATTTTCAGAAAAAAATGAAAGTTATGGCGTCATGGCTAAATACACGCCGTTGGTCCAGCCAAATCCGTCCTGGTTTGGGTATTCGCCCCCGCCTGCTTGGGTGTTCAGGTCTGCCACATTGTATTTTTCCATCATTTTGCCGGTTTCGGCGTAGGTTTTTTCATTCAGGGTGGTCCAATTGGTTCGGATGGTTTCGGCTAATTCAAGATGGCCGTAATTCAATAGCCCTTGGAAAGTGATCCATTGCAAGGGGGCCCAGCCATTGGGTGCATCCCATTGTTGTCCGGTGTACATGAGGGTCGTTGTGACTCCCCCGGGGTGCAGGAACAGGGTATCAACCATGGTTGCGACGCTTTCTGCTTGTTCTTCGCTGGCAATGTTGAAAAACAAGGGAAAAACGGCGGCTAACGTGAAGCGTTCGGTGTGCGCTTTTTGTATAAAATCATAATCGAAGTAAAACCCTTCTCCTTCCGACCAGCAGTATTGTTGAATGGCTTTTTGACGGGCCGCAATTTTTTGAGCAAGTTCCTCCTTTCGGGTTTGATCACCCGCCTGTTCCGCTGCTATTTCCAGGATTTGCTCCAACTTTAGCAACAAACAATTGAGGTCGACCGGGATGAGATCGGTGGTATGGATGGTGGCCATATCTTGCGGGTCCTTGAACCAGCGGCTGCTAAAATCCCAACCCGACTCCGCAGCGGCCCGGATGTGGCGGAATAAATCGGCGGCGGATAAACTGGCGCGGTGGGCAACTTCCGTATCTTCCATAAATGCTTCCGGGCGCGGGGTGTCAAATGCATCCCAATACCGGTTGAGCACCGCGCCATCGGGTAGGGTCACTGCACGGTCGCCCTGCATCCAAAAGGCATACTCTTGTTCGAGTTGCGGGCGATATTGGGTGTAAATAGCAGGCCCTTTAATTTCTGCCAACAACTCCACCATCAAGGCAAAAAAGGGCGGTTGAGAGCGACCGAGGTAATACGTGCGGTTTCCATTGGGGATAAAGCCGAGTAAATCAATCAAATAGGCAAAGTTTTGCACCATTTGTTCGATCAAGTCGAGGCGACCGGATTTTTTTAAACCCAGCATGGTGAAATAGCTATCCCAATAATAGATTTCCCGAAACCGTCCGCCGGGGGCCACGTAAGGGTGGGGGAGTGGAACCAGGGTGCCTCCAATTGCGTCGGGTTGTCGGGTAAGGACCGGCCATAGTTGTTGCAGATGCGCTTGAATGGATCGTTGCGCCGAATCATACCCGGTATCGGGCGTGGTGGGCAGCTCAAAATGTTGCTGCACAAAATCCGCCAAAGAGAAGTCGGGCTTTGCCGCCGCCGCACCATAATGCTGCAAAATGGTCTCCGGCGCAGTTTTAGGCAACGCGTCTACAAAAGTTTTGGAATCGGCCAAGATGCCGCTGCTTTGAACGGCTTCATACAGGGGGCCCAAGCTGGTAATATCAAAGAAATGTTGCTCCATTATGCTGTTGCGCTGTCTATTCGAGTCATGCGTTTAAAGAAATTCAACATCACGATCAGCAGGAAAAGAGGGATTAGCGAACAGTAGAAAGCTGTCTGTCCACCGTATTGTTCAAAAATGAAGCCAGTTATGATCGAACCGGTTGTTCCACCCAATGCAGAGAATAAAATAATCAGTCCAGACATTAATCCGTGCCGGGAAGCGGGCAGCGAACTCAGGATGGCGGAGTTGATGGCTGGATAAATGGGGGCCAGGAAAAAGCCGATTAAGGGGAAGGCAAAAGCGACGGGTGGCACATCGGCGAGGGTATTGATCGCACGTTGGGGCAAGTTTTGCGTAAGCGGAATAACGAGCAGCACCAACACCGCTGCTAAAACCAGGCAAGACACCAAAACATACAACCAATTGTATTTTTTGAGCAAAATACCGGCAAAAAAGCGTCCTGCTGCAATAGAAGCCGATAAAATACTGGCCATTTGGATGCTCAGGCTCACCGGCAATTTCATCACTTCTTTGTTGAAGGTAGGAAGCCAACTCATGATACTCTGTTCGATGAGCACGTATAAAAAGGCGCAACCGATAAAAGACAACACCAGGGGCAGGGCCAGCATTTTGAACATGGCTGCGATGTCGCGCCAACCCGTATTGGTATTTTCAGCGGTTTTGGCAGCCGTTTCGTCCAAGGGGGCACTCCAAAGCAATACAAAGGCCAATAAACTCAAAGCGCCCAGGAAATAATACACCTGCAACCAGGCGGTAGAAGTAGGGTCTGCGTCGTTGATAAAGGCGCCGAAAATGAAATACCCGGAAAGCACACCGATCATAAAAAACGACTCGATGAAACTCATCAAACTCAGGTGCTCTTTCTGATCGCGCGTAATGAGTCCGATGGTGCTGTACACGGACATTTTAATCAGGGCAAAACTAGCACCTACCGCGGCGAACAAAATTTTTGTCATCGTAAAACCTCCCACCAAGGGCATGGTAAAACAGGCCGCTGCCGTAATGCCCAAGGCTGCCAGCATGGCATTTTTGTACCCAATGCGGACGATATAGGACGAAATCAGGAAAGAAAGCAGGGAAATACTCAGGTCTTTAAAAGCCTCCAGCACTGAAGCCGAAGATTTCAAAATGCCGTAATTGTTTTGCACCTGCAGCATGACCGTGCCAACACTATTCAGCAGGATGGCAAATACAAAGTAATTGAGGAAAAGAGAAATTTTTATTTTTAAGTTTGACATAACAGCGGAACTTTATTTCCCGCATAAGTACGACATTAAACCAAGATTTAAATGGATTTGAGGGATGGATGGATAAAAAAATTGATTTTCAATGGATTTGAAGCCAACGATTTTCTTAATCCCAGATCACATTTTTCCCGCGCCGGATATAGCGCCGCACATTTACCCAAAATGCCGTGAACAAGTAAATAATGAGCGGAGAGCCCATGCCAATAAAAGAGGTATAAATAAAATACTTACGCACCTCTGTAGGGGCGACTTCCATTTTTTCTCCGAGGTACTGACAAACGCCAAAAGCGCGCCGTTCTACCATATCTTTAAACCAATTCTGGAGCATTTTGTCCTTAAGTTTTATTCAAAAAAGCGTACACAACACAAAAATAGCATTCTTTGAAGACTAAAGCAAGCCTTGTCCCTTTTTTTACGGTAAATAGCCGCAGCACGTCGTTTAATATTGGTTGAACTAATCTACTTTAGCTGCGTTTTTATGTTTAATCGTTTGGCAATCACCAACGATCCAACTGCGTAACCCACCTATGATGCACAAATTTCTACTTGCCAGCCTGATCACGGCGTTTCTGGGCTTTCTTTTTTCCGGTTGTATTACGACCAGTACTTCCTACACCCGGGTACCACCGGGCATTTGGCGGGGGGTATTATCGCTCGAAAAATTCAGCATTCCAACCAATAAAAAAGACACGGTCATCTTGTTGACGGACCAATTCCAGGAAGGGGAGTTGCCGTTTCAATTTGAAGTGGTTTACACGGATGCGGAGCGTTTTTATGTTGACATCATCAATGGAACGGAGCGCATTCGTTGCGACAGCATTCGTTACGGGCGCGACCGCACCATGGCCCGCGATACGATGAATATTTATTTTCCGGAATATCAGTCGTATATACATACCGATATCCGTGGAGGGGTGATGCAAGGTGAATGGGTTGTGACCACCAAAGAAAAATATAAGATACCGTTTTATGCCCACTCGGGCAGGGATTACCGCTTTACGAACATGCGCGAAAAGCCGGTGAAGGATTTGACGGGTAACTGGGCCACCTTGTTTGGGGTTGAAAAACCGGAAGGTCAGGAAAAAGCGATCGGAGAATTTAAACAGCAAGATAATTACCTGGCGGGTACTTTTCGCACCGAGACGGGCGATTACCGCTTTTTGGAAGGGACGGTGCAAGGACGCAAATTTTACCTCTCTTGTTTTGATGGCGCCCATGCTTTTTTATTCAGTGGCAGCATCAAAGGAGATACCTTGCAAGGCGAATTTCGTTCAGGCAAACATTTAAAAACCTTATGGACTGCCTGGCAAGATCCGAGTTTCCAACTGGGCAATCCCGATACATTGACCGGGTATGACGCCCAGGCGACGTTACAATTTGAACGCACGACCCCGGAAGGCAAGGTTTTGAAATTTCCTGGTTCGGAATTTGACAACAAGGTGAACATCTTCACGATTTCGGGTACCTGGTGCCCCAATTGCAAAGATGAGCAGTTGTTTCTGCGCGATTTTTTAAAGGCAAATCCGGACATGGCCAGCAAAATGAAGGTGACCAGCTTTTCGTTTGAGCGTGGGAAAGACGTCAACAAGGCCAATCAACAATTGACAGCCTACAAAAATCGCCTGGAATTGCCGTTCCCCTTGGTATATGGCGGCCTGGCCACGACTGAAGAGGCTGGTAAACTGTTTCCAGCGCTTCGCAATATCTCGGCGTTTCCAACCATGATTATTTTGGATAAAAAAGGCAAAATACGTCGGGTTCACACCGGTTTTGATGGACCAGCGACTTCTAAGTATGCCGAATTTCAACAGGAGTTTTCGGCTTTGATGGGTGTGCTTACTGCTGAAACTGCGCAGTAAACCATGGTCTGAACCGGGATTTAAATGGATTTGAAGGATTGATGGATAAAAATTGATTTTCAATGGATTGGAAGCCAACTATTTTCAAAACCACTTTGCGTTGCCTTTAATTTTAACCGACCTTGCAATTTATCTAGTTAAATCATGAACCGAATTGTCCTTGCCTACTGCCACCAAAATCGTGCATTGGCCGATTTTATTGATCAAAATTTGAGCAAAATTGGAATTCCTTTTGAGCATATGCATGATCAGGAGGAAGGGTCTTATGGGGTATTTGCCCAGCAATTACTGCAGTGTGCAGAGCCTGTTTTGCTGATTGTAACGGATAATTTGCTTAAAAGTCAGGCTTGTATGACCGATTTGTTTGCAGCCGTGCAAGCATTAAATCAACGGAATAAACTGGTGGTTGCGGTGGCGCCCGGGAGCATTAGTCACGATGGCGGACAAACGTACGAAAGCGTGGTTACCCATTTTGATCGGATGGTGTATGCCTTGCAATACATGAATTACTGGCAAAATAACTGGCTGGATTTGAGTACCCGCCAGCTGCAAGCGGAACAGACTTCCGAAAAAAACGCCCTCACGGCCGTGCTTGACTCCAGCAGAAAAATTGCGAACGAAATCGGGGAATTGATTTCCTTGTTCCGGGAAGCGACGTACGTAAATTGGGACGACCTGGTTGCCCAGGATTTTAAGCTGTTTTTCAATAAATTTGGGTTGGATCAATGGCATGAAACCTATGTGGAGCAAAAACGCTCAACTGTTTTGTCGACCCCCGTTGTTGTGGCGGAACCGGAGCAAGCGCCTACACAAACGCCTGTATCCGAGCCAGTTGCACCAGAAGTGCCTGCAGAAGATACCGGATTGAAATCAATTCCGGTGGTGTTGGGTGGCATGCTCACGCCGGTGCCGTTGGAGCCGCCTGTGCGGCAGCCCGAACCAGCGCCGTTTACCAGTATGGATACCTTATTGGAAAGTTTACCTGAACCGGAATTGCCCGCGCAGGAGCTTGTAACGCAACCAGAAGTTGCTGATTCCGAAGCCGAGCCGGCACCAACTGCGCCATTACAAGAATTGAACAAAGAAGCTTATTCAGAAACTGAAATACAACAAGCCATTCAAGATGCCTGGCTTTGGATCGATAAAGGACATGTAGAACAAGGACTGGAGCTGTTGCAATTGAGTCTGGATCAACATCCGGGGCATGCCGGCTTACAACTTGCACTCGAACAGGCAAATGCACGTTTCCCCGCTTTTGCAGCCCAAGACGCGCCGCAAGCACCTGCTGAGGAAATCCAGGAAGTGCCCATGATGCAGGATACCGAACGGGTTGTGCAGTCGCTGGATGAAGAAACCCGCAGTTATTCCTACATGGGCGATAAAGCCGCCGAAAAAGGCGATTACTTGTTTGCAAAATATTGCTGGGACCGGGTGGCCGAACTCGATCCGCAATATCCCGGTATTTACCGCAAACTGGCCCTGATGACCCATGAGCACCTGCGGGATTATAAAGAAACGACCGTTTTATATTTGCATAACGCGCTCAAGGAAAACCCGGACGACCCGGAAGTATTGATGGCCATTGCGGAAAATTTTCATTCCAATGGTCAATTGTCGTCCGCAGAAGCGTACTATTTGAAGGCAATTCAATTGCAACCGGCGCTCAAAACCAGGGAAACAGACCTGCATTTAATGCCCCATGCGCCTGAAACAGCCATTGAAATACCGGCAAATCCGATAGAAACGCCGGAGCCAACGCCTGCTGAACCCATATCGGCCCCTATCCTGGTGCCAGACCCCTTGGCGCCCGTTCCAAAAGAAAAAGTCCTGACCGTGATGATTACCGGCGCTACTTCCGGCATTGGTCGCGCTACTGCCGAGTTGTTTGCCCGCCATGGCCATCGGTTGATCCTGACCGGACGTCGCGCCGATCGTTTGGGTGCGGTGAAAAATGAATTGGAACAGGCTTATCGCTCCGATGTGTTGTTGCTGCCTTTTGATGTACGCGATCAACACACGGTGCAGGCCGTTATAGATGGATTGCCCGAAGCATGGCAGGAAATTGATGTGTTGCTCAACAATGCCGGATTGGCCAAAGGGCTTGCACCGATTCATGAAGGCAACCTCGATCATTGGGAAACGATGATTGATACGAATGTAAAAGGACTCTTATACGTGACCCGCGCCGTGGCACCCGGCATGGTAAAACGCCGCAGCGGCCATATTATCAATATCGGTTCGAGTGCTGGTAAAGAAGTGTATCCAAACGGCGCCGTGTATTGTGCTACGAAGTTTGCGGTAGACGCCCTCACCCGCGCCATGCGCATGGACCTGTACACCCACCAGATTCGGGTGAGCCAGGTTAGTCCAGGGCATGTCGAAGAAACCGAATTTGCAATCACCCGCTTTGATGGTGATGCCGAACGCGCCAATATATACGAAGGATTTCAGCCCTTGAAAGCCTCGGATGTGGCCGAAACCATTTATTTTATCGCTACCCGGCCTGCGCATGTGAATATTCAGGATGTGTATATGTTCTCCTCCCAGCAGGCGAGCGCGATGCTGGTAGATCGTTCGGGAAGGTAGGTGTAAAGATGCCTTGCCGTTTGTTTAAGCAATTAAAATATATAAAGATGAAGATCTATACGTTTGTAAGGTTGGGAATAGTCCAACTTATGATTTCGTCTAATGCACTAATTGCCCAAATACCCGCTACAACAGGGATTCCTGTCAAATGGATGTATCTATTCAATGATCCAACTGTTACGCCTCCCAATACATCGGTTTACCCAGAGGATCATTTGGTCGATACAACCCAGGGACAAATACATTTTTTACATAATTCAGGGTTGCTTGAAGGCTCTTTGATTAGTACCCTGGACAACAACGGTAATGTGGTTAACATTACCGCAAATCGTCTTGATAATACGGGCTACCGATTGGTCGGTACTTCCTTGGAGCAAGTTGGGCAACAAGGGCATGTCATAATGCTGGGTCAGGCAATCTATTCCAGTAATGTGCTTGCAATACCTCCGGCTGGTAGGTTTGCCTTTAGCGAAATCAGTAATGGAAGTTCGCAATTTACCGTGCCTGGTGCGCAACAAACGAATGCCCTTCGCAGCCTCAATGACAGAGGGCTACCTTATGTGGTGCAATCGAATACCGGCGATTATTTTGAGGTACAGCCGCGCATGACGCAGGATAACCAATATGTTGCATGGATTCGAAAAGCAAGTGGAATCGATGCATTAGGCTTGGATACACTTGGCGCTTTACCCAGACTTATTAGAAATGGACAACTGGTAGGTAGTACCTTAGATGAAGGAAGGGTGCGTGGGCTGCTTAAACTACCCAATGCACAATATGCGTTTCTTTATGCTCAACCGGGAAACTATTTCGACACGACGGAAGTCGTCGTGCAGTTGGCCTTTTTTGATGAAGCCGGCAATATTTTTAATATCATTGACTTGTCAGCGGCAACTGGATATTCATTTTTTCCAGCAATGATTGAACGATATGGAAAAATTTATGTGTACGGAACCGCAGCGAACGTATTTTTTCCTTCCGCGGATGAGCCTTTTACGCAGTTGGCTATTTTAGATGAAGCGGGTAATTTGACATGGAGTGGTAAAATAAGCGATGCACTTGGTAACGATATACCTTTCCAGCAATTTGATGTATTACCGAATGGCGATTTACTCTTGATTGCGCCTTTTATAAACAATGAAGGGAATGCTGGTTTTAAGTTCTATCAATGGGCGCCGGGCAGTGGTAGCGCAATATTGCTGAAAGCGCTGGTTTTTGAGGATCCTAAATCAAGAGTAGCCTGCACCAGTCTTTTTTTTGATGCTGGAGGTGACCCAATAGTCATGTTTCAGCTTGATAAATTCAAGACTGTTCCAACACCAGGTCAAATCCCTGATGATAAGGTATATCAAGCTGCTTTATCTATTTCAGGTCAAAACTTAGACCTCGTTCGTACCCAAACGTTTACGGATACATTTGCGGATGTAGTACTTTCCCCTAATCCTAGTGATGGTTTGTTATATATTTCTGGACTGCCAGAAGGCGAATTATTTAGCTATGATATTTGCAATATAGTCGGACAACGATTGTTGGTGATCAATGCTGAAAATGCTAAACAGTCCCTTCAAATCAGTCAATTACCTTGTGGGGTTTATTTGCTCCATATTCGTGATCTTGTGGGTAATTATCGTACTTTGAAATTTGTCAGGCAGTAAACGATATTGGTATTGAAAGGAGGGCGTCTGTTTTGATGCCGGAATTTGGGGTTTGCTAAATGTGGGTGGCGACCTAAAAATGCTTGATTTGTAAATGTTCTTTTCTACAAATGCACGACTTCTCCGAAGTCGTGAGCGGGTTCGGTCTTTGTGTCTTTTCTACAAATGCACGACTTCTCCGAAGTCGTTAGCGGGTTCGGTCTTTGTGTCTTTTCTACAAATGCATGACTTCTCCGAAGTCATGAGCGGGTTCGGCCTTTGTGTCTTTTCTACAAATGCACGACTTCTCCGAAGTCGTTAGCGGGTTCTGTCTTTGTGTCTTTTCTACAAATGCATGACTTCTCCGAAGTCGTTAGCGGGT
>JAIYAP010000055.1 GCA_027488935.1 Saprospiraceae bacterium | reverse complement strand
GTTACCGTTGGGGAGACCTTCACGGTCGCCCTAACTGCGGCGGAACAGGTTTCGGGCTACCAGTTCACGATGAACTTCAAAGGATTGGAAGTGGTGGACGTAACACCGGTATCGAGCGATATGAAATCGTTGAACTTTGGTGTGTTTGCTGATGCGATCACAACATCTTATGATGGCGAAGAAGAAGGCTCATTTACGGTGACGTTCCGTGCGACCAAATCGGGCAAGTTGAGCGAACTGTTGTACGTATCGAGCTGCATCACAAAAGCGGAAGCCTATAAAAATGGCGAACGTATGAATGTTGCATTCCGCTATAACAACGGCGCAACTTCAACGGTAAGCGGTGTAGGTTTTGAATTGTACCAGAACCAACCAAATCCGTTTGTGAATAAGACGATGATTGGTTTCCATTTACCAGAAGCGACCACTGCAACGTTGAGCATTTTTGACGAAGCAGGTCGGATGGTATTCAACCAAAAAGGTGCGTTTGCAAAAGGGTACAACACGATCGCGATCGACAAAGCGTTGTTGAACACGGTTGGAATGATGTATTACAAGTTGGAAACGGCGACGGATAGTGCAACCCGCAAAATGATACAGACGAAATAGGGTAGGGGCGCCCCTAGCGGGCGCCCAATTTACCCGCCGAAGCGCAAGCGAATAGCGGGTGGACGTATAAGGGCGACCGCGAGTAGGGCGCCCGCAAGGGGGCGCCCCAACGGGTCGCCCCAACGGACGGCCGTCCCACATAACGTGGGGCGGCCGTTTTCTATATCTATTGACGCATTGAACCCTACCAAGCACCTATAAACAACAATTAGAAAAGGGACGGTCGAAGCGCAAGCGCTTCGGCCGTCCCTTTTCTAATTTACATGCAAGGGGAACTTTTAAGGTACTTGTCCAATATACAGATCAACAAACGTTACCCCTCAAAAATCATAAGCGCTAGCCAAACAAAAGGCAAGGCAAAAATAAAAGAGTCAAACCTGTCTAAAAAGCCGCCATGTCCGGGAAGAATAGAGCCAGAATCCTTTACATGAATACTGCGTTTCAACATCGACTCCACCAGATCGCCTAAAGTGCCAAAAACAGCAATAATAGCCGCTTGCAACATCCATTCGGATAATTCAAAGTCCAAAATCCAGATCGAAAAAAAGTAAGCAACAATAAAGGTGCAAACCACGCCACCAATCGTGCCTTCCCAGGTTTTTTTAGGCGAAATGCGCGCAAAAAAGGGCGTTTTTCCTATTTTAGAGCCAATGAGGTAGGCCATGGTATCATTGGTCCAGGTAAGGAACAACAATCCAAATACCCGCAAGGGTGCATAATTGCCATGCCAGTAAGAAATTGAAATCAATAAAGAAAAAGGAATACCTAAATATGCAACACCTAATAGGTAATTACCAATATTGGAAAAAGGCTGTTCTGACTGTAAAAATAATTCAATAATCAAAAGGACAAAGACTGAAAGCAGAATCAACGTCATTGAGATCAAGATCGGGCTCAAGTTGTCGGACAGATCTGCTACAAACAAATAAGGCTGAAATTGGCTATTACCAGGCAAGGGAGAAAACAACTGGAATATTTTACTACCAAAAATAAGGAATGGAAGACTTCCCAATAACGTTGCCGTTATTCTGCGGAAAAGTAGGTGGTTTTTTTCCCGACTGAATAATAACCCGCTAAATTCCCAAAGTGAGCCCGCAACGATCACCGAAAAAAGCAGGTAAAAGGCTTTGGCTCCGCCAAAAACACCTCCCAACATAGCGATCACAAAAATGATGGCGGAAATGACCCGTTGTTTCATCTTTTATTTTAAGTGTTAAGAATCCGTAAAAGTACAGAACAATACTTGCGCTTGTTGAAAATTACTACTTTTAGGGCCTAAAACCTTAAAAATATGAAATTGCCTTCTTTTGCACGCCTGTTAAGTGCATTTTCAACAGCCATTTTGCGCTTTCCGCTGACCATGCTTGCTACTGTATTGGCTGTTGTCGCGCTGTTGGTTATGATAGAAAATGACGGGTCCGAGTTGCTCTCAAAAATGTGGATGATGGCTCAATTGGGTATTCCCTTGTTTATTGGATTATCAACGCTGGCTGAATCTAAAAGTTGGTCGTGGAAAGGTTTGGGTGGTTTGATTCAAATCTTCGGTATGGTTGCACTTGTTTTATATGGATGGAGTTTGCCAGACTTAAATGCCCCGGATTTTGAAACCGTGCACATTATTCGATATAGTGTTTTATTGTTGGTTGTCCACTTGTTTGTATCCTTTGCCCCATACTTGAACCAATACGCAATCGCACATTTTTGGGAATTCAATAAGCAACTATTTGCCAATTTTATCATCGGTGCGGCTTATGCTGCGATCCTTTGGGCGGGTTTGTCTTTGGCCATTTTGGCAGTCGACCAACTATTTCAATTGCAGCTCAATGGAAAAATTTACCTTCAGTTGTTTGTGCTACTGATCGGCATCTTCAACACGACGTTTTTCCTACACCACTTTCCGATCGAATATGAATACACCGACCTCGATACATCCTATACCCAGGTTTTTAAAACGCTTTGTAAATTTATCTTAATTCCCATTGTTACCCTTTATTTCGTTATTTTGTATGCGTATTCGGCAAAAATTCTGATCAGTTGGGCACTTCCCGTTGGGTGGGTGGCGAGTCTAGTAATTGGTTTTTCAATCGCTGGTATTTTAACGTACCTGCTGAATTACCGCTTGCCCGCTTACGACAATAGCCCCATTGCTTCCAACTACCGGCGCTGGTTCTGGTGGGTTATGTTGCCCATGATTGCCATGTTGTTTGTGGCGATTAGCCGTCGAATTATGGACTATGGCATTACCGAACAGCGTTATTTTGTGGCATATATCGGTTTTTGGCTCTCATTGACAGGTTGCTATTTTGTCTTCTCCAAAACAGACAATATCAAATTCGTACCTATTTCTTTGGCCGTTTTTGGTTTAACCGCCGTATTGGGTCCTTTGAGTGCTTTTAACATAGCTGTTCGAAGCCAAAAGGGAATTCTGGAACAATTGTTAACACAAAACGGACGATTAGAAGCCGGAAAGATTGTTAAAGGAAAAAACCTGTTGCCCGAAAAAGACGGGAAAAAAATCATTTCAGCCCTTGATTTCCTCGAAAAGCGGCATCAATTATCGAATATTCAGAATTGGCTTCCCATTCCCGTTGATAGCTTATACACAGGATCGAAACGTCCGGTGGATCAAGTTGCCGATTTGTTGAATATCCATTGGGAAAAGGAGTCCCTTGTTTCCGATGCTTATGTGCGCGCTTATGCAAGCCCAGCAGCATACCAAGGGAACATTGGGGATTACACCTTATTATATCAGTTAGATTTGACTGAATATAGTGATACAGAGGAAAGCCGCTTTTTTACAATAAATAAAACGAAAGATGGCTTGGCGCTGCTAGAAACGACGAAAAGGGATACCACAACAGTCGAGGAGTTTTTTCTGGGATTTTATTTAAAAGAATGGTTTCGTAAAAGTGAAAATGGAGCCTATGTTTTTCCTCCAGGCAAATCGGTCGTGGAGATGAAGGGTAAAAAGTATGACTTAAAACTGATCATCAATGCGCTGGAATTTAACCCGGAAGGAGATCATTTTGAAATCACCCAATGTACTGGAATTGCACTTTTGCGAGAAAAGCGTCCAAAATAAGTATGCAGTCCGATTCTGTGGTATCTTTGGCCCGACCATATCATAGCCTGTAATCATACCATATGTTCCGACTGTCGTTCTGTGCTTGTCCTTTATTAACCTTGTTTTTTTTGACCAATTGGTCGTGTGCGCAGGCACAGTCTGCTTATTTTCAACAGCAGGTCAATTACAAAATTGTCGCAAGGCTCGACGATCAACAACATACCTTGATTGGAAACATTGAAATAGAATACACCAACCATGCCCCTCAACCATTGCGGGAAATATGGATGCATTTGTGGGGCAACGCATTTAAGTCGAACAACACCGCCTTTTGCAAGCAAAAACTGCGCGATGGCAATACCGCGTTTTATTTTGCCCCGGAAGCCGATCGCGGATCTTATCAGGCACTTGATTTTACCGTAAATCAACAACCCGTTAAATGGTGTTTCGATCCTGAAAATACGGACATCGCCCAGATTGAACTAACCAATCCGCTACAGCCAGGAGGTACGATTACGATACGCACCCCATTTTCCCTTAAAATTCCTGCCTCCTTTTCACGGCTTGGTCATGTGGAAACTTCTTATCAGATGACCCAATGGTTTCCCAAACCGGCGGTTTATGACCAATATGGTTGGCACGCCATGCCATACCTGGATATGGGTGAGTTTTATTCCGAATTTGGCAACTTTGATGTTTCCATTACGCTGCCCGAAAATTATGTGGTGGGCGCTACCGGCGTATTACAAACCGAATCAGAAATTGACTTTTTAAATAAAAAAGTCGCGGAAACCCTTGCTTCCCTGCAAAAAATAGTAAAACCTCAAGCAGATACCTTCCCAACATCCTCCAATCGGTTTAAAACAATCCGATATACCGCACAAAATGTACATGATTTTGCATGGTTTGCAGATAAGCGCTTTCTGGTCATGCATGATTCTGTACAATTAACAACGGGCAAAAAAGTAGATTGTTGGGCAATGTTTACCCCCTCCGACCTGCCCCTTTGGAAGGATGCGGCGTTCTTTGTTGGCCGTTCCGTTAAGTTTTACTCCGACCATGTTGGCGCATACCCATGGCCGCAAGCTACCGCTGTACATTCGGCTTTGAGTGCTGGCGGCGGCATGGAATACCCAATGGTAACGGTAATTGGGAATGAGTCAGATGCAAAATCCCTGGATGAAGTGATTACCCATGAGGTAGGACATAATTGGTTTTATGGCATATTGGCAACGAATGAACGGGATCATCCGTTTATGGATGAGGGGCTCAATTCTTATTATGAGCAAAGGTATATGCATGAATTTTACCAGGATGGATTTGATTTGATCGGTTTACCAAAATGGCTCTATAATTCGGATAAATACGGATCTGTGCAGGAATCGGGTATGCGATTGGTTGATCAGGAGCACACCAATATTCCGCCAGATACCCATTCAAATTTGCATACACCTTTATCCTATGGATTAATGGTGTATTACAAAACTGCTCAATGTACCCAATGGCTCGAAAAAGCCGTCGGAACCCAGGCATTCGATGCGGCTATGCAGGCTTATTTCAATACCTGGAAGTTTAAACACCCTTACCCGAATGATTTGCGTATCGCTTGGAAAAACGCCGGTCTTGAGGCCGATTGGTGGTTTCAAGCCATGCAAACGCGCAAACAAGCCGATTACGCAATCTCTAACGTGAAAAAAGAAGGCCGAACGTATGCGATTGAGGTAACCAATCACGGTGATTTGAATGCCTCATTTCCAATTTCGGCCATGTACCAAGGCAAACCCATCATAACACAATGGGTATCTGCCAATCAGCAAAAAACACAAACCATCCAATTCAATACCGATTCCGTGGATGCTTTTGTGCTCGATGATGGGCGGGTAACCATCGACCCCAATCGCCAAAACAATACCTGGAACACGAATTCCCTCTTGCACCGCGTTGAGCCGCTTGCCATCCACCCATTTGCGCTTTTTCAGGTAAAACAGAAAACAACACTCGGGCTATTGCCCTGGATTGGATACAACCGGTATGACAAAATCATGCTAGGTTTAATGGCCTACAACCCACCTGGTGCAAACAGCCCGTGGCAATATTACGTAGCACCAGCGTACGGGTGGGGGAGCAAGCAACTCGCAGGACTGGCCGACGTGCGTTATCACTTTTTCCCGGGCGGAAGGGTCCCTAAAGTTACCTTGAGTATTAATGCAAAACAATTTTCAAATGCAAGCAATGCATCGACCGATCTAGGTCGTTATTCGGAGTCTTTTCAATATAAACTGAAATACCAACGCCTGGCGCCTCAAATGCGGGTCGAATTACGCAGCAAAGCGGCCGCTTTTAGGCACCAACTCATCCTGCGTGCTTTGTTTATACGCCAGGAAACGGCACTATTTCAACGTGATTCTAATAAGTTCGACCTAACACCATTGGGAAATGGTCAATTCGACACCTTATATAATTACAGTCGGTTTGAAGGGTTACAAGGTAAAAATTCCCATATTTACGAATTGCGCTACGAAGCCGCTGCTAAAAAAGGTCCAAACCCGTATCGTTGTGTCGTTGCCTTAGAGGCACGGCCACAAAATGCAGGCAAAAATGGATACCTGCGCAGTACCATGGAGTGGAATCAAAAGTTTTACTATAAAAAAAATAAAAACATCACGGCCCGCTTGTTCGCAGGTGCTTTTTTGATCAATGCCAACCGAAATGGTGCAATTGACGAGACTGCACTTGCGCTCAATCCCCAAGGATTCAATGATTACCGTTTTGATCAATTGTTTTTTGGGCGATCCGAAACCCAGGGACTTGTTGCCAGGCAGGTGAGCCAGACAGATGGTGGCTTTAAGGCTGCTTTTGGGAAAGCACAGGCTGGGAACATTGGCAACTCCAACAGTTTCATCCTTGCACTCAATTTAAAGGCCGATCTTCCGCAACGATTGCCGTTGGGTATTCCGCTCAAGCCCTGGTTTGACCTTGGATATTTTGACGACGCCACAAAAATTGGTGCCAATCGGCCACGCAAAGAACAAATATTGTGGAGCGGAGGATTCATGCTGGAGATTCTGAAGGGAACCATGGAAATCTACTTCCCGCTCGTCAACGCACCCGTATTAAGACAGCAATACGCAGAAACAAGTGGCGGTAAAAACAAATCAGCCCTGTTTTCAGGTGGAAATTACCTAAAATGGATTTCCTGGAGTATTCGGTTGCCATTTAGAGACCCAGACGCAGCGCTAGAATCGTTTTTGCGTTAAAGCATCAATAAATACAGTCCCGTTTTTTGATCGGGTTGAAACATTAAAAAACATTGTTAAAAAATACAATTCCATTATGCATTGGCAACAGGATGTACCCCGATTAAAAAATACCGACGCAGGCAATTTCTTTTTGATTGCAGGCCCTTGTGCGATTGAAGGTGAGCAAATGGCTTTTGATATTGCCGGTAAGGTGCAAGAAATTTGTAACCGTT
This sequence comes from Saprospiraceae bacterium, assembly GCA_027488935.1. Classification (GTDB taxonomy): domain Bacteria; phylum Bacteroidota; class Bacteroidia; order Chitinophagales; family Saprospiraceae; genus M3007. The sequence continues at coordinate 35,305 of JAIYAP010000055.1, read as the reverse complement.
TGGAAATACCGTACATTTTCAAAGGCTCCTATCGCAAAGCCAATCGCAGTAAACGTGACTCCTTTACAGGTATTGGTGACGAAAAAGCATTAAATATTTTAAAATCAATAGGCAACCATTTCGACCTTCCCGTCACCACGGATATTCATACAGACCCTGAAGCCGCACTGGCAGCCGAGTATGTTGATATTTTGCAAATCCCAGCGTTCTTGTGTCGTCAAACCAGCTTGTTGGTCGCCGCTGCACAAACGGGCAAAATTGTAAACATTAAAAAAGGCCAGTTCGTTAGCCCGGAAGCCATGCGCTTTGCCAAGGAAAAAGTAGAAGAGGAGGGCAACGCAAAAGTAATGTTGACCGAACGGGGAAATACTTTCGGCTACCAGGACTTGATTGTCGATTTCAGAGGGTTACCCGTGATGCAATCGTATGGCGCAACCGTAGTACTCGATTGTACCCATTCACTGCAACAACCCAACCAGAGCAGTGGCGTGACTGGCGGTCGCCCGGCTTTAATTGAAACCATTGCAAGGGCAGGAATCGCAGTTGGCGCCGACGGACTCTTCATTGAAACACACCCAAATCCAGCAGAAGCCAAGTCGGACGGAGCCAATATGTTACCCTTAGACCGATTGGAAGCACTTTTGGAACGCCTAATTCGCATCAAAAAGGCCATTTCAGCATGAAAATGCGCTTCCTGGACTAAATAATTGTGAATTTAAGTCGGCACTTGTATGAAATTGTATGTCTTACACTATTTTTACCGCCACTTAAATCATCGGTCAGTAATCAGGCTACAAATTTTTGTACCGTTTTTTAAAAACGCACACACCATTTTTTTCGATTCCTGCATCTAACTAAAAAACGGGTTCGAATTGATCAACAATGGAAATGCGCTCCCGGAACAAAAGTTGTCCTGCTTTCTGATTAAACGTCAAATTAAATCATTCATTCACTTAAATTTTAAAGCAGCATGACAGCAGCAAAACCCACTCAAGCGAAACAACAAGGCGGCACTAATTTTGGCGCAATTTTCCCGTTCATCATTATTCCTGTTTTGTACATCGTAGCGTACGTGATTTGGGCCAATGTATTTGGTGCAAGCGGAAACTTCGTTGATAATGACAACTCGAAAGATCCACTTCCAGGTAACTACATGGGTACCATTTACAAAGGTGGATTTATCGTACCAATCCTTTTGACCCTTTTCTTTACCGTTATCGTTTTCGTAATCGAGCGTTTTATCACATTGTCTAAAGCACGTGGTGCTGGCAACATTGATGCATTCGTTCGTGGAATCAAAATTGCTTTGGATAAAGGTGACAACAATGGTGCGCTGGCTGCTTGCGACAAGCAAAAAGGTGCAGTTGCAAACGTTGTTCGCGCTGGTCTTACAAAGTACAATGAAATGTTGACAGAAACCGGCTTGGAAAAAGACGAGAAAGTATTGGCTATTCAAAAAGAAGTTGAAGAAGCTACTACCCTCGAATTGCCAATGTTGGAGAAAAACCTGAACATCCTCGCTACCATCGCTTCTGTTGCTACCCTGATGGGTCTGTTCGGAACGGTATTGGGTATGATTCGTTCATTCGCAGCGTTGGCGAATGCAGGTGCACCTGACTCAACAGCACTCGCAAACGGTATCTCTGAAGCCTTGATCAACACGGCGCTTGGTATCGGTACTTCTGCACTTGCAATTGTATTCTATAACTTCTTCACTAGCCGTATCGATGGTTTGACTTACCGCATCGACGAAGCAGGTTATAGCTTGACACAAACTTTTGCAACAAAAGGACAATAATTGGACAGGTTGAATAAGATCAATCTGCCGCAAACTTTAATCTATTCGGATTCCGGAAGTTCATCTTATTCGACATCTGTTTAAAACGTTCACGCATAACGCATTATAAAGATGCCAAAACACAAACCAAAACGGGGTAGCCCATCCATCGACATGACTGCCATGTGCGATGTGGCCTTCCTCCTGCTTACCTTCTTTATGCTTACCGCAAAGGCTAAGCCGCAGGAACAAGTGGTGATTGATACCCCTTCGTCCATCTCTGAAACAAAACTGCCAGATGCTGGTACCCTGACGATTCTCGTTGGACCAGACGGCAATGTTTTTCTGGATATGGCCGGACAGCACACACGCAAGAGTTTGATCGACGACGTTAATTCCCGTTTCCAAATGGGACTTACCGAAGAAGATAAAGTCAAATTCTCTAACGCTGGTAGCTTTGGTGTTTCACGCAGCCGATTGAAACAGTATTTGGAAACTGAACCGTCTCAACGGGCTAAATTCCCATCTACCGGTATTCCAATCGATACAGCGGATGTAAACAAAAGCGAACTTGCCGACTGGATTCACAATGCACGCCTTGCTCAGTTTCGTATGAAACAAGAAGGCAAAGTGAAAGATGAATACGTAATGGTGGTAAAAGCCGATAAAGATACGCCTTATCCGGCGATCCAAAAGGTGATCAATACACTCATCGACATCAATGTGAATAAGTTTAACCTCATTACCGATTCTGAAGCAGATCCGAATAAAAAGGACGCGATCAAAGGTAAAGCGGAAGAAAAGTAAGCGGTTCCAGAGCGAAACGGTGCCAAGAACAAACTGATTTTTCACAAAAAAGTAACAGCACAACTATGGCTGAAATGCAAACCGCGGAGAGTGGCGGTAAGAAAAAAGGTGGGAAAGTACGGGGAAAGAAAATGTCTACACGGGTGGATCTCACCCCGATGGTAGACTTGGGCTTCCTGCTTATTACCTTCTTTATGCTTACTACCACACTGGCAAAACCGCAAATTATGCCCGTTGTAATGCCCGAAAAAGACGTAGATAAGGAAGACTTGGTGGAAACCAAAGAGTCACAGGTACTTACCCTGTTGCTCGGCGGTGGCGACAAAGTTTACTACTACGAAGGCATTACCGATGCAAAGTTGGATTCTACGGATTATTCCGCTGAAGGCTTGCGTAAAGTTATCTTGAGTAAAAAAGACAAGGTAAACGCGCAATTCGGAGAGAAGGAAATTGATGATCCGAAAAATCCAGGAGGTAAAAAGAATATCTCCAAAATGAATGTCATTATCAAACCAACAAAAGACGCGGTTTATAAAAACCTGGTGGATGCTTTTGATGAAATGAAAATCTGCAACGTGGCATTGTACGTGTTGCTCGATATCTCTAAACAAGAGGAAGATTTCATCAAAAATCCTGCTGCTGGCCTGAAATTCTCTGTAGATGATCAGGTGGAAGCACAACAGACAAAATAAACCGCATTGTTTGCGTTAAATTCATTTCAAAATCTAAACTTTCACTCCGAACATGGCAGAAGAAAAAGGCACCTTTACAGGGGACATGCTGGACATCATCTTTGCTAACCGGAATAAATCATACGGCGCTTACCAACTTAGAAGGGATTATCCCCGTTATCTTGGTCGTGCAATGGTTTTCGGGTTGCTGTTGATCGCCCTCATGTTTGCTTTCCCTTACATTCTGAGTGCAGTGCGGGATTTGGTACCAAAAGAAAAACCAGTGGATGTAGTGGCCGAACTCGGTCCACCACCGGATATCGATCCAAACAACCCACCGCCGCCTCCACCTCCGCCCCCTCCAACACCGCCACCGCCAACGCGTTCAACGGTAAAATTCGTTCCTCCCGTTATTAAAAAAGACATTGAGGTACAAGAGGAAGAGGTAAAAACTATTGAAGAACTGATCGACAAAAAGGAAGATATCGGTAACGAAGACAAAAAAGGGAACGACGAAGCCGCTCCTGCAATTGAAGAAAATCCTTCCGAATTGCAAGTGATCGAAGAACCTAAGGTTGTTGAAGAGAAAACCTACGAAATGTTCGATATTCAAAAGCCACCAAGTTTCCCTGGTGGTGAAGCGGAATTGATGAAATTCCTCAACAAAAATATCGAATACCCTGCGTTGGCAAAAGAAAACAACATCCAGGGCGTTGCAGTTTTGACTTTCGTCGTAAACAAAGATGGATCCGTGAGCGATGTTGCCATCGTCAAAGAAATTGGCGGCGGTTGTGGTAAAGAAGCAGTGCGCGTAGTTAAAACAATGCCAAAATGGTCGGCTGGTGAAGCCAATGGCCATCCGGTAAAAGTACGCTTTACGCTTCCTGTACGCTTCCGTTTGGACTAACTACTCGGTGAAAATAACATTGCCAGGCGCGGTAAGGACATTCAGTCTTTTCCGCGCTTTTTTTTATTTATATCGCACACCATTTTATAAAATTTAGGCATCTTACCTTATAACATCCTGCAGGACAATTCTTTATATTTTTCACTGCAAAGCGTCTCCGCGCTTTAAATCCTTTATTCATATGAAAAATCTGAAACAGGTGTCCCAGCCGGACGCCCTGGAAATCGTTTTCGAACACCGAAATAAAGCATACGGTGCCTATCAACTGCGCCGTGAATACAACCAAACGTTGTACCGCGCTTTCGGATTCACTTTATTGGTAATTGCTTTTTTGCTGGCTTTGCCGCGCATTCTCAGCGCTTTTGCCAGTGATATAGCCCTGAAAACCTCCGATGAAACCATTTACGTTGGCAAAGGCAAAGACATCTCAAAGAAAACGGAGGTGATATTACCCCCAAAAACCAAAACCGCCGTAACGCTGCCCCGCGCTACGCAACAGTTCACTGCGCCTAAAGTTATGAAGGACGAACAGATCCAGGATCCAGAAACCAGTACCACCATCGATGAATTGTTGAACAATAATAAGGCAATTGGCAGCCAAAATATAGATGGATCGGATGATTTACCACCCATATTGGAAGATGAAATAACGGTTTTATCTACAAAAGTTGAAAACAACGCAAAAGATCCAGAGGAAACCTACGATGGGAGTACCGTTCAAAAAATGCCTAGTTTTGTTGGGGGTGAGCAAGCGTTGTTCCGATATATCAGTAAAAATATTATTTACCCCGTGCAAGCAAGGGAATTAGGTATTCAAGGTGTCGTAGTAGTTTCATTCGTGATTCGAAAAGATGGCAGCGCCACCGATATTAAACTCTTGAAAGATATCGGCGGCGGTTGTGGAAAGGAAGCGCTCCGGGTTATAAAATCCATGCCTTACTGGATTCCAGGAGAAATGAATGGTACGCCTGTAAATGTTCAATTTACACTCCCAATTCGACTTGAATTAAACTAAAAAACGATTTACTCCAAATTAAATAATTTACCTTTGGCAAGTCTCCTAATAAAGATTTGTCAAACGTAAATTATTTGCATTATGCCGATCTCACGTCGCAAACTACTGAAAACCCTGGGTGCTGCTTCCGGCACGATGTTATTGGGTGGCTTTCCAGAAAATTTGGAAAGCCACAACGCAATTACGCTGTTCGATGAAAACCCGCGCTATAAAAAACCATTAAAAGCAGTTCGGGCAATCACCTTGGGTGCCGGTAACCGCGGCAATGTATATGGCAATTACGCCGTCGATTTTCCCGAGGAATTGGATATTGTGGGCGTGGCAGAACCGATTCCCTTGCGCAACGAACGTTATGCTAAAAAGCACAACATCGCCGCCGAAAATCGCTTCAAAACCTGGGAAGATGTATTTGCCCGACCTAAATTTGCCGATGCCGTCCTGATTACCACACCCGATAACCTGCACTACGGCCCTTGTATGGCGGCCTTGAAAGCAGGATATGATATTTTGTTAGAAAAACCCATCGCACCAACGGAGCAGGAATGCCGCGATATTTTGGCACTTGCAAAAAAAACCGGCAGGATTGTCGCTGTTTGCCACGTGCTACGGTATGCACCCTATTTTAGAAAATTGCGTGAATTGATCCATTCGGGTGCAATTGGCGAACTGGTGAGTATCCAACACCTGGAACCCATTGAGCATATCCACATGAGCCACTCCTACGTGCGGGGTAATTGGCACGACCGGAATGCAACAACCCCGATCATTCTCGCTAAAAGCTGTCATGACCTGGATATTTTGCGTTGGATGATCGATAAACCCAGCCAAAAGATTGTCGCCATGGGTGGTTTAAAATGGTTTACTGCAAAAAATGCACCTGCGGGTAGTACGCCGCGTTGTATGGACGGATGTGCCGTTGAAGCGACCTGTCCGTATTCGGCCATGAAAATTTATTATCGTGAACGAGGCTGGTTGTATGTTTTTGACTTGCCAGAAGCACCCGAAAAACAAGGCGAAGCAATCCTGGAGTACTTGCGCAACACCAACTACGGACGCTGTGTATATAAAATGGACAATAATCAGGACGATCACTACATCAGTTCCATTGAATTTGAGGGAGGCATTACCGCAAGCTTATCCATGGAGGCATTTACCAGTTACGCAGGCCGCCGCACCCGCGTTATGGGTAGCATGGGGGATATTGTAGGGGATATGGATACCTTTACCCTCACGGATTTCCGAACAAAGCAGTCCGTTGTGTATGATAATTCCAGATTTTTGGAAGAGGATAGTGCCAAGTTTACAGGAGGTCATGGCGGTGGTGATCGTCGGTTGGTAAGGGATTGGATTCAGGCTATTTCTCAACAGGATGCCAGTTTACTTACATCGACCATTGATACATCCATTGAAAGTCATATTATGGGCTTTATGGCCGAGCAAAGTCGTAAAACTGGGAAAATTGAGTCCATTCAACTGTAAATAAAGGTTTTATGTATAAATAAAAAATGGCTGCCTCCAAATCGGAAGCAGCCATTTTTATAAGTAGCAATCAACAAACGATTACTTATTTCCACCGCCCGACGCTGGGGTTGTAGCAGGTGCACCGCCCGTACCTTCCTGTCCGGCTTTCAATAATTCTACACCTGTTTGGTTGGTCGGATCCAATTCCAATAGTTTATTGGCAAGCTCGATCATTACAGGCAACTCATTGCGGTTGTAATGGTAGTAGGTCAAGTATTCATAAGCAGAAATCAGGTCTTTCTTATTTTTTACTTTATCACTGGACGCAATGGCAATATATTTTTCGAATGGCTCGTGGGCCTTGCCAAACTCTGTAGCCGCCAATTCTGGGTGTTTTTCTACATCTGGATCAAGTTTTGCACTCGCTTTTGCCACCCACAACCAACCAATTGCTTTATCAGGCATGAGCGTAGTTACCTTGTTAAAGGATTCCAAAGCATGTTGGTAGCGCATGGTGTCATCTTTGCAATAGTACTGACGCAGTCCGAGGTTATAGTAGTCGGTAGCCTTTGGCTCTGGTACAGAGTCCAGGTACAGTTTGTATGCAATCGCTGCATCGCAGTATTGCTTCCGGGCGTACGTCAAGTTGCTAATTTCAAGATAAAGATCTTTCCAACGGGAAGTATCCATCGAAATTGCCTTTCTGAAGTCGTTTGTTGCCGTCAGGGTATCACCTTTGGTTTTTACCAACAACTTTCCATGGTACTCATAGTCGGAAGAAAGGATTTTATCTGCGGTAACGATTTTGAAGTAATCATTCAAAATGTTCAAACCTTGTTGGTAGTTGCCGTTTTCGTAATCGCAATATGCCTGCAGGCGACGGAGGTAGTTCTTGGTACCGTCTTTTTTCAGAATTTTTTCAACCAATTCACTACAGCCTTTGCAGTCTTTTGTGATAAACAAGCAGTTTGCCAATTGCATTTCGTCCTCAATGGTAACTTCAGCGCCGTTTGCAACCAGGTTTTTATATGCTTTTGTAGCATCTTCCCATTTGCGTGCAAAGTACAAGTAAAGTGCTTTTTCGCGCAAAGCCAAAGTGTAGGTTGGCGCAATAGCAATCGTGCGATCAATGTTCAGTAAAAACTTGTCGCCCAATTTTGCCGATTTATACACTTTCGCGATCATTAACTTTGGCAACGGGTTGCTTTGCTCCTGTTGTTCGGCATATTCATAAAACTGTGCAGCCAAACCACCATTAGGCATCTCCTTATAACAATACGCCAGGCTCATCAGGGTATTGTAATCTTTGGTATTCATTTCGTAGGCCACTTTCAGCAACTCTTCTGCACGGGTCAGGTTCGGACGCTTGGCGCCTGGTGACACATAAAACAGATAAGATTCGCCGATTTGACGCAATGCATTCACGTCTTTACGCGCGTTTTTAGCGGCTTTTTTAAATTGGTTATCCGCTTCTGTCTGATTGTCTTGCAACAACAAAACGCGACCATTTGCAACAAATGCAAGTGCGCCTTCAGCCTTTACGGCAAACGTAGATTCGAAAATTTTGCGGGCTTCTTCCTTGTTGCCTTTTGCGAGATAGGCATTACCAAGATTCAGCAAAGCATTTTGATCAGTGGCGTTTGCTTTGGTTAAGGCAGTATAAATGCTGATTGCCTTGTCCCAATCCTCCAATTGCATCGCAGTCAAACCATCAGTAAATGTTTGCGCAGTCGCCAATTGTGTATACAAAACGGTCGCCAGTAAAAGGGCTTTTCTCAGAAAAGTTGTCATTGTTCGGAAAAAGTTTGTTTAATTTTTGCTAAAGCTTAGTACCTCAAGGTGCAAAGTTCAAATATTCAGACGCTTTAAGGCGAATAAATCCACATTAGATTTGGCATTTTGGGCATAATTAAAACAAGTTTAACATAGAAGCGCTTAAATGACAGCAATCATTGAGTAAAAAGCCGCTTTTGCAATGTCAAACGTGTATCTAGTTGTGTAAACCAATTTTGGGGAGCAGGGTTTAAACAGTTATTTTCTGGTGGCCTTAATCAATCGGGTTGGCGCTTGTGCAGGCACTAAACCGGATTTCAACACAATGCGCTGCCCGTTATCGCCCGCCAAGAAAGAAGCAAATCCCAATCCCAATCCTTTTCGGGCCTGGGCATTGATGATGTAAACGGTGCGTTTAAAAGGGTAATCATTGGTAATAAGGTACGCTTGATATGGTTTGTACCCTTCTTTGCCGGCGGCTTTTGCAATTTCTGCAATTTTAATCTCCCTTCTAAACTTTTGAACCCCCTTATCGTCGGTGTCGGATATCCAGTTCGCAGCGATTATACCGATGGCGTTTTTGTTTTTATGGACATAATTAATCACCTCTTCATTGGTCGTAAGGGCCGATGCGGAAGGCGCAAGTGCTGCTCCCTGCGCAATGGAATCCTTTGCATAACGCACAGTTCCGGAAAGTGCGTTATCAAAAACAAGCCGAATATCGCCAAAGTTTGATTTATGGCCCAATTGTGACCATTTATCTGTTTTCCCGGTTAAAATATCTCGTATTTGATCAATCGTAAAAATGGTGTCTTTGTTATCTGGGTGAACCACAAACGCAACGGCGTCGTGCGCAATAGGCGTAGTAGCAGGAACAAAACCGCGTTGTTTGAAAAATACCAATTCCGAATCGGTCAACTTGCGTGTGATCACCACCACTTGAATGGAGTCTTTAATCAATGCGTTCACAGCAGCGCCCTCCGAAGTATAAATCGGTTCAATTTTGGCAAGCCGGTAAATTGAATCAAAAACATCAATGGTCGATTCGATAATCGGTTTGTAGCCCTCATCTACCATGATTTTGATGGAACCCGTGGTGGGCGTATCAATTACTTTTCCATTTTTATCCTTCTGTGGCTCGCAGGCAGAAAGGGTAAAAACCAATATTACCACACTCAGCATTAAACAATTGCGTATCATAGTTCAGTTTTTGCAGTGTTAAAATAAGCCTCAAAATCCAAGACTTTTTTGTTTAGATGTTCAAATCAGCATATACCCGCCATCCCCGATATGCACCATAAACCAAGATCATTACCGCAAATATATTGCGGAAGGTCTCTGGAATCGTGGGCAGAAAATTCTTTTGTAACAACAACATGCTTCCCAGGATGAGGTAAAAAAGGGTCATTGCGACACCCAGGATGATCATAGGCGTTCGAAAATTGCGGCGGTTGCGGATACGTTCGTCGGAAGACATGGCTATGATTTGATTGAACAAAAAATGGAATACGCTTTGAAAGATGCAAAAATCGCAATTCTGGCGGTTTTCTTATTTGAAATTTTAATTAAAAAAGGCTGTTTTATAAGTATCCTTACAAAACAGCCTAAAAGATCAATCGATTATCTATATTTATTGTACATCCCACCACAAACGGGTGCGCAAACTGTTGGCACCCTGTGCTGCCAAAGCCGCCTGATAGTTCACACCATTCAGACTATTTTCTTCAGATGGATAAACCAACCGTAATGGAATAACCGATTCTGGGGTTCTGGTTGGATCATTAAAAGCGGCCAAACCACGCGGTTTTTTCAAAATACCAAAGTCTAATCGACGGTATTCCGACCAACCCTGGATGCCTTGTGTGTACAACGCAATCCATTTTTGGCAACCAATGATTTGTTTCCAAGTCAATCCTGCTGCTTTCAAAGCATCATAATCAACACCGGGTTGTGCAGTATAGCCAGCAATATCGCCTGGTGAAAGAGTTCCGCCGCTCCAGAATTGCATGGATACATTGATACCACCGTCGTAAAATGCTTTAGCAGAGGTTCCGCCTAAAGCCAAATCAGGCCAGCGTTCTTTTGCTTCCGCCAAAATGAAATGCACTTCTGCTGCATCTAGGTAAATTGCCGGAAAATCAGCGGCCAATACAGTTGTACCGCGCTGCGATACATCCGCCAAGGTGGTAGATGCTGCCTGGCCATCGGTCATGCCGTACACTTCGCCGATAAAATCGCCAGAAGCCGTTGCCGGTTCGTAGTAATAGGCAACGCGCGGGTCATTCAATTTCAACAAAGTATCCACCATGGTATTGCTCGAAGCAAAGTCCTTACGGGTCAGGAAATCTTCGTAAATCGGATTTGCATTCGGCAAGGCACCTAAATAATGGAACGCTGCAATGTCATTGTTGCTGGTAATAACACCCGCCGCAAATGCTTCTTGGATGGCTGTTTTTGCTAAAGCGTCTTCTTTATCGGCCATGCGTATCGCAATACGCATTTTCAGCGAATTACAGAATTTTTTCCATTGCGTCATGTCGCCACCGAACACTTGGTCGCCAGCGGGACCAGGCTCACTGGTTTTAATCAAGCTGTTTGCTTCATTGACGGCACTCAACAAACCAAGGTAAATGGTACGCTGGTCATCATATTTTGGAAAAGGAACCGCGCTGCCTTTCAGCGCATCGGTGTAAGGAATGGCCCCCCAAGTATCTGTAAGGATTTGGAAAACAAATGATTGTAAAATCAAGGCAACCGCTTTCTGGTTGTCTACATTGCCGTTTACTTCTACTTCGCGCGGCGTTTCATTGCACTGGCGGATAATTTCATAAAGATCCTCCAGGCCTGTATTGTAGTGTAGGCGCCAGTAAGGATCCGAAATGCGCGATTGAAGCGAGGTGTAACGGCTTTCATTTGTGTAAGAATTGGATGCCCAATATTGCGCAAATTGATTGCCAAAACGCGCCGTAAACCACTCATCATAAATATTATCCGTCAAAGACTTTTGAGCCGATGTCAACAAAAACGCACTTGACGCCTTGACGGGGTTGTTAGGGTTTTGATTGATTTCTTCAAAATCCTTGGTACAGGCAAATGCTGCAAGTATTAGAAGAAGGGGTAAGAATTTTATCTGTTTGATAAACATAGAATTTTCTTTTTTGAATGAAAAAAGGAGGGCTTTTTTAGAATCCAACGGTCAGGTTGAAACCAATAGAGCGCTCGGTAGGCAACTGACCACCTTCAGAACCCTGAATGTTAGAAGCGCTGATGGCTGCTTCTGGGTCAATATTTGGAATGTTTTTGAACAGAATTGCCAAGTTGCGACCAACAACGGAAAAGGACATGTTTTGAACCTTGTTGTTGAACCACTTTTTAGGCAAATTCCAACTCAAGCGCGCCTCACGCAATTTGACGTAACTGGCATCATACAAGTCAGCACGTGCAATGACGTATCCGCCATTTTCAAAGAAATGATCTATTGCACCGATATTGCTTTTGTTCGGTTGGCCAGAAACATCTTCGCCGTTTACAACACTACCTTCTTCATAAACACCTTGTACGACTACGCCGTTTTCACGCACACCACCCTCCGTGGTTTCTTGCAGGATACCAGAGTATTTTCCCCACATATTGGACAAGGAGAACAAGTTGCCACCACTTTGGTAATCAACCAGGATGCTCAGGCTAATATTTTTGTAGGTCAAGGAAGTGGTTGCGCCGCCGGTGAAATCGGCCAAGACGCTGCCTAAGGCTACAGGCGTAGCAGTTGGTACATAAAAACCGTCCTGGTTTACGAGTTTATTGCCCTTGGTGTCATAAGTATAATCTGTACCCACAATTACGCCATAAGGTTGACCCTCTTGTGCCTGAATACTTACAGAGAAGGGGAAGTTGGCCAAACGGATATTGTCTACACCATCAATCAGTTCTTTTACTTTGTTGCGGTTACGCGCAAAGTTGATACCCAAATCCCATTGGAAATCTCTGGTAAGGATTGGTGTGGTATTTAAAGACAATTCGACACCATTGTTTTCAATCGTGCCTACATTCAAAATACGGCTTGTGTATCCGGTTGTGCTCGATTGGTCAACTGACGCAATTTGGTCTTTAGTCGTAGATTTATAATACGTTGCGTCCAGGGAAACCCGATTTTTGAAAAACTTCAATTCTGTTCCCACTTCATACGAACTGGTACTTTCCGGCTTCAAATTCGGGTTGTTAATTACGTTGGCTACAGTAACCAAAGGGTTGCTTCCAAAGTTTGCCCGTGAATTGTACACTGGGTCAAGTACCCGATAAGGATCAGTATCGCTGCCTACATTTGCCCAACTGGCACGGAGTTTTGCATAAGACAATACGTCTGTTACATTCTTAGGCAACAGTTCTGACAAAATAAAGCTACCCGATAGGGATGGATAGAAGTACGAGTTGTTGTCGGCAGGTAGGGTAGAGGACCAGTCATTCCGTGCGGTCACATCCAAGTAGAACGTACTGTTATAACCGAAGGATACAGACCCAAATACGGAGTTGATCCGCTTGCGTTCTGTATTGTCTACTACAGCCAGGTTACTAATTGAGTTCGACAGATTATAGAAGCCAGGTGTACCCAGGCCGCCTTGTGTACTGTTGTAGTTACGGCGATTTTTGCGATCCAAACGGTTGCCCCCCACAAATGCATCGACACTGAATTTGTTGTCAAATTGCTTGTTGCCACGTAAAATCAAGTCAAAGTTGTTCTCATTTACCGTGTAAATGTCTTTGCTGTATTTAGACAAATCCACGCTACCTACTGCAATTTTCTCCTCCCGCGTTTCGGTGTAGAAATCAGTCATGGCGCGGCCAGTCAAAGTCAACCAGTCAGTAAGTTTCAAACTAATGTTCGCATTGCCAAACAAACGATCGCGCTGGTCATTTTGTGGACGCTGTTTTGCTACCCAAAAAGGATTGTCCCAGTACAAAGGGGATGCTTCTTCGGCGCTTGTCCGGTTCCAGGAACGTTGAAGGGTTGGATCACTTGGATTGATGTAATCGCGCAATTCATCCATGTTCAACTGACGCTGAAACCACTGGTTAAAGTTAGAACCCGTACCGTTGTAGCCTGTAGCGCCGCGGCCGGCACCTTTATTTTGAACGTAGTTAAAACCGGTAGAAATAGAAAGCCGGTTAGTTGCTTGGATACCGGTATTGATGCTGATTGAGTTACGACGCAAAGAAGAGCTTGGAATCGTACCTTTTTGATACAAGTTGGTATAGGAACCACGGAAATAAGCCTTTTCATTGCCACCACTGAACGAAAGGTTATTGCTCGAAAGGAAACCTTGATCGTAGTAGTCCTTAATATTGTCTGGTTGTGCAGCCCATGGAACTGACTTCCCAAAATGTTGTGCATCGTAAGAATCCCAGCTATTCCAAGGACGGTACGTGATAGGGGTGTTGGAATATTGGGACAAATCGCCGAATGAACCGCCATTTGCACCCGCAAAACCTTCTAAATAACCCTTTGTATTCGAACCAAAGGATGGGCCCCATGAACCATCATAAGAGTAATCTGGTACCAAGTCAAAAGATTGGTAAGTAGTACCTGCATCATCCGTGTAGGATGTTTTGTAAAAACCAGAATTGTCGTTGTAGCCCCGTGGACGAATGTTATTCGCATCCGGGCCACCACCGTAACTATTTTGGTAGTCGGGCAGGAAAGCAACGTTGTTGAAGAAATTATCCGTGCTGAAGGTTACACCCAGCGGTTTCTTTTTGTTTTTATTGCCTTTTTTAGTGGTGATTACAATTACACCATTGGCTGCACGCGAGCCGTAAAGTGCAGCAGCAGTTGCACCTTTGAGTACAGAAACCGACTCCACATCGTCACTATTGATGTCCTGGGCCGCATTGCCATAGTCATAACCGAGTGCGCCACGCGCTTGATCCGCTGTAGTAAAGTTTGAGTTGTCAATTGGAACCCCGTCCACCACAAAAAGCGGCTGGTTATTGCCTTGAATTGCACGCGCACCCCGCAAAATAATGCGGGAAGATCCGCCGAGGTTACTGCTGGAGGTAATTTGCGCACCCGCAATTTTACCTGAAAGTGCCGAGACGATGTTGGTACTACGCGCGCGAACAAGGTCTTCCCCGTTTACCGCTTGCAGCGAGTAACCGAGGGCTTTCTCCGATCGTGTAATGCCTAAGGCTGTAACGACCGTTTCAGTAAGCTGTACGCCAGAAGCCAATACAACGTCTACTACGTTGGAGGCACCTAAACTTACTTCTTGAGCACTATATCCAGTGTAGGAAACCACAAGTACATCTGTGCCAGCGGGCACATTCAAACTATACTTGCCATCGAGACCGGTACGAACACCGGTGGAAGTACCTTTAGCGCTTACAGATGCGCCAATCAGTACTTCGCCATCATCACCGCTGATTATTCCAGACACAGTACGTTGTGCCATAGACACGCCAATGATAGCTAATACCCCGAACAGGGTAAATAGTAATCGCTTCATACAAAAAATTGATTTGGTTAAAGAAAGATGTTGAAAAAACAGCAAGAATCGGATTAAAATCAGGCAAGAATTTGCATCCTTATCCTTAAAAAGGGCTGCTAACAGCACAGCACAAAATGCTGCCCGTTAGCGGCCGTCGAAAGTTTGATTTGGTAATTGTAAACGATTATTATTTGGACTAAGAGAAGGTTTGTTTCCAAAGGTACATTGTTTGCAGATAAAATAGTGTTAAAATTTTTAAAAAAATCACAATGGCCGAATAAGATACGGCCTAAGATTGTGCTTAATCGACTCATTATTAATTTATTGTAAATTTTTTTAACGCTCAGTCCGGGCGATTTTTCGCTCTACAAAAGTTGCTGTCGGTACATTTTTATTGTGGAGGATAGTCCAAAGTAAAGTGCATCGGCAATCAGTGCATGACCAATGCTGACTTCCAACAATTCGGGGCAATGGGCTTTAAAATATTGCAAATTTTTTAAATTTAAATCATGGCCGGCATTGATACCAATTCCTGCTTCCATGGCGACCGCTGCAGCATGCGTATAAGGAGCCACTGCAGCAGCCGGATCCGTTTCAAATTGTGCTGCAAAGGGGCCAGTATAAAATTCAATTCGATCGGCCCCACAATTTTTTGCCCCTACAACCATGTCTGCGATTGGATCTACAAAAAGAGACACCCGGATTTGCTTACTTTTTAGTTCGGCAATCACCGCTTTGAGGAAATCCGCATGCGCGATGGTATCCCATCCTGCATCGGAAGTGAGCTGCTGTGGACTATCGGGCACCAAGGTGCATTGATGCGGCGGATTGGCCAATACCAGATCCAGAAAATCGCGGGTAGGGTTACCTTCAATATTAAACTCCGTTTGAACCACCGCACGCAAGGCAGGTATGTCGCTGTAACGAACATGCCGCTGGTCGGGACGAGGGTGTACCGTAATTCCTTCTGCCCCAAATTGCTCGCAATCCTTGGCAACTTGGATCAAATCGGGTAGGTTTCCACCGCGTGCATTGCGCATTAAGGCTACTTTATTGATGTTTACGCTTAATTTGGTCATATTGTTAGAAGTTTTGTTCATGTTTGCGCTCAAAATTCAGCACAGGCGAGCGTTTTCCTTGTCTATCTTTGGCGCAAAAGTATAACGGTATGGAAGAATTTGGCACAACTTTAGAAAAAGAGCCTATGTCCCAAGATTTTTTACAGTTCGAAGCACCTGAAGCACAAAAGTTGCCCAAAGTGCATTTGGTGTTGTTTACTCAATTAGGATTTTCCATGGCACTTACTTTGTTGGGTGGCATGGTATTTATGCTGCTCGCAACCCTGGTCCATTGGGATACAAGTGTGCTAACCAGCAATTTTCCGGCAGATGCCGATTTTGAAACGCGTTGGCATATGCGCATCATGCTGGGCGTGAGCCACCTGTGCACGTTTGTGTTGGCAGGATGGGCCACCGTTCGTTTGTTCTATCAACAAGCGCCGCTCACTTGGCCTGATTATTTGCGTATCCGGAAATTACCACAAGGAAAAACATTGATCGCTGCATTGTTGCTCATGCTTGTTTCCATACCATTGGTACTCTTTGCTTACAACATCAATAAAATGGTGCCCATCCCCGAAAGTTGGAGGCTGATGGAAGCGCAAACAGCAGAGGCGATTAAAGGTTTATTGCAAATGCAAAACCTGGGTGAACTTTTAGGTAACCTGGCAATCATTGCTTTGCTGCCAGCCCTTGGCGAAGAACTCGTATTCAGAGGTGTTTTGCAACAACAACTGATGCGCCGAATCGCCAATCCATGGGTTGTGCTGCTCATTTCAGCGGCCATTTTTAGTTTCATTCATTTTCAATTTGAAGGCTTTTTGCCACGTATGCTCCTGGGAACCATTCTGGGTTGGCTGTACTGGCGCACCCGGAATTTCTGGGTTCCGGTGATTGCCCATTTTTTTAACAATGGCATTCAAATTGTGGGACAATACCTTTATAATCAAAAACTTACTTCGGTCGATCTGGAACAGGATTTTTCAATTCCCTGGTACCTGGCAGTGCTTTCCGGGTTGCTGGTATGGTGGCTGATGCGATTCATAAATAAGATAAAAACATAAATGATGTATTCAACTGGAATTATACTCGGTCGCTTTCAGGTACTGGAATTAAATGACGTTCACCTCAAACTGATTGCAGAAGTACAGGAAAAACATAAAAAAGTAATGGTGTTTTTGGCATCGAACCCGGCACCCAGCGATCGCCATCCGCTTGAGTGGGTATTGCGCGCCGAAATGTTTGAAGCCGAATTTGGCGATACCCTGACCGTCCTTGAAATGCCCGATTTGCCCGACGACCGTATCTGGAGCCAGGAACTCGACCGTCGTATTCTGGAGCAACGCCCCGAAGGCCCCGTAACCATTTATGGCTCCGAGGAAAATTTTGTAGAACGCTATTCTGGCAATTATGAAACGTCGGTCTGGGAGGCACTGGAAGACGATTTTCCCGAAGAAATGCCCATGGCTGAAGTGGAACGCATGCGCGATTTCCGGGCCGGTATTTTATATGCCACCATTCGCCGATACCCGACTGTTTATCCAACCGTTGATATTGCAGTGTTTCGAAACAACATGAAGGAGGTATTATTGGCCCGAAAGGAAAATGAAACAAAACAACGGTTTCCGGGCGGCTTTACTGATCCAAGTGATGAAAGTTATGAAATGGCGGCAATCCGCGAACTGCTGGAAGAGTGCGGAGACCTTGAAGTCGTCGAATTGATATACATCGGTTCTTGCCGCATTGATGATTGGCGATACCGCGATTCTATGGATGGCATCATGACCCATTTGTATGCCTGTACCCTCGAATCGGGCGAACCCGTTGCCAGTGATGATATTGCGGAACTGCGCTGGATGGAAGTGCAAAAACTCACTGAAGACCATTTTGTCCACGAACATAAGCCGCTTTTTCATATTTTGGAAGACTATTTGGGGGAAATGCGCTAAAATATTGCCCCCAATGGCGCTCAGTCTGGCCAATATTTTATCGTACCTTCGCCCCTTAAAATCAGGGCAAATTAAAATGCAGGTTGCGTTTTACAACTTACCCTGCTTCAAACCGCATCGTGATCGCTTTTTTCAGAAATAACCAGATCGTTACTACAATACCCTTGGCCTTGTACGTCTTATTGACGCATGGCGCCGCTTTTTTGGGTTTTGTAGTACCGACGGCACCTCAAATAAATCAAGGTGGGGTATTGTATGATTTAATGTTTCAATGGGCAACGGATCATACCTTAATTTCTGCAGGCGTGGCGGCTTTGTTGATTTTTATCCAGGCACTGTTGGTAAATAACTTGGCGGATGAGTTCCGTATTTTAAATGACCGAAATTGGCTGCCTGGGATGTTTTTTGTCTTAGTAACAGCCATTTTACCCGACTTTCTGTTTCTGAGCCCGCCTTTAGTGGCTACTTTTTTTGTACCAATTAGTATTCGTCGGATTTTGAAGGTGTATAAAACGCCCAATGCCATTGCCCTCATTTTTGATGCAGCTTTGTGGATCACCGTGGGCGTGTTGTTTTACCCACATGCACTATTTTTACTGATCGCAGCGCTTGCCGGACTTAATGTAATGCGTTCATTTGCTGTTCGGGAACAATTGGTTTTTGTTTCGGCCATTTTAGTTGCCACGGTACTCGTTTGGTTAGGATGCTTTTGGTATGATGTGGGAGGCTTGTTTTTTAAAAGGAATTTTGTAGAAATTTGGGGTTTTTACAATTTTGGAGCCTCGATACCTATTGTTCAATATTATGAACTGGGTTTCTTACTCTTTCTTTTCTTGGTCGTGATTTTAGGATTTAGTTCCTATTATTCGCGCAAATTGATTCAAACGCAAAAATCAATCAGTGTGCTCTATTGGTTTTTTGTGATGGGGAGCCTTGGGTATTTACTTTCAAAAGAGCCTTTTTTGGCGCATTTTATGATTGTAATGCCTAGTGTGGGTATTTTTCTGGCAATGGGTTTTATGGCGGTAAGGAGCCGCGTTATGGCGGAGATTTTTCACTTGATCTTGTTGGGAGCCTTGTTTTTTTTACAATTTTTCCCATTTTAGGACAAGGCAGTTTTCATATCAAATGCATTTTTAATTTTTTTGACCATGAAGTTTGGCGTAATTGTTTTTCCAGGTTCCAATTGTGATGATGATATGGTGCACGTTTTACGCGACGTGATGGGCCAGGAAACCATAAAGTTATGGCATAAAGAACAGGCATTGCCTGGCTTTGGCCCTGGTGATTGTGTGGTATTGCCGGGAGGCTTCTCCTATGGTGATTACGTGCGTGCGGGCGCAATTGCACAATTTTCGCCAATTATGCAGGCGGTAAAGGCATTTGCCCAAGCAGGTGGCCTTGTTTTTGGTGTTTGTAATGGCTTTCAGATACTTTGCGAGGCCGGATTGTTGCCAGGCGTATTGCTGCGTAATGCAAACCAGCAGTTTATCTGTAAAAACACCTGGTTACGGGCAGTTACCAATGATTCCTTGATCACTGCAAACCTGGATTTAGAGCAGGCACTTAAAATCCCGATTGCACATGCCGAAGGCCGGTATTATGCCGACGAGCAAACCCTGGATCAATTGGAAGCAAATAACCAGGTACTATTTCGCTATTGCACAGAGGATGGCAAAATTAATGAAGCGGGCAATCCCAATGGCGCATCGCGCAACATCGCCGGTATTTGCAATGCAAACCGCAATGTATTTGGTATGATGCCGCATCCAGAACGTGCCGCCGAAACGGTATTAGGAAATACCGATGGCAAGGCATTATTCGAGTCCTTGATCGGCCTTGCAGTTGCCCAGTAGTATTTTTTAGGCTTCTTTTTTCCCATCCTCAAACAAGGCAAGGATAATATTGCCCATGTAAACGCCCAGTGCTGACTCTACCAGGGTCAAAAACATCGTCATGTCCTGGAAATTCAGAATATTGGGCGCAAGTGCTTTCATGGAAATGAGGGCCATCATCGCTGCAAAGTGCCCATTAACAAGCCATTTTACCAAACCATTAATCGGTGCGCTGTTTTGCCCGTTCAGGTTTGGTTCAGTAATACTGCGTCCGATAAACCGAAAAACCGCTCCTCCATATAGCGCAGTAACTGGCGCAAGGATCCCGATGAGCGAGGTAAACTCCTCAAAGTCAAATCCCTTCATGATATAAAATACGCTGGCGGCAGCGATCAGGGTAAAATGGTATACCAAAATCAGGCGCGCAATACGCGTGCGGGGCGACAATTCGGTCGAACTGGTTTTGGTGGTGTCGGGTACTGAATTGGTGTCGGCCATAGATCTGCCTATCGTATGTGTGCGGGTCGTACTCATGAGCGTAGCGCGTCCATTAATTTTTTGAAAAGTTGGCGTTGGTATTCTTCGAGGCTGGTTTTATAACGCAAATCCATGTCCTTATAGTCGTTTTTACGTGGAGGAAAAATGATGCCAGAACCGTATTTTCCCTGAAATTCCCAAGAAAGTTCTACATCATTGCCTTTCTGCAAACCTTTTACGTAAATTCGGTGGTATTCGAAGTAACCATCTGGGCAAATTTCATTGCTAAGGTGCGTAACTTCGAGCACAAATTCGTCGTAAGTGGTATAAGAACTGTCAATTTTTGCTTTCCATAATATAGGTGTCCCTTTTGCTTTATATACACCTACGAGGTAGCGCCGGGCTGCTTGACAAACGGCAGCAACCTGCTTGCCTTGCAAAAGCATCTTGTTATCTCCTACATTTACCCCTTGCAAAGAAGCTGGGGTCGTAACTTCTGCTACTACACCCGACCGAATGCTCAGCGTTTCTACAGGAATTTTACCTTTGTTGCTGTATATTTTGGCCGAAAAATGGGCTGGATCATGGCAACGTACTACTACAACGGCCTGGTCCTCGTGCACTTCAGCCAAAAAAGCCCACTTATGCAGCAAACGTTCGTGAAAAAACTGACCGCTCAACTGTTTGTTGGACCGCTCAAGTTGGTTCCAAGCGCATTGCATGGAGTCACAAACCTGTTTCCCTCTGTAAACTGGTTTAATGAAAAGGGTTACGGATTGGGTCGAAACAGCAATACTATCTGCCCGAAAAATACCCGATAAATTGTTTTGCTTTAGCCATAGATTGAAATCTTGTTTCTTTTTTTGAAAAAAAACTTTGTCCTGACGGAAATCAGCTAATTGTGCGAAGGCTAAAGGCGCACAAAAGAATATACAAAGACAGGTCAGAATGGATAACCGGAAAAGGCTTGATGCCATCGCGGAATGTTTAGTTGCGTGTTGAAAGACGGTTTTTTCTACCGCTTATTTTCAACTTCACCAATTTTAACATTTTAACCTAGGTCTAATTACAAAACATTGGCTAGTTGTTCCTTTATTTTTTCTAACTCATCTTTCATTTGCACCACCAGCTTTTGCATATCTGAATCGTAGGCTTTTGCTCCCAGGGTGTTGATTTCGCGTCCCATTTCCTGCGAAATGAAATTGAGGGTGCGCCCGGCCGACTGTTGCTTGTTTTCTATTTGCTCCAGGAAATATTTGCAATGCTGCTCAAGCCTTACCTTTTCTTCCGTGATGTCCATCTTTTCCAGGTAGTGCAAAATTTCCTGTTCATAACGGTTCATATCCACATTTTCTTTGCCCAGGCCTTCTTCCAAGTTATGCAGTAGGCGCTCGCGCATGCGTGTGAACCGTTCTTGTTCGAAAGGGGTGATTTCAGTAAGCAATAACATAATATTTGCTACCCGTAAGCGCAAATCAGCCTCCAAGGCCTTGCCCTCCTGTTTGCGAAAAGCATGTAACGCTTGCAGGGTACGGTTGATGGTGTCGGCAATAACGGCCCATTCCGCTTCGTCTAAATCTCCGGATGCGGAAGAAACTACATTGGGGATACGCAAAATCGTTTGCATGATTTCGCCCGTATCCATGTTCAATTCCTGGGCGAGTTTTGTCAATTCACGGTAATAGCCTTTAAATAGGGCAATATTCAAACTTACCGGGGCTGCGCCATCTGCATTTTGCACTTCAAGGACAAAATCAATCTTACCACGTTCGGCATGATCGCTGATCATTTTGCGTATTTCCACCTCCTTTTCCTTGTACTCGCCAGGAAACCGCAATTTAATATCGGTCATTTTAGAATTTAACGTGCGAAGTTCAACAGTGATTGTTTTATCACCATAACTACCATGGGCACGACCATAACCCGTCATCGAAAGCAACATATAGGTGCAGAAAAAGGTAAATGTGAACGATTGTTTGGAGTTTTAGGCATTCCCACCGAATAATGCATGCAAATTTGGTGGGATCTTCATATCATAGAGGCACAAATGTATATAAAATTGCCTCTTTAGAACCCGGTAGATGAATATTTTTCAGGAAAAATGTTTGTAGAGTGCTGAATAAGAGCGAGTTTGCACCCGAAAGCGCAGACAACCGATCTATTTTATTTTCATTTTGCATTGGATAAAAAAACGCAACAAAAGATTGTAGTTTTTTTCGCCAAAAGTTTGCACAGGTCAAAAAAAGTACGATCTTTGCGTCTCGTTTTTTCGAACACCCTATTTTTGTTCATAACTTGTTCAAAATCAACGAACTAAAACATGAGAAAGGCTGACCTGGTGAATGCTATTTCCGAAAAGACTGGAGTTGCGAAAGTTGACGTACTCGTTGCTCTGGAGGAACTTTTTAAGGAAATTAAGTCTACAATGCAAAGCGGAGAAAACGTTTATATCCGCGGATTTGGCAGTTTCGTAATTAAGAAACGCGCTAAAAAAGTGGGCCGCAACATCAAAAAAGGGAAGTCGATCGAGATCCCTGAACATTACATTCCTTCTTTCAAGCCAGCGAAAATTTTCACTGAAGCAGTTAAGGTGAATGTTACTTCGTTGCCAGACGACGACGGAGAAGAATAAATCGAAATGAATCGTGATACGGGCCTAACATAAAGTTCGTATTCGACCTATATGATGACAAGAACGCAATTTCTGGTACTTTTTTTGGCATTGGCACTGTTTTTGGGCCTCTACCTTGGTTTTGATACCAAACCATCTGCCCAAAAAAAACTGGAAGACGCATCGGCTGCGCAAGATGAAGCCCCAGGTTTCGGTGCGATGCTGGCTGAAGCTAAATCACACGCAGATGATGGTTTGCGCACAGCGGTTGGTAAAGTAGAAGCAGAGCTTACTGCATCTAAAAATGATGTAGAAAGGGTGGCAGCACTCAAACAATTATCAGCATTGTGGTATAATGCTGGGCAAACACCTGTTTCTGGGATCTATGCAGAACAAGTTGCCGAAATTGAAAAGGCAGATACTGCTTGGTCGGTCGTGGGGGCAACCTTCTATAATGCCCTGATTGCCAGTCAAGAACCATCTTTGCGCGATTTTTGTGCCCAACATGCTAAGGGTGCTTTCGAAAAAGCCGCTGCATTAAACCCGGACAAACCAGAGCATAGTGTGAACCTTGCTTTAGTATATGCCGAAAATCCGCCGCCAGACAATCCGATGAAAGCCGTGTTGTTGTTGCGGGATTTGGAAAAAAAATATCCAGAAAGCCCGGCTGTATATAACGCACTTGGGCGTTTGGCTATCAAAACAGGACAATGGCAACGCGCCATCGACCGGTTGGAAAAGGCCTGGAGTTTGGATAAAACCAATTTTAATACCCCCTGCCTCTTGGCAAAAGCCTATGAGGGAGCAGGTCAAATGGATAAATCGGCGCAATTCGCCAAGATTTGTAATAAATAGTCCGAATTGAAAATTGCTACCTGGACAAGATTGCGTGCAGTCACCCAATTAGTTAAGTCAAACGGATCACAGAACTTTAACTTTCAATTTGCAGCAGTATGCCTTGCGGAAAAAAACGTAAACGTCACAAAATTGCCACTCACAAGCGTAAAAAACGCCTGCGTAAGAATCGCCATAAGAAGAAAAACCGATAGTGTCTGAACCACAGGCTTCGGCTTAATGCCTTTCGGCAAAAAACCGGTGCTACTGGGGCCAGCGCCAACGGCCACCGTCGAACAAAAAGACTTTCCGGAAGCCTCTTGCTTTTGGAAAGTTTTTTTGCGGTATGCCCGCATCAGGACACACTAAGTCCACCTGATTGACACTTTTCGAGTTGCGACAAGCTTAGTTTTCTTCATTTTGCCGATATCCAACTGCCCCATTTGGATAATGTGCGCTTTGTTACCCTCCTCCTTGTTGCATCGGCCGGATGAATGCGCTGTGAAGCGCGTCGTCAATCCCGAACTTTATTCTCGACGGCCCACTTTGACGCCCGTACCACTCCCGGTAACCGGTCGAAGGGCTTATTGTTGTTGCTTGTTGCAAACCAATATTACCATCGTGGATAAAGAACTCATTATCAATGCCACCGAGTCTGGCGTTGAACTTGCCTTATTGGAAGGTGGTAAACTTACCGAACTCCAACATCAAAAAACGAATAACAATTTTACCGTAGGCGATATTTTTATCGGAAAAATACGGAAAATGATGCCCGGACTCAATGCCGCTTTTGTCGATATTGGGCACCGAAAAGATGCTTTTTTGCATTATACCGACCTGGGTCCAAAATTGCGTTCGCTGGTTAAATGGTCAAATGGGGTCATAAATGGCAGCATTAATACCCACAAACTGGATAATTTCAAATTTGATGATGAAATTGTCAAAACCGGAAAAATTGACCAAGTGCTCAATAAGCGCTGGCCCGTTCTCGTACAAATCTTAAAGGAACCTATCTCCACAAAAGGCCCAAGGCTTTCCTGTGAACTTACCTTGCCCGGCCGGTATATGGTTTTGTCGCCGTTTTCGGATGCCGTTTCTGTTTCTAAAAAGATTTCCAGTTCTGAAGAACGCAAGCGCCTCCATACGCTCGCAGAAAGCATCAAACCTAAGAACTTTGGTATCATTATTCGGACCGCAGCAGAAGGTAAAAAAGTACAGGAACTGCATGAAGAACTTACCCGATTGGTCGGCCAATGGGAAGATATTTTCCAACAACTGAAAACGGAAAGCGCGCCGGCAAAATTATTGAGCGAACTCGATAAGCCTGCCAGTGTGTTGCGTGACATGCTCAGTGATGGTTTTAGCCGAATTGTGGTAAATGACAAAGAACTGTACACCGATATTCGTGCATACCTGCAAAATATCAGCCCCGAACAGGTCAATATCGCACAACTCCACAATGGAAATAAGTCTATTTTTGATGCTTTTGGCGTAACGAAGCAAATAAAAGCTTCTTTCGGCAAAACTGCTACCATGAATAGTGGCGCCTATGTTGTCATTGAAAAGACCGAGGCCATGCATGTTGTGGATGTAAACAGCGGCCATAAAATGACAACCGCTGATGTCGAACAAACTATTTTTGGCGTAAACCTGGAGGCCGCGGAAGAAATCGCCCGCCAAATCAGGTTACGTGATATCGGAGGCTTGATCGTGATCGACTTTATCGACATGAAAAACCTGGAGCATAAAAAACAACTGGCGAAAGCCATGGAAGATTTTATGCGAAAGGATCGCGCGCAACATACCATCCTGCCCCTTTCCAAATTTGGCTTGATGCAGATTACCCGCGAGCGCGCACGCCCGGAAGTGGTAATCAATACTTCGGAAGACTGTCCTGCTTGTGGCGGTACCGGAAAAGTGAATGCGACCATCCTACTGACTGACGAAATTGAACGCGACCTGGAATATGTTATGCAATCACGGCCAAAAGCGCCCCTGGCAATTACGGTGCACCCTTATTTGGAATCTTATCTGCGCAAAAATTGGCACAAACGCCAAATCAACTGGTTTATCAAGTACAACCGCTGGATTCGAATTGAGGCTAATGCAGATTTCCATTTAAATGAATACCGATTTATTGATGGTAACGATGATGAAATCAGGCTGAATAACCCGGGCTAACCGTCAACCGTGGTGTATGAAATACCCTGCTTTTTCATCTAAAAGAATATTATATACCGTCAGTGCACTCGCTTGTGTACTGACGGTTTTTATTGGTTATTACCTGCAACGCGCTCATTTTGCCGCTATATTGGCATCTATGGGCGCTTTTTTTTTAATATATGCCTATTTGAGTGCTTTTTTTGATAAAAACGGAAGCGTTTTTTCCTGGATGTTTTATTTAGGCGTACTCCTCCGAGGGCTTTTGTTGTTTAGCATCCCGAACCTTTCCGATGATATTTATCGTTTTTTGTGGGATGGCCATTTATGGCTTCAAGGTGTCCATCCTTTTTCGATTACGCCCGATGCTTTTGTGAAAATACCTGCAAATCTACATTTGGTGGATTCGGAATTGTACACAAACATGAATTCAAGGGCCTTTTTTACGGTTTACCCACCAGTTTGCCAAGGTATATTTGCCTTGGCGTGTTGTTTAGCACCGCAAGGGGTTTGGGGGGCAACGGTGATTATCAAACTGTTTTTATACGCGTGTGAAATTGGGTCTATTCTATTGCTCCGGCGGCTTGCTGGTCCACGTGCCGCAATATTGTACGCTTTAAACCCCTTGATAATCATCGAATTGGTAGGAAATTGCCATTTTGAAGCGGCATTAATCTTTTTTTTGTTAGCGGCTATATGGGCTTTGCGCAACCAGCGATGGACGCAATCTGCGGTATTTTTAGCCTTGTCAATTGCTTCAAAACTATTACCCTTGCTTTTTTTGCCTATTTTATGGCGTTACCTGGGTTGGTGGCGCGGTTTGTGGTATTGTGTGCTAGTAGGGTTAGGTACCCTTATTTGTTTCTTGCCTATCTTTAATTGGGCGTTGTTACAGCATATGGCGACCAGTATTGACCTTTATTTTCAAAAGTTTCAGTTCAATGCGAGCATATATTATCTGTGCACCCTGGTAGGTTTCTGGGAGACAGGCTGGCAAATTGGCGCCAAAATTGGACCTTGGCTAGGCTTGATAACCATACTTAGTGTAATGATTCTTGCATTATTTACGGCGACCGAAAAAAAAGCAAAACGGATTTCACTTGAATCCGCTTTGCTTTTTGCTTCCGTGATACACTTGTCTTTATCATCAACCGTCCATCCCTGGTACGTTGCAATACCTTTTGTGCTAGGGCTATTGGGTAAATGGCAGTTTCCAATTACCTGGACATTTCTGGTGCTTTTTTCCTATTCGCATTATTCAGGAGGGATTTACCTCGAAAAATACCCCTGGATTATAGCAGAATACGGTTTGCTTTGGGTTGGGATATGTTTTGAATTTGTGTACAAATCGAGCCTACCGTTTTACCGTAACATCGCCGGATAAGATTTCCACTGCACCATCCAGAAATTCAACGATCGCCTGCCACACAAAAACGGCGGGATTTACCGGGTTGCCACGGAAATTTCCATCCCAACCTACTGATTCGTCATTGAGTTGCATGTTTTCGGCAAAAAACAATTCACTACCCCAGCGGTCGTAAATGCGGAGCGCTTTTACTGTTTTCACGCCTTTTCCGAAAAGATTGAATCGGTCATTGAGGCCATCTCCATCCGGCGAAAAGATATTAGGTGCATATACATACCGCCGTTTCACAACATTTACCTGTACCCTTGCATTGGCTGAACATCCCAGCAGGTTGGTGATCGTGAGTGTATATTGGGTGTTTTTAATTGGTTTTGCAAAGGGGGCAGGGCAGGTTACACAGGATAGGCCATCTGCGGGTGTCCAAGTCCAACTGCTTATATTAGATAGCGGAATGTTGGGTGAAGATTGTAATTGAATTGAATCTCCCAAGTCAATCAGCTGGATTGGATCTAGGGTAACTTTAGGATAAACCGGTTCCTGCAAGAAAATATCCTGCGTAGTAAGGCAGCCATTGGCATCCAAAACGGCAAGGGTATAGTCACCAGCTGGCATTTGATTGAATGCGGTAGTGGTTTGATAACTTTGACCGCCATTCGCAGAATAAGTAAACGGCGCTTCTCCGCCTGTTACTGTGCTGATGTAAATACTTCCTTTGGGGCTGACACAGTTTGGCTGGATCGCTGTTGCTGCAAATTCAGGTGGTAAAATTTTAAATACCAGCACCGAATCGGTTGAAGTGCATCCGTTGGCGGTATCCGTAATTTTTAATTGATAGGTACCAGGCGCATTTACAACAGGGGCTGCGGTCGAGGCACCCGCAATGATTTGTCCGTTTACACTGCTCCAGGCATAGGCAAGGGTGCTGCCAGATGGGCTGTTAGCCTGCAAAGTTGCCTCGGTATCAATACAATTCAACTCCGCTGGCTGGCCTGCTTCGGCACCTGGGGCTTTAATATTTTCCAAAACAGTTGTGTTGCTTGTGCTACTACAACCGTTTTGCTGGTTTATGACGGTTAATTCATAGATACCAGGCTGGTTTACAATTGGAAGTAGGCTGTTTTGACCGCTTACTATTTGCCCGTTGGTGCTAGTCCAGGAGGCCGTAAATCCGCCAGTGGGTTGGCTTACCAAGCCAGTGAGTTGAACCGATTTTACATTGCAATTCAAAACGGCGGGCGGATTGATCAAGAGGGTAGGGGGTGTCGTATTCTGCGTTACGATGGTGCTGGCGGTACTCGAGCATCCGTTGCTGGTATTTTGAACCGTCAGGGTAAAAGTGCCAGGTTTGTCCACTGAAGGCATAAGGATATTGGCCGGTCCATTAATGTTTCCGCCATTTGAACCCAACCAATTATAGGTGTAAATGGGTCCAGCAGATGAACCTGTACCATCCACCAGTACAACCGGCATTTTGCAGGTAATGGCTTCTATGGTTGCTGCAAGCGCGGTTGGAGGCACAATATCCTGTATTACGGTACTGGAAATGGTGGTACTGCAACCATTTTTGGTGTTTTGAACGATTAAATTATAGATGCCAGGTTTATCGACCATTGGATCAAGTTGTGCCGGACTTCCTACAAATTGCCCATTTAGGGTATTCCAATTCGCAGAAAAGGTGCCGTTTAATAAAGCAACACTGGCATCAATCGTAATAACCTTGGTTTCGCAGGTCAAGATTTCAGGCTGAGCAACGGTAGGCGTTGGCGCTACGGTATCGATACTGATTTGAACCTGATCGATGGCGGTACATCCATTTAAAGCGTTGGTCACGGACAGCAAGTAGGTTCCAGGTGCGTTGATGGTTGGGCTCAGGGTTGTTGCTTCTGAGGTAATACCAGCACCTGACCATAAATAACCTAGTGTGCCACCATTGGTTGCAGTGGCCGTTCCTTGAAGTTTCAGGCTCGTTGTGCTACATGTAAGGGTATCTGATATACCTGCATCAATTTGAGGGGTTGTTAAATCTTGCAAAACCGTGATTGCTGAAAGTGCGCTGCAACCATTATTGCTGTTAAAAACAGTTAATAAATACGTACCAGGTTGATCAATAATCGGTTGAAGGGTAGTCAGTCCGGAAATAATATTACCACCATTTTGGGTGGTCCAATTGTACGAAATGCCATTTCCGGTGCTTCCTGAACCATTTAAGTTGAATTGCTTTACGCTACAGGTCAAAACAGGGGCTGTACCAGCATTTGAAACGGGTGCATTCAGGTCATTAAATATCCGAACACTATCAACCGCGGTACACCCGTTGACAATATTCGTTACGGTAATGGTGTACAATCCAGCGGCGTTGATTTCGGGGGTTGTTAAATTGGTGCCATTGATGATATTACCTCCTTGTGCGGCCGACCAATTAAATTGAACCGGATTGTTGCCGCTGCCGCTTCCATTTAACAATATTGCATTGACGGAACAACTCAGGGTATCATTGGGACCAGCCTCTGCAACAGGAATAACCGTGTTTTCAGCAGTTGAAATGCTGGCTACTGTTGTACAGCCGTTGTGGTTATTGCGGGTTGTTAAAGTGTATAATCCACCTGCATTTACCTGTGGAGTTAGTCCCGTAACTCCTGAAATCAGGTTTCCACCATTGCTCGCTGACCAGGCGTAACTAAAATTGCCAGCAGTGCCGATATTGCTTGCAAACAGGGTAATCAGAGGTGTTTTACATTTGACCGTATCCGGAAAAGCAATGGAAACCGAAGGGGCTAGGGTATCCACCACAACCGGACTTGCAATGGTTGCGGTGCATCCATTGACCAGGTTCGTTACAAGGAGTTGATAATTACCTGCTGCATTAACAATAGGAGTCAATTGGTCTGTACCCGATAACAGATTTCCGCCATTGGTGGCCGACCAATTGTAACTAAAACTGCCTGGTAAGGAATTATTGATGGCTGTAATGGTTTGGGTTGGATTTGTGCAGTCAATTGTGTCAATGGGGATGATATTCATTGCTGGGGTAGCAATATTGGAATCCACCGCGATGAATTGGCTGGCCGTACACCCGTTTTGTGTATTTGTAACCAACAAATTATACAATCCGCCCGCACTTATGGTGGGGTTGAGGGTGGACGCACCATTTATAATATTGCCCGCACCGGCTGCAGACCACTGGTAAGTAAAGTTTCCTGGTAAAGAAAAGTTAGTAGCCTGTAAGGTTTGGGCTGGCAGATAACAAGTCAAAACGGCTGGGGCTTGCACAAGGACTGCTGGGCTTGCGGTATCCTGCGTTACGGTAACCGTAGCAGTAGCAGTACAGCCATTGTTGCTATTTGTAATGACAAGGTTATAGGAGCCTGCTTTGTCAACCAAAGGAGCGCCTCCGGTAGCCCCATTCACAATGTTCCCATTCGTCGTAGCCCATTGATAATTGAAATTACTGCCCGTAGAGGAGCCACTGGTGTTGATGTTGATGTTTGAAATCGCACAAGAGAGTACCGCCGGGGCACTTGCCAGGGCGATTGGCACACCTGCTTCTTGGCTTACCAAGGTACTTAGGGTAGCGCTACAACCTGTAGTCAGGTTATAGGTGGTGAGTTGATACGTGCCAGGTGTATTGATACTTGGGGTAAGTGTACTATCACCACTTAAAATATTTCCACCTGCAGGTGGTGTCCAGACGTAACTAAACCATCCATTTCCTGAATTATTTTGGCCTTGTATGGTTTGGACGGGGTTTGCGCAAGTGAGTAATCCTGTTGGTAGTATATTCAAGTTGGGCGCAATCGTATCCTGCGCCACCAAGGCAATATCTGTTGCGGTACATCCATTGGCCAAATTCGTCAGTAGCAGTTGGTAAGTACCAGCTTGTATTGCAACAGGGTTGGGACCTGTACCACCAGACGAGATGAAGCCATCGGCTGTGGTCCAAGCGTAGGTGATAGAAGGGCCGCTGCTCGAACCAATTGTGTTCAAAACAACACTTGAGGTAAGGCAAGTAAGGGTATCAGGTGCATTCGCAATCGCAGAAACGACATTGGTGTCAGCCACTACCAGTGTATTGGCTAGGGCTGTACAAGCATTTTGGGTATTAGTGACGATTAGGGTATAATTTCCGGCCGTGTTTACAACGGGGATAAGAGTATTTACGCCCGAAACTACATTTCCACCGTTTGAAGGAAGCCACAGATAACTAAAATTAGTCCCTGTTGAAGAGCCGTTGCCTGATAAACTGATACTAGGTGATTGGCAGGTAATACTGTCAGGTGGCATGATTACGGAGGTCGGTGCCTGATAATCGGCTAATACAGTTTGTGTAGCTACCCTGGTACAGCCATTTGAAGGATTTTGTGCCGTTAAGGTATACAAACCGCTGCTTGTAATACTAGGCGTAGGCGTTGATGCGCCCGCAATAATCGTTCCTCCACCTGTTGCTGTCCAGATTAAATTTGCTGGCATAGGTGTCACATTGGCGCTAAGAATCAGGGTATCCGTATCGCAATCCAACACCGCAGGCGCTTGAATTATAATGGTTGGCAAAGTCGTATTGGATGCGACTGTTATTGTGTCGTAAGCAGTGCAGTTATTTGAACTGTTGGTAACACCAAGGATATAGGTTCCTGCGCCACCAGCGAGCGCATTTAAAGTATTCGTTGGGCCATTGATGATGCCATTTGTTGTCGTCCACAAGTATGAAATATTGGCTCCACTACTTGATCCCGTTCCGATTAAGGGGGCGGTATTTTGAACACAAGTGATGGTTGTTGAGGCATTGGCAATTGCCGTGGGAGGATTCGTTGCGGTCGTTACGGTAACTTCTGTAGTATACGTACAGCCAGTTGTGCTATTCGTGGCCACCAGTTCATAAGTACCAGCTTGATTGACGACACAATTTTTGGATGTTGCGCCAGATACAATATTGCCGTTTAGGGTGCTCCATTGATAGGTTGAAACCCCTGGCTGGGTGGTATTCCCAATGAGCGTGAGGGTAGGGCTGCCGCATCCGAGCGGGGTGGGTATATTAATCCAGGCTATAAAAGGATTCGGATTTGGAATCACATTCACGGTAGCCGTTTTTTCACAAACATATCCATTTTTTTCAAAAGTAACAGTGAGCGTATATTCACCGGGGGCGTTTATAACTGGGGCTAGCGTATTCGCGCCCGACACAATATTCCCACCGGATGTTTCCCATTGGTACGTAATATTTGCCCCAGTGCTTGAACCCGCACCACTAAGCGTAATATTCGTTCCATCACAAGGAATGGTAATCAAGGAGTTGGCCATGGCTTTTATATTGACCACAAAAACACTAACCGTATCAGTAACCGTGCAAATAGGGGAGAAGAGCAGGTCATCAAGCGCAAAGTCATTTCCACCCAAAACAGTATTTTGATTTACAATACAAATATCGGCCGAGGTATTTGCGCCGCTATTCCACGTTGTAAAGAAATTTTGCCAAATACAGGTTTGGCTGGGAGCGTTAAACACAGAACCAATGGTACCTCCATTAATTGAAAACTGAAGGATCGCTGGAGAACTGGCTACGAGGGTGGCTACCCATGCGGAAAATACGTATTGTGTATTAGGCATTACCGTAACCGTTTGACACCAAACATTCTGGTTTGGGCTTCCGGCACCATTTACCGCCATCATGTTCCCGCCGCCCGTATGATCTTCACAAGGTGAAAACCCGGGGTGGGATGCTTGCGGATTGGGTAATACGTCATACACCGCTTCGGGTACTAGATTGCCCGGGTTATAAAGGTAATCACTGGTAAAACTGCTATTTCCTCCACCAAAGTCACCATTATCTATGAGGTTATTGGCTAAATTTGCCGTGCGACCTGTAAGTACGTAGTTTGTTGATTGTGTAACATTTACGGTAGGCGTCAGGGTATTTATACCGGTTAAGCCAGCGGTTGGAGACCAGGTAAAATTGATGTAATCGCCACTAATAGAGCCATTTATCTGTGTTGGCGTTGGAGGAGTGCATAGGTAGATATCCTCCCCGGCATCAACAGTTAAAGGACATTGCGCGTTTGACAGATTGCAAGTGAAAAGTACAAAAAGGATGAAACCGTAAAAACGCATCATGAGAAGCCAGTTTTAGTGTTTTACTTTGTAAACAGGGTATTTATTTATCAAAGAGTAAAGATCACACAATCTGATAAATAAAATACAATATTTGTCAGGTATTCCTAATTGCCACTCAAAATTTCCTGTTTTTTGCAACTGCAACGATTTAAAAGTTGTACCTTTTTTCCTCAAAAATCACAAGTCAACATTTGTTTCAAAACTTTATCAATAAATCAAATTATATGCGTTTTGTATTGTTAGTCTGCTGTTTAATCGTGCCAAACATCTTTTTCGCACAAATGCTGCTGCAGCCAATTGGTCATTTAAAAATTGATTCGGTTTCGATGGCCGGTTGTTGGCATTATGTGGATAGCAATGGTACCGAATATGCCCTAGTAGGGACTTCCCGCGGAATGAGTATTGTGGACCTCAGCAATCCATTCGCACCCAAAGAACGTTTCAAGGTACCGGGGTTGCTAAATAATTGGCGTGAGGTTAAAACCTGGAGAGGATTTGCCTATATTGGTTCGGAGGCTGCGGGGAGTGGAATTACAATTGTTGATTTGCGGGCATTACCTGACACCATTTACTCGAAAGTATGGAAAGGCGATAGCGCATATGTAGATCAAGTTTTAAGAAGTCACACCGTGCAAGCCGAAGCGGGATATTTATATATTTTTGGTGCCTATCCGATTCAAAACGGTGCATTGATCTGCGATCTTACCAATCCTTGGGATCCAAAAATCGTTGGACAATATGCTGCAAATTACGTGCATGATGGTTTTATTCGGGGTGATACTCTTTGGACGAGTGAAATATACGCTGGTCAATTCGGGGTTATTGATATTTTTGATAGAACAAATCCACAACTGATAATTAACCATCCAACACCTTCGGCGTTCAATCATAATACCAACCTTTCTGACGATAGTAAAGTGTTATTTACGACGGATGAAAAATCAAATGCTCCATTGGCATCATTTGATGTATCTGATTTACAGAATATTACACTACTTGATAAGTATTATCCAAGTTTTGATCCATCTAAAGAAGTTCATAATGTCAGGGTATTAAGAAATTTTTTAATAAATTCGTCTTATGGTGGACAACTCACCATTGTGGATGCTACCCGCCCTAACAACCTGGTTGAAACAGCGCGTGCGCTATTGGGAAGTTCACTTGTTTGGGATGCCGATCCTTATTTGCCTTCGGGCATTTTATTTGCAACGGCGAAAAACGAAGGCTTGTTTATTTTTAAGCCGACGTATAAACGTGCGGCTTATTTGGAAGGTAAAGTTACTGATGCATTGAGTGGGTTGCCGATCGCTCAGGCCAATATATTCATCAGTGCGGTTTCAATCATAGATAGCACGGATGCGAATGGAATCTATAAAACAGGAACAGACAGCGCTGGATTATTCAGTGTTACGGTGCAATGCTCGGGCTATAAAACAAAAACAATTGATCCGGTATCGCTTCAAAACGGGCAGATTACCGTTTTAGATGTCGAATTAGAGGCTATACCGGTTGATGTATCCCAGGCAAATAGAGCAGTTCACTACCAGGTTTATCCAACAATTTTCAGGGAGTCCATTCAAATTGTATTCAATCCGAGTCCTAGCGGTGTAGGGATGTTTCAACTTTTGGATGGTAGTGGGCGTATTGTATTTAGAAAGGCAATAATTAGTTCTCTTTTACAATGCGATTTGCCCAAACTATTACCAGCAGGAAGTTATCTAGCACGAATCATGAATGCGCAAGGCGTGCTTCAATATCAAACTGTGGTGATTAAATCATAAGGATAAGGTCTGGTAGGGTAGGGAGGGGATTTTTGATATAAGATGTGCTTTAAAAATGAATATCTAACACCGAATTTCGAAGTAGCGCGTTGCGTTTGGCCCAACAACCGTCGAAGAAACACCGAATTTCGAAATAAGGGTGCGCTGCCATCATCTTTTGGTAGGATGTTGAGCGAGGAGGAACGCGCTACTTCGAAATTCGGTGTTCGGTGTTCGATATTTAGCGCTCGGCGCTC
>JAIYAP010000047.1 GCA_027488935.1 Saprospiraceae bacterium | reverse complement strand
CGTCATCGAAATGTGCAAGGGTAGCCCACAATTGCTTGATAGTCTGATAGTTAAAAGGTTTTAGACAGCAATGGGCTCTGCCCGAATGATTGACACACGCGGTAGAACCGCGCGCGAGCGGATAAAAAAATCCCGAATTTTGGGTTCCACCAAAATTCGGGATGACGCATATTTATTTTAGCCCTACATTATACGGCATAATAATGCGTGCATTTACACGCTATTTTTTTGATGGTTGATATTTTATCAAGGATTTCTATTTGTTTTATTCAATCAAACCACGGCCTTCTTTCACGATTTTTTCCTCCTTTACCAGTTTCTTCATCAAGCGGTCAAGAATACCATTGATAAAGTCCTTGCTTTTGTCGGTGGAGTATACCTTGGAGATCTCCACAAATTCATTGAGGGTAACCTTGGTTGGGATGGTCGGGAAGAATAACAGTTCGCACAAAGCCATTTTGAGCATAATCATATCGAGAATGGCGACCCGGTCGGCATCCCAGTTTTTCAGGGTCGGCTCAATATGTTCCAGAAGGGTATGGTCTTCCTGACAGGTTTTGCGCAACAATTGTTCGCCAAATTCGCGCACGGTTTCGTCGGCAGGCTCAAATTCTTTGTAAAACTCACCTTGCGTTGGAAGTACTTTAATCGACTTTTTAATCGCACCAACCACCAGCGATTCATCATCCTGCCAATTGTTAAACCGATCTTCCGACATCTCGATAAACACGTCATGGTTTACGAGGGTGCGGTACAGTTCGAGCAAAATTTTGTTGTGATCTTCCGGTGCCGGTTCGGCAAGCGTCAAATAGGCCTTGTATTCGGCTGTTTCATTAAAAGCCTGGTAGAGGGTGCGAATATGGTCCTCATCCAATCCTTCATTGAAATTGTACTTTTCCACCAAATTCAGGAACTGAACATGGTTCGCAAGGGCTTGCGCGGATGGGTTGGTGTATAAACGCGGGGTAAATGCTCTGTCATCGTCTGATGGTAAATGCTTGGAAGCACGGTTTGCAGCACTTTTTTCTGCATACTGTGCAACTTTCAACATTACGTACAGCTGAAAAATATACAACTCGTATGCTTTCCAGATGCCATCGTTGTATGATTTCATAACATTCGGGAAACTCAATTGCTCATCCCGGTTAAGCATATACAACAATTGCATTACTTTAATGCGAACGCTGCGACGACTTAGCATAATATTTCAAAGGACTTTTGTGGCAACACTGCCTGTTTAGGCCGCAAAGAAACGAAATTATTCTCACAACAAAAGAATCAATTTTAACAAATGTTATAACATCTTCATTTGCTGTGTTTTATATTTTTATTAAACGCTGGCTCACCACACCGGCGTTCGTATGCAGCACACAATGGTACACGCCCGATGGTAACTTGGTCAAATCGGCCTTGTACGGGGCGCTGCCTTGTTCCAGTTCGGGAGACTGCCAGCACAATTGTCCGGTAGCGCTGAAAATTCGGATCAGCACCGGTGTGTCCAGTTGCCACTGAAACGTAAGTTGATCGCTGGCCGGATTGGGTTGGATTTGAAACCCGAACGGCTGCGCGTTGGGGGAGGTAGTGGCAATGAGCGCATCCCGGGCAACCAAGATGTCGTCCAATTGCAGGATGTAGTCATCGTACGAATCATGCAAAAAGGCCACATACACGCTTTTGCCTACATAATCCTTTAACCAATAGCGGTGGGGCTCCATTTTACCCTGGTAAAAATTCGTTCCATCGGCCTCACTGATTTTGAAATAGGCTGTATCGGTGTAGGAATTTGCGTGCAAATAGCCTGGAGAAAAGGTATATTTGGATACATCCAGCGGAAACCCTAAACTATAGCTGACTGCATAAGGGGTGGTTGTTTCGGCTGCACCAAAAATGGTGTCGGTAAAGTTTTCCGGGAAATTGCCGGTTTCTGAAATCAATACATGGTAGCCATCCGTAAGAAAAGGGCCTTGTAGTGCCAAGGATCGCCAGGACAAT
Organism: Saprospiraceae bacterium; assembly: GCA_027488935.1. GTDB lineage: Bacteria > Bacteroidota > Bacteroidia > Chitinophagales > Saprospiraceae > M3007. The sequence continues at coordinate 71,871 of JAIYAP010000047.1, read as the reverse complement.
GCATAGGTTGAATCTTCTACATAAATCGGTGGTGTGATCAGCCAGTTTTGGTTCCTAAAGGCGGGCTGTCCAAAGGAACAACTGGTAAATGCGTTATTTACCTGGCTGGAAGGGGCAATACCCAGGTCATATTCCCAATACCAAGTGCCCAAAGGGAAACCATTCTCCGGATCAAAGGCACAATTGGTTGGTGCGCCATCCTTGTCCCAATTCACCCAAAAAATATCATCCCCATTGGGATAACTCAACATGTCATCGCTTGGGTCAATTTCAAACGTTTCTTTCAATAAAGTATCGGGGGCAAACGAAATTACCTGGGCAGCAGCCTGCTCGACCATGCCTCCAAAAAGTAGGGTGAATAAAATATACCGCATATCAAGATGATTTAGTTTCGCATTTTTTCGAATTCTGCTGCCAGCAAATCCGGTTGAACCGGAACTACGCCCGCAAATTCGCAAACTTGCCCCCCTGCCAGGTTTGATAACACCGCGATGGTGGGTAAATCCAAGCCCGCCCCCAGTCCCAAGGCCGCAATACTGATTACCGTGTCGCCTGCACCACTCACATCGGCCACATTGCGCGCTTCCGTTGGGTAAATACAACCCCTGTCCGATTCATCGTCCAAATATAGTCCTTTTTCTGATAAAGTAATCATGGTAAACCGATTTTGTAAGCGGTCACGCAAAAAAGCGGCAGCCTGGTCTAAAGATTCCAGCGTAGGCTGAATGGAAAAAGGGGCGCTGTCTCGAATTTCTTTTAAATTGGGTTTAAATAAATCAACCCCAACATAAGCAAAAAAGTTCGCCTTTTTAGGATCGACCGCCGTCGGTATACCCCGTTTTTTTGCCCAACCGATGATGGTGGTGATCACCTCGGCGCTCAAAACCCCTTTGTTGTAATCCTGAAAAATAATCACCCGAATGTTGCGGGTGGTCAGTAAATGATCGACCCGGGTGAGCAAATCGGCTGATTCCTCGGAGGTGAGCGGGTGCACATCTTCCCGATCGATGCGCAGCATTTGCTGGTTATTGCCCAAAACCCTTGTTTTGACCGTGGTGCAGCGCACATCCGATAAAACCACGCCGACCGATTCAATGCCGTATTGGGGTAAAATGTGATCCACCAATTGGGCACCTTCCACATCTTTACCTGCAATGGTGCATAAGAGCGGAATACCGCCTAATGCCTTGATATTCAGTGCTACATTGGCTGCGCCGCCCAAACGATCTTCCGTTTGCTGATACAATACCACGGGTACCGGCGCTTCCGGTGAGATGCGGCTGACCGAGCCCATGAGATAGCGATCGAGCATCACATCACCAATAATGAGTACTTCCTGGTTTTTGAGTTTTGCGAGTACCGCTTGTGCAGTGTCGGGTTGGTTTTGCAACGTATAGTTTAATTTATGATTGAACACTGGGGCCTACCCCTTGCTTTTTCCAATACCGCAACAATCCTGCCACGGACATAAAGGCTGGATTGGCGGCCTCATAACGGGCCAGGCCAGCCTCTTCCACGCCGTAGGCCAGGAGTTCATCGCGCACATGTTCCTTGAAAAATGGAATAATGGCCTCGGCGGGCGCACCACTTTCTGCATAGGGCCGCATCCAGTTCGCCCATTCGAGCAAACGGTGCTCCAGTACAGTTAGGTGGTTTTGTTTATCGGTTATTTTTCCAAAATGGGTCAAATAAAGGGTATCCACGGGCAAATGATGCATCAAATGAATGGATGCACGCCAGTCTTCCAGGTTTATATCGGGCGGTGGACAAGGCGGCGCAACCAAGCCATCCTCTATTTTCACCCCCGCAACATCCCCGGTAAAGAGCACCCGTGCAGCGCGTGTCGCTGCTTCATCCAAGCCAATGGGTTCGGCCATCCAGGCAATGTGGTGCACCGCATGTCCGGGGGTGTACCAGGCGGTAAAACGAATACCCGCCAGTTCCAGGACCGCGCCATGCTCCGGTGCAACCAATTGATTTTCAGGGATCGGGCGCATTTCACCCCACAAACGATCCATTTGATCGCCATAAATTTGACGGGCAGAGTTGTACAGTTTTTCCGGCGCTGCCAAATGGGGCAGTCCTCTTGGGTGTACGTACACCTGTGCGCCCGCCTCCGCAAACGCCCAGGCAGCACCGGCATGGTCGAAGTGAATATGGCTGAGCAAAACATGCTTAATATCCTTCAAATCGACCCCTTTTTGGGTCAACAAGTCCTTTAAATGGGCAAAATTGGAGTAGGGGCCGGATTCGACGAGCACATACCCATCGTCCCCTTTGATTAAAAATACGGCGATGGCATGATCAATGGCCAAAAACTGAAGATCGAGGATGTCAACTTTCATACATACGTGTTAGAAAGGCAAAAATAGCAAAAGGCCGCCCACGGCCGCAATGCCGTTTATGGAATCTTAGATCCTAAATCCCTATGTCAACGGCATAGCGGCCTTGGCCGCACTGCCTTTCATGTAATTTTAGATCTTAAATCTTTATGTCACGGCATGGCGGCCGAGGCCACTACCGTTGATGGAATCTTAAATCTTAAATCCTTATGTCAACGGCATTGCGGCCAAGGCTGGACGGCCTTTCGAATTCTTTTATCATCGCAGGAGATTACCCTTTCAAGGCTTCCCGTGAAATCACTAATTTTTGAATTTCGGAAGTGCCTTCCCCAATCGTGCACAATTTGGAGTCGCGGTAGTATTTTTCCACCGGAAAATCCTTGGTATAACCGTATCCGCCAAAGATCTGTACGGCATCTGTGCTGACCTGAACCGATATTTCAGAAGCGTAATATTTGGCCATGGCCGCTTCTTTGGTACATTTCGAGCCTTCGTCTTTGAGTATACCGGCATTGCGGGTGAGCAATTCGGCGGCTTCGATTTTGGTGGCCATATCCGCCAATTTGAAGCTAATGCCCTGGAAATTGGCAATCGGCTGACCAAATTGATGCCGTTCTTTGGCGTATTTAACCGAGGCTTCATAAGCACCTTTGGCAATGCCCAAGGCCAAGGAAGCAATGGAAATGCGGCCGCCATCGAGAATTTTCATCGATTGCACAAAACCTTCCCCTTCCTTACCCAGCATTTGGCTTTCGTGGATGCGGCAATTGTCGAAAATCATTTCAGCGGTTTCGCTCGCACGCATACCCAACTTATTTTCCTTTTTGCCGGCATTAAAACCAGGGGTGCCGCGTTCCACCACAAAAGCGCTCATACCGCGGCTGTCGAGCAATTCGCCGGTGCGTACGATCACCACCGCCACATCGCCGCTTTTGCCGTGGGTAATCCAGGATTTGTTGCCATTGATCACCCAGTATTCGCCATCGCGTTGGGCCACACATTGCATCCGCGCTGCATCAGAGCCGGTGTTGGGTTCGGTTAATCCCCAAGCGCCGATCCATTTGCCGGTAGCGAGCAAAGGCAGGTATTTGCTTTTTTGTGCTTCATTGCCAAAGGTCAGGATGTGATTGGTACACAGCGAGTTGTGTGCCGCAACCGACAATCCGATCGAGCCGCACACTTTGGCAATTTCCTCAATGATGGTGATGTACTCCTGGTATCCGAAGCCCGAGCCTTCATATTGCTCTGGCACCAAAACGCCCAGAAAACCCAATTCGCCCATTTGTTTGAAAAGGTCCACCGGGAAAAATTGTGCTTCGTCCCATTCCATGACGTAGGGACGAATATGCGTTTCCGCAAAATCGCGCGCACTGGCGCGGATGAGTTGCAGTTGGTTGCTGCGTTCAGCCGATAAGCCCATCTTGTGTTTTATTTTTGGTTAGAACCGAAAGGTAAGGCAAAAGTTTAGAAGGGAAGGAAAAATTGGCGGGGTGGGGTGGTGGTGCGACAAATTTTAGATAGAGGGTGAGTGTTTTTTATTTTGGGAGGGTGGGGTGGGGATTTTTAAGGTTTGGGTGGTCTTGGAACTGTGTATGGTTACATTGCTTATTTGTCAAACACACACAGACATATAAAAACACCTATCATGATTAGGATGGTGCTGGCAGGTCTTGGTCTGTTGGTTTTTAACTGTACTTTAGGCAATTATCATTAAGAACTTGAGGTAGACTTTCAAACCATTGTGTTTAAAGTATGGTTGATATTCACTTAGATCAAGATGTTGTATTTTCATTTTTTTATAGTTTCGACAAACTTAACTAGCACTTCCAAGAACTTAGGGTCAAAGTCAGCCGAATTTAAACCCACAAATGCTGAGTCTTTTGCTGTGTTCCAGTCCTTGAATATTTCCTTCAAATCCTCCGGTTTTATATTAGATCCAAAAACTTGAAGATAGAATTTTCCAAATGAAATAGCATGTATTCTATCTGCATTTTTAAGTGATTCATTCATATATGTCTTGCCAAGTAAGAAAGTATATCTTGCAGTTGCTATTAACAAACCAATTATGAATAAACTTTTAATGATTTGATAAACTAAAATACCATTTGAATTATTATCAAAGGAGGCTGAAGATAAATAATAAAGTCCAATACTAATGCCACTAGTCAGGGAAAGGAAGCCTAAAATATACCATATTAAGGCTTGATTTTTTAAACTTTGTTCCCTTCGTACTAATGCGGTAATTGACTCATCAACATAGGTGGCCGCAGACTTTTCAATTCTCTCAGTTTCTTTTTTTGCTTCTAATTTCTTTTTTGGTAAATCTTTCATTTCTGAAAGAAGTCTTATAAGGCTATCAATTATCCTGTTTTTTCCTGAATTTATTTCACTAAAAGAAATTGTTCCATTTCTTTCTGCGACGGTAAGAAAATTATAATTAGATTCGAGTAGTTTTCCATCTACAGCATATTCTGAATATGTTGAATTTTTTTTGTTTAATAAAAAGTTTAATAAGGTAAATGCTTCTGATAAATAATTTTCTGATACTAGATTTAAAATTTCTTCAAGAATTAACTTGTCATCAATATTTGACCATTTCTCCTCTATTATTTGTGATTTTTTCTCTCCTTCAAATGGGATATCACTAATTATATCAAGTAATGATTTTATAATATAGTTTTTGTTTACTAAGAAAACCTGTTGCTCAATGGTTCCATGTATTAGAGATTGTTCTAAATCAACCCACCTTTGTTTTAATTGAATAATTGAATTCCGTAAACTTCTGTCTTCAATCTCAATCTCATTTAATAAATCTATAGCCTCCTTAATATTTGATTCAGTAATGAGGAATTTAACTTTGTTTATTAATTCAGAAGTGTTCATGACTTTATTTTTAAAGGTTTTTGCTAAAAATGCAGTTGTTACCAAAGTTTTTATTAAGTAATATGATTACCTTAGTTAAGGCAAACACGATGTTTTAACATTTTTACATGTTTTAAATTCTGTCAACAAATTTATTTAAGTTTTACCAAACTCTGCATGTTCATCAATCTCTTCCTTTAGAACGCATTGCATCAAGCTTCATTTATTCCAAATCTTCCAATTGCGTAAAGATAATCACATTAGTTAGATTCACGCAACTAGGCAGCATAAAAAAGTTAGACAGATTGGTATGCCGAATGAAACCCCAAAAACAAATTGCGTCAAGCGAACCACACCGGTTCGCTTGACGCAATTATTCAACATTAGTATAAATAGGAAATATAGGCTCATGTGGCAAATTTAATCCGAACAAACATACGCTAAATATTAAATATCCAAATCATCCAATACACTTTTTATCTTATTGGCTGCGCATTTTGTAGAAGTAAACGGTTGAATATATGAATGTACGACACTTCATTAATCCATTGTTCAAGCCCCTTTTAATTTATTATTATATCCCCCCATGGCAGTTTTTATATTTTTTTCCACTTCCACAAGGACATAGTTCGTTTCTCCCTGGCTTTTTCTCCACTTTTATTGGCATGTCAAAAATTTCATCTAATTTGATGTAAGGCTTAAGTTCTTCATCCAGTTGCTTGTAAGCATTATCGATATGGCTTTTAAAATTAGCTATACCAAAGATTTGCTTCATTCTTCTGAGATTGTTAAGTGGATGAATCCAATCTGGCGTTCCAATTTGATTGTATAAACCAATTGACTTTAAGAAAAATAAATAGATTTTCTCCAACCCAATCTTATTTTCCAAGAGAATGCTCCCGATGTTGTACAAAGAATTAGCTATACCTGATTTGTCTCCTATTTCTTCCCGTATACCCAAACTTCTTTCATAAAGTTTAAGCGCTTCTTTTTTTTCTCCCAAATTACTTTTCACGAGGGCGATGTTATTCAAAGCAGTAGCTATACCTGCTTTGTCTCCTATTTCTTCCCGTATATCTAAACTTCTTTCATAAAATTTAAGCGCTTCTTTTTTTTCTCCCAAATCATCTTTGATAATACCAATGTTGTTCAAAGAATTAGCGATGCCTGCTTTGTCTCCTATTTCTTCCTGTATATCTAAGCTTCTTTCATAAAGTTTAAGTGCTTCTTCTTTTTCTCCAAAATCATCTTTGACAATACCAATGTTGTTCAAAGAATTAGCGATGCCTGATTTGTCTCCTATTTCTTCCTGTATATCCAAGCTTCTTTCATAAAGTTTAAGTGCTTCTTCTTTTTCTCCAAAATTACTTTTCACGGTACCAATGTTGTTCAAAGAATTAGCGATACCTGCTTTATCACCTATTTCTTCCCGTATATCCAAGCTTCTTTCATAAAGTTTAAGTGCTTCTTCTTTTTCTCCCAAATTATTTTTCATGCTCCCAATGCTGTTCAAAGAATTAGCGATACCTGATTTGTCGCCTATTCCTTCCCTTATATCCAAGCTTCTCTTATAAAGTTCAAGCGCTTCTTTTTTTTCTCCCAAATCACTTTTCACAATACCGATGTTGTTCAAAGAAGAAGCGAGATCTTCCAAAATGCCCACATGGTCTCTAATGGCCAATGCTTTGTTCAAGTAATCCAGACAAAGTTGGTTTTCACCCCAAATTTTGTAAACTAATCCCATATCATTTAAAGCTCTTGCTTTCAATGTAGATAAACCATATCTTTCAGATTCTTGAATGCCAACTTCGAAAAGGTTTTTCGCTTCATGAAGTTGACTTTTTCTGAAATACATCTCTCCGAATTTGATGATTCCTTCTACTCGTACATCATCATTTGCATTTTTCATTGCATTTTCAAACAGCAAGGCAGCTTGTGCCCAATCTCCTTTTATTTCGGCAATATCCCCTTCGAGTATGTCAAAAAAAGGCCTTGATTCGCCCAGTTTTCGGGTCAGGGTAATCATGTTTTGTAGCCTATCGAGGTATCCTCCCAGAATGAAATGCCTGCCTGAATTATCTATGGTTTTGGCAATTTCGGACCATTGGTTTGCTTGAGAAAAGTGGAAAAACACTTTTTCCTCTAAATCAATATCAAGATTTTCGGTACGTTTTGGGCTAAAATAGTTGGCAGCCTTGGTGTGTACTTCCTGTTTATTCTCCAAGGCTTTGTAGGAAAATTCTCTAATCAAGGGATGAAGCTCAAAATAATCATCTTCAACTGTCAACAAATTCCTTTTAACAAGCTTTCTCCAAGCAGACTGAAAATAGTCAGAAGGTATTACAAATTGGGCGGCAGACTTTTCCACTTTTCCCCGAAATACGGAAATCAGTTTTATAAACTCTTTTTCTTCTTGAAAGGCATCTGCACGAGTAAAAATGGCATTTAACAGCCGCTCGCTTATCTTCTCCTTCCCACTCTCCTCAGACATAGCCTCGTCAACGGCTGCTTGCAAAATCGTTTCTGCTGATTCGCCTTCACTCAGCAGATACACTGCCAAATCAATTGCTAATGGGTAACCTTTAAGTTCGTTACAAACTCTAATCAAGGTCTCATTCGAAATATCTTTACTTTCAGCATAAACATGCTCAATCAGTTTTCGAGCATGCTCTACACTCTTATCACCCAGACCTTTTAAGTGAATTCGCCTGGGCTGAAGACTTGGAGAGACAATATTGTCTCTCCCTATCACAATGAGATGCCCTTTAGTAAGGTAATCATTGAAAAAGGCAAGCATGGAAATGAAGTTAGGATCGTTTTCAACCTCCTGGTAATTATCAAGGAAAACCACCAATTCGTATTCCTGCACCTTGTCTTTGAAAGCGCTGAACTTTTCCCGTTCGGTTTTTTCTTTTCCTTTCAGCAATTCGTCAAACCCGGCACCAAGGATAACATCATCGGGCTGAGAAGTAGGTTTGCAATCGATCCAAACAATCCTATCCTTATTTGGAAGGGCTTCGATGAACTTGGCGACAAATTGTGTTTTCCCAATGCCTCCCGCTCCTTCAATAAAGATGAATGGATTGCTCTCGTAAGCCTGTTTTATTTTTACCAATTCTTCCTCTCTGCCTACAAAATAGGTTTTTGGGCGAGGAAAGTCACGGCGGTGGATCTGGAGTTTGTTTTCGGGCTGGGTTATTACTTCGCTTGCTTTAGGTTCCAATAATTCGATATATGAAGCAAGGCTTTCACCTTTTTCACGTTCGACCAGTGAAGCTATTTTCTTAATGGTTTCTAACTTGCAACCCTTTAAAATTGCAAACCACATATCAATGGCAGTTCCTTGTAGATTCAAGCTGCTACTGTTTATATTGGACATAGTACAAATCCGCCTTATGGCTCCTTCTTCTGGAAAAAGAGTGGCGAGCCTATGATTTATTTCTGTCCATGTATCATTCCAAATCATAATAATTGCAATTTCTTTAAATGAATTAAATAAACCCTAATTTCGCAAACTCCTCCACCAGCAAATTTACGCTGATTCCCTCATTACGGTAATATTCATTTGAAGTTCCGGGTTCAACCAGCCAGCCGCCACTATGGTGAAGTGCTACTACTTCCCAATCGGAATTGAAAACCGGCGAACCGGAAGAGCCCGGTAAGGTGTCAGTAAGATATTGCACTCTGCTTTCATCTACATACGTGATATGGTTATGATAAAGGGCTATTTGCTTGTGTTCGCCACCCGGGTGCTGAATGATATTCACAAAATCATCCAATTTTAAAGCACATTTCTGCAAGGGAAGGGCGCCATATTTGCTATTTGCATCGCCGTTAATTTTTACGATGGTCCAATCGTTTTCGGAAGAGGTAGCAAAGCCGGCTGAGGGGTCTAAATCAAAATCTTCATGTTTAGTGCGCTTGCCATCCTGGGTCTTTTGGTAATTGAATCGCACAGTGGTTTTCCAGGCTTTGGCTTCAGTATCAATAACATGATGGTTAGTGACAAAAAAGTTATTGGCAATAAGGAATCCCGACCCATATCCTTTGGGAATGTCAACTCGAGCAACGGAATTGGATTTTAATAGTCCTAACTCAAGAAAATGGATAGGCATCAAGGTGCTTTCCGTACCCATGATTTTTTCCAATTGGGAAGCCGATTTTGTGCCTTTCCAATCTATCTTGTTCCCACTGTAACTGCTAATGCCCTTTGCTGAAGCAGAATCTGCATTAACTCTATAGGCTTGTATTATCTTGTTGTCAGAATGCTCTATCAATACAATATCTAAGAGGGTATCTATCTTGCCTTTATTCTCAGCATCTTTTAGAATATTTGTCCAGTTGTTGATGCCAGAATATCCGAAACTAATAAACTCAGGCTTAAGCCCTGCTGCAATGGTTATGCGAAATGCATCTTCCCTAGTGTAGTAAAGGGAAGCAAGGGTATAAGAAAGCTCAACATATTTCCACATGATTTAAGGTTTTTTATGGGTTGTGGCTTAAATTGATTACATTTGAGTTCACCCCTTTTTACGATAGCAATAACTCTCCAAACCAGATTATTTGGTTTTAGGGTTTGATTGCCCTAATCGGTTTTCAACGTTCCTTTTTTAATGTACATATGTTTAAAGTTCGCACTGTCACCAAAGGGTTGCGTTGAACTTGAGCATGTTCGTCAATTCCCCCTAATAGCCCTTATTGCGTCAAGATAACCGGCACGGTTATCTTGACGCAACTGTTCAATTTTAATACCGAAAGGGAATATTGGTTCATGTGGTAAGTTTTATCTGTGCAAATATATTGTAAAAATTCAGTTTTCTAAATCATCCAAAGCACTTTTTACCTTATCCCAACTTCTTTTAGTAAAGCCGATGCTATTGGGATAAGTAATGGATGTATATTTCTGCCGTTTTGCTACTTTCATGGCCTAAAAGGTTTTGTGTAATTCGCCATTCCGAATAGAATTTTAAAAAAAACGGAAAAGGTCCCCAGTAAGAAACCAGAGCAACCCGGAAAGCCTCGCAAATGAACAGCCCGCAGTTAAAAACAGTGTTTCTGTCCCGTTCCATAGAAACCCTTAACCGCGAATGACACCAAAAGAACGTTTATTGCCCATATAAAATAACCGTTTCTTGCCCTTCCGAGTAATTATATACAGACAATACCAAGGTTTTGTCCACACTCGACCCGTCCACGCGCAACTGGGAAGAAGCCCCGAAAGGGTTACCCGTGTTGGTGGCCCACATAGCAGCATTACACCTGCTGTAAAAAACGAGGTTCCCATCGTTTTGCATCACCAACCTGCCGGGCATTTTGGAGGCCGCTGGCGTTGTGTTGAACGCCGACCAAAGGGTGTTGCCTTGCCGGTCTTTCAATACGGGCCCCAGGATCTGATCGTTCGTGAGCGTGGCGCTGCCATCGAGGGCATACAGGCTTTGTCCGGGCAAAAGTATGGTGTTGCTGCGGCTGTCTAATTTATTGACGCTTAGCATTTCACCCAGCAAATTGGTTTGGAACAGGCATTTTACGGTATCAATATCCCAATCATTGCCAGCAAACCCGGCTGCGGTCATCAAGACCATGAGTTTGGAAAACGCGGCCATTGGGGTCATGTCGGCCGGACTGAGCGCGCCGACCTGGGGCAACCAGGCTCCGGCGAGATAAGCGCTGTCGTTGATGACGCCACTGATGACCTGGGTGCAATCCACTATAATGATCCCGTGGTCGTTGACCATTTTTAAAGCCTTGTATATGCTGCCCTGATCCGCAGTGTCTGGGTTGCCGGAGGGGAAATTCCCTTCTCCGTATGATTCCAAAATGAGCCCCTTTAACTGCAATGCTGGTAGACTTTGGATTAATTTGGCTAAAAACCCTTCCGCGGGTGACATCTTGTAATGCGCCGGGAAGGCATTCAATTGCATTACCGGAAACTGATCGATATGTGCCTGGATATACTGCAACTGGTTGCGGACCTGCGTACGCACGGATGGATTGTCGAGCGAAATCGAATGGCTTACCGGGCCAGGGAGCATGAGGTTCCCGTCGAGGCTGAGGCCTACGCCATATTCTCCAAGGTAGGAAAAATTGGGCGAGGAAAAGGCGTTGAACTCGCTGGCATTGGTTTTTACCACCCTGTTGCCCCGGTACAACTTGTTTTGAAAGTAAATGCAAACTTCGGGAATGCCTGTTTGCGCTGCTGCCAGGGCACCGCAAACGTTTTGAAAGGCATCGGTATTGAAGTTGATGCTCAGGCTATCTGCAGGTGTTGCCTGGTAAAAAAGCGGTACTTGCGACCCGGTAATGATTACAGGTTTTGACAACGCGCCCATAACGATGCCTTTTTTATCGAAGGAAGACAAAAGGAAGGGCAGCGCTGTACCCGTAAAATCCATGCTATCGGTACCATGAAGCACCACCCAACCATCATAATGGTCATAATGCTCAAGTATGTAATCGGCCATCAGGCACCAGTCGCTGGGCTGCAGGTTGGTGCTGTCGAGGGTCCCGTATTTGGACTCAGGGAAAACCAAGTCTGTTATATAGGTAATTTGTAAATTGGGGATCCCTTGTTGGAAAATATGGGTTAACAAATTGGTGCATGCATCCGCAAATTTTTGGGCTGGCATGGGGTTCAAGGGAGCGCCCACGCAACTAATGGTGCCGCCGGAGTTGATTACTGCAATATTCATAATTTGCCTAAGTGTTTGGTGTGTCCAAATAGGGTAGGACTATTGTAAAGAAAGTTGGCGTGCAATACTTTGCACTTGCTGAAAGGTAATATTGGGTTTGTCAAGATCAAGCGCAGCCATTTTGGAAATAAGGGCATACCATGAAACCCCATATTCCGCTGAAGCAGACGTGATGAAGGGTTGCACATTGGTAAAGAAATCGTACGCCCCCAAGGCCATGTCCTGTAGGCTGGGCTTCAGGTCGGCGATGGGAATTTGTTGTACCAGGTAATTGGCCAGGTTCAAGATCATCAATACATTCAAATTGGACGCCAGTTGCTGGTGTTGCAGAAAGGTGGCCAAGGTTTCTGTGGGCACGTTGCCCGCAGAACGGCCCATGCCTCGCAGCGTACAATCGATATATTCGACCCCCATTTGGATGGCTTTGTAGGCATTTGCCAGTCCAAGGCTCATGTTGTTGTGGTTGTGAAAACCAAGTGGAATGGGATGTACCTTGGTTTTGAGCAGTTCAAAAAGTGCTTCGACATGATCAGGAGTCATGCTTCCGTTTGAATCGGCCACATACACCACGCTGCAACCATTTTCAATCACATGGTTGCAATCGCTGATCAACTGGTCGGTCTTGTACTCTGTTACGGTGGTCATGTTGGCGGTTGAAACCATGCCAAGTTCACAGCCATGTTTTATCAAGGGTAGGGCCGCATCAAGATTGCCTGCTGGAATACTACATCGGACCATGGCCACCCCAAGCGCGGCCAGAGTATCCATGTCTTGAAGCGAAACGGTATCAGGCGAATACATGACCGACAATTTGGCTCCAGGTGCTGCGGCAAGAATTGCTTTAATGTATTCGTCGGAGCAGCGGCCGGACAAGCCTGGGTTATTGTGTCCGGCAGGGAAGTTCCGGTAACCAATTTCAATGAAATTAATCCCAGCGGCGCTCAGATCCCCTGTAATAGCATTGGCCATATCCTGGGAAAAATCCCAGTTGTTGACATATCCTCCATCCCGGAGGGTAACGTCTAGTATTTTTAAATCTGCCATTTTGGTTAAATGTTAAATTAGGTATGTTTAAATCTCCAGCGCCGTCCGAATCCCCGCTTCAATTGCCCCTTCAATCCAGGCAATCTTAAATGAGGTGGCATCGCCGCCAAAATGGATATTGCCTTCGGCCATTTGAACATAGCCTTCGAGCTCTTCAAATTGCCCGGGCGCCAACATAGCCGCCTCGCCAGTAGAATAGATGTCATTGGCCCACGATTGCGAGGTGCCGACCACGAAATAGTCGCGGATATGTTCGCCAAAAATTTTGGCCATATCGTTCAGGGTATATTCTACGCGGGATTCATCGGTGAAAGCATCCCATAAAGCGGCTTCGGTGGCCCAAACATAGCTGGAGATTACTACCCCGCCGTTTTCTCCACCGAAATCGGTGCTCGGAAAATAGATAAAGCGCGAGGCAAGGTCGGTAATTACCTGTCCGCCAAAAATTTTGTGTTCAGTTTCCCAAAAACGTTTGCTGAACTGTAGATATACTTTGGTCGAGCCATTGTAATTGAGTTCGCGGATCGTTTTTCGTTTGATTTGGGAGAAGGGTGGGTTCACTTCCAGGGTGCGCATGGCCGGAAACGGAATGGTCAGAATGACTTCGTCGGCTTTTACTTTTTTGTGCTTGGATGGTTCGGCCGCTACGCCATAGCCTACCATCCGGTTGCCTGCCTGGGCTTTGCTCCCTTCAAAGTACAGGGTTGCTTTGTCATCCCGGTCAATCCTTGTGAGCATGTGGTTGAAATAGAAATTTACGCCTTGTGCTTTAAGCTGCTCGTAAAAGCGCTGTGGCAATAAATCCATACCGCCGCTTATGCCAAAATAGGTAGCATTGGGATCGTGGTCTATCGTTTCAACAATTTGCTGAATCAGGCCCAAATTAGACCGCGATTCCAAATTGAGCATCACCTCAATCATTTCAATAGCGCCTTCCGACAGATCCGTTTCAGCCTTCAGGTATCCGCGAACGGAATATCGGTCGTATTTTTCGATCACTTTTGCCCAGTTCTCCACGTTTTCTTCTTTGAGCATGTCCATAATGGGCTGAATCGCTTCGGCCCACAGCGCGTCGGCAGTTTTCCCCTTTTCTTTGCCAATAGTATCGAATTGCAGGAGGTCTGGATTGGCCTGGTATTCCTTGCGGGTAATTTTTACCCCATTGACAAAAATGAGTTCGTTGCCTTTGGTATCGTGGTTGATAAAATCAAAAGTCTCTAATCTTAATTTCTCTATATACTTGAATACCAAGAGATAAGAAGTCACAAGCCGCATAGCGCCGGCTTCTCCGCTTTGCCCGTTCAGGAAAGGCTCCCGGATGGTTTTAATGCGTCCGCCCACGCGCATACTGGCTTCGTAGATGGTTACCCGGTGCCCGGCATCGGCCAAAAGCGAGGCAGCCACCATGCCCGAAAACCCGGCGCCAATGATCGCAATATCCTTGGGCTCCTTGGCTTTTGGAATGCCATAATCAATGATGTCCATAAGTGTCTGGGTCCGTTTCGTAGGAACCTTCACATCATGGTTCATGGTGTATTCAGGGAGCAATTCTGGCAACATTTCTTTCCAGGGTGATTTCATCATGTATTTGTTTTTAAAATTTTACGTGTTTAAAATCGCTGCTCCAAGTTATTGCTAGTCCGGCAAGCGTATCGCCTACACCATTCAACTAACGCCACTAAAAACATTACCAAGCCTTACTCAGCCACCAATAATCACAGTCCGCGCGCCCAATACAATGAACCCTCCGTGCGCGGTGGTATCGCCCATCCGAGCAGCCGGGCGGCCGGAAATCAGAACGGTGGTCGATCCATTGACAATGGTGTCCGGCGGCCCTACGCACACGCACATATCACCCGCGACGGCGGCTGGCATCCCTTCTATCAGCACGTTGGGGACGCCCGGACCGATTACCGGGCCGCCCACGTGCGGGATGGGTGGAAGACCAGGGGTAAGCATCGGACAGGTGTGCATATCGGTTAGTCTTGCTGCTGGTGGCATAAGATTTTTTTATAAATTTAATTAATCATTACGATCGCGCCTTGCACCGTCGTAGTGCCAGCGGCTTTTATTTCGGCACTGGCTGAACCCTCGGCTGAAAAAGCGATTTCGGCTTTTGCTTGCACGTTGAGGCCTTCCAGGCTGATGTCGCCCCCCGTAGCACGGACAGCGATATCGGTGGTGGCTTGTAATTCGATTTTACCATTGGCTTTTAGGAGGATGTCCGTTGCGCTGTTCAGGGCAATTCCTGCATCTGTCATTTCTATTGTATTGCCATTTTGGTCTTTGAGCGTGATGGACTTGTCTTTGTCCGACAGCACAAATTCGTTGCCGCCCGGGGTTTTTATGGACAGCGCCTTGTCTCCATCGTTGAACTCGATCTTCAGGTCGTTTTTTGTGACGAAGGCCTTGATCTCGTTTTTATGGTCGGGAGGGTAGGGGGGGGGTATGTTGCTGCTGTAGAGCATACCCAAAATGATTGGATAGCGTGGGTCGTCGTTCAAAAAGCCAAGCACGACCTCGTCTCCGATTTCGGGCAGGAAAAAACTGCCTTTGCCGGAAGTGGCATAGAAATGGGCCATGCGTGCCCATATTCCGGCACCGGCCGGGGCGATGACCGGCACCTCTACCAATATTCGGTATTGCCCGTCGGGGTCTTCGTCTATTTTTTTGACGATGCCATTTTGTAATCCACTAATAGCGGGCAGCAATCCTCCGGTGGAAGGGGCGCTGAGGGCGTGTTGTTCATCCTGCCATTCCGACGGCAGGCCGATGCCCACGGTCGTGCGCCAAATTCCTTCCCGAACGGAGTCTTGGATGCTTGTGATGAGCACATTTCCATGGAAGCGGTCGCCAAATCCATTCAATTCAAGCAGGGTGTTCAATTTGGGCGTTGCATTGCCTATAAGGGTGATGGTACCCTGCGTTATGTACATCCGGTCGCGGGTGAGTTGTGCATCGGCCAAAGCGTTCAATTCGTTTTTTTCTATAAATGGAGATTCAATACTACAATCATATGATAAAACGTCTTTGCCAAATGCTACTTTCAAATCGGCTATTCCGCTGTCCAGTGGTTTTTTGACCGACACCTTTCCGTTTTCTGCGTACGCCAGCATGCCATTTGCTTCTGCGCGAGCGACGATAAAATCCCAATCGTTCAGCTGGTATTTGACCAATTGTTTATGGGTACAGGTCGTAGCTTCTACCGCGCTGCTCAACCCGTAATCACTGAGTATGGAAGCCGTAATCGCACTGTCTGTCATGTCCTGATAATACGCGCTTTTGCGCCCAAGGGTCATTTTTGTCGATTTATCCCTACAATGTATAATAAGTTCATTGCTCAAGCCCGTAAGGTTCCGGATACCCTGCTTGACGATCATTCCATGGAATAATGTTTCATTGTTGGAGCCGTAGCCTAATTTGATCTCTATGTCCACGCCTGGGATAAAGTCGCCCGATTCGCTGGCAAAGTGCTGGTTGTTTTCGGAGTCGATCGACTGTGGGCCCAGAATGATCTTGGCGGTGGGAATGCGAAAAACAGCCCGCTCTAATTCAATAGATATGACTAAATAATTGTCTTTTATTGGTTGGCCATTTATTAAGATGTTATATGTAAGGGTGTCTGAGGAGGAGAATATGGGCGAATCAGGCATAGTTATATTGTTGTTGATATTAACTTGAATTTATTCAATTGGACGGATATTCAATAGATTGACCATGCAGTTCTCCATATTGCCAATGGTCAGAACAAAGTTTTGTTTGACTTTTAAACCGTTGGAAAACGCTGCTGGCTTCCAATTAGGCATTTTTGAAATAGCCGTAACCAGCATTTCGTCAATTTTTTTATCTTTTGATGGCATTGCAACTTGAATATCCGTAACATATCCCTGTTCGGTAATGGTAAATTTAACGGCAGTCAAATCATAACCCGTAAAACTTCCTGCTTCAATATTTGCAATACTGTTTTTTTGCAGGTATTGAATCAATTGTTCTGTGCCTTCGGCATATGTCGCATTTTGGTCAGGAATGATTGTAACTTTGAAATCGTATTGCTTCGCTGGGTTGTTTTTCAAGGAATTGTTGGGTATATACGTTACGATTACGGCAATATCGTTATTACGGTCTGCCAATCGTATCAGGTCTTTTTGCGCTTGATTCAAGACATCGCTCATACCCAAAGCCTTTGTTTGTATTCCATTTTTATAGGCTGAAATTTCCACGGAAATATATGCTTTTACCCAAGCGGTGGGGTACCGTTTGTCCAAATCCGTAAGTGTGTTTATTTTATCTAATTTATCTTCTTGGATCGAAATGAAGGGTAGCACTTTGTTTATTTCAAACTTCAGATCTTGCTGGGCAAAACTGTTGAAAGCGCATCCGATAAAGAGAAGCACTATGAGTAAAATCTGATTCTTTTTCATGCCTGAGTTTTTAAAAAGTGTTAAGTGGAAAATTTATTCTGAAAAGCCAATAATGCAGGGTCGAAGGGGAAAGTGGGTTCATGTGGCATAATTAATCTGTCAAACATACGCTAATTATCAAATATCCACATTATCCAATGGACTTTTTGGCTTATTCCAACTTTTTTCGTAACTCGGAGGCTGTCGGGATAGGTTATGGGTATATATTTACGTCGTTTTGCAGTCTTTGCGGGGGGATGTGACTTTGTTGCGGTAGGGGTTTTGTGATCGTTCTGCCGGAACGTTTTCATGGTATTTCATGCTTTATCAGAACGTTGCCCAACCCGTATTACCACATGGTGTGCTACTTAAGTAAATTATTGTTTTATAAATTTTTTACTGGTATTGCCAGGCTTGAAGTGAATTTTGATGTGCAATCAAATTAATATATTGTCCAGGCCAATTTGAAAACAACGGATCCGTAAGACTATGCCCGCTGTGTATTTGTTTTACATTAAATGGAGCAGCTTGTTTAGGTGGTAAAGTTTGACCAAAGGCAACACTACTGAATAATAGCCCAATAGCGATTGTTTTTATGCTTTTCATGTTTTTTGATTTTAATGTTTGTTGATTTTTATACGGTGTGTCAACGTTCGCATACACGGCGTGGCGGCGTTTAGCCGACATGACAATTGTATGCTTTGTTCTCAGCAGTTTTTTTCATCTAACTAATTTTGCTTTAGCGATAAATTCATCAAATGATATAGTATTATTTTCATCGCTTCGGTAAATGATTTTCCCTGTCTTATAAATTACAATATAGGAAGGATATGTAACGACACTTAATTTGCTAATTAGCAGTTCAGAATCCAGCATCATATTCTCAATAAGATGCAAGCCGTTTATTTTTCTTTTATTGATTAAATCAATAGTTCTAAGTTTACTTTCTTGACTAGTGGCTAAAGCGACATTAATAAAATTTGTTTTATTTAAATCTAAAATCGAAAATTTAGATTTGTTATTATCTATATTTTTAAGACAAGGTTGACACCATTCTCCCCAAAAATAAAAAATGTAATAATCAGTATTGTTTATTTTATCTGCTTTGTTAAGTAGGTTTTTCTCCTTTTTTGCTAATAATTCTTTAAAATTTTCCACAAACCGATTCTCTTTATAGCCAAACTTAAATTCTTCATAGAGTACTTTTTCTAGAATAATTGATTTTGATTTTAGGTCTATTTTAGATAATTTATAGTATTTTTTAAACAATTCAAATGGTTCTCCAAATTGTAAGGATTCTTTATTGTTTGTAGATGAGCTCGCCAACGAAGTTCTCTCCAAAACAATATTGTTTTGAGGAATCATATAGGGACGTATCACAAAGTTAGCTAGCGTATCTCCTGCAAGGGTAATGTTTCCCCAAAAAGCTTCCTTTGTACTCAAAGCAAGGTTGTCATTTTCTAAATTTAAAGTTAATTCTAAATAGAAATTGTTCGCTGAATTTAGCGAATCTAACATTAAAAATTTATGCTTGGATTTATTTTTAAAAATGGTTGCACTTCCGCTTTTATTTCCATTCAAAAAAAATTGTTTTAAAGTCTCACCTTTATCATTAATCTTTATTCTGAAAATCAAATCCGAAAAATTTTCTTTTGACGGAATTAATTTCGAGGCACTTACGGAGAAGTAATAATTTCTTTCGTCTTTATTGGTTTCTATGCTATCTGCCACAAGATTCAGTCTAGTGAATGCTTGCAAGGTTGTATCATTTAATAGTAAAGTATCAGATTGGCCTTGTAAATTAAAAGCCAATAAAACATTAAAAGCAATGACATTTATTATTTTCATAATAATTATTTTAAAAACCCTGATAACCTTTAAAAGGTTTTTCATTTCAATTCAAATTTGAATGAAATTTGGTAGGTTGTTTTTTCTTTTCAAATTGATGAGAACTTCCGTACTACCGCAACTCCTATTGCGTGTATATCAAATACCTACGCAGTTGTACCACTTGTAAATCAATTACTTCAATTAAAAGCAGCGTACGAAGCACTTGCGGCAATCCGAAATCAAATCAACCCCAAGGCTCCAAAAATCCTGGTATCAATGCATGAACAACATGCAGCAGATGGCTGCGTTCAAAAGTACAACTTCCTTCACAGTCTTCTAAAACAACATACCTAAAAAATTTCAATATAACATATTCATGCGATACTTTTTCAATTTTCCCTGGCAATAAATCTGTATTAGTTGCTACAAATGCGTGACTTCTCCGAAGTCGTGATGGGGTGGGGACGTTTATCTTTTCTACCAATATTCGACCGCTCGCGAGGTCGTCACGTTGCCCGATGCTTCTTTTTTATAAAACCAAAACCTTCGAAAGATATCTGGAATCTTAAAGGTCATTTCCTGGTTAAACTCACAATTTTCCCGGTTAAATCAGCACATTGCACGGAGGTGTCTCCAAATTTCATAGAGAAACCGACTAACTGCTCAAATGAAGCATCCAATCCTTCAGATCAACCAACCCATTTCCTGGATGAACCGATTCAATACTCGGAAGTTTCAACCCGTCGCATCCTTCAGTTGCCGCATTTCACGGAGATCCCAACCAATTTCTTGGATCTTCCAACCAATTTTATGGATCTCCCAACCAATTTCATGGATGAAAAAGCAAAAAAACATCGTAACGCATGTTGTATCCCGGCAATTTCGCCTGCACAGAAGGATCCGAGCGGTCTTTTTTGATGAATTTGAGCTCCATTGATCCCAGTGTCCGCCCGCTTTTGATCAACCAGCAAGCGAGAACAGGGAACTGCTGCCCGCTTGCTGGTTGAAACCAGTCTTCCAATCTAACTTACCATGTATTTCCTCTGTATAATTGCTTGCTTGATCCATGAAACGCGGCACTTTATCCGTGAAATTTGATTTTTCCAGTCTAACTATTTTTTAGTTAGACTGCTTTTTGGGTCTTAAAACCCCACATTACCGAACATTTCTATTTCGCGCAGATTCTACGCAGAAAAAAAAGCAGATTTTACACAGATACATCTGTTTAGCATCTGTGAAAACGATACCAGGATGAAGGATGGATGGCCCTATTGTACTTCATATACAACCACCTCATAAGGTTTTAACGCAACCGCCTGATTATGAACCGAATTTTTACCCCATAAAAGGCTGTACTTTTTATCCGCAATGGTAAACACGGCGTTTTGGGTAGCGTCAGAAAGATTGACCACCACCAACACCTTTTTGTTTTTATAAATTCGGTAAAAGCTGAACACGACAGGGTTGTTATTTTGTGCCAGGACATATTGTCCATTGGCCAGGGCCGGGTTACTTTGCTTTAGGTGGATTAATTTTTTGTAATACGCATACAACGAACTCGAATCGCGTATTTGTTCCTCCAGCGAAATGCCATCCTGGGCTTTTAGGTTGGTTTGCGTCCACCAGGGACCGGTGTTTTTGTACCAAAGGGCCATGCCGCGGCCTTCAGCACCGGCATACCAGTCGAATGCTTCCCGGCGCGGAATATCATTGCCATCGGTATTGCTGAACGAACCCATTTTTCCCTGCATCCCTATTTCTTGTCCGTAATAAATAGAAGGCACCCCTCCGATGAGCAGCATCAAGGCAGCGGCCACTTGTTGTTTTTGAATGTTTTTTTCTACCGAAGCAAACCGGTCCAGGTCGTGGTTTTCTATAAAAATAATGGGTGCTTTTCCTTTTGGGCACCGTGCTAAGATGGTATCGGCTTTATTTATAAGTTGTTGTTTGTCAAACGACTGTATCGCCGATTGCAAGCCAAAACCAAATACCCGGTCCGCACCCGCTTGTTCGTAATACGCGAAACCATAATCTTTCCAGTCGGATTGCTCGGCTACGTTTTTTAGTTTGGGGTTTATTTGCTTTAAATGGGTGAGCAAAGGCTTCCAAAAATGGGCAAAAAGATGGGTAAGCGCTGGTTTGCCATCCAAATGATCCATGGCATGGTCTAAGCGAAATCCATCTACGCCATCATCAAATTTTTTGTCCTGGTTGGGGTCGACAAAAAAGCCAAACAGTTTTTTGTTGTACGCGAGTACTTTACTACTGCGCAGGTTGACGGTGGTCACTTTGATACTTGATCCATCATAACTGTTCAAGGCCCTTAAATCGAACACCATGGAAGCCGGAGTGTTGTGGGCGGCATCGTCGAATAGGATGTAATCGCTGTATGTGGACGAAGGCTTGCCCACGGCATCCTGCCACCATGCATGTTTTTCGGTTACATATTGCGTTTCCATGTCGATGTAGATTTTCATACCGCGCCGATGAATTGCTTTTACCAGTGCAATATAATCTTGCATGGTTCCGTATTCGGGATCGATCTTTTCAAAATCATGGGCAAAATAATTGTGGTAACAATCGGCATCGTACAGCGGCAACAGCAGGATGGCCGTAACGCCCAAATCCTGCAGGTAATCCAGTTTTTCCTTTAGACCGTTTAAATCGCCTTGGTTGTCGCCATTGCTGTCGTAAAAACTGCGCTGGAATACGTGGTAGATGATTTCTCCTTTTTGGGAGGCTTTTTGGGCTTCCAGCAGGGATGTTTGGGATAAAATAAAGAGTAGCAGGATGTATTGTTTCATAAGTGTTTTTTAAAGTTCATAAATCACCGCTTCATAGGGTCTGAAAGAGTAATTTTGGGAAGGGATTGCGTAGTTGCCCATGCGAATGATGCTTTGCTCAATCGAAAGGTTTGTATGCAGCTGGGCGTTTGTATCCGAAAAATTTAAGACCGCCAAAAAGGTTTGATTGTGTAAGGTTCTGGTATAGGCAAACAGTTGTGGGTTGTTTTCATCCACCAAAGCAAAGGCGCCGTAAACCAGCAAGGGGTTTTCTTTTCTGAATTGAACCAATTTTTTAAAGTAGTTCAGTACCGAATCGGGGTTATGCGCTTGTTCGGCGGCGTTGATGGCGGTATAGTTTTGGTTTACCGCAAGCCAGGGTTTTCCGGTGGTAAAACCTGCTTGTTCTGTATCGTCCCACTGCATGGGGGTTCGGCCATTGTCGCGGCTAATGCGGGCGTGCCCATGCAGGAATGCCTGCGCATCTTCCCCTTTTTCTTTTAATTGATGGTAATAATTGATGGTGTAAAGGTCCTGATAAGCCGCTATATCGGTATGGTTGGTATTCGTCATGCCCAATTCGTCGCCGTTGTATATATAAGGTGTGGCGCGCATGGTCAATAAAAAGGTATGCAGCATTTTGGCCGAATACGCGCGGTATTCCGGGCTGTCATTTCCATAACGGCTGGTCATGCGGCTCATATCATGGTTGCCCAGATAGATGGTCCCCCAACCTTTTTCCAGAAAAACCTGATCCCAGCGCTCGAATATTTTTTTCCAGGCTACTAAATCGCGGTTGGTTTCATCTTCCAGCATAAAATGCTCCTTATGAATGCCAAAGCCGGTGTGCTCAAAATGGTAAAAGGTTTGCAACTCCTGGCGGTCTTCATTCACAAAAAGCAAGGCTTCTTCGATGTTTACACCCGACGCTTCGCCCACATTCATGCAATCGTATTGCGCAAAAACTTCCCGGTTCATTTCTTGTAGGTATTCGTGCAAGTGCGGGCCTTTTGCATAATAGGGAAACCAGGCACCCGCCGGCATTTCATCGGACAATACAGGAAATGCAGTATCTTTTGATATACAGGTAATTACATCGAGTCGGAAACCATCGATGCCTTTGTCCATCCAAAATTTCATCATGTCGTACACCTCCTTTCTTACGATCGGATTTTCCCAATTCAAGTCCGGTTGCTTCTCGCTGAAAATGTGGAAATAATAACTGTCGGTAGCGGCATCATACTTCCAGGCGTTGCTTTCTTTATCAAAAATGCTCCAACGATAGGGTGGGGTTCCTTTTTCGGCTTCCCACCAATGGTAATAGCCGCGGTAAGGATTGTCTCTTGATTTTCTGCTTTCCTGAAACCACGGGTGTTCGTCGCTGGTATGATTCACCACCAGGTCCATGATTAATTTTATGCCCCGTTGGTGCAAGCCTTCCAACAACACATCGAAATCGTCCATGGTGCCAAACTGCTGCATGATAGCGCGGTAATCCGAAATGTCGTACCCCATGTCGTCGTTCGGGGATTCATACACCGGGTTCAACCAAACCACATCAATCCCCAAACTTTGGATATAGTCGAGTTTTTCAATGATTCCTTTTAAATCGCCGATGCCATCCCCGTTAGAGTCTTTAAAACTTCTGGGGTAAATCTGGTATACCACGACCTCTTTCCACCATTTTGTATTCATTTTTTCAATGTTTTTTTGTCCTTTATAAAAAACCAGCTAATCAAGGAAACCAGCAAACTGATCGCAATGATTAAAAAAAGCAGCGCATAATTGCCTGAATCATGCACGATCTTAGAGATGCCAGGTGTCATCATGGCCGGCAAAACCACACTGAAATTGAATAAACCCATAAAGGTGCCCATGCTACGGGCGTTTACTTTTTCGGTCATGATCGCAAACACAATGGAGATCACGGCCGACCAGCCGATGCCGCAAATAATCATGCCCAGGTAAAAAACCAGTTCGCGGGTTCCAGCCAGGTAGAGCAACAAATAACCGGCAGTCATACAGGCAATGGCGGTTCGGTAAACCCTTACTTTTCCCATTTTTTTGCTGAGTGGTTCCAACAAAAGCACCGGCAAAAGTGCTCCTACCACGTTGAGCAATAAAAATCCCAGGGATAAAATATTGCCCGCTGTTTGTTCTGCCGTGTGCGTTGCGGTCGTAAAAAAACTTGAAAAAGCATTTGCGATCACGTGAGAAGTATCCAGCCCGGGCAGCATTTTTTCTTTAATGTAAAAATAACTCATTACAAACATGCTCTGTATACCCAGCCAGGAGAATGCATGCGCGAACAGTATTTTTTGAAAATCATTGGTGTCGGAGGGTTGCCGCTTGCCCTTCCAGATCGTGATGGCCCCCAAAATGATCGTCGCTACCAAGCAGCCAAGCATAAAGTAAGTTTGTAGGCCATCCCATCCGCCTTGTAGGATCATTTTATTGAGGACGACAAACAAGCCAAAGGCGATAAAACCATACAATGGAAATAAAATAGCAATCCCATCGGCCAAAGAAGATCGGCCCTTTGTTGGTTCCTGTTCAGCATCTTCGGTGTGCAAGACGCGAGGCTCTTCTATAAAAAACACGGGAATCGTTGAAAAAAGGAGCACCACAATGGCCGCTACATAAATCAACGCCAGATTGCCAAACGCCACCGACACGAAATAGGCGGCAATGCCAAACGTACCGCTGACCACTTGCATCCACGAAAACCCTTTGATTCGGTCGAGGCCGGGGGGCGTAACATCGGCGATGATCGCTCTTGCCGGATTGAAGGTGACATTGATACTCATGTCTAATAAAAGGGACACGATCACCGCGACTACAAAAATACTGGTGCCACTGGATTGGCTGATAAAATCAATTTGTGGCAACGCAAGGAGCATCCCGG
This sequence comes from Saprospiraceae bacterium, assembly GCA_027488935.1. Taxonomy (GTDB): domain Bacteria; phylum Bacteroidota; class Bacteroidia; order Chitinophagales; family Saprospiraceae; genus M3007. The sequence continues at coordinate 47,016 of JAIYAP010000047.1, read as the reverse complement.
CGCCCAATATTCCGCCCATCACGATGTAGGGTTTTCGTCGGCCACCCATAAACCAGCTTTTATCACTCATCATGCCGACGATGGGTTGCGCAATGATGCCCGATAGGGGACCTGCCAGCCAAACCAACGCCACATCTTCTATATGGAGGTTGTATTGGGTGCTCAGAATCCAACTCAGGGCTGCCACTTGCGTAGACAAACAAAAACCTACGGCCGTTGCCGGCAAGCTGAGGAGGGTATAAAAGATATTGGTTCGTTTTTTTTGAATAGTCCTCATATCAGCATTTTACAGGTAAAGCGTGGTTTGAAGCCGTTCCATCATTTTACGGTTTATTTCCCACTGATTACCCAGCGGCTGTTGCGTAAAAGGAAGTAAAGGCATGTAAGGCGCAGGACCAAATTCGGGCGTAATCGTCATTTTTTGGATGCCCGCCTTTTGTTTTTCCTGTAAAATTTGTTGCCACCATCCTTCAAAAACGGTGCGGTGATGTTGCCATTCGGGCGCAAAAGGGTCGTTTACCTGGGGGGCCTGTGCGTGCCCGACGCGTGCATGTATATGCGCGACGTGGGGGATGATTTGTTGCAAAATGTCTTGTTGATCCTCCAATAAACTTTCAGAAACCGTGCAAAAATGAGAAAAGTCGCCGACCAATTCCAATTCAGGAAATTCTTTGAGATAAGGCAATAAACTGGCTGCATGGTAGGAGAATCGTCCGCGGTGGGTTTCATGTAAAATCCGAATACCCGTTTTACTGCTGATATTCAAGGCCGCTTCAATCACCTTGCAATTATCTGCAAAGGAATAAAAATCCTTGCCCGTGTGCGCGTTGATAAAACTGGGTTGATAGGCAGCCAACTCCAGATAACTTTGGGTCATCCGTGCGATATAGGCATCCACCGATTCATTTGCAGGAGCTGTAAGTTGCTGCGCGATGAAAACGAAGTCGGCATTTTGGTCACGTATGCCCTCCCATATTTCGACAAACCTTTTTGTAAAGGGATCTGTCTGGGGCGGCAGAAAAATTTCTATGCCCGTATAACCGGCGGCCAGTACTTTGTCCACAAACGCATTTGGGCTGTCGTTTTCGCAACCCCAGTAGGTACAACAATAATTTATGTGCAAGGCTTCGGTTTTAGTAGATGACAGGATTTAGGGGGGTGTCAATCACGGCTCCTACTTGTGCACCCGGGCACCAGGTATTCCAATCATTGATCTGATTTTTGTTTTCCGGGTTTTTTAACACCATATCCTTATCCATATAAATGACTGTCATCACTTTCCGCATTTGGTCGGTTACGTTGGCGCCAGCGCGGTGAAAAACCCAGCCCGAGTGAAAACTGATTTCCCCCAAATCGAAGGCTTCAATGACGTGTTTAAAACTAGTGACGCGCAGCTTTTGCTGAATGGCGATTTCGCTTTCATCGCCAATTTCTAAATCACGGCCTTCCACAATGCGGTGACTGCCCGCACTAAACTCCAAAGGCCCCATCTCCAGGGGTGTTTCCTGCAACGGAATCCATGCGGTAACCGTTTTGTCGGTTTCCAGGGGCCAGTAGAATTGATCGGCATGCCATGGGGTGATGCCGCCGCCGCCTTCTTTAAACAAAGCCTGATCGTGGTAAAGGCGCACGCCCTCCGTTTGCATCAGGTCGGCAGCGATTTTTGCCAGGCGTTTGCTGAATACGAGGGCTTTTACCTCCTCATTTTCCCGCCACAAGTTGAATAATTGTAAAAATGCTTTTCCGTAGGTATTCCGTTCTTCGAGTGGAATATCTTCCGTTTTCATCTTGTTTACCTGAAGCGTGATGACCTCATTAAAAAAAGCAAGGGTTTCTAGATCAAAAACCTGCTTTAATTTGATATAACGGTTTTCCTGGTAAAAAGCGATTTGTTCGCTGGTCAAACCGTAAGGTTGCTGTAGAAAATCCTGGATGTGTGTTGTCAATTTCATAAAAATGTTTTTGCAAAGTTAGGCTTACCCGCAAAACAAATTTTAGTACGAAATGCGCAATAAATAACACTCTATTGATTAATAAATGCGTTTATTGACCAAAATATTCCATATAGTATGAAACCCAGACTCGAAAATCTATCGCATCGAACCCCTGCGCAGTCGTTTTTATGTTACGAGGTGCTTGCCCCCTCGTTCGAATTCCATTGGCATTATCATCCCGAATATGAACTTACCTATATTGTAAAGGGCAAGGGGAAACGATTGGTTGCCGATGGCTACGAGGATTTTCAAGCCGGCGATCTCGTTTTATTACCACCCTTAGTACCCCATACCTGGATATCCGAAAAGGCCGAAAATGGGGATTGTCAGGCCATTGTTATTCAGTTTTCGCATGAATTTGTGGAACGACTCTTTCTCTTTTCGGAGCTGAAAAATTTGGAACCACTATTTGCCAATGCCGGCCGCGGGTTGCAATTTACGCTTCCAAACGAGGCGCTCTGGCACTTGTTACATCCCATGCTTCAGGCCGACGAACTCACCCGATTCACGTTATTGTTACAGGTCTTGAACCAATTGACCACCCTTGCGGCGGTGCCCATCGCTTCCTTGCTGTATAAACCGATGAAAGGAAATGAAAATCAACAGCGTATCAATAAAGTATTGTTATATGTACAAAATGAATTCCGGCAAAACATTTCCTTGCAGCAGGCGGCATCGCTCCTGCATTTATCCGAAAGCGCTTTTTGTAAATTTTTCAAACGCACCTGTGGGAAAACATTTTCCGATTATACCAACGAAATCCGCATTGCCTACGCCTGCCAATTATTAATTGAAACCGATAAATCCATCGGGGAGATTGCTTCGGCATCGGGTTTCGAATCGCTTACTTATTTCAATCGGGTGTTTTTACGCAAGAAAAGTCAGCGGCCGTTGGCGTTTCGGAAGATGAAGCGGTGAAATGATACTACCCTCAGCGAAAAAATCCTACTGAACAACCAATATCAAAAAACTCATATTGGGCCGATTTGCCACTTTAATCGTCAAATAATATGCCCCGGGTGCAATATTGTTTTCAACCATCGATAAGGTGTAAACAGGGTTGTCTGAAAAAACTTGAACCTCTTTTTTCAATAAATTTCGACCTGCTACATCGGAGAGGGAAATGGAAACATGGTTATCCTTCAATAAAGTACCCGGATTTATTGAAATTTGTACCTGGCCAGAGTTTGGATTCGGATAAACTTGAATGCTGAACGGCTCTTTATTGTTTGAGCGACTACCAGAAGACTCTGTTCTTTTTGCTGGTCTTGCATAGTCAACAATACAGGCGTCATTGTAAGGGTAGTCTTTAATATTAGACTTTATGAAAAACAATATATTTACAATTTTCATTCCCCACCCAATACCCAAACTTCCCACCTCACTGCATGCTTAACTGCGCCCGATATTTCTCCCGCGCAGGGTTTTACCCAGTTCGTACAAGATCTGACTCATGATTTCGGCGGGCAAATTATCTCGGTGCACCATAATTGAAAGATAAAGCCCAAATCCCCTATTTTTGCATAACTAATTCGAAAAGCAATTAACATGATAACTTCTAAAATATACGAAGAGCTCGCTTTCTTTTTAGCAGAAGCTTCGCCATTACAGATTATGGCCTATAAACCTTCTGATGATACCCAGCAGCGGTACGACTTGCTTGTTGCCAGGAAGAAAGCGGGTACCCTTAATACTGAAGAAACCTCAGAATTGGAACATTACTTCATGCTTGAGCACATTTTCCGGCTGGCGAAAATCAGGGCTGCAATGCGTTTGGAGTCATGAGTGCCCCCTGTTGAGTGCAATAAAGTCATGTCATTTTTGTTGCCATAATTTCTGGGCATGGCAAAGACAACATTATTTGAAAAGAAATCGATACGCTTGGTCCTTATGATCTTGCGCCCGATGCTCCACTTCTGAGCGAGGTATTAAGCGTTTCGGAATTGAGGACCACACGCGGCGGAAGTGTTCTCGATTGTCATTGTTTTTTTGTCTTTTTGACATTGCCGCGAGGATTCCGCCCATGTTTTTCTCGATAAGCATTGATATGATCATCTTCAATTTGACGCGCCTTAGCCTTTCCGATGATCCCTTGTATCAATATTTCAGCAAAGTATCGAATCCACCCAACAGCCCTATTAAGATAATCGACTTGCTCGCGCATCCTTTGAGAGTGCCCATCTTTACCTATACGTTTATCACTAATGCCATATTTGAATATGTCATTTTCTTCTTTATCATGGATAGCGTAAAGGTGATGGTCTTTTTTATTTTTCTTCGAATTGCCATGAAATCCCATACATATAGATTTATATCATTCTGTTTCTTCTGCCCATCCAATTTGATTACTATAAGTTTCTATTGGATATGAAGGTGTGTAATCATATCGCTTGCCTGTTTTTCGTTCATAGGCTTCAGAGGGGATATAAAGCAATTCTTCGAAGGTGAGGTCTTTCGGCATTTGAGCAGGATCATTCAATACTTCATCATACGCCTCTTTTCCATTCGCAACCACGCAACAACGGGCATACAAAAAATTATCTACTGAAAAATATTGGTCGGGGTACCAAGAATCCTCCCCAATTTGTAAAGCATATTTCAGGCCATCCAATGCATATAACTTTTCGGAAAGCAGATCTGCAAACTCGAAAATATGCCGAACCGCGCCCGATGCAAGCATCGCTTTAGCTGGTTCCACCACAGCCTCGTCATCTCCGGCCTTACTCCAGTCAAGCATCGAGATGATTTCCCAGAAAGCAGATTCGCTCAGCGGCGCTTTGTTTCTGTCTTGATGTAATTCAACACTTATTTCCGCTTCGGGATATTTCTCTTTCAAGTCCTTAATCATGGACTCATTGAGTGCGCGGAGCGGTATCTTTATTTCTGAAGTCATGCTGTTGTGTTTCATTGACAGAGAACTTTACCATTGAAGGTCAATTATTTATTACGAGCAATCTCCACATCTTCCTGGGTTTTGTTTGATTTCTATAACAAGGTAAACTATTTTGGGGTGGTTTTGGTTCTTTTTTGCACTTTTATTTTTGGTTTGTGATGTTTCGTCGAACTCAGCATGTTTGTATATTTGAATCTATCCCCTCCCTCTCAATACCCAAACTTCCCACCCCACTGCAACCGCAACTGCGCCCGATATTTCTCCTCCGCAGGGTTTTTACCCGGTTCGTACAAGATCTGACCCATAATTTCGGTCGGCAAATTATCCTGTTGCACAAAATTGCCTTCAAAATCGTGGGCGTACTGGTACCCGGAGCCGTAATTCAATTCTTTCATCAATTTGGTGGGGGCATTGCGCAAATGGAGCGGTACCGACAAATCGCCCGTTTTGCGTATCAAATCCAGGGCTTTATCGATGGCTACATATCCGGCGTTGCTTTTGGGCGATAAGGCAAGGTAAATGGCACATTCTGAAAGGATGATGCGCGCTTCCGGCATCCCGATCATACGGATGGCATCCATGGTGGTGCTTGCCAGCAACAAGGCGTTGGGATTGGCCAGGCCAATGTCTTCGGCGGCCAAGATCACCATGCGGCGGGCGATAAACTCGATGTCTTCGCCCCCGTGCAGCATACGTGCGAGCCAGTACACGGCGGCGTTGGGGTCGCTGCCGCGCATGCTTTTAATAAACGCCGAAATAATATCGTAATGCTGCTCGCCGGTTTTGTCGTACAAAGCCGCGTTTTCCTGGATGACTTCTTTTACAGTTGCATTGGTGATGTGCAAAGGCACGCCGGGTTTTCGAAAATTGCTCACTAATTCTAGCGCGTTCAGCAAGCGCCGCGCGTCTCCGCCCGAATACAGCAACAAGGCATCGTATTCGTCGATAATGATTTCGGCCGATTTCAATTGTTCGTCCTGCTGCAAAGCCCTGTCTACCAGTCCAATCAGTTCGGCTTTGCTTAAATGCTGCAACACGTACACCTGGCAGCGCGATAGCAAGGCCGGAATCACTTCAAAAGAAGGATTTTCGGTGGTAGCACCAATGAGGGTAACCGTGCCTTTTTCCACCGCGCCCAACAAGGCATCTTGCTGACTCTTGGAGAAACGGTGTATTTCATCAATGAATAAAATGGCGCCTTTGGATTTGAACAGGGTCTGCTTTTCGGCGCTGTCAATCGCGTCGCGGATGTCTTTTACTCCGGCATTGATGGCAGATAATTGAAAAAATGGCTTGTTGAGCATTTTCGCAATCAATTGCGCGAGGGTCGTTTTGCCTACGCCCGGCGGTCCCCACAATATAAAGGACGGGATTTTACCGGCTTCAACGGATTGCCGCAATACAGCATTTTCGCCGACTAAATGTTGCTGCCCTACATATTCTGTGAGGGTTTGCGGACGCATACGTTCGGCTAATGGTGTCATGATCGATGGTTTTATTGGTTGGGAGGAACGGCATCTCTTTTTTTGCGCAGCAACACCAGGCCACTTTCCGGAATGCGCAAAACAATATCGTACCGGGTAATGATCGCATCAATTTCCGCGCGTTCTTCGGTGTAATAAAATTCGGTATCCTCTGGAAAGGTGCGGCGGGGATGCCAGTCGGGCAACAAGGCATATTTATCGTAATGGGGCGTACTGTGCTTGGTGTGAAAATCGAGCGAATTGTAGTTCACCCAATAACTGTCAATACTATACGGGGTGTGCTTGCCTTCTGCCTCGTAGGTCTCCTTCATGTATTCCAAAACCGCCAGGGTCCCTTTATCAAACCACCATTCCGTGGCCGTGGTCAAATTGCGGTTGTTGTTAAAATTGGCAATTCCAAACAAACCAATAGGAATCACCAAACACAAAGCCCAATAATTCCATTTGGATTGTAACCAGTTTGCTGTGGCAATGAGTTGCAAGGCCAATAAAGGGTACAGAAAAATGGACGTGCGGGCATCTAAAAAAGGGGTTTTAAATAAAATGCCTTGCGCGAAATTAAATAAAATCGTGCCTGCATAAATTCCTGATAATAAAACAATTGCATCTACACGGCCCTTTTGTCTTGCCCAGCGCAGGATGGCAAGTGCCCAAACCACCAGGGAAAACGCGATAATCATCCAGGCAAAAATCTCCACCGTATCTGCGCCCAAATAAGGATGCCGATGCGTCGAACTTTTGAGCAAGGGCACCATCGTGTCCTTGAAAAAACTGTTGGATCCCCAAAATTGGAACTGGTTGGTGGCGCGCATGCGGGTAACAGGCCAATAAGCAAACCCTCCCGTTAGCAGGATGGCACCAAAAATGGGCCAGGCCGAACGCAAAAAAGCGGTTTTTGCCTGCTGATACACCAGTATAAGTAGGAAAAAAACAAAGGGAACAAACCAGTTTAACAAGGTGAAATTTGCCTCTACGGCCAAAAAAGCCAGCAAAGCGGCGTTTATGATCCTCTCTGGTTTGGGGGCTTTCAAATAAGCAACTGCTTGCCACACCGCCAACAACATGATGCCAACTGCCAGGCCATAGCCGCGAGCCAGGGCAAAAAACTCCACCACAAAGGGGTTGCAAAGCAATATTACAAAGGTAAATGCGCGCATCCACCAGCGATTATTCCATTGCGTAAATGCCACAGCGGCGGTTAAAAATAACACGCCCCCCACCAGGGCGGGTACCCGCGCTGTTACATGGTACATCCCGAAAAACCAATTCAAAATCTTGATTCCCAAAGTGTTGAGCACGTGGTTGTTAGGTACGGGATCGTTCTGATAAAACACGATATCCAGCAAACTGCGCGGAACATGGTTCAAACAGGTAGATACCTCATCCACGGTCATCGGAATGAGTTTTGCACGCAGTATTAGGTACACGACAAAGGCAAGTCCCAGCACCCGATATACCCAAAGTTCAAGGTTGATTTTCATTTCGGTTATCGTTTAATCGGGTGTAAAGTTATACAACCTGCTTATTTTCCGACCACCATCTTTTTAGGCTTCGATTGGCCCTGGTCGGTTTGTGCAAGGTAGGTATAAGTACCGGCTGGCCAACCACTGGTATTAATCTGGATTTGGCTTTTTTGATCAAATTGAACGGGCAACTGCGCTACTTGCTCGCCTAACTGGTTGTAAATGATCAATTTACCATCGCCGATGAGTTCAGATTTGCTCCAACTTACCACCGTGTATCCTCCCGAAGGATTGGGCTGGTTTTGGTTTAAATCAAACGTCGTCAGTTCGATGGACTGTGTGCCCAACAACAAAGGATCAATGTATTCGATGCGTACATCGTCCAGGTAAAAGCCATCATAAGTATCTGATTCAAAAGCGATTAGTTCAAATACGGGATTGAAGGATCTTCCAATGAAATCGGAAAGATCAATGCATTCTTCCACCCAGGAATTTTGGAAATCTACGTATAGTTGTTCGCCGGGGGTAGGTTGATAGGATCTGGCAGGTTTGGTATATTGTCCGCACAGGGTAATTTCATTGTTATTTTCAAAACGTCCCACCACCCTTACGCCATCATTATACCCAAATCCCCAGCGCGCCCAAAAGCGCAGTTGTGGCTGTTGGGCATTGGCAGGAATGGGGATGAAATTGTTTAAGGTCCAACTTATGCTGCCAATTTCAATATGATCGCCGATCGGAGAATCTGTGAAACTGCTCGGGGCGCTGTGGTAATATACATCGGTCAGTCCCCAGGTGCCGCCCCAGTTATTCACCGTACTTGCGTTTTCATTAAGCGCGATGGTGGGCTTTCCACCATATGTTTTCCGAAGGGTATCCCGCTGAATAAAAAATCCGTTGTCAATTTCAAGGACCAGGGTGAAAGGATCCCCAATTTGAATACCAGGCAACAGTTGAATATTAAATGCTAATTTTTTAGATGCAAATAGAGCCAAATCAACACTTTGTGCAGATGTTAAAACACTCGCATTGGGAGAAATCGCTTTTAACGCCACACTAACTGGACCATCTATTTGACCGTACCGTTTTATTTCCAGGGGCAGGGCAAACTGTTTTTCTGAAACATGATCGGGGCCTTTGTCGATGGCTTCCGCATACCGCAGTGCTGCATAAGCCACGGCCAGGTTTTGCCAAACGTTGTCCTTATTCAAGCCATCTATTTCGCCAAATTGGGGCCAAAATCCGGTTGTACCCACCTCTGGCGTGTACGCATAAGTACCCGAATTGCTGTGTATCCAGTCGTTGGAGTCGCCATTTACCTGATAACCAACGGTTTGGGAGGCGGTACCTGATCTGTAATTGTTTTCTCGCTTGAGCCACAGGCTCCATTTTACAAAAGCGGAATCCGCCGGACTATCGCTGTATGCCCAAGGGTAAATCAACAAGTTGCCGGCAGTATGATAATGCAAGGCAAAGGAGAAGTCGTGTTGAATGGCAAAATCGCGAATCATACGTGTTTCAGGCTCCGAAAAGGGCGCGGGTCCGCGATATACTTCAGAAATGGGTTCCCCGGAGGAGCCAATATCATCGTTGCCCCAAAAATAACCGTAATTGCGGTTAAGGTCTACCCCAAAAGTACCGTCCGCGTTTTTGCGCCGGTTTTTGCGCCAATAACCAAAACCATCCGGGTTGGTGAATTGGTTGAAAGCATATCCGTCGGGATTAATACAGGGCACAAAATAGAGGGCTTCATGGTCCACCAACTGCTTAATTTGGTCGTTCACACCATAATTTTCAAGCAAATACCACATGTAAAACAGCATTTGGGACATGCTATTGGGTTCGCGGGCATGGTGCAAGGCGGTGTACAAAACGGCAGGCTCCGGCTCGTCCTGCTCCGGATTGTCCGATATCCGCACATACCAGATAGGGCGTCCCTCGTGGGTGGTGATGGTATCGCTTACCACAGCCCTGGCCGAGATCAAATTGGGGAATTTGGCATGCATATCATCCAATACGGCCATAATTTCATCCAGGGTTTGATACCCGTTCATGGAGCCGTAGGTATAATTTTCTGGCGTTTTATATTTAAGTTCGGTGTTGATACAAGGCGTTTGGCGGGAAACAGCGCTGTTTTTTTGTGCGGTATGCCATTGTACAAGGTCTGGAATCAGCACGGTCGTATTAAAACCGGCCTGTTGAATCAGTTCCAATTCACGGGCGCTGATTTCCGTGGTGAGCGATTGTCCGGGAATGAGCAAACCATGATCGGCTTCTATACCCAGTCGGGCAAGATCCTGAATACTTTTTGCTCCCAAGTCAATTTTTACTTTTTTATAAACTTCAGGCGTTTGTGACCAAACAATAGCAGGGAGTAGGAGGCAAATAAGGAAAAAAAAGTGGCCTTTGATCATGGTGTGGATGTTAAGTTTGGGCAAATATAAGCAAGGCCAACAGCTGTGCCGTACAAAATGCTTGAAATGCAAGGGGATAACAAAACTTTACCAGGCAAAACGCAGGCCGCCCTGGAAACTGCGTCCGGGCATCGGTTGGTAGGCTAAAAAGGAGTAGGCTTTGTTCCAGCAATTCTCGATGCGAAAATCGAAGGCAAGCCGGGTCTTTTTGGATGTTCCAAACTGCCATGCGGTATAAAAGGTGCCGAGCTGAAATGCGGGAAGAGCGCTGCTGTTATCGGATTGAATATAGCGTTTCCCGGTATATTGGTGGGTGTAACTAAGCATCCAGCTGCGGTATTGTGCTTGAAACAAGGCAGCACCACCGTGTATCGGGACATACAGCAATTGCTGCTCCAGGCTGTTGGTTGCATTGTTGTACACCGCCACGTTGGTGGTACGGTTCAATTGATAACTGGCTTTTGCTTTAAAATATATGTTTTTTAGTTTAAAAGGACTTGTAAATGCAAGTTCCAATCCGCGCGAAGCCACTTTTTTTAAATTTCCGGGCCTGAAAACACCGTCGTCGCCGGGTTGCCACAAAATCCAGTCGTCGATCAGGATATGAAACGCCGTAATTTCTGCACTAAAATAGCGCCAATGGTTTTTCCAGTTGACATCCGTGCTGTATCCGCGTTCGGAAGCAAGATCCGTTTGACCATATACCATCCAAAACCGATCATTGAAGGTGGGCATGTTGAAATTCCGGGATCCATGAAACGCAATTTCTGTATGCGGCCCCAGGCTGAACACGCCTCCCAACGACCAGGTAAAGGGTGCCTGTTGGTTTTGCGCCCATTCCTGCCGGACTAAAGCGCTCAGTTTGCCCGTACCTACCCGCCATTCTGCCAGCGCGAAACCGGCCAACCTGATTTGTTGGTACAATTTGGCACTATCCGCATAGCCATCAGCGCGTGCCCATTGTTGCAAGGCCTGCACGCCTATTTTGATGGTAAGGGCTTCCGATAGGTATTGGGTCAACTCCGAGTTACACAACAAGGTTTGGGCATAACTGGTATCGGTATCGCCCGACAAACGAAAGGCGATCCACTCATCCAGCCAGGCAATTTTGGTTTGGATTTGCGTTTTTGGAGCGGGTTGATAGATCCAGGAGAGGATGCTCCGGCGCGCGCGGTCTTTTTGCCAACTTTCTTTTGGGGAAGCGGTAATAGGCTGCGGAATGCCACGAAATGCATACTGTTGCCAAAAAAGAGCGCGGAAGGTATGTTTGGGGGTGCGCTGAAACTGGAAAAACTGTTGAAAATCCGTTTTTTCCAGGGCATTGTTTTGTTGCCGCACCAAGGGCCTTCCGATTTGAACCGTATTGCGAAACGGGAAATCATTGGTGGCTTTTTGGTGGTTTCCACGCAGGCTGATCTGCCAGTTTTGGCGTTGGTATGCCAGTTTCCCCTGGTAGTTTTTCTGATCAAAACTACCCACTTGGACACCCGCATTTCCGGAAAAACCGGGGTTGGATTGCCAAGGATGGTCGAGCAGCACGGCGCCGCCCATGGCACCGCTGCCCAATGCCGCGCTTTGTCCACCCGAACGCAATTCCAATTGGTCTTCGGGCCAAACAGGCAAGAGGGAAACATCCACAACGCCATTCATCGGGCTTTGTAAATTAATGCCATTCCAAAAAACGGGGGTATGCGTGGGGCCCATGCCGCGTGCCGAAACTGTGGCCAGGGTGCCGGGTGCTGTGATGCGCACCGATAATGGGCTTTCCCAACTCAAGCGTTGGGCACCCGAAACAGGCAATAAAACAGGTAAAGAATCGGCCTGCCAACGCTTGAATCCGGTTTGCTCAATGCGGGCACTGCGAATGGTGAGCAGGGGCAGCACCTGCGTAGAATCCTGGCTCCAAACAGGGTTGGAAACACAAAAGCACCCAAACAACAAAAAGAAAACAGGCAATTTAAACATGACAGCAGGACTACAGGTTCCAAAAGTCCCGTCACCGAACATTAATCGCCTGTTGAAAGCCGAATTTGGCAAATTTCTTCATAATCCGGGCGATCATACGGGTAGCGGTGGATGAATGAATTGCGGATTTCGCCCTGATGTAAGACAAAAACACCAGGCATCTGAAAGCCATCGCCCAATTCTTCGCTGTGATACGTGGCCCCATGTCCTTCTACCACGGATGCTTCAAAGCCGCGGATCCAATTCATTAATCCGAAAAGTTGCACCGGAGTGCCCCGTCCGAGTCCAAAGCTGCGGTAGAACTGCTTTTCCGGATCCGCAATATGGTCGATGGGAAACAACTTGTACTTTTTGAAAAACTTTTCCGCCACTTCTTTATCCGGCGCCATGTGCACAAACACAATGCGAAACCCCATTGATTCGAGGTTTTTTTTGCGTTTTGAAATATCACTAATGGCTTCTCGGCAAAAAGAACAACCGAAAAAACGCAAAAAAACCAACAGTACGGGTTGTTTATTAGCGAGTTCTGCCAAAGTCTCGCCCGAATTCACTGTGATCATCTCTTCCCAAAACATCGGGTGAGAAGGGGTATGCGTTCCTAGCATATAAATAATTTAGGTGAATACCGTTGGCGACGTTTGTTTTAAAAGCGCCGCCAACGGTACAACAATGGCATTAAATCAAATTCATGGTATCCAAAACGTCCACAATTTCCTTTACTGCACCAGCAGATTGGTGCAACAAGGCTGTTTCTGCTTCGTCCAATTTCAATTCAATGATATTAACAATTCCTTGGCGTCCTAGTTTAACCGGCGCACCAACAAATACGTCATTTACGCCATATTGACCAGTTAAGCGCACACAGGCCGGTACGACCCGTTTTTCGTCTTTGATAATGGAAATGGCCATTTGCGCTGCTGCTGCACCTGGTGCATACCAGGCAGAAGTACCCATGAGGTTAACCAATTCGCCGCCGCCCACTTTGGTGCGTTGAATGATGGCATCCAAAGCGGCTGCATCAATCAGTTCGCTCACCGGAATACCGCTCACGGTGGTGAAACGCGGCAGGGGTACCATCGTATCGCCATGACCACCCATCAACATTGCCTGAATGTCTTTTGGAGATACATCCAGTGCTTCGGCCAAAAATGCGCGATACCGTGCAGTATCCAATACACCTGCCATACCCAATACGCGACTTTCTGGCAAACCGGAAGCTTTCCAGCAAGCGTAAGTCATCACATCCAACGGATTGGAAACCACAATAATAATTGGGTTTGGTGTGTACTGCAGGATACTTTTGGTAACAGATACAACGATTTTTGCGTTGGTAGCGATCAAGTCATCGCGGCTCATACCCGGTTTACGCGGGATGCCTGCGGTGATTACTACGATATCAGAATCGGCAGTAAGGGCATAGTCATCACCGCCCGTGATCCGGGTAGAATAATGATCAATGGGGGCTTGCTGCCAGGTATCAAGGGCTTTCCCTTTTGCCATATTTCCCTGAATATCAATCAATACAACTTCATTGAAGATGTCTGCATGGGCGAGAACGTTCGCACAAGTTGCGCCTACGTTACCGGCGCCTACTACGGTAATTTTGCTCATTCGTTAAGGCATTGAAATTTTAAGTGTTTGCAAAAGTAGGTATTTTTCCCACCCTACAAATGCTATTCCGACTCCGAATCATTTTGTCTGTGAATTTTTACAAAACAAAAGATTACTTCGCCAGTTCAACGGTATATGTTTTACTCGAAAAACCACCAAAATTGCCATATCCACCCTTAATATTGTTGTAAACAGCATCCGGTTCGCTCAAAGGAACACTGCTACCCTGGCGGGCAATCGACAAATGATAGCGGTAAAAATCTTCCGACAAGGTACGCCATTCCACAAAAAACTGGCGCGGTTGCTCTTCTTTTGGGTTGTAGGCGATCCGCACAATCAAACTCAGTACGCTGCGATCTTCATTCCAAAAGTTTTCATTGATTAAAACGGCTGGTTCGGCAATGTTGTACAGCAAAGAAAGGGTACGGCCATCGGCCAAAAAGAAAGTTGAATCGGAGGTACTGGTAAACAAAAGTTCCGGCGGGGCTTCCGAATAATCATACACCCCAATTTCGTGCGAAAGTTTGAAAGCGAAAAATTGGTTGGTCGTGGGCAGGTTTTTTACCTGCAACTGCAACGGAATCCGCAATTCATACCGGGTTTCATTGTATTTTATGGTGTCAATATCCTTGGCCGATAGGCTGATGGGGTCCAGACCCACAAAAACGGGCGAAACGCTGGTTGTTTCGAGGGTAGGGTAGCCCGGTACACGTACCACCATGGCGTATTGCTGCCCAGGTACGGGGTTTTCACGACTTTCCCAGTATAAACTTCCCTGGGGGGTAAAGGTGGAAAACAACTTGTCTACAAATAAACCATTTTTTGAAATGGTCACATCTGCAACTTCCGGGGTGGTGGGTATGGCATTTCCATACACCGGCTGGCTTACGGTAATTTTCACCCGGAACGGTTCTGTTGGCGAAAAATGGCATACAGCGACCAGTTTCGGGTCCTCTTCTGGTAGGTCGATGGTTATTTCACGCGCACAACGCCCATGCAAGACCGCCAGGAAAGCGATGCAGAGCAAATGAAAGCAACGAAAAGACCAATGCATAACGATAAAATTAAGCCATTCGGATACAAATGCAGCCGATTAAAATTTGATTTGATACCGAAAGGACGGCAAAACAGGCAATAAGGTGTATTGAATCGCTTTCCCTTTAACATTACTACCTGCATCCACATAGATGAAAAATGGATTAGCCTGGTTGTATGTGTTGTAAACGCCCAATTGAATTTGGTGGCTCAAGGGGCCTTTCTTAAACAACCCATTCAAGGCGATATCAAATCGGTGGTAACTGGGCAAACGATACCCATTTACTTCTGTATAAGCAAATACATCGCGTTGTACTTGCCCTTCCACCGATTCATGCCTGAATTTTACGCCCGCCAAGGTAATCGGATTGCCGCTGGCAAACGACCAGATACCCGTAACATTACACCAATGGCTGATGCGCTGCTGTACCGTAAGTTTCAAATCATGTCGACGGTCATATCGGAAAGGAAACACGCGGCCCGAATTAATATCCGGAAACAATCGATCCGACTTAGAGAGCGTATAAGCAATCGAACCCGTGGTTTTTCCCTTGTTTTTTTCCATTAAAAACTCCAGGCCTTTGCTGTTGCCCGTTCCTTCGGCAATTCGGTCTTCCCAACCACTTGCATCTTCGGCCCCCCCCGTGTACAACGCCTCGTTGTTGGAAATAAAGGACAATACCCGGCCCAACCGTTTATAGTAACCCTCCAATTGTATACCCCAACCATTGCGTTGCCATCCAATGCCGGTCGAAATTTGCCAAACCTGTTCGGGTTTTACCGTTTTGGTACTCGGTACCCACAATTCGAAGGGCAAACTAATATTAAAAGTGCCAATTTGATGCAAAAATTGGGTATTTTTATAAAAACCACCCCAGAAATTCCATCCTTTAGGGCCGCTGCGCTGTATTTTGAAGCGCGGTTGCAATGCTTTATACGTAATACCTGCACTAGAAAACAAGGCCGCATTTAGCCCTGTTTCAATGCGTATATAACGTGCGGGCTCAAATTCAGCGTCCAAATATGCTTCAGATTCCCCCGCTCTAATGATTTCATTGTTTACGAGCACGGTTTCTAAAGAGTCAATCACGCCAGGCGCCTGGCCTGTTTGTTGCAGGTTGGCCGAAAGCGCGCCCGGCTGAAAGGTATGGCTGGTGTAAGCGCCGCCAAAACGCAGCGTAAAAGCAGGCGATATATAATAGGTAAAATCTGTTTTTAAGGAACCATCCTGAATCAGGGTTTGATACAACTGGGCATAATCGGCCAAAACTGCCTCTTTCCCGGTCGTATAATAAATGGTAGAATTAAAACTCAGCTGACTTTGGTACACATATTTACTGTACCGCAACGTGGTATTGGTAAACAGGTTTTTATGCAATACATGGTTCCAGCGCAGGGCCGCAATTTCATTTCCCCAGTTCGAACGCAGTTTGTATTTTTCATTGATCAAGCCGCGCGCATTGTTGTAATCCTGGTTGTAGGTATTTTGGAACGCATCGCCTCCTCGGTACAGACTTAGGTAAACCCGATCTTTTCCCGAAAATATGTAATTTATTTTTAAATTTGAATCGTAAAAACGGTACTTTATTTGATCGCCCACAGTCGTTAGCAGATTGCCTCTTTTGCTAAAAAGGTTTATCCACGGCTCAAAATAAGTGGTGCGCAGCCCCAGCAAAAACGAACATTTGTTTTTAATCAAAGGGCCTTCTGTTGCCAAGGTGGAGGCAAATAAGCCGACGTTTAAGGTCGTTTCATATTTTTTAAAATTGCCATCGCGGGTGCGCACATCAAGCACAGACGAAACCCGTCCGCCATAACGCGCCGGAAAATCGCCTTTCCACAAACGGGCATTGCTTACAGTCGCAGGATTATAAATGGAAAATAGGCCCAATGCATGTCCCGGGCTATACACGGGTACGTCATCCAGTAAAAATAGATTTTGATCGGCATTGCCCCCGCGAATGTGTAGGCCCCCAAGGCCGTCTACCCCCGTTTGTA
Organism: Saprospiraceae bacterium; assembly: GCA_027488935.1. Lineage (GTDB taxonomy): Bacteria > Bacteroidota > Bacteroidia > Chitinophagales > Saprospiraceae > M3007. The sequence continues at coordinate 30,159 of JAIYAP010000047.1, read as the reverse complement.
CCCCGGGCTGGAAGGCCACCAGGCGCAAAATATCTGCTTCACCACCAGGCATGGGCAAAAACTTAAGGTTTTCCAGCGCCAGTTCTTTCGGAGCGCCGATGACCTGCTCGCGGATGGTTGCACCCGTGCGCCCTTGCACCAATACCTCTGGCAAACGGTTGTCGGGCTGCAAACGCACCTTGATCATTTGTGCCGCCTCAACCTGCACATTGACGGCTTGGGACTGGTAACCAATGTAACTGACCAACAGGGTTTGCACGCCTTCCTCGATTTTCATGCTAAAAAAGCCAAATTCGTTGGAAGCGGTGCCCTGTTTTTGCTCCGAAACCCATCGAATGCTGGCGCCAATTAATCGTTCGCCTGTTTCAGCATCCTCAATGTATCCCCCCACGGGCAATCGGTTGTTTTTTCGGTAAAACAATACCTGATTGCCATCCACCTTATAACTCGCCTTCGCGCAAGCCGCAATGCGGTTGAGCAAATCGGTAAAAACAGCCTGGGTAACTTGAATGCTGATCGGCGGGCAATTGGCAAAAATGCGATCGTTGAATGCGATATTAATGCCCGTTTGGCGGCTCAATTGTACGAGGGCATCAGCAGGGCGGCAATTCGAGCAAACAAAATCTACATCGGGAAGCGTGAGTTGTTGCGCCCAAGTAGTGTGTGTGCCTCCCATAAGGAGTAAAATAAAAAATACCTTAACCCGCATTGCCATAGATTGGGAAAGAATGGCGCAAGTTAAGGTACTTATTAAAAAAGAAACGTTAAAACCGCAATGGTGCTGTAAATAGCTTTATTTACAAGAGCCACCTGCAAGAATAAATGCTCCTTGTTCGGGTTTTTCCAGTTTCATATCAAACACCAGGGCAAGTCCTTCCAATACCTTTTCAACCGATTGGTTGGTGATGGGTGCCGTGAAGGGGCAGTTGCGCAGCGCAGTGTTTTTTAGCACAATTTTTACACTAAAATATTGCTGCAAATCCGTTATAACCAAATGAAGTGGGGTGTTTACAAACGCCAGTCCTCCAGTTTGCCAAGCCAGTTCATTCGCAGAAACTTGTTCTTTAACCTGAATTTGTGCGGTAGCGTGGCTGTAGGTTGCTTTGTTGCCAGGCAGCAGCATGACGCTTTTCGCGTTGTTTTCCGGCATATAGCGCACTTTTCCGGTACGTACATATACGGCGTGTTCGTCGGCCTGGGGTGCTACATTTACCTCAAACGATGTACCAAGTACCTCAATCATGCCGCCGCCGTTTACCATTACTTTAAAAGGGTGCTTCGGATCGTGGGCTACTTCAAAATAGGCTTCACCTTCGAGTTCTACTTGACGGTCCTTCTTACTAAATTTTGCAGGATATTGCAGTTTGGCGCCTTTCCGCAACCATACTTTTGATCCATCCGGCAATTCCTGGTATTGTTTTTCGGTCTGCAATGCCACAACGGTTTGCAGGGCCACTGAATCGGTGCTAAACAAGTTCCAGGTGTAAATGCTGGCAAGCAGCAACACCATGGCTGCAGCGACGCGCAACAGCATAGGGGATAAATAAGACCGGCGTACAGGCTGTGCTTCTGCCCGAATTTTTCCCATTACCTGTGCAAAATCCTGATCCAGGTTGGGGGTAAATGTTTTTTGTAGGGGTTTGCTTTGTAACCAAATTTGGCGAAAATCCTGCTCAATCTGCTGATTTTCTGGCGATTGTGCAATCCATTTACGCAACAAATCAAGCTCGGCTGGCTGAATTTCGCCGGTAAGTGATTTGTTGATCAACAGAATAAAATCGTCGGGTGTGTGCATTATTATTTGTTTTTTGATCGATTTCAATTGGTCTTTTGTTGCCCATTAGACAATAGCTTGTTCCGATTCCCCTATGGGTTCCCCCACCAATATAACCACAAAATGACAATCTGCGACAAATTGCGGTATTCCAACATGTACACGCGCAACATTTTCATGGCTTTGGTAATCTGGTTTTCAATGGTTTTTACTGATATGCCGAGTTGAGCCGCAATTTCACGATGGGACATTTGCTCAAACTTACTCAGGGTAAAAACGATGCGGCACTTTTCGGGCAAATTCTGAATGGCTTCATGTAAAGCCGCTTCCATATTTTCTGGCGTTGAACTGGATTGAAACAGGGCTTCAACAATGGGGTCTTGGTCGGCGATTTGCTTGTCATCCTGTTCAGAAAAGAGAAAACGCTGTTTTGATTTCAAAAAATTGAGCGCGCGATTCACCGCCGCACGCCGCAAATAAGCCCGTAAAGAAGTATGGATCTCCAACTCAACGCGTTTCCGCCACAATTCCACAAATACTTCCTGTACAATGTCTTTGGCGGTATCTTCATCCGGAATGATTCTGTCCACATCGCCCAGCAACGTTGCATAATAACGGTCGAATATATGCCGTAACGCAGCTTCATCACCAGCAGCAAGTGCAGTGAGCCAGGATTGCTCGGCAGGATCATTCAAATGGGTCATATTCGAAGAAAGTAGAGTGTTATATTCAGACCCCCTACACCGCGAAGGTAAAGTAAAGCAAGCAAAGCAAATTTAAGACAAAGAAAGAATGCTGGTTTGACAAGGAATATTAACATTTGATTAAAAAAATTAAATTTGGATTAACATTAAATTAAAATCTATCGTCTGTGTTTTTATTTGGTAAAAACAGGTAAGTCCAAATATAATTCCAAAAATGCTGCAAATTGTCGGAATAAGCACGAATTGACGCGTTCTTGCCAAAAAAAAAGAATACGGATTCCATAGGGGATTTTCTGTCGCCCATTGTCTTTTCCATACAAACTACGACGACCTGATTAACCTTTTTGAATTAACACGAACTACGCCGAACATGGACACAAAAACTGCTTTACTTGTGCTGGAGAGTAGCCCCCTCTTTGCAGTGCTTACCCCCGAAGAACGCATTATTCTTCAACGGCACGCAATCGTTCAAACCTACAGTAAACACCAGGTTTTGTACAAACCCGCTCAAACTTCGAGCAAAGTGTACTTTTTGTTGAAAGGGATTGTGAAAATCGCAATCCACGCCGAGAAAAAGGACATTATCAAGTACGTTGTACGTCAGGGTAACCTGTTTGGCGAGTCGTATCTTACGGGCGATTTGCAACGGCGCGATTTTGCCTATGCCATGGACGACCAAGTGGAAGTGATGGAAATAGACGCAGCCATGGTGCTGAATGTGATGAAAACCAATTTTGCTTTTGCGCAATCGCTCTTGCATTTTCTCGGCGAACGGTTGCGTTACACCGAAACGCAGCTTGAAAAAGTAGTGTTGAAAGATTCTAAAAGCAGAATCCTGGAGTTTTTGCACCAAATGGGCATGGAACAAGGGCGTCGTGTAGGCTTTGAAACATTGGTCAAACACAACATGACCCACCAGGATATTGCAGACCTCACTGGTACGAGCCGACAAATGGTGACTGCGGTGTTAAATCAACTCAAACGTTCGAATGTGTTGTATTTTAACCGCAAAAAGATCCTGTTCCGCGATTTGAACGCACTCCCTATTGCGGTTTAGTTGAAACGGGTCCGTAAAGTACATTAAGAATAACAGTTTTGCTTCATACGATAGAATGGGTTTTGTTCTGGCGGTGTGCAATGGCACGCCGCTTTTTTTTATTAAAATTTAGGCGGGTTACTTTCCACCGCAACAAGTCTATTTTATCCCTATATTTGCTTTTAAAAACATCGAATCCATGAATTTTCGCCTTACCTTTTGCCTGCTTTGTTTGTTCTGTCACCAGGTTTTTGCCCAAACAGATCCGCAACTTCCACGTTTTCTGACCCCGCAAGAGCAATGGGATATGCAGTTTACCGCCGCCAAACAAGCGCCTGTATCTGGAAGTATCACGACACCACCCGGCAAACCCGTGCGCGCAATGGCTGAATGGGAGGAATTGCAGGCTTTGGTCATTACCTGGCGCGGTCAATCGGCAATCCTCGGCGAAATTGTGCGGGCAGCCCGCCTAGAATGTAAGGTGATTATTTGTTGTAACGACCAGGCCACCGTAAGCAGCGCCAAAAGTACCCTGACCAGCATGGGGGTAAACTTTACCACGAATGTCGACTTTCTGGTAACACCCAATAACAGCATTTGGGTGCGCGACTATGGCCCCAATTCCGTTTATTCGGATGATGTCGATTCGTTGTACATCATCGACTGGATTTATAACCGCCCAAGCCGCCCACTGGACAATGCAGTGCCGGAACAAATTGCGGATTACCTGAACATTCCAATTTATGCCACCAGCGCAGCGCCTTATGAAATGGTACACACTGGCGGGAATTTTATGTCGGACGGTATGCACACGGCCTTTTCTTCCAGTTTGATCGTGAATGAAAATGAACCGAACAACCCTTATGGCACAACCGGCCAAACGGAAACAGAGATCAACCAAATTATGCAGGATTTTATGGGGATATACCGCTATGTAAAGATGGAGCCCTTGCCTTACGATGTGATCCACCATATTGATATGCACATGAAATTGCTGGATGAAGAAACGTTGTTGGTGGGCGAATACCCGGAAGGCGTGGCCGATGGACCACAAATTGAAGCCAATATTCAGTACGTGCTGAGCAATTATAAAACGGTTTTTGGTACACCTTATAAGGTGATACGTATTCCGATGCCCCCGAAAAACAGCGCTTATCCCGACAATGGCGGCGATTATCGTACCTATGCCAATGCTGTTTTTGTGAATAAAACCGTGATTGTGCCTTTTTACGAGACAAAATATGACACAACTGCACAGCGTATTTGGGAAACAGCCTTGCCAGGATATAAAATCGTGGGTATTGATTGCAACAGTATTATTCCTTCTTTAGGCGCGATCCATTGCATTACCAAAGAGGTTGGGGTAGAAGCCCCCCTGCACATGGTACACCAACCCCTGAATTGTGTTGATAATGCATTGTTGAATACCTATCCGGTTTATGCCACCTTGCAGCACCGCACCGGCATCAACAACGCCAAAGTTTGGTACACCACCGACCTTGCCTTGCCGTGGAACAGTGTGGATATGGTAAAAGTGGTGGGTGATACCGCCAACGTTTGGAATGCCGATATTCCACAGCAAAATGCGGGAGCAACGGTGTACTACTATATTGAAGCAAACGCCAACAACGGCAAAATACAGCGCAGACCGATGCCGGCACCAGCGGGTTATTGGAAGTTTTGCGTAACAGAAACGAGCGCAACCGCAGAGGTGCCTGCAACCGCACTGTTGGAAGTATTCCCCAATCCGGCCGCTGCCATCACCTGCATCCCGGTTATGAGCAACAAAAGCGCAAAAGGCAGCATTTACCTCTATGACGCTTTGGGAAAACAAGTGGCTACGATTTTTGAAGGAAGCTTCAGCGCAGGCAAGTCTAATTATTTCTTCAATGCCGCCAATTTTGCGCCGGGAACGTACTTCATTCAGTTGCAAACCAACGACCAAACCACGATGAAAAAAATAGTGATCCGGTAGATTTTTCTATGCAGGGCGAATAAAATTTCAAAGAAAAGGCCTTTGCACAGAGGGAACAAAATTAAATTTCAGGTGTTTAATATACTGCCGACCAATTATTTCATAAAAAATAGTTGGTCGGCAATGCTTTTATAGAAAAAATATTGACAAAGGCGCGATGAAAGTCGTACCTTTGCAGCCAAAATTTTAATGACCGTCCATACATGAGGCAACTAAAGATTACGAAGTCCATTACCAACCGCGAAAGTCAGTCGCTCGAAAAATATCTTCAGGAGATTGGTAAAGTGGACCTCCTTACCCCGGAAGAAGAAGTAGATCTCGCCAAACGCATCAAACAAGGCGACCAGATAGCACTCGAAAAACTGACCAAAGCAAACCTTCGTTTCGTCGTTTCTGTAGCAAAACAATACCAAAATCAGGGTTTAAGTCTTTCCGATTTGATCAACGAGGGCAACCTGGGTTTGATCAAAGCGGCACAACGTTTTGACGAAACCCGCGGTTTTAAGTTCATTTCGTATGCCGTATGGTGGATTCGTCAAAGCATTTTGCAAGCATTGGCTGAACAAAGCCGGATCGTGCGCCTGCCCCTCAATAAAGTAGGCTCGCTCAATAAAATCAACAAAGCGTTTTCCGAACTCGAACAAACGTACGAGCGCGAACCAAGCCCGGAAGAGCTGGCCGAACTGCTCGAAATCACGACCGACGAAGTAGAAACGACCCTCGGGGTTGCCGCACGCCACGTATCCATGGATGCGCCGTTTGTGGAAGGTGAAGATAACTCACTGCTGGATGTATTGGAAAACAACTCCATGCCGGGCACCGATACCCACTTAGAATATGCCGACTCTTTGCGCCGCGAAATCGAGCGCTCTTTGGGTACTTTGACCGATCGCCAGTGCGATGTGATCAAATTGTACTTCGGTATTGGCGTGGAACATCCGATGTCTTTGGAAGATATTGGCGACAAATTTGGTCTTACACGCGAGCGCGTACGCCAGATTAAAGATAAAGCAATCAATAAATTACGTGCTACCAGCCGCAGCAAATTGCTGAAAGGCTATTTGGGTGCATAACATAAACAGCAGGAATTGAAAAGAGTCATCCCGAGTTTTTGGGATGACTCTTTTTTTTTGAGATTTTTAGTTGAGGTTTCTTCCGGCCTTATTCAAATCCCGATTTTGCGCCATATCAACCTACAAATGCTTGATCTGCAAATGTTCGATCTACAAATGTTCGATCTACAAATGTTCGATCTACAAATATGCGACTTCTCCGAAGTCGTGAGCGGGATCGGGCATTGTATCTTTTCTACAAATGTTCGACCTCTCGCGAGGTCGTCGCGTTGTCCAATGATTTATTGATTTAAAACCATTTCCTGGAATCTCAAAGGCAAGGCACGGACCTCAATCGGAGGTCAAATATTTGTTGCAACTTACCCTTTATAAAACAGCATTTTAGTGCCATTCTGGCCAGTAATCAGCATGTTGGTGTTTTCAATATAATACTTGCCTAAGAGCACGGTTTGGGTTTTGCCGTTTTCGGTGACTTCCAAATAGATTTGTTGTTGTTTGGAATACCAAAATACACCCGGTAATACGCCCGAGCCTTCCGAACTATTCGAGCCGCTCCAATCAGAGCCGCTTGTTACTGTACGGCTGCCCCCATCTGCGAGGCGGCCATCTTCATAAAAAATCATCTGTTCTTCGGTGGACATGGAGCCTGACTGGCCATATCCGCTGTTGTAATTCGTTTGTTTGGTCCACCGTCCGACCAAAGCCGGGTCGTGGCTAGCATTGGCGGCAATGGGTTTTGCGGCAGCGGCGGGTTTAGTAGCAGGTTTGGTAGTGGCCGGGCTACCTGCTTTTACCAGCGCAACTTGAATTGTAGATCCCAAAATGCTCAAGGATAGCTGCAGGTTATTGCCCGATAAAATGCCGGTCAAATCGAGGTTCATGCCTAAAGTGGGCTCGGTACAGGTTCCTTTCAGTGTGTTTCCCGCGCCAGTAGCGTTTACCTGGTAGTTGAGGGTGCCGTCTGTCATGGTGCCGGCATAAGTGTTGGCAGCCGTAGTGGAAAGCAGCAGCACAACGGGATCATTGTTGTAGGTTCCGGTGTATTGTCCTGAAAAATCCTGGGCATCCATCTGGCAAACAAAGGCTAGTGCAACAAGTAGTAACAAGGAGTATTTCATCGTTTTGGCGCGTTTAGGCGTTATAGTTTCCACTTTCTAAACGCAATTGGAATCCGTATGGTGTGGCGCAATAAACAAATCCGTTTGGACTGCGCTCCAAAAAACGCATCCGCGGGATCGTTGAAAGGGTATTCACCGCCGCATCCAGGTCGGCTACCCGGATTGAAATATGCACCCCTGGGACCGAACTTTCGCGCAGGGGGTTGAGGGCTTGTCCCCAGTTTTCCCAGGTTTCCAATTGAATACGCTGGCCATTGTGCTCTAAAATGGCCATGCGGCCTACTGCATTTTCTGATAAACCATATACACGATTGATGGTATCATCACTGGCCGATATTGGCCCGATGTTTTGTAAGTGATTAAAGCCAAGGAAATCAGTAAAAAAAGCACACGCAGCATTTAAATCGGGTACCATGATGCTGACTTGATTCAGCTGAACATAAGAAATTGCGGCCATTGTTTCAATTGTTTAGTGGTGAAAAGGTGTGCGTCAAAATTAGGACAGATTGAGGGATTCGGGGCATTTAGGCGGATAAAAATTGGTTTAACCGCCATCGTGCATTTTTTCAAAAAAAAGTTGGTGTACATCTTACACCAAACCTGTTATCTTTACTCCATGAACCGATCTAGCCATCTTGAACGTCTGCAAACCGAAGCATTTGACCTGTGTATCATTGGCGGCGGCGCTTCCGGCGCGGGTTGCGCCCTGGATGCAGCGTTGCGTGGTTTGAAGGTTGTGCTGATTGAAAAGACTGATTTTGCCGCCGAAACCTCTTCTAAAAGCACCAAATTGATCCACGGCGGGGTGCGTTACCTGGAACAGGCTTTTAAAAAACTCGATTTTTCTCAATTGCGGCAGGTGCGACATGGGCTGGAAGAGCGGTATATTGTGTTGCACAATGCGCCCCATTTGGCACATCCCCTGGCTTTGATTACCCCGGTGTTTAGCTGGATCGAGGGGTTGTATTTTACCATCGGGCTTAAACTATACGGGTGGTTTGCTTCAGGTAAAGACACTTTGCCTCCGAGCCGGTGGTTGAGCAAAAAAGAAACGCTTCAAATCATCCCTACTTTATCTGATCAATTGCACAGTGCCGTGCTCTACTACGACGGGCAATTGAACGATGCGCGGTATGCCCTGGCTTTGGTGCAAAGTGCCGCTGAAGCAGGCGCTGTCGTGGTCAATCATGTGGAAGTACTTGATTTTGAACATAATGCAGCAGGTAAACTATCCAGCCTTACCGCCATCGATCATTGCACGGGCACCCGCCTGCGCGTACGTGCGCGACAGTTTTTGAATTGCACGGGTCCGGCGGCAGATAAGATTCGGCAAATGGCCAACCCTGACCAAGCGCCGCGTATTCGTCCATCTAAAGGGGTACACGCGATTTTACCCGGTGCCGTTTTATCCTCCGCCGCCGCTTTGTTGATCCCTAAAACCCCCGATGGTCGGGTGGTATTTGCGATTCCGTTTGAAGGACGGCTTTTGTTAGGCACGACCGATGAAGAAGTGCCGGACAGTGAACAGGAGGCCATCCTGGAATCGGAAGAATTGGCGTATTTGTTGGAAACCCTCCAGCCCTATATACAGGCGCCCCTGCACGCCGATCAGGTACGGGCGGGCTTCGGCGGGTATCGCCCTTTGGTTGGAAAATCCGCGCCTGCCGTACACAACGACGCTTTGTATATAGGTCGAAAAACCCAATCGCTTTTGCGCGACCATGAAGTCGAATATGATGCCCAAACCGGATTGCTGAGTTTGCTGGGCGGGAAATGGACCACTTACCGCCTCATGGCCCGGGATGCGGTCGATGCGGCTTGTCAACTGCTGGGTGTGGATGCCGAATGCCGCACCGAAGATCATCTGCTAATTGGCGCTGCAGGTTATCACGAAGGCCTGGCGGAGGTATTACAAGCCGAATTTGGACTGGATGCGGCCATAAGTCGGCATTTTGCCCAACAATATGGTGGACAAGCGAAAAAAGTAGCAATTTTGTGTAAAGAAACTACTGGATTTGCGCAGCGATTACATCCAGATTATCCATATTTGTGCGGCGAATTGGTGTATGGTGCGCGTTTTGAAATGGCTTGTACGTTGCGGGATGCGCTGGCGCGGCGGTTGCGGCTGGAGATCATCGATTGGGACGCCACCCAGGCCGTCCTTGAAAAAGCGGCCCAACTGCTGGGCGTGGAATTAGGCTGGTCGGTTGAAAAACAAATGCAGGAAATTGTACATTATCGTACTTTAATTGCCCAATTTAAAATACATGCTACCGGGCGGTAAGATAGGAGTCACTTCCACTCCTGATCCAGGTCATACGACGCTTGGTTTTACTACAAGTACCATTGCAGGAGAAAAATCATTCTTAACCAATAAAAAAAGAATACCATGGCAGCTTCGAATAGCGAAAAGTATGTTTATTTGTCCGACCTCCATTACGAGCACAACTTGTGGCGCAATGAATTGGCCTTTTACAAGGAAGAAGTAAATATTTTGGAAGGTCGTTTGAAGGAAATTGTTTCCAAAAACACCAATCATGAGGCCGTTGCAGGCGTTGAATCATTTCAAAACCGTTTTGATTTGCAGCGCGAGCACCTCAGCGAATTGAAACACCGGATCAAAAAACACGAGGCGCATCTGGTAGACTACGCCGAAAACCATCCGATCGCCATTGACCACGTGCATTTTACCGACCACACCCGGTTGCGCGAAGACATGGAGCGTTTCGTTGAGTTGTATCAGGAGATGAAACGGGAATTTAACCGTTTTGCGGTGAAGTGGATGTAGTTTTAGTGAGGAGTGAGGAGTGATGAGTGATGAGTGATTAAATTGGGTGTTTCAGGTTTGAAATCTCTTTAAAATAGGGGTTTTATGATTTTAAATATATTTAATAGATGATATTGTGATTTTTTGATCAACTCATCACTCATCACTCATCACTCATCACTCATCACTCATCACTCATCACTCATCACTAAAACCACTAAAACCACATGTTCCAAAGCGAATTCATAGGTACCGCCTTACTCATCCTCTTAGGGAATGGTGTTGTAGGTGGTGTGGTGCTGAAGGGCACTAAAAACGAAAACAGCGGCTGGCTGGTGATTACCATTGGCTGGGCCTTGGCGGTTACGTTTGCCGTGTATGCCGTGGGGCGTATTAGTGGCGCGCATTTGAATCCTGCGGTGACGCTGGGGCTGGCGGCGACGGGTGCGTTGGATTGGGCGCTGGTACCTACCTATTTACTGGCGCAACTATTGGGTGCGATGTTGGGTGCCGTGTTGGTGTATTTGCATTATTTGCCGCATTGGGCGCGCACCGAAGATCCTGGGGCGAAGTTGGCCGTATTTTGTACGGCACCCGCTATCCGGAATACAACGAGTAATTTTATCAGTGAATTTCTGGGCACGTTTGTTTTGTTGTTTGGCTTGATGGCCTTGGGGGGCACGCAATTTTCCGATGGGCTTAAGCCATTGGTCGTGGGTGCGCTGGTGTTGGCCATCGGGCATTCCTTGGGCGGTACCACCGGTTATGCGATTAATCCGGCCCGCGATTTGGGTCCGCGGCTGGTGCATGCCTTGCTGCCCATACCGGGAAAAGGCGGCTCCGACTGGGGTTATGCCTGGATTCCGGTGCTTGCGCCCATTGCCGGTGGGATTTGTGGGGCTTTGGCGTACAAAACGTTTTTACCTTAATTTGCATTCAAGACCAATTTTATGGGCAAATATATCCTCGCGATTGACCAGGGCACGACCAGCAGTCGGGCCATTGTTTTCGATAAAAAAGGCAATGGTATTGCCTCGGCACAACAGGAATTTACACAGTTTTTCCCGCAACCAGGCTGGGTAGAACACGATGCCCTGGAAATTTGGGAATCGGTGCAACAAGTGGTACGCAAGGTATTGCGCGAGGTAAATGCCTCGGATATTGATGCCATTGGGATTACGAACCAGCGTGAAACAACCGTGGTATGGGACCAGCGCACGGGCAAACCCATCCACCCGGCCATTGTTTGGCAGAGTAGGCAAACGATGGATATTTGTGACGATTTGAAGCGCCGCGGATTTGAACCTGCGGTGCGCGAAAAAACGGGATTGGTGATTGACGCCTATTTTTCGGGCTCCAAAATAAAATGGTTGTTGGATCACACGCCAGGCGCACGTGCAGACGCGGAAGCCGGGCATTTGTTGTTTGGCACCATTGATACCTGGCTTTTGTGGAACCTCACGGAAGGCAAAGTGCATGCCACCGACTATACCAATGCTTCCCGGACCATGCTGTACAACATTCACCGCCTGGAATGGGATGCGGAACTGTGTACGGCTTTGGAAGTGCCTGCGGCGATGTTGCCGAGTGTGCTCGACAGCAGCGCGGTGTACGGGCAGGCGCGCGCGGATTTGATGGGGCGCGGCGATATTCCGGTAAGCGGGATGGCGGGCGACCAACAGGCGGCGTTGTTTGGACAAGCCTGTTTTCAGCCGGGAGAAGCCAAAAATACCTATGGAACGGGCTGTTTTATGCTGATGAATACGGGAGAAAAGGCCGTGAACTCGAAGGGCGGGTTGTTGACGACCATCGCCTGGGGGATCGGCGGAAAAGTATCCTACGCGCTTGAAGGCTCCATTTTTGTGGCTGGATCGGCGGTGAAATGGCTGCGCGATGCCGTAGAATTGGTAAAAGAGGCCGCTGATACGGAAGCGTATGCAAAAAGTGTTGAATCGAGCGATGGCGTGTATGTGGTGCCCGCTTTTGTGGGTTTGGGTACACCTTATTGGGATTCGGAGGTACGCGGGGCGGTATTTGGCCTTACGCGTGGTTCGGGCAAGGCGCAACTCATCCGGGCTACCCTGGAAAGCATTGCTTACCAAACCAAGGATGTGCTTTCGGTGATGGAAAAAGATTCCGGCATTCGTTTGAAAGCCTTGCGGGTAGATGGCGGCATGGTGGGCAACGGCTTTTTGATGCAATTTCAGAGCGATATGTTGGGTACCAAAGTAGAGCGCCCGGTGGTGCAGGAAACCACGGCATTGGGCGCGGCTTATTTGGCGGGTTTGGCCACGGGTTTTTGGAAAGATACCCAGGATATTGGTCAAAACTGGCAGTTAGATCAGGCGTTTAAACCCAAAATGGATCGTGCGGCTGCGCGCGGATTGTATAAAGGTTGGCAATTGGCGGTAAAAGCAGCGCGGGTGTTCAGGCCCAAAAAATAAGCGCTTTTTTACGTGCATTTTTTTGGAAATTGTCTTTCAAACAGAACTTTTGGCCTGAAATCACCGTTTGGCAAGGCATGTCAGAGTCAACCAACATACAGGAAACACATCCTTTGTTCCCCAGCGGGGATTGGGAGGGATTTTACACCTATCGTCAGGGCCCCGATGCACATCGGCACATGAAACAATTCACCCTGGAATTCCGCGACAACGTGGTGGTAGGCCGCGGCTCCGACGATGTGGGCTCGTTTCGGTGGAAAGGCGTTTATGATACCCAGACCTTGCGTTGTCACCTGACCAAATTTTATATTACCCATACGGTCGAATACGACGGGTATGTAGATGAAAACGGCATTTGGGGGATGTGGAATATTCGGCGGTACATGGACGGTGGCTTTCATTTTTGGCCGGTCAAAAACGAGGAAGAAGCCGTGCTGGAGGAAGTAAAAACAGCCGTAAAAGAAGCAACTTTAATAGGTATAAAAACGATTTAATAAAATAAAAATCAACGCTTTATGAAGCAAATAAACCTCCTGATCGCTGGCTTGCTGTTGATGCTTGCCACGCCTTCCTTTGCACAAATTACGCTCGAAACGATAGACGGATCGAGCACCAAAGTTTTGAAACCGGGCGATAAAATAGCCATAATCCTTCCGGTGCCCGACGAACGACCTGATTGCGATTGTTTCCGACGTTTTGAAGGGGTGTTGATTTCAAACAGTTCCGATAGTGCCGCCCTTAAACTGGATAAATCTGAGTTGCGTTTTACAGATAGGCATGAAATTGCACACCGAGTCGTGTCGAAATACCGCTACGGTGGTCCGATTATCCGTACAGTTATACCCCTTTCGGGCGCTATTTCCATTCTCAAAATGAATAAATCCGATAACCGTCGAAATGCAGGGTTTGCGATGATGCTCATTTCAATGGGATATGCGCTTGCGATTGGGCCATTTATTCCCCCTTCTGCACGCAAGGTAAGCGACATCGCAGCGGGCGTTACATTCGGTATTGGATTTGGGGTCTCCCTATCGACATACGGCAAAGTTTATCGCCTGAAAAATCAACCCGGAAAGCAACACCCGTTGTGGCGGATAAAAAAGTAGGGATTAGGGGGCATTAGAATTGAAAATTCGACCGATTATCCTCCCTGTGCGACCGCATTTTTGCCAAACCGCGTCCGGATTTTGTCCATGGCTGCCAGTAGACGCGCCGACTTTTCGGTGTCGTCGAACAGATTGAGTTGCAGTTGTCCTTGTACCAGTTTGCTGAATTTTACCCCTACTAAACGCACCAATTGGCGGCGTTCGTGCAGGCGTTCGAGCAGATCGAGCGCGTGTTGTACCAGGACGCCATCGTGGGCGGTATACGGAATTTGCACTTGTCGGGTGTAGGTATTAAAGTCGGTATAGCGCAATTTGACGGTAATACAGGCGCAAAGTTTGTTTTTATTGCGCAATTCAAAGGCGAGTTGGGCCACTTGGCGGCGCAGGGTTTCCTGTAAAAAACGCGGATCAATGCTATCCACCTGGAAGGTCGTTTCAGTAGAAATCGATTCCTGGTCGCGGTAAGGCTGGAGGGGGGTATGGTCGATGCCATTGGCTTTTTTCCACATACCGATGCCGGGTTTGCCAAACTCGCGTTCGAGCAGTTGTGGTGGTATTTCACTCAGGGTTTTGATGAGGCGTACGCCCATGGATTGCAGGCGGCGCTCGGTTTCGAAGCCCACTGAAGGCAGTTTTCCCACGCGTAGGGGTGCGAGGAACGGTTTTTCGGCACCCGCGGGCACCATTTTGCTGCCATTGGGTTTGGCTTCGCTGGTACCCACCTTGGAAACCGTTTTATTTACCGAAAGTCCGATCGACAGCGGCAGGCCGGTTTCCTGGATGATGCGGCTGCGCAGTTCGCCCGCCCATTTCCAGCAGCCGATGTAGCGGTCCATCCCGCTCAAATCGAGGTAAAACTCATCAATAGAGGCCTGTTCGAACACGGGGGCCTGGTCTTCAATCACATCCCGCACCAGATCTGAGTATTTGCTGTAACTGTCCATGTCGCCGCGCAGCACCGTAGCATTGGGGCACAGTTGCAGCGCTTGTTTCATGGGCATAGCCGAGCGCACGCCAAAGGCCCGGGCTTCATAGCTGCAGGAGGCCACCACGCCGCGGCCCGAACTACCGCCAATGATGAGGGGAATACCCTTTAACTGGCTGTTTTTCAAACATTCGACCGACGCAAAAAAAGCATCGAGGTCGAGGTGGAGGATGGCGCGATCAAACATAAACCCTGATTTAAATGGATTTAGGGGATGGATGGATAAAAAATTGATTTTCAAGGGATTAAGACCTGATTTAAATGGATTTAGGGGATGGATGGATAAAAAATTGATTTTCAGCGGATTAACATCCAGCCATTTTCATTGGCACGTTGCGTTGGCTATAGTAATAGGCTGAAAATCAATGGAATGTGATTTTTATGTTTTCCGGCGGTGGGGTGGGGTGGATTATTATTTGTGTCAAAAGTAAGGATTTTTTCGCGAAAAAAGATTTTTTATCCAAACTAATTGTTTTATTTTTGGGCTTGGAATATGGGTGGTTTGCATGTGGGCCGATTGTTGCGTTGCCTGAAAGTCATTTTGACAAGGTTACCCATATTAAACGGACGATTATAAACATCTAAAAATAAACGCTGATGCATAAGGAAATTGAAGATTTGCAGTTGCTGGGTCATATTAGATTCTTGATTGAGGAGAGCAAGAAACAGGTAGCTGTGACAGTAAATGCCACTATGAGCATGTTATATTGGCAAATTGGCAAAAAGATAAATGATGAAGTTGCTCAACATCATGGAGAAACCTATGGAAAGCAAATTGTAGCAACACTTTGGCGACAATTATCAGCAGAGTATGGCAATTCGTTTTCAGAGAAAAATCTGCGAAGGATGATGCAATTTGCAGAAATGTTCCCGGATGAAAAGATTGTCGTATCACTGATACGACAATTGACATGGACACACATCATTGCTATAATACCCATAACTGACCCGGTAAAAAGGGAGTTTTATATTGAAATGTGCAAGTTAGAGAAATGGAGTGTCCGCACCTTCAGGGAACGCATCCAGTCAATGCTTTACGAACGTACTGCCATCAGTAAAAAGCCTGAATTGACCATTAAAAACGATTTGGACCGGTTGAAAACCGAACAACAAATCAACCCCGATTTAGTGTTTCGTGACCCTTATTTTCTGGACTTTTTGGGTTTGCAAGATACCTATTCGGAAAAAGACTTGGAAACGGCCATTATCGCCGAACTACAACGGTTTATTACAGAATTTGGTAATGATTTTGCGTTTTTAGCGCGCCAAAAACGGATCAGCATTGATAGCCGTGATTATAAAATTGATTTGCTGTTTTTCCACCGCAGGCTCAAATCGTTGGTGGCTATTGATTTAAAACTGGGTGAATTTGAAGCGGGCTACAAAGGGCAAATGGAACTTTACCTGCGCTACCTGGAGCGCTACGAAATGGTGGAAGGTGAAAACAAACCAATCGGATTAATACTTTGCGCAGGTAAAAGCGAAGAACATGTTGAGTTGCTGCAATTAGATAATAGCAACATAAAAATAGCGGAGTATTTAACCGAATTGCCAGATAAAAAACTGTTGCAGCAAAAGTTGCACCAGGCGGTGGAATTCGCCCGTAATCGGTTGATTAGATAACTTGTTCATAATCAATCTGATAAATACAAAACCGAAAGCACTTGGGCTTGTCGGGAAATTGAGTTACCTTTGGCAATCAACTACGACAATTTTAAAAAAACGAACCGAACATGCTCACCATCGACAACTATTTAGATAATCATTATATACACAGAAGTAATTGGTTGAGAGCCGCTGTTTTGGGCGCAAACGATGGGATCATCTCTGTTTCCAGTCTTGCAATTGGCGTTGCTGCGGCAAGTGCAACCAGAGAACCGATCGTTTTAGCAACTGTTGCAGGACTTGTTGCCGGTGCATTATCTATGGCTGCGGGAGAATATGTATCGGTGAGTTCTCAAACCGATACGGAAAAGGCCGATATTGAAAGAGAAAAACAAGAACTGGAAGAAATGCCGGAGGAAGAGTTGAATATATTGGCTCAAATTTATGAGCAGCGCGGATTGAAAAAAGAAACTGCCATGCAAGTGGCTATTGAACTAACCGAAAAAGATGCCTTGGCTGCCCATATCAGAGATGAATTAGGCATCAACGAAATTAGCCAGGCGAACCCCATACAGGCTGCCATCGCCTCGGGCGCTGCATTTAGCGTTGGGGGCGTATTGCCGCTTTTGGTTGTACTTTTTGCCCCATTAAAAGGAATGGAATATTGGCTATACGGCTTTACCACTGTTTT
Organism: Saprospiraceae bacterium; assembly: GCA_027488935.1. Lineage (GTDB taxonomy): Bacteria > Bacteroidota > Bacteroidia > Chitinophagales > Saprospiraceae > M3007. The sequence goes on along the minus strand of JAIYAP010000047.1, from coordinate 12,881 downwards.
TCTAATCCTATTAGGGACCACTGCGGCAAAAACGGGCGGTTCCAGTGTGCAAAAAGCCATTTTGCGTATTACCATTTGGGGAACCATTGCCATGGGTTTATCGGCCCTGGTGGGTTATTTCTTTGGGGTTAAAGTGTAATGGCCTTACACCACGGTGATTTTGTAAAAACCGGGAAGGATAAGGGATTTGCGCATGCCCGGCAAGATGAAATTGAAGATTTATTTATAAACTTTCGGAGCAGGACTACCCATGCAACCAAGCCTTTTTATTTCGCACGGAACCATTTACGAAGCCCTTAAAAGCGATCAATTAAAAACTGATTTCTTAAAACTTCGCAATAAATATTTTGAAAAATTACCGTCGGCCATTGTCCTGTTTTCAGGGCATTGGCAAACGGAAACGATTGCGGTCACCACCAACCAAAAAATGGTTCAGTTGGATGAAGGTATGCCTCCGGAATTTTATACCAATTATACAACCGCCGGTAATCTTGAATTATCCAATCGGATCATCGAAATGCTTAACAATCATGGGATTACAGCCGAAAAAGAAGGTAATCGCGGACTTGACCACGGTGCTTTAATCCCTTTGATACTGCTGTTTCCAAATGAACAAATTCCTGTTTTGCAAATTTCACAACAATATCATCTGGATCCAAAATACCACCAAAAAATTGCGGAAATTTTAAATCCCCTTCGTGCAGAAAATGTTTTATTCATCGGGAGCGGCGGTTTGGTGCATAACCGCAATGAAATTCAAAGATTTGGTGGGCATGAAATTAAACCGGATGCCTGGGCAAAAGAATTTGATGACTTTATTACCTCCGAACTTGCCGATGCATCCAACCCAAACTATGCAGATAAAATGATGGCCGCATACCATCATAAGCAGTTTTCAATGTCACACCCAACAACTGAACATTTTTTACCTTTGGTATTTGCAAGTGCTTTCGGTGGGAAACCAACAAAAATTTACGAAGCATTTCAATGGAAAAACTTATCCATGGGTGCTTTTATGTTTGAGTAGACCCTCAATGGAATACGGCGTTTTTTGCGCTAAACATTTTGTAATACCTTTACCCCGTGCAAACCGATTACATCGAACGACTTTTCAGGCAGGCGAATACCCTTCAGCTGTTGCGTGAACCCAATGCAACCTTGGTCCTTTCTTTTTTAAAACAAGCTTTTTCAAACGGTCGGAAAAGCATTGGGCAGGATGCATTGACGCAATTATTGATTGATTTTCTGCAAAATATCGCGGAACAAGATGCCTTTTCGGATGCGGACGAAACGCAAATGTCCGCAGATCTGTTTGATCGTTATCGCAACCGCGCGCGTAATCTGTTGCGCGATTGGGAAAGTGTTAAAAAAAGATACCTCCGGGGGGATAATAATGCGGAAGGCGTGTACGAATACAGTTTAACAGAACATGTAGTACGCGCCTGGCAATGGATCGAAAGCCTGGAAAATCGCGAATTTACAGGAACGCGCTCCCGTTTGGATGATATTTTTGAAAAAATACGGCGCGTTGTAGAGAACAGTCGGGAAAAAACGGATGCAGAACGGATTGCCGATTTGGAACAAAAACAGCGCGACCTCGAAGCCGAAATCATGGCCATTCGCGCCGGAAAATCGCCGTACAAACCGTTTGATAATGTGCGCCTCCGGGAAGAATATGACGGACTCCTGGAACTCATACGCGCACTTTCTACCGATTTTAAGTCCGTAGAAGGCCATTTTGAACGTATCCGCACCGATATGTTACGTCAGCAAGCGGCACAACAGGGCAGCAAGGGTATGTTGCTGGGTGCTACCTTAGATGCGCGAGATGCGCTGGATCGGACGCCTCAGGGCTTGAGTTTCAACAGTTTTTTTGATGAATTGCGGGACCCTCAACGGCAACGGCAGTTTGCGGACAATGTACAAGAACTGCTGACGGTACTGGAAACGCGTCAGATTGCGCACGATCAGGAACAGTTGCTGGTGCGCCTTTACCGCCATTTATTAGGGGAGGTGCAACCTGTATTAGAAGCCAACCGACGGATTGCCGACCGTATTACCCGTATTGTGGCAGAAAATGCAGCACAGGATCGGCAATTGTTGCGTCGACGCATCTCGGAAGTAAAGGCCGCGCTGGTTCATCCCGATTTTTACAGCCAAAATATAAATTCTGCTGCGCCGTTTTGGGAGATAGACGGCGATCGGGCACTGATTCAAATGCCACTTGAAAAAAATCTCAAAACCCAGGCGGATGAACGAAAATCGGGTTTTGCGTTGCCGAATCAAACCAATCAGGAAAAACCTGAATTAAGTTTGGATACGGAAGCGTCTATTTCGTTGCGCATCATCGCACAAATAGAGCGATTACTTGCTGAAAATGAACAAATTACCCTTGCTCAATTGGTGGATCAGTTTCCGTTGCAAGATGGCTTGGACGAACTTCTTACCTACTTGAATATTGTCTCTGAACCCGATAATCGCCATTTTATTAAAGCGGAAGAGCGGGACGTTTTATATTTATACAAGGAGCTGGAACGCTTTTTAGAAGGCCCCAGGGTGTTTTTTGTACAAGAAAAATCTTGATAAAATGCAGGAAGATGTGACAGATGATTTCGGTGCAACGCATGATCGTTTTGCGCCGCTTGCGATTCGCTTGTTGAAAGGCGTAATCTATGAGGAGGAAACCCGCTTATGGGCAGAATTGGTTAAAGTTCAGGAACTGCCTTTGCGCCGTTATTTTGCCCAAATTGGGTTGCAATTGATTGTAAACCGCAACGAAGGCTTTGCTTTTTTACGTCAGCCCGTGATCAGCAATGAGGCAAACAGCACGGCTTTGCCCCGCTTGATGATGCGGCGAACCCTGAGTCTGGATCAATCCATTTTATGTGTGTTGTTGCGCGAGCGCCTGGAAGAGCATGCCATCCATGATTCGGCCAGCAGAGAACCGATCTTAAGTTTGCGCGAAATCAGCGAACTGGTTGTCTTGTTTTTTAAAGAACGCAACACGCAACAAAAATTTCTAAAAGACGTAAAAAAGACGGTAAAAGAAGTGAAAGAAATGGGCTTTTTGGAGACAATCGGCGAAAACACGAATATGAATGAAGATGAAAGTCGCTATCGAATCAAGCGTATCCTGAAAGCCTTTATTGATGCCGACGAACTGCTCAACTTACAGCAAACCATTACTGCCAACCTTGCATGAACCAACCCGAATTTACCCTTTTTTCCAGTGATGCGGATGCTGCCGGTTTCCGCCTCGACCGTTTTGAAGTGTTCAATTGGGGGGCATTTCACGAAAAAGTATATGAATTACCCCTGGCTGGCGAAAATGCCTTGCTTACCGGGGCCAATGGCGCTGGTAAAACAACCCTGGTAGATGCCCTCATTACCTTGCTCAACCCCAGTCCGGATCGTTATTACAACCAATCCGCCGGTTCGGAAGACCGCAAACGCACCCGCAAACTGGAGGATTATGTGCGCGGCGTGTACGGGCACTCGGCAAGCGGACGCGAACAACTCCGCAGCAGTGGCGATCTTGAAGAATATTATACCGTGCTTTTAGGGGTATTTCGCAACCGCAACCTGGAGCAGGTGTACACCCTGGCACATTTGTACTGGTTTAAAGGAAACGAATTGCAAAAACGCTACTATACAGCGCCGATTTCCTTAAATATTCAAGAACATTTTCTATTTCAAGGGAATATACGCGCCTTCAATAGCAAAATCACGAAATCGGTGCAGGCGCGTGCGTATGATACTTTTTTGGAATTTGCCCAGGATTTTCAGTCTAAACTGGGGATGCGACAACCCGAACGCAGCAACAGTCCAACCGCACGTACCAAACCCCTACACTTACTGGCCAAAACCGCTGGCATTAAAGTGCTGGGTAACCTGGATGCTTTTATCCGCGAACACATGTTGGATGAAGCCAACATGGATCAGTATTTTGACCAACTAAAAAAAGAATACGCCGATATTGCCGAAACCCAGCAAACGCTGGATAAAGCCACCGAACAGGAGCGCATGTTGATGCCCTTACTGGCTAAAAATACGGCATGGGTTGCCACCATCGACGACCTTCAGCGCTTCGAAACCTTGCGCAGCATCCTGGCTCCCTGGTTTGCGCAACAACATGTACAATTGCTCAATGCGCATCTGGATACCTTAACGCAAAGGCAAACACAGGCCGAAACCGAACTGGAAAGCCTGGATGTACAATTAGAAAAATTACACGAGGACGAAAAGGACATTGGCGCTAAAATTCAAAACAATGACCAAGGCCGACGCCTGAAAGAATTAGAAAACGACAAAAAAAACGCGGAATTAAGGTTGGTCGACCGACGTAAAGTAGCGGACCGATATGCATTACTTGCACGCGCCCTCGACCTGCAGCCCGAACCGGATGCTGCTTTGTTTTTTGCTCAACAAGCCCAGTTGGGCGAAAATGCCCAAGAATATATTGCCCAAAAAGACAAGCAAAACAAGTTGCGGGATGATTTGGTCGGTGAAAAACACGCCCGCACACAACAGGCGGATCGTTTAGAAGAAGAACTTGCATCGCTCCGAAAACGCCGAAACAATCTGCCCGCCGAACTCATCGCCATGCGCACCCGCTTGTCGCAAGGCACCCAAATACCGGAAAATGAATTGCCTTTCGTCGGCGAACTCGTACAGGTGCGCGCATCCGAACGCGACACCTGGGAGCAGGCGCTCGAAAAACTGCTGACACCGTTCTCCCTGTATTTGCTGGTGCCGCCACGCCATCTGCGACAAGTGGTTAAATGGGTGCGCTCCAATGATTTGCGCGTATTGTTGCGTTTTATCGAAGCCGACGATCAGGCGGGTGAAGCGTTGAGCAATGACGAAAGCAGCACGCTCGCTGCCAATAAATTGGAAGTGCAGCCACAATCGGCGTTTGCCAACTGGTTGCGTGGAGAACTGAATGTCCGTTACCCGCATTATTGCACGGAAGACAACGCGGAATACGAACGCAAACCAAAGGCACTTACCCCGGAAGGACTGTATAAAAGTGGCAAACAACACCAAAAAGATGATCGGAAACAGCGGTTTTCGACCGTACTTGGTTGGGACAACGCTGATAAAATACGCCGCCTGGAAACAGAATTGCGCGCACAACAACACGAACTTAATCAATTAGCAGAAAGAATACTTCCAATCGGAAAAAACATCCAGGCATTAGATCAAAAAATAGCCGATCTGGTGCGTCTGAAAGATATTGCTGATTTTTCAAGCATTGATGTACGCAGTGTTGAAGTGGAAATTCAGGAACTTATTGTTCAAATGGAAGCACTCCGTAAAGCCTCTTCCGAACTGGATGTTTTAAAAGAGCAAGAAAATAAGGTAAAAGCGGCCATTAAAACAACCAGCGCAAAACGCGATGGGGTGTTACAACAACAGGAAAATATTCGAAGCGATATACGCAAATTCGAAGCAGAACGCATCCTGAAACGCACAGACGCCGCGCAATTCGACGAGCAACACCCTACCTATAGCACGCTTGCCCAGTACTTTGCTGACGTGCCCACATTGCAACTGGATACCATCGCCGCGATAGAACGCGGACATAGAAGTGAGGCGCAAAAACAGATTGACCAATTAAAAGACAAGAAGGCGGAATTAAAAAACGCCCTGGAACGCTTGATGCAGGCCTTTAAAAATCCAAGCAAGGCAATACTCGATCAATATCCTGCCTGGCCCAATGATACCGATGGCCTCGGCGACCCCCATATTGACAATATCGGCGATTATACCGCCTTGCTGGAACGGATTCAAACCGACCAATTGCCCGAATTGCGCGAACGCTACCGGGCGCGGGCAAGCCAGGACATCGGAAATGCCATGCAGGTATTTCAACAGCAACTGGAAGAACAATTGCTCGACCACAAAGACAATATTCTCAACATCAATCGCTCCTTGCGTGCGCTGCCGTATACCCGAAATACCTACCTCCAGGTTGTCATGGAAGAAGGTACCAAAAAAGGACGAATAGGGGAGTTTTTCCATCACCTCCATCATTGGGATTACGACCGGGCGGCATTCCAGATGGCCTCCGCAGCCGAACAATTTGAAATATGGCGCGAAACCGTTCAAAAAATAGGTGCCCTGATCAAACGCTTGGAGGATTATCCGGATTGGCGCAAAGAAGTGACCGATGTGCGCAACTGGCTGAATTTCAAAACACAACAAGTTTATCAGAGCGACGACACGCCCGTGAGTGGTTCTTTGCAAGACAGCACCAGTGGAAAATCGGGTGGCGAGCAGGCCAAACTTACCTACACCGTATTGGCGGCCGCGCTTACCTATCAGTTTAATATCAGTGCCGACAATCGCAATGCCCGTTCTTTTCGTTTTATCGTGGTCGATGAAGCATTCAGCAAATTAGACCCCGAAAACAGCGCCTATTTGCTCAATTTGCTGGGGAATTTGCATTTCCAGATGCTCATTATTACGCCCAATACCAGCATTAAAATTGGGGAAAAACAAATGAGCCACCTGATTTATGTGCAAAAAGAATCTGAAATGCCGCCGCGCTCGGTGGTTCATGTTTATTCCGTAAAAGAACTGATGCAGCCCCCGCTGAAATGATTACGCTCGCCAAAATCCACAAAAAAGCCTTGCGCCATTTGTACGATTGGCTCGAGGACATCGCCGAAGCAGATGCGCCTTATCAAGCCTTGGTTATCCCGCGCATTGGTGATAGTAAGGCTGTAAATTCGGAGCGCTGGGACAATTTGACCGAATTAGCCAATGCTTCCAAAGACAAAAAAGGGTTAGGTTATCGGATTGAGTTAGAGGCACCCAGTGCGCGCAGTGCACAGCAACAAAGTCGCATCAAAGCCATTGTATTTGATACGGAAAATGACTTGTTACAATTTACGGAACAGGAGGAAAGCTTCCGCAAGTTTCAGGAATCGCTTGCTTTGATTCGTGGCACAACGCCCCATTTACATGCCTGGTGCATTGCACATGTAAAAGAAATTATCCAGTACCATGCGGTTTGGCCGCAATTGCTCGCGGTGGTGCGTTTTTTGCAGGATAATCCGCAGCCCGGTATTCCTCTGCGTTTATGGCCTTTAGAGCAGGTCGATACCAAGTTTATCGAGCAACACAACCCTATTTTATGCAACTTGATAGATGCGACCCTCCCAGCGGCGTTGATCGATGCGCAGTATAAAACCTTTGCCCGGCGCTATCGTGTGCCTGAGCAGGAACCATTTGTAGCCTGTTACTGGAACGACCCTGAAATCGTGCGTTATTTTCGTGGTTATACAGCCCTTGCCTTTCCGGCAGCCCAATTCGCAGTGCAAATGTTGCCCGTAAAACGCATGTTTATCGTCGAAAACCGGCACAGTGTGTTGCAACTTTTGCAAATAGCGTTGCCGGATGCCATCGTGGTTTTTGGCGGCGGGTACGGAGTTGCTTTACTCAAACAGGCTGCGTGGTTGCAACAAATTCCCTTGATTTACTGGGGCGATTTGGACACGCATGGTTTGTCGATCCTGAGTTTGGTGCGGTCGGTATTTCCGCATACCGTATCAATAATGATGGACAATAAAACCCTGCTTGCGCATGAAGCCCAGCTCGGGGCGGGGAAGCCTTTTCGAGGTGCGCAGCCCATGCACCTGACCGATTCAGAAGCCGAGGCATTTCAATGGTTGCAGTTGCATACAAAACGTTTGGAGCAGGAAAAAGTATTGGATAGATGGGTGGGGGAGGCTGTGGGCCGCATAGGCGATTAAAAAATTTTCAACCAGCAAATTTTCATCTATCTTTGTAGGGACAAAATAAATGAAACAGAGAATTTACATTGATACCTCAGTAGTTGGCGGTTACTTTGACGAAGAGTTCAAAGAAGCGACCATAAAGTTATTTGAGCGCCTAGACAATAACGAAATTATTTTTGTGATTTCTGACTTGCTCGACTTAGAGTTAATAAACGCGCCAGAACAGGTTAGAGAACATTTATTAAAGTACTCATCGGACAAATTTCAAAGAGTTGAACTGACCGAAGAAGCCATAAAACTTGCTGACACTTACATAGATGGAAAAGTAGTTGGTAAAACAAGTTTGGAAGACTGCCGTCACATTGCATTAGCAACTATTCACAAGGTGGACGTTTTAGCAAGTTGGAACTTTAAACATATCGTAAATCTTGACAGGATTAAGGGCTACAATTCTGTGAATTTGCGACTTGGATATTCAATGATTGAAATAAGAAGCCCAAAAGACTTAGTAAATTATGGAAATGAATAAAAAAGAAAAACAGTTTGATGCTGTAAAAATGATGAGAGACATCAGAGCAAAAATAAGCACTGAAACTCAAGATATGACTTTTGAAGAATTGAAGGCGTATATCAAACAAAAACTCGCTGATAACAAAACAAAACTTGTTGGACAGTAACAATGACATCAGAAGTAAATATCGTTATATTGAGCGCCGCCTGAAAGGCTGCACGCATTGTCATGCTGAGTACCAATGACTTAGCTAAAGGCCACGCCCAAAATTTTGTTGCGCGAAGTATACCATGGTTTGGCATAAATGGTACTTAAGTTCCCTCATAACATATAGGCTACAAGATTATTTAAATGTCTGCTACAGTCTAAGTATTTGACTAAAAATAGCCAAAGCAAAGAAAAACGGGTATAAAGTAAAATAAACGAAACCAAGTGTTGGTCGCTGCGTTTTAAAGCAAAACTAAAATATGCGCACAATGCTACTGAACAAAAACATTCTGAAGTTCCTGATTTTCATGTGTGTCCTTGTGTGCGCCCAAACACGCGCCAATGCCACCACCTACACCCTCAATGCAGGAGCCTATGCTTCCCTCAATTGGTCAGATGCTTCCATTTGGACGCCCAATGGCATACCCGGTGCAAATGATGCGGTGATTATCAATGGTGCCGAAACCACTTCCTTGAATGCAGGAGGTGATATTACGGTTAAGTCATTTACCGTCAATGGATTAGCCTATATTTTTGGATCAGGAACGCTGACCGTTACCGAAAATTTAGATGTCCGTTACCCTATGTCCTGGCAAATGCGTTTGGTGATTGCTGCCGGCGCAAACGCAATTATGACGGATGACAATTTTTCTAATCCCTACACGGGGATTTATTTTTACCAGGATTTGATTGTCAATGGTAACCTCATCATGGAGGCGCAGGCTTTTTCAGGGCTGAACGTCATTGTAAATGGCACACTTACGCAGAAAGAAGGCAACTTGATTGGCGCTCTTTACATTAATCCAGGTGCCGTACTTAATATTAATAGCCCAAACTTTTCCGTAAACCTTGGAAGGCTCGTAAATAAAGGAACGTTTAATTGGCAAAAAGGGAGTCTTTCATCCAATGGCAGTTCGATCATCAATGAAGGAATTTGGAACATCAGTGCCGTAAATGAAGTCTTAAATTTTAACGGTTATTTTCAGGACTCGGTGGTTTTTAATGCAGGCACCATTGAATTAGCGTCCTATGTGGTAAGTATTGGTATGACTAAAAAAATGGTCAATAACGGAACAATTAAACTGAATGGGCCTTCAAAAATTTCCTTACTGGCATTGGACCATTATGGCACCATAAGTGGCCCTTCCGGCGCTGTGTTGGAAGTTTCCGGGTATTATTTTAGTACCGGCTCCACGTTTTTTCCCGGTTCTTCGATTGATGTACCAACCTTGCAAACAACAAATACCAGCAGTTTGGCTTTAAAAGCGGGATGTAATGTTTCGACGGTACAAAATTTTATATTCAATTCCGGGGTCATCGATTTAGGCATTGTTTTGCCGCCGACGGCAAATTACGAAATACGGGCAACCATACAAACCGATGTAGATCAAAACTTCACGGGAAATTTTCTTATAGAAGGCGGTTCCTTCGACGGAAACTGCAAAATATTGTTCAATACACCCAATTTGATGGTTAATTCAGGATATTTTGGAGGCTTTGTGGAAGTTACGCTCAGTCCAAGTACCATTTTATCCGTAAAAAGCCTGGGCGTTTCCAATTTAATCAACAACGGAACCATCAATTTTACGCAAAAAGGAGGTTCGATCGGTACTTCTGCTCCGGGTATTATTAACAATGGAACCTGGAATATTACAGGAGACTCGGTGAATATCCAGGGTTACAACAACTATCCTGTTGTCGATGTGAATATTACCAATAACGGTACGTTGAATTTAAAATCCAGTTTGTCTAGCATCAACGCAATCATGGAGAACAACGGCATTATTAACATTGATGCCGACAAAACCTTGGATGTTTCAGGTGATTTTGTACAGAAAAATGCAATAATCGGCCAGACAGGTAGTAAATTGAGATTGTCTAACGCTACCTTTAAAAACGGTGCTCAAACCACAGGGTTGGATCAGTTATCCGTTCTTTATGGTAAAACAACCTTTCAGCAGGGCACTGTTTTGAATAATATTTCAAAATTCAGCGTCGTACAAGGCGCTTTGGAAACGTTTATTGTATTGCCACCTGCTGCCCAATATGTATTCAAAGCCTCGTTGGTTCGATTAAATACAACCTTTCAGCCAGCCACGGTAGTTGAAGTGGAAGACACCGATTTTGAAGGTAGTGGCAACATAAGAATCGGCTATGCGATGAACTGGAACGGCGGTACCATGGATGTTCCGTTGCGTATTTTTGAAACAGCACAATTGTATATTCAGGAAAAGAATACGCGACCGATTATTTCCGCACCATTCACCAATGAAGGAAATGTAACTTTGAGTGGTGGAATTGTAGAAATCAACACGGGCTTCTTTAAAAATGCGGGTAATTGGAACGTTATTTCAGATGAAGACGTCATCATGGATGGCTACACGTCTTTTACCAATGAAGGTATTTTTTCCATTTGTGGCAACCAGCCCATTAAAATTGCCTTTAATGTACCGTTCCTTAACAAACCAAGCGGTGTGTTTAAAGGAGAGGGAATCTATTTGTTTAATGCAGGTTTTACCAATGAGGGCGCCATTGCTCCCGGCTGCTCCCCCGGCGTTTTGACTATAGATGACAACCTGATTGCACCTGCAGTTGTTGAAATAGAGGTAACGGGAAACAATACGGGTGAATATGACCAATTAATCGTGAATGGCAATATGCAAGCAGGCGCGGTGTTGAATGTATTGGTACCACAAGGAGCAAGTTTGAATGGCAGCATCAAAGTTATCCAGACTACAGGTGCTTTTACCGGTACATTTTCGCAGGTCAATATGCCGCCTAACTTTACCTTGCAATACCTCGCAGATGGCGTGTTGTTAACTTCTGACGGTACCGTAAATACCACAATCATCAACGATCAGGCAGCTGTGTCGCTGAGCCCTACGGTGTCTAGTGCGCGTGTTTTAGTCAAGGCACAATCGATGGTTTCGAAAGATGCCACCTTGGAGGTCTATAATATGCAAGGCCAATTGGTTCAACGCGTTACGTGGGGTATGGGCAATGATCAAATGGAATTAGATATCGCTGCCCTATCCGGTGGTTTGTATGTGGTCAAGTTGAGTGCGTTCCCCGCTTGGAAAGGGACTTTTGTAAAGCAGGATTAGTATATTGTTGGATTGCTGTTCAGACCGCTTGCTTCTTGTTAAAAGGGGCAAGCGGTTTGTTTTTTATCGGGTCATAACTTTCTTTGCAGGGGACATCAATCGGCAAATACTTCTGTCACATCTACTTCCAGATTGGGCACGATGGGCGTAGTGAGGATATCGCCCTCCACTACAGGCGGCAGGCCGATGTAGCGACCTTGTTCATTGAGTTGAAATACCTGGATCATTTTTTCGCTTGGGTTGACGATCCAGTATTCAAGGACACCGGCTTCCTGATAGAGTTCAAACTTGTCCCTCATCTCGGTGCGGCTATTGCCTGGCGAAAGGATTTCAATGATGAGGTCGGGTGCGCCATTGCAGCCGCGGGTATCTAACTTAGAAAGATCGCAGATTACGCAGAGATCGGGCTGAACTACTGTTTTTACTTCTTTATCATCGCGCATTCTGGTGAGACGAACGTCGAAAGGGGCATTGTACACCTTACAGTGGCTTTTCAACAAAGCCGTCATCAGGGCGTATTGTATTTTCCCGCTGATATCCTGATGCTTTCGATTAGGCGCAGCCATTTTCCGGATTCTGCCGCGCAGCAGTTCCACACGCTCTGTAAATTGCCATAGTAGGTAGTCGGCGTAGGTATAAGTTCCGTTAGGATCAAGTTGGTCAAGCGATGTGATGGCCATAAGCAACGAAATGAATGTTTCGGTTGCAAAGATATGGATTTTCAGGGCATTTCAGGTTCACGTTTTTCAGGGTTTTCCATTCGACAATCACACGAGCACCCCCCATGCTCATGTGGTTGTCCGACCTTCCTTATGTCCTGACCTTTGTATCATTCAAACAAACAATTTTTTCAAAGCCAAATCGAACACTATGTCAAACAATCTTTTTTTCACAGCCTTGTTGAGTGTTGCCAGCGTCACTGCGCTTTCCGCTCAAACACCTGCACAAATCGCCACTACACGAGTAGAACATTCTGAACTGGCCGCCACGGTGGACAATCTGGAACAAATTGCACTTTTTACGCTGGCTGGCGTCATTGTTTTGGCAGGCATGTTTTTTATTTTCTATGTAGTGAAGTCCTGCTCCGGCTTGAACCGTACGAAGCATAAAATCCGCCACAATTTCATCCATTTAATGTTTTTGGCAGTCGGGCTGTGTTCGGTCGGCAGTAGCTGCACTTCCTTGCAGCAGGCGTTGGCCACCGAAACATATACCATCGAAAAGGCTGAAACGCGCAGCTGCCCATTAGGCCAACATGATGACTATTGGGCAAAAGAGATGCAAAGCAATCGATACACCAATTATTTCTCAAAT
>JAIYAP010000009.1 GCA_027488935.1 Saprospiraceae bacterium | reverse complement strand
TGTGCTCCTACTGTGTCTACTTTTGGTCCGCTCGTGGAGCACTCAAATCTTAGGGTTGCCCCCAACCCCAACTCCGGAAGTTTCACCCTATATTACCAACTCGAACAAAATCAGGGTGCGTCCTTTTTATTGTACAACGCACTGGGGCAGGAAGTGTACCAAACTCCACTTCCCGGAACTACGGGCAATATTGCCATGCAACTGGATCATTTAGCCCCCGGTATCTATTTTTATGTGGTTCCGGCAGGTAGCGCGCCTATTTCGGGTAGATTGATGATTTCTAAGGAGTAATCATAAACTTGTACAAAAATCAAATTACGCGCATGAGACAAATTCTAATTCCTTTAATGTTTTTAGGGGTTTTTGAAGCCTGTAAAAAAAATACAGACCCTAAACCTTCTTTTCCGGAAGGTTATTTTGGTGAAGTTGTTACTGAAAGTAACGGTAAAAAATGGACTGGAAACACAGCTTGCTGGATTGACATTGTTGACCAGAAAAATATAAATATAAATCTAGATTCTTTTGAAAATGAGTATTTTTTAAGAGAATCCCTTACACTTTATACAATTCCTCCAAAAACAGGAACGTATAAAGTCTACAGACTAGAACCTTCAGAAACTAAGCTTCATTCAAGTTTTGGCGTTTGGGAAGGAGATTTGCCCCTTGGAGAATATGAGATTTTGGAAGCCGATAGTGCATCCAATACGGTCACTTTGTCCACTTATGACACCCTTTCTAAAGAAATAAAAGGGACTTTTAACCTTTCATTTATCGTTACGGACAAGCCCTATCCTTCCTATCCGGATACCATTCGATTGAAAAACGGAAAATTTTCTGGTAAACTGATTAAAAAGTAAGCACCGTTCTACACCCCACCCGGATAACGCGTCGCAAAATCTTTCGCAAAATACGTCAAAATCACATCGGCACCTGCCCGGCGTATACTCAACAAGGTCTCAGGCATCGCGCGTTCAAAATCGAGCCAGCCATTGTCGCAGGCGGCCCGCAGCATGGCGCATTCGCCGCTCACGTGGTAGGCTGCAATGGGTAAATCAAAACGCTCTTTGAGCAAATGGATCACATCTAAGTAGTGCAAAGCCGGTTTTACCATCAACATATCGGCGCCTTCCACCGCATCCAGTTCGGCTTCGATGAGTGCCTCGCGTTTGTTGGCAGGGTTCATTTGATAGGTCTTTTTATCGCCACTTTTGGGCGCTGAGTCGAGGGCATCGCGGAATGGACCGTAAAACGCACTCGCATATTTGGCACTATACGCCAAAATACCCGTTTGGGTAAATCCGCGTTCATCGAGGGCTTCCCGGATGTAGCCCACGCGGCCGTCCATCATATCGGAAGGGCCCAGCATATCAAATCCGGCTTCCGCCTGCGCGACGGACATGCGCGCGAGGATGGGCAGGGTTTCGTCGTTGACAATCGCGCCGTTGCGCACCAGGCCGTCGTGCCCATCGCTGCTGTAAGGATCCATCGCTACATCGCTAATAAGGCAACACTCGGGAAAACGTTGTTTAATGGCGCGCGCAGTGTGCAGGTAAAAATTATCCGGATCGGCACCGTAATCGGCCGTCGGGGTTTTCAAATGATCGGCTACGGCTGGGAACAACACAAAATTGGTAAGTCCAACCGCCATGCACGTTTCAATTTCGAGCAGCAACTGGTCGGGTGAAAAACGAAACACGCCCGGCAAAGACTTGATTTCCTGCTTGATGTGCTGTCCATCTACCAAAAAAAGCGGATAAATCAGGTGTTGCGGGTGCAAATGGGTTTCAACAGCCATGTTTCGGATGGCGGCAGACTGGCGGTTGCGACGTGGACGTGCGAGCATAATGCAGGAGTGATTTTATAAAACCCAAAGGTACGGCGGTATTCACGGGATGATGTTCGAGCACACGAATGTGACAGAGAACTGAAAAAAAACAGGGCACCGACCAATTGCTTGGTAGCACCCTGTATAACCCCAAAAAACCAAATGAAAACTTCTTTATGAAAACACTATAAAAGCGGCATGTAGCACTTTTGTATCATTCCGAAAAATGATGGGCAAATGTAACAGTGTTTTTAAAAAATCCTTATCCCTACAATTATTTTTTTTCAAAAATGGCAACACTCAAATGGCACGGATTGTATGTCGGGCTTGATCCGCTAAATGCGTATCTTTGCAAGGCTAAGCATATATAATGAAAAACTTAACAAAAAGTTTACGTTTTTGCCCTTTATTTAGCCAAACATTCGGTTTAAGCCGATTTGGGCGGCGTTTTATCCTTTTAGGAGGAATCTTTGCATTGGTGGGCTTAAGTTGCGGACAGCGCAAGGAAGCCATCGTTCAACAAAAAATTGCAGAGAAAACACAGGCCTTTCGCAGTAAAAAATCGGCAGAATGTCGGGAATCGCTGTTAATGTTGGCTGAAAAAAGGGTCGATTCCTTGTTGCTTGCCGAGGCCCAACAGCAATTATTAGATTCATTATCGCGTTCTAAGCCAGGCCGCCCAACCAGGCCGGTAAAAGTGCCGCCTATTGATTCTTTGGTTGTAAGGCCATTATTTGACCTGTAAATGGCATTTGTCAGGCAACTTTAAAGCCGCACAAAACGCCAATCCAATGATGTTTTTCAGGGCTGCTCGCTTGGTTTTTTCTTTTTGTTGTGCATGTTTACCACCTGCTTGTCTGCCAAACGGATCAAGGAGGTACCGCCGTGTACCCGCAATTGGGTATTTTCTGATTTTTACAGGTTTACCATGGTGGGTTGGTGCACAAGTAGGCATACCCCGCTCCAATTTGCAATCGAAGGTAATAGACGCCCTGACGCCGGTTCAATTATTGGACTCCCAAACCGTTTATTTATTAGAAAATCAGGTATTCGATGCCCAAAATGGCAACCCGATTGATGCTACATGTTGGAAAATTCAAAACAACCAACTGTTATTAGATACCGGCTTGTTGAAACAACAATATCCCGATTGCCGGCAAATCAAATTGCAATACCGGCGGCTACCTGTTAACCTGGGCGCTCCGATTACACGCCTGGACTCAACGGCGATGCGGAAAGCAAGCCGCAGCGGTGATATCGCGTTCGACTACACGCCTTACGAACCTGATTTAAAACCCTGGGAAAGCGCAGGCCTGACAACAGGTGGGGCGTACACCAGGGGTTTGTCATTTGGCAACAGCCAAAACCTGGTATTCAATTCCAATTTAAACCTTCAACTCAACGGAAAACTCGGCAATGACCTGGAAATAGCAGGCACTTTATCCGACAACTCCATTCCGCTACAACCCGATGGCACTACCCGCCAATTGCAGGAATTTGACCGGATTTTTATTCAAATTAAACGAAAAAGCACTGTTTTGAGTGCGGGCGACTTCGACCTGCTGCGCCCCGCGGGCAGTTATTTTAGCAATTATTTCAAACGCTTGCAGGGCGGCATGGTCACGTACCAGGGTTCTGTGCAGGGCTTGACGCAATTTTCCGAACAATTAACAACACGTAAAAATGCCTGGAATGCGTCGGATAGCATCCGCTTGCAATTTGCGGCAGCCATTTCAAAAGGAAAATTTTCGCGCCAACTAATTCAGGGGCAGGAAGGGAACCAGGGGCCATATCGATTGCAAGGCGCTGAAGGAGAGCGTTTTATTATCGTTTTGGCAGGTACGGAAAAAGTATTTATCGACGGACAATTGTTACGCCGTGGTTTGGCCGACGATTATATTATTGACTATAACTTGGGCGAAATCACCTTTACGCCACGTCGGCTGATTACCAAAGACATCCGAATTATTGTAGAGTTTGAATATGCGGTCCAATCTTTTTTGCGCTCCACCATCACAGCGGGCGCTTTTTGGACCCATAAACAGTCTAAAGTGTATTTTAACCTGTATTCCGAGCAGGATGGGCGCAGCAGCAGCAGTGCCCAGGATTTATCGAGCGCCGCCCGCCTACGCCTGTCGGAAGTAGGCGATAACCTGCGCGACGCCTTTTCTTCCGGGGTAGATACGCTCGATGGATTTTCGACCGATCGGGTCTTGTACACCTATATAGATACGGCGGCTTGCGGCAACCTGATCCGTATTTTGCGCTACAACACCAATCCCGACAGTGCTCGGTATGCAGCGCGATTTTCGGAAGTGCCTGCCGGGCAGGGAAATTATGTGCAGGTGCTTACTTCAGCCAATGGTCGGGTATTTCGCTGGGTTGCGCCCGATCCGATTACTTGCCAGCCAACAGGCAATTATGAGCCGGTGGTGCGCCTTATTGCTCCCGAACAACGCCAGTTGTACACCATGGGTGCTCATTTACAACCCGTAAAAGGCAGCAATTTACAGGCAGAATTGGCCCTCAGCAGCCGCGATTATAACCGTTTTTCGGCCTTGGATGATGCGAATAATCAAGGTCTTGCAGGCTATTTAAGTTATAAACAAACCGTTCTGAAAACACCGGGAAAACAAGGTTGGCTGGCCTCTGTGCAGGGCAATTATGAATACACCGCCCGCACATTCCAGGCGCTGAACCCCTACCGTGCGGCCGAATTTGTGCGCGACTGGAACACCAACACAGCCCTTGATACCGTAGCAGAGCAACTTGCAAGGGGTATTTTAAATGTGCAAAAAAGCGATTGGGGCACCGCGCGTTACGAATTTGGCACTTTTAACCGCAAAGGTGCCTACGAGGGGCAGCGCCATTTTGCCCAAATTCGCCTCCAACAAAAAGGCTTTGAATGGATGGCCGAAATCAACTTGTTGCAAACCGACGGGCGCGTGGAATCCAGCCGTTTTTCACGTCCTAAATTAGAAATTTCAAAATCCTTCTTTTCAGGAAAAGACAAAACGGCTCTGGTAAAAATTGGCGTGTATGCCGAACGCGAACGCAACGAACGGTTCCTAAATGGCCGGGACACCCTGAGTTTGACCAGTTTTTGGTACGATTTGTACCGCGTTTATTTCCAAACACCCGAAACCAACAAAGCCTGGCAATTAAATGGCGCGATCAGCCAACGCAACGACTATTTTCCCGTAGATCAAGGTTTTAACCAAAATACAGCAGCCCGCGAGGGCAACCTGAATGGCCGATGGAATGGCATTCCCAAAGACCCGCGTACCCAACCCACGCAAAACCTCAGCTGGACCATCACGTATCGGAACTTGCGCATCCTTGACCCCGAATTGACGACTCTGAAAGCCCAGGAAACGTATTTGGGTCGTATAGATTATACGATTATGGCCTTTAAAAACGCTTTTTCACTCACCACGGGTTACGAAATTGGAGCTGGCCAAAGTCCGAAAATTGCGTTTAATTACATCAAAGTAAATCCCGGCGAAGGCCAATATACCTGGGTAGACCGCAACCGCGATAGTTTGCTGCAAATCGATGAAATGGAAACAGCCGTGTTTTTGGATCAAGCCAATTATGTGCGGGTGGCGGTGACCACGACCGATTACATTCGAACCAACAACCTCGCATTTAACCAAAACCTGCGCCTCGAACCGCGTTTGATTTGGGGCAGCAAAAAAGGCTGGAAAAGAACCTTGAGCAAATTTTCGACCCAGAGCACCCTGCAAATTAACCGCCGCACCATCGCCAGCGCACAAGCAGTCCAGGCCTGGAACCCGTTTCAGGGAAATATTGTCGATACCAGCCTGGTCACCCTCAGCTCGGTCGTCCGCAATGTCCTCTTTCTCAACCGCGCAAATCCAGCCTGGGACGCTTCCATTACGCAAAGTAACCAGGGCAATCAAGTGGTTTTGACCACCGGTTTTGAACAACGCCGCAATTCCGAATTGATTTTGCACGGACGCATCAACATTGGAACAAAATGGAGTATTGAATCCGATTTGAGCAGGGGCGTGAAAAAAAGCGACAACCAGACCTTCAACAACCGCGATTTTAACATCCTTTATCAGGCAGCAGGCCCCAAAATTTCCTGGTTGCCCAGCCGCAATTTTCGCATGGCATTTAGCGCGCAATACCGCGACAGCAAAAACAGCGGCGAGGGCGGCGAAAAAGCCCTGCAAAACCAATGGAACGCCGAATTAGCCTGGAATCCGCAATCCAAAGCAAACCCGCAAGGATTTCAAGGAGCCAATTCTTTACGACTAAAAGGTGCCTATACTGATATTCGTTACACCGGCCAATCCAATACGGCCATCGCTTTTACCATGCTGGACGGCCTGCAAAATGGCAAAAACTTCTTGTGGAGCCTGAGTGTCGACCGTCAACTTTCTAAAAGTATGCAACTAAGTGTCAGTTATGATGGCCGAAAAACCGGTGAAAACCGCATCGTGCATGTAGGCCGCGCACAGGTACGCGCGGTATTTTGACAAGGCTTGCATTTATACAAAAATTCCAGATAAATTGCAGGCTGAATAGGCTTGGCAGGTATTTCAAGGCTATTTCATTCAACCATGCGCGAGACCAAATTCATAGAACAAAACCAGGAAAAGTGGCAGGAATTTGAAAACATGCTACAGGCGGATCGGCATGAACCGGAGCGGCTGAATGATTTGTTTATTCAAATCACCGATGATCTGTCGTATGCGCGCACCTTTTACCCCAATCGATCGGTGCGGGTGTATTTGAATGGTTTGGCGCAACGCGTATTTCACAATGTTTACCGCGGAAAACGGTTTCCCAAGGAGCGTTTACGGCTATTTTGGACTGATGAGTTGCCCCAATTGATGTGGGAGCAGCGCCGGGCCTTATGGCTTTCCTTCGGCATTTTTGTGTTGGCGTTCACCATTGGGCTGGTTTCGAGCATGATTTATCCGGAGTTTGCGCGCGTTATTTTAGGGGATTCGTATGTTGATATGACGATTCAAAATATTGAAAAGGGCGATCCGATGGCGGTTTATAAAGAAAGCAAACCGCTGGGCATGACCCTGGGCATTGCCTTCAACAACCTGCGAGTGGCGTTAATGACTGCCATCCTGGGTGTATTTGCGGGCATTGGCACCGTGTACATTATGTTGTATAATGGCATCATGGTTGGGGCCTTTCAATACTTTTTTGTCGAAAAGGGCGTGTTTTGGCAGTCTTTTTTAAGTATCTGGATCCATGGAACCCTCGAAATTGGGGCGATTATCATCGCAGGTGCAGCGGGATTGGTGGCTGGTTCGGGTCTTTTGTTTCCGGGCACCTACCGACGGGCGCAGGCGTTTCAACGCAGTTTGCGCAAAGCGCTCAAGATCATGTTGGGCATTGCGCCAATTATCATGCTTGCTGCTGTTTTTGAAGGCTATTTTACCCGATTTACCGAAACGCCAGCCTTTATTCGAGGTAGTTTTATTGCCATTTCGCTGCTTTTTATGGTGTGGTATTTTGTTTGGCTACCCTGGCAAAAGGCACGCACCAAGGGTTTTAAAACCGCAAATATTGAAAAGGAACTGCCACCCGACCGTTTGCAAGACTTGAATTTCAAAGCAATCAAAACCTCGGGCGCAATCCTTGCGGAGTGTTTTATGGTCCTGCAACGGCATGGTATGCGCATTGGCTGGGCAGTTGTAGGGGCTACCAGCATATTTTTAAGTTATACTTTTGCGTTTTCGCCACTCAAACCCATCGATATTTTTTCGATAGAGCACGGATTTATGGGAAAAATAAGCAGCACCGACTCTTTTTTTTCAAATGAAACCGCGCCATTGCTCGCTTATGTACAAGTATGTCTGCTTGCTTTTTTGGCTTTTGTGGCACTTTTTAGCCTGGAACAGGAAATTCCGGAGCAAGACCGGGCCTTGCGCAGTCCATTACAGAGCATTACCGCTGCAGCCATGCTTATCCTATCGGTTGCGCTGTTTCCGGTGCTTTTAAAGGCAAATATTGGTTTTTTCGGTTGGATGATCGCCATTCCTCTTTTTCCGGCCTTGGGTTTATGCAGTGCCGTTTTGTATTTTGAAACAGCCAACCCTTTACAAGCCTTGTTGCGGAGTGCTCAACTGCTGGATTGGCGTCAGACCATTTTATTAGGTTCATTGACCATCAACCTGAGTTTATTATTGTTTGTCTTTTTAGACACGCCCATTTGGGAAATCATCTTGACCTTGTTCAGTTGGATGGCCCCTTCCACGGAAGCAGGCACCCAGATTTTTAACCAAATTGCCAATACATTTGTTTCGAGTGTACTGCTTTATGCACTGTTGGTCTTGCAGGTAATCGCGGGCGGACTGCTTTATTTCTCCAGTAAAGAAATGTTGGAGGCACACAGTTTAAATGAAGCAATTAAAACCATTGGCACCCATCGAAAAATCAGAGGTTTGGCCCGCGAGTAGGCTTTGTTTTACCTTTACAACATTTTACATGCATCGATTTTTTTATACTTTTTTGCTCTTCATGTTTGTATCAGCGTTGTACGGCCAGTCGGTTCCGATCCAACAACGCGATTGGCAAAAAGCGACGCAAGGCCTGGATTATAGTCGAGATTTACCCAAGCCCCCCGCGAAGATGCCCAATTTGAATTTTGGCGATGGCGCTGCATGGACCCAGCAATCGGCTGCATGGGGAAAAGTATTTCAAATTATTGCGGCCGTGGTGGCCTTTTTGGCCATTGTTTATGGCATTTACCGCATGATGCAAGCCCCAGCCAATAAAACCATTGCGCGGGATGGCGTAGAAATTACCCTCGACAATCTGGAAGAGTACCTGCATGAGTCGGATTTAGATCAGTTTTTGCGCACAGCGAAAGCCCAGGGCGCTTTTAGTTTGGCTTTGCGCTTATACTATCTTAAAATTATAAAAAAACTTTCCGAAAAAAAGATTGTGCAATGGACCCGGGACAAAACCAACCGCGATTATGTGCAAGAATTGCGGCAGCATGCCCGTTATCAAGGGTTCAAAAACGCCACCCAAACTTATGAACGGGTGTGGTATGGCAATCTTTCGCTCAATATATCCGAATTTGAGCGCATGGAAATCGATTTTCAACAATTACTAGCACAGATATAGCGGCGCCTTATGGCTGGAATTTACCTGCACATCCCCTTTTGCAAACAGGCTTGTCACTATTGCAACTTTCATTTTTCTACCTCTTTGCGTGCCAAATCAGCAATGACCGCTGCCATTATAAGAGAAATTGACCTGCAAAAAGATTATTTGCTCGGTGCTCCCCTGCAATCCATTTATTTTGGCGGGGGTACGCCTTCGCTGCTTGATAGCACCGAAATACAACAAATATGCGCGGCTATTTACAAACACCATACCGTGGATGTCGACGCCGAAATTACCTTGGAGGCCAATCCGGACGACCTGAATGCCGAAAAATTACTGCACCTGCGCCAGGATACCCCCATCAACCGCCTCAGCATTGGCATTCAATCATTTAGTGAAAAAGACCTGCAATGGATGCACCGCGCACACTCGGCAGCGGAGGCACGCGCATCGGTTGCACTCGCAAGACAAGCAGGGTTTAAAGACCTAACCATTGATTTGATTTACGGGGCGCCCACCACTTCCGACCTCGATTGGGCACAAAACGTGGCCATTGCACTCGATTACGGCATCCCCCATTTGAGCTGTTATAGCTTGACGGTAGAGGATGGGACGGCCTTAGGGGCTTGGGTAAAAAAAGGCCAACAGCAACCCGTCGATGAAGAAAAGGCAGCGCGCCAATTCGAATTTTTACAAATGGCGACCGAAAAAGCGGGCTACGAGCAGTATGAAATATCCAATTTTGCCCTGCCTGGCCGTTACGCCCGACACAACAGCAGTTATTGGCTGGGAAAGCCCTACTTAGGGATCGGCCCCTCCGCACATTCGTTCAATAGCATTTCCCGCCAATGGAATATTGCCAACAATGCGCTTTACATGCAAGCCATTGAAGAAAACCGGATCCCGTTCGAACTAGAAATCCTGAGCCCTACCCAACAGTATAATGAGTACATTATGACCACTTTACGCACTATTTGGGGCAGCGAAACAAATAAAATTGCGCAAATGGGCACCAAATACCTGCAACATTTTCAGCAGCAGATCGCACCAATGATCAGCGAAGGATGGATGGAAGTGCTGCCAGGGAAATACCGCTTGAGCAAAACCGGAAAACTGGTAGCCGATCGAATTGCACTCGAACTTTTTTACCCAGCATCGGGAGAGAATCCTTAGTTGTTTGACAAAATTTTGACAAAAACTTCTTACTTTTGCGCCGTTCTATTTCGCCCCGGCCATTTTCCATTTGCAACATAACTTATATAGATAGATAGTACCTACAACCCGGGGCGTTCGTTGAATAACGAGCGCCTTTTTTTATTAACAAATTTAATTTTAAAAATCCTTAACAATAAAGCAACAAACAGATTTATATTCTGTGTCTTTTTTTTATTTAATTTTGCAGTCGAAAATGTGTACTAAAACAACACTCACCTATGGAATTGAAACAACTTTTAGAAGCGGTAGATACCCAGGTTTTATCTGGTGATATCATCGGCGCATTCGATCAATTTGCTGCCGACCATTGCGTTACCTTGAGCAACGCCCAGGACAAGACCCATTCAAAAGCGCAAAAAATAGAAGCCCTGCGTTGGTTCTTTGACAATGTAGCAAGCATCAACCGCATTGAACGTCCTGCTTCCCTGATCCACCAAAATACCACGGAATCGGAATTTTTGTTCGACTTCACGTCGCGCTCCGGCAACCCGATGGTGTACACGGAGGTGATTCGTCGCACCTGGGAAAATGGCCAAATTGTCGAAGAACAATACCTGATTGGCCAATCCCTCGACCAAAGCGAACCGACCCCGGCTGCTGCTTCGGAAGTGCAACCAGCGGCTAATGAAACACCTGCTAAGGCAAAAAAAACCACTAAAAAAAGTAAAGATAACACCACCGACGATCTAGTGATCATTGAAGGCATCGGACCTAAAATCGCTGAACTCCTCAACAAAGCAGGCATTAATTCCTTTGCCGAATTGGCCGACAGCAAACCTACTGCCATTAAAGACATCCTCGAGGCAGCCGGAAAGCGTTACCAAATCCACGACCCTGCAACCTGGCCGCAACAAGCCGCACTTGCACGCGATGGCAAAACGGCCGAATTGAAAGCCTTGCAAGAAGACCTCAAAGGAGGCCGCAAATAATAAACAACAACCCAATTTGGGTGTAGCCTGCTCCAATTAAACGGGGCAGGCATTTTTTTTTCGATGAATATCAGTGCGCACACTAATTCCGGTCAGCGCATTAGTTAATTTTTGCCCCTTAAATTGCATGAAATCTTATAAAATCATGCTTATTCTCGTTTTTGGATTACCCGGATCCGGAAAAACTACCCTTGCCAACGCATATGCACAACAATACGCGTGCACACGTCTGAATACCGATCAGGTACGTATTAGCATGGGATTGTTAGGACATTATACCGTTAAAGACAAAGAAACCGTGTATAATACCGTGCTTGAACGCGCCAAACAGGCCCTCTCTAACGGTAAAAAAGTGGTGATTGACAGCACTTTTTATCAGTCCGCCATGCGCGAAAAGTTTGTTCATTTGGCCAAACAATGCAATGTACCGATTGTTTGGATTGGAACCTATGCCGATGAAAATAGCATCCAAAAAAGGGTGAGCCAACCCCGCCCAGACAGCGAAGCCAATTTTGAGGTGTACGAAAAAATCAGAGATGCATTCGAACCTTTTCAATACCCCCATTTAAAACTTCAGTCCGATCAACAATCCATCGAACAAATGGTAGAACGGATGCAACAATACATCCAACAACATGACGCGTGCACAACTTGAAATGATGGTTCAAAAAGGGCTGTTTCCTGGGGTCCAATCTCCTGCAAGCCTTGTTGAAACCCATATTTCGTGGGTCATACTGAGCCCTGAATTTGCCTTTAAAATTAAAAAACCAATTCAACTACACTTCCTCGATTTTAGCACCCTCGAAAAACGACAGTATTATTGCACGGAAGAACTTCGTCTCAATCAAAGACTAGCACCCAATATGTACCTGGCGGTGCGGGCCATCTGTAAAGGCCCTGAGGGCCCTTTCGTAAGTACCAGCGACCACCCTATCGATGCAATAGACTACGCAGTGCAAATGCGCCGACAAGACAATGCGTTGCAAATGGATGCTTGTATAAAAGAGCACACCATCACAACCAACCAAATGCAAGCACTGGCCGCAGTAATTGCACCTTTTCATCTGAATCACCGTATTCAAGCGCCCAAGGCTCCTACCCTGCTGGAAGATTTTGAAGATTTGTTTACCCAGCGCGACAGCTTCAAAAATATTGTTGGTAAAATTGCCTTGCTTGAATTTGACGGACTGTCGGAAAGCATTGCCCATTTTTTAAAAAAACACGCAACTCGGCTTCAGGAGCGGGCCGATTTAAAATTCTGGGTAGACGGGCATGGCGACTTGCACACGCGTAATATTTTTTTGACGCAACCGCCGTTGGTATTTGATTGTATTGAATTTAACCCGCATTATAGGCAGCTCGATATCCTGAACGAACTGGCTTTCCTTTGTATGGAACTTGAATTCTATCAACAATCAGCATTGGCCGAAGCCTTTTTGAATGCCTATCAGCAATATTGGTCCATTATGCCTATGCCAGAAGACCAACTCCTGTTTACGTACTTTAAAGCCTACCGCGCGAATGTGCGCCTGAAAATAACCTTGCTGGAATTGGAAATGCGCCCTTCCGAAATACTTGTCGAGGTCGCCAAAAAATATTGGAACCTGATGGCTGCTTATTGTCGGCGACTCAACGAAACTTAAACCAGTCCCTCCCGAAGCAAATCATGCAGGTGCACAACACCTCGATATTGATCGTCTTCTAATACCAACAATTGTGTAATAGAGGATTCCCGCATTTGGGCAAGTGCATCTACCGCCATGGCATCAAATGCAATGGTTTTGGGATTGGGGGTTAAAATATCTTGTGCCAGCAAGCCCTCCATTGGTTGATTGCGCGCCAACATGCGCCGTAAATCGCCATCGGTTATAACGCCCAACAAATTTCCACTTTTACTTAATACCGCTGTAGCCCCCAAGCGTTTGGAACTAATTTCAAAAATAACTTCTGATAAACTGGCCGTTGGTGCCACGAAAGGCTTGTCGTGCAATACCGCCAGGTCACTTACCCGCAAATACAATTGTTTGCCCAATGCCCCGCCTGGATGAAACTTGGCAAAATCAGCCACCGTAAAACCTTTCAAAGCCAGCAAACTGATCGCTAGGGCATCTCCCAGGGCCATTTGCGCCGTGGTGCTGCACGTTGGGGCCAGGTTATTGGGGTCGGCTTCCTGATCAATCGGTGTCCATAAAACATACGTCGACTGTCGTGCCAAAAAAGAATTTCGGTTGGCCGTCATGGCAATCAGACGATTACCCATATTTTTCACAAGTGGTGCCAAAGCCTTAATCTCGGGAGTTTCGCCGCTTTTAGACAGGCACAACACCAGGTCATTGGCCTGTACCATACCCAAATCGCCATGAATCGCGTCCGCAGCATGCAAAAACAGGGCCGGTGTACCCGTAGAATTGAGTGTGGCGGCAATCTTTTGCGCTACAATGGCGCTTTTACCAATGCCTGTAATGACCAACCGTCCACTCGACAAGGCGATGGCCTCCACACAGGCCTGAAAGTGGCCCGTATCATCCAAACTATCGGCCAAAGCAAGTAAAGCATGGGCCTCCATTCGAATCGTTTGGCGTGCAATCTCTAAAGTGGATAAAACAGGTTCCAAGTCTTTCAATTACCAATTTTTATTTTGAATTACAAACCAAGCGGAAATTATTTCCGAATTATTGCCGGAGTGCGATTTTTTTTCGAAAAAAAACCGGCAAAAACTTGTCAGTATTTCAAGTTTTTTTTTTCTATCTTTGGCGGCTTTTTGAAATAGGCCCCAAAGATCACGCTTTTTTCGACCAAAAAAGCGTTAAACCCTTACCCAAAGTTAAAAAAATCGCTTAATTTCAACGGGCCAAATTCAATTTGGTAAACGTGCAGCGAACACCCCGTGTTCCTGTATTGCCAATGTGATGAAACACAGCGTTTTAATATTAGATTTTAAGAAAAGAATACCAGAAAGAAGATGAGTGCGATTACCACGGAGCGGGATACACTGCTCGAAAGTTTGCAAAAGCATTTTGGATTTGATGCATTTAAAGCAGAGCAACGCCTGATCATTCAGAGCCTGCTCGACAAAAAGGACACGTTCGTCATCATGCCTACGGGCGGTGGCAAAAGCTTGTGCTACCAACTCCCGGCCCTGATGTTGCCCGGTGTTGCCATTGTAATTAGTCCGCTCATCGCCCTGATGAAAAACCAGGTTGATAGCATTCGCGGGTACTCCGACGAAGACGAAGTTGCCCACTTTTTGAACTCCTCGCTGACCAAAGCGCAGATGAAGAAGGTTAAACAGGATATTACGGATGGCAAAACAAAATTGCTTTACGTGGCTCCTGAAACCCTGACCAAGGAAGAAAACATCGAGTTTTTTCAAAATTCTGAAATTTCATTCGTAGCCGTTGATGAAGCACACTGTATCTCTGAATGGGGGCATGACTTCCGGCCAGAATATCGCCGCATTCGCGTTATGCTTGATGCCATTGCCCGCGATGTGCCCATTATGGCATTAACCGCCACTGCAACACCTAAGGTACAACAGGATATCCTGAAAAACCTGGATATGAGCGCTGAAAACACGTTCGTTTCTTCGTTTAACCGCGATAATCTTTTTTACGAAATTCGACCGAAAATCAAAAAAGATATCACGATCAAACAAATTATCCAGGTAATTAAGGAGGAGTTTCGCGGTGAATCGGGCATTATTTATGTACAAAACCGTAAAACAGCCGAAGATATCGCGGAAATGCTGCTCGTCAATGACATTAAAGCAGCGCCTTACCACGCTGGCCTCGACCCCAAAACCCGCTCTGGTACCCAGGATGCGTTTTTGATGGAAGATATTGACGTGATTTGTGCAACCATCGCCTTTGGTATGGGCATCGACAAACCCGATGTGCGTTTCGTAATTCACTACGATATGCCCAAATCAATCGAAAACTATTACCAGGAAACGGGCCGCGCCGGACGAGATGGGATCAATGGCAAATGCATCGCGTTTTATAATTACCAGGATATTTTACGTCTGGAGAAGTTCCTGCGCGATAAACCCGTGGCAGAACGCGAAATGGGCGCTCAATTGATGCAAGAAGTGGTCGCTTATGCCGAAACATCCTCCTGCCGCCGCCGATTCCTGCTCCACTATTTCGGAGAAGAGTTTCAGGTAGAACGCTGCGGAAAAATGTGCGACAATTGCCGCAATCCGAAAGATACCATCCCGGTGCAAGACGACCTGGTGAGTGTGGTACAAAGTATCCTCGACCTGAATGAAAATTACCTGATGAAAACGATTGTCGACTTTATCCTCGGACGCGAAACCAAGGAAATGAAGGACTATGGCTTTTCAGAATTGGATAATTTCGGCGTCGGTGAAGGCAAAGATGAGCACTACTGGAATTCGATCTTGCGCCACGCCATGATCAACAACCTGATTTTCAAGGAAATAGAACAGTTCGGCATCCTTAAAGTATCAGACATAGGGCGTGCTTACCTGAAAGATCCACAGCCTATTGCCATCACCATCAACCATAACTTTGATGATGCTGAATATGATGTAGACGATGAAAAAGGAGGCACTGCCGTATTGGATGAACCTTTGATGAATATCCTCAAAGACCTCCGGAAAAGCACCTCTAAAAAGCATAACCTGCCGCCTTACGTCATTTTCCAGGACCCTTCTTTGGAAGAAATGGCTACGAATTACCCGGTTTCGATGGATGATATGTCCAAAATTGTGGGCGTTTCGTTGGGTAAAGCACAAAAATACGGTCAGCCTTTCGTAGATGCGATCCGCAAATATGTAGAGGAAAATGAAATTGAACGGCCGATGGATATCACCATCAAAACCGTTGCCAATAAATCAAAAACGAAAGTCAGCATCATTCAGGCCATCGACCGCAAAATTCCACTGGAAGACATCGCGCAATCGAATGATATGAGCATGGGCGAATTGCTGGAAGAATTGGACATCATCGTACAATCAGGTACCAAGGTAAAACTTGATTACTTCCTGAATAAATACATTGATGAATATGTACGGGATACCGTGATCGACTATTTTAAAGAAGCCGATTCGGATAGCGTGGAAGAAGCCTTCAAAGAATTGAAAGACGACGAAATTACCTGGGAGGAAATCCAACTGATGCGGTTGAAATTTTTGAGCGATTACGCAAATTAATTTTACCTGAAATACCTTTAAAGTACGCCTCAAGTAGCGCGCATTTGCACAAATGGATGTTTTTCTGTGCAAAACAGCGCTACTTGGGGCGTTTTTCGTTCGCAACTATTGACCAATCAACATTCGGCTGCTTACCAAGGCATTTTCGGTTTGTACGCGTACCACATACACGCCCGTAGCCCAGCCCTCGGTCGCCAAAGACCATTGCTGATACCCGTTTTCAATTTGAATCTGGCGCTTGAATATCAGTTGGCCTTGTTCGTTCCATACCTCCAGCGCTCCCATATTGGCTTGTGCATCTTCACCATCCAAACCCACTTGTACGGGACTACCCGCCACAGATAAACTGGGCGACAAAATAAGATGAAGGCGCTGTGTCTTTAATGTATAGCCAGCATCTAGCACCGAGCGGATACAAAAATCACCCTTTTCGGCATTGACGGGCAGTACGGCCCCAGTTACATCTTCAAAAACAAGTCCCGCAGGGTCATTTGCAAACATAACTTGCGTACAAGTATCTGGCATTCCGATACTTTTGAAGCAAACCTGCAAGAGTGTATCGCCATTTGGCAAAGTGATGCTGGTCCCTGGGTTTTGCGTATTATAAAATAACATACTCAACTTACCAGCATAAATCTGATCCAGAAAAACATTTGCCCCTCCTACAAAATTTGCAATGTTGGGATGTAAGTCGATTATTTCCTGAAATTCGAGCAAATTCGGGTCCCATTGCAGGCTAAAGGTTACGGCTGCTGCCTCAAATTGCTGTACGACTAATGGCTGGCATACTATCTGGTTTTTCAAACTTTGAACATGCGCCAACTCCAATCGTATATTATTTACGCCGTCGCACCCACCCATATTTACCTCAAAAGTACCTGCACAACTTTTTCCATCGTTCAAACGTACCCGATACTTTCCAGGCTGTGGAACAGAAAAATACACAAAAGCATTGTTAACTATTTGTTCATCGGCGGTGAGTTGCTGTCCATGAATGGTTGGATCACTAATTAATTCTATCTCCATCGTATAACGGGCCGATAAATCCCATTCCGGATAGCCGCCACGCGGACGAAAACGACACACGCAAGGATTAGCAGGATCTATAAATGCCCCCACGCCTTCAATTGGATTTAAATAAATGACTTTGAAGGAAACATCGGTATTTACATGGACACATGGTCCGGGAGGCAGGCCTACTTGGGCAGACTCAAATCCAAAAGATTCAATTGCATCAATCGTCATGGGCGCAAACCATAAGCCAACAGGATTACCCGCGTTGAAGGTATTTTGTAAAATACCGTTGTTGTAAAACCACACACTCCCCGACGTGCCTGCAGAATACGACCAAATGCCATTTGAGCCGCCCGGTGTTAAGCAACCATCTCCCTGGATAGAACTCAAATCTGGTCCAGATATGGTGGGCGGACAATCATAAAAAGTATATCCAATACCAGGCGGTGTAGATGGAACCGGATCGCCACTAAAATTGGCATCGCCGTTGTGCTGCACGTATATCGAGTCATTAAAGCACAAATAGATCGTATCTAAATCGCGATCATTGCTTTGGCCGATAAAAGCGCCCAATTCAAAGGTCCCCGCAAAGTTGCAGGCAGCATCACGCAATTGAGCAGGCTTGGCCGTAGTACCCGAAATAAGTTGAGGAATTTGAGCAGAAATATTGGTTAAAAAGAGTAAAAAAGGAACAAAAAAGAGAAAATGAAGCCGTTGCATGGTCTTGGATGGATATGATTTGAAGCAATATTGGGAAAATTTTAGCAAGTCGAGAACCAAAATAATTGGTCTCAATGTCTATTCAAATGTTAATTTCAAGTTGAATTAGAGCAAATATAGAAATATCAAAATGGGGTATCTACTTTTGTCCAATCAAATACTGTCAAATTTTAACATTCAATTCAAATCGCCGTGAAACAACTCATCGAATGTGTTCCAAACTTTTCTGAAGGCCGTGATATGGCTGTGATCAAACAAATTACAGACCAGATTGAAAGCGTCGAAGGGGTAAAACTGTTGGATGTCGACCCAGGCATGGCGACCAACCGCACCGTTGTTACGTTTGTGGGCGAGCCGGGTCCGGTCATGGAGGCCGCTTTCCTGGCAATTCGAAAGGCCGCCGAATTGATTGATATGAGCAAACACACGGGCGAACACCCGCGTATGGGCGCCACCGACGTTTGTCCCCTTATTCCGATCGCAAATATTTCAATGGAGGAAACGGCAGCATGGGCGCGTAAACTGGGTGAGCGGGTTGGTTCCGCACTGGAAATACCCGTTTACCTGTATGAAAGTGCTGCCAGCAGCCCCGAACGCCAAAACTTAGCCGATATCCGCGCTGGTGAATATGAAGGATTGCCGGAAAAACTGGCCAACCCAAGTTGGAAACCCGATTTTGGCCCGGCAAAATTTAATGCGAAAAGCGGCGCGACCGTCATCGGTGCCCGCGATTTTCTTATCGCCTATAATGTCAACCTCAATACCACCTCTACCCGCCGCGCCAATGCGGTAGCGTTCGATATTCGCGAAAAAGGTCGTGTACTCAATGATCCCGCTACCGGCAAACCCATGAAAGATGCCGCCGGTGAACCAGTGCGCGAACCCGGCTTATTGAAAGGCGTAAAAGCAATTGGCTGGTTCATCGAAGAATACGGTATTGCCCAAATTTCGATGAATATCACCAATATCCAGCAAACTACACTGCACCAGGCGTTTGAAGCCTGCCTTCAAAGCGCCGATCGCCGGGGCATGCGGGTTACGGGCTCCGAATTGGTAGGTTTGGTGCCCCTGAAAGTGCTTTTGGATGCTGGCCGCTATTTTTTGCTGAAACAACAGCGCAGCGCAGGGGTTAGTGAAGCAGAACTGATCAAAATTGCCGTAAAATCGATGGGACTCGACGAATTAGCCCCCTTCGATCCACAACGCAAAATCATTGAATACAACCTGGAAGCAGGCAACCCCAATCAGGCAAAATTATTGGTTAAGCAAAACTTAATCGAATTTGCCAACGAAACAGCCAGCGAAAGTCCGGCACCGGGGGGCGGCTCCATCAGCGCTTATGTGGGTGCTTTAGGCGTTTCGCTCGCAACCATGGTCGCCAATTTGAGCAGCCACAAACGCGGCTGGGATGCCCAATGGGAAACGTTTTCGATCGCAGCAGAAAAAGGCCAATACCTGAAGGATGCGCTGTTGCGTACGGTGGATGAAGATACGGCCGCTTTTAATGCTATTATGAACGCGTTTGGTCTGCCTAAAAACACGCCGGAAGAAAAAACCGCGCGCAGCAATGCCATTCAGGCCGCTACCAAATTAGCCATCGAAGTACCCTTAAAAGTAATGCAACTGGCTTTCGATTCCTTCGATCTGATTTGTCAGATGGTTGAAAGCGGGAATCCTAATTCCGTTACCGACGCAGGGGTAGGCGCTTTGTGTGCGCGCGCTGCAGTAAATGGCGCCTATTTGAATGTAAAAATTAATGCGATCGGGCTCCAGGACAAGGTTTATGCCCAGGAAGTCATTGAAAAAGCGGAAAAAATGACCCTTGCGAGCAATCAATTGGAACAGCAAATTCTGCAGATTGTACATGCTCGGATGTAATCTTGCATGGAAAGATTCAAAGTTAAGCAGGGCATAGTTGTTGCAAATTTGGTTGGCTTGTGTTTTTCCCATATTTTTGTTTTCCGGTATTTTCACTCTTAGTATATCCTTTATATGTCAGACACTGCACAACCAGCGGCCACCAAGCTAAATCAGGTTCAATTGCACCTGATGGAATTGTTTTCCCACCCCATGTCCGAGCAGGAGCTTCTTGATATCAAAGCGCTTTTGGTTCAATATTATGCCCAAAAAGCGGACGCTGAACTCGACAAGGCTTGGGAGAAAAAAGGGTTTACATCTAAATCCTTTCGCGAGAAAACAGAGAATTTGCACCTCCGAACTAAAAAATAGCATCCAATCTTGACCATTGTCCTGGATAGTAATTGTCTTATTCAAATCCTTCCACGATTATCTGATCATCGTTGGTTGTACGATTTGATTCTTGATGGAAGTATTAGACTGGCTGTTACAAATGAAATATTAAGTGAATACGCCGAAGTTCTGGACACATTCTTTGAAAGCGAGACACTTGGCGAACTCATTACAAAGGTTATTATTGAATTGCCTGGTACAGAAAAAACGATTGTTTATTTTCATTTTGGATTAATTGAAAATGATCCGGATGACAATAAATTTGTAGATTGTGCCATAGCAGCCAATACTGATTTTATCATTACAAACGACCGCCATTTTCGGGTTTTAAAAAAAGTTCCATTTCCCAAAGTCTTGACGTTGACTCTTGATGAATTTCAACGATTTTGGCAAAATAATGCCAACGATTTGGAAGAGTTATAAAGCAAACCAGGAAATTCTAACGCGGCACCTCCACTTTCTTAACCAAATCCGTAATCACCTCACGCGTAGTATATCCCTCCATTTCGCGCTCCGGCGTAAGAATCACCCGGTGGTTGAGTACAGGAAAGGATACATATCGGATATCATCGGGCGTTACAAAGTTCCGTCCGTCCATGGCAGCCACCGCTTTGGCCGTTTTCATCATCGCCAAAGATGCCCGCGGACTAGCGCCCAGGAACAAATCGCCATTCGAACGGGTGCTGTGTACAATGGCCGCTATATAATCCAGCAATTCTTCACGGATATATACTTGCTCGATAATACGCTGACAATCAGCAATGTCTGCTGGGTGTAAAATCGCTTGTACGGTATCGCGCAACACACCTTGAAAATCATTTTGGAAACGACGCAAAATGACTTGCTCTTCCTCCAAAGTAGGATATTCCAAGATAACTTTAAACAGAAAACGATCCAGTTGCGCTTCTGGCAACTTATAAGTTCCTTCCTGTTCAATCGGATTTTGTGTGGCAACCACAAAAAAAGGCTGGGCGAGCTGATGCGTAATACCATCTACCGTAACCTGTCTTTCCTCCATCACCTCAAACAAAGCCGACTGGGTTTTGGCCGGTGCCCGGTTAATTTCATCAATCAGGATAATATTGGAAAAAATGGGCCCGGGCTTAAAGGAAAACTCGGCGTTTTTCATGTTGAACACCGTCGTACCCACCACATCGGCAGGCATCATATCGGGGGTGAATTGAATACGGCTAAAATCGGCCTGAATGGTACGAGCCAACAGCTTGGCCGTCAAGGTTTTGGCGATACCAGGCACCCCCTCCAGCAACACATGCCCGCCCGTAAACAAGGCGATCAACAACTGATCGAGCATGGCTTCCTGCCCTACAATCACCTGACTGATTTGAGATTTTACCCGTTCTGATCTTTCCATCACCGGGCTGACATCTACGCTGGCCTTGGTCTCGATGGGAACTTGTTCCGGATTCGGTTGAAATGCTTCTTCTGAAAATTGCATTTGATCTATTTTTTATTGCTGGATGGTCGGTGTGTAATCAGGTGATTTATCGTGCAGCCTTCCAAAATTTTTCCATGGCGGCATGCAGGGATAACATCATCATTTCGTTGGGTTCGTATTGCTGTGTATTGGAATATTGAATAAAAATAGCCCGAATATCGGCTGCTGGCACTTCCGAAACCAAAGCAAGGCGTGTAAAGAATGCTTCATCGGTTTTGGGCAATTGAAATGCCGGATCAAACATCACTGAAAAACCATACCGTTCCCGTACCTGCGCTAAAAACAACCGCATATGGATGCCGCATTGACCTCGGTAATTGCGCTTTTTAAAATGCAAGTGCGCAATAGTACGGATAAATTCGAAAGACGAGTTTTCATTTTGGGCCAAAATTGGAATGATGCGTTGCCGCCTTTTACCTCGAAAAAACACCCATAAAACACTCAAAATCACCAGCAAATACCAGGCCCAGGCCAATGCAGGCTGTCTTAAAATATAGGTCAAAGGATTGGCGGCCTCCTTTTGATCCTGTGCCGGAGCCTGACTGGCAGCATCCCAAAACACATTTCCCGGCTGCAGCCCAGCAAGGATTTCCGATAGATAGGACATGCTGCCCGGCCGCAACATGCTGTAATTCGTAAATACAATAGGCGTACTCATCAACAACAAACGGCCCTTTCCATGCTTGAAGCGGATAAAATTGACCAACGAATCATTCAGGTAGCCTGCAATTTCAAGGTCGGGCGCAGCACATAAAAAGGGCGCATCAAAATAAAGCCAGTCGTATGGTTGCGCCTGATTTTGAACCACATAACTTAATCGAAACGAGTCCAACGCCTCCGAATTTTTTACCTGGAAATTTGCAACCAATGCTTCTTTTTTCTCAAACTCAGCGGGCATGGTACCATCGCAGCCGGTTCCATACAGGGCTTGCAGCAAGGATGGCGGCATCTTTTTACTTGCAATCAGTGCCGTATTGCCTTGTGCTACAAACCGCAATAGTTGCTGGTTTGCCAAAGAATCGAGAAACATTGCAGCACCAATGAAAACATAACTCGATTGACCACTCGAATCGAGGGGCAATTCGCGCAATAAACTGCGCTGTATTTTTGTAAACGTCTTGCCCGCATGGGTATTTTCCAACAATCGGTACAGCGCCAGGGTACCATAAGGCTGGTCGCTGGTTTCGCTATAAGCCCGCTTCAACCACGACGATTCATCCCAATCAAATCGTCGGTTTCGATCCTGGTAATACGTGAAAATACCCACCAGCAATGCAATGGCGAGGATCACAATCAGTATTCCGCTGCGGTTAGACATTTTAAAAAGTTATATTCAACACGGCATCAAGTTCTCAAATGAGTCCGCGTGATTTTAATTCCAGGTACTTATTAATGGTATTTAAGGTCAAATCCTGCGGCTTGGTCAGCATAGCCTGAATACCAAACTGCTTGAGTTTTTGAACCATTTCCTTTTTTTCCTGTAAAAACTGCCGTGCTACCGTTTGACGATACACATCTTCCGTTTGCTGTACCTCCGATTGGGCAAGTGCCTTGATGTCGGTATTTTCAAAAAACACTACCACCAATAAATGAAAGGAACTCAAGCGTCGCAGGGTTGGCAATGCACGGTCTAATGCATAACTGCTTTCAAAATTGGTAAACAACAACAACAGAGACCGCATCCCGATCAAACGCCGCACTGCTTCATACAGCAATTCGTAATTGGCTTCTCCCGGACGCTCCTGCTCCCGGTACAACGCTTCCAAAATTCGATGCAATTGCCCCGAATCACGCTCTGCTTTCAACGTAGCACCAATGACGTCAGAAAAGGTAAACAAGCCAGCCTTGTCCTGTTTCCGCAAAATGATATTGCTGATTGCTAAACTGGTATTAATCGCATAATCCATCAGGCTCAATCCGTCAAACGGCATGCGCATCACCCGGCTTTTATCAATCAAACAATACACTTGTTGACTGCGTTCATCTTCGTACTGGTTGACCATCAAGGCATTGCGACGGCCCGATGCCTTCCAGTTAATACTGCGGTAATCGTCGCCCGAAACATAATTTTTTATTTGATCAAACTCATAACTATGCCCGATGCGACGCATTTTCTTAATACCTGTTTCGTGGGCAATTTGTCGCATCGCCCTCAATTCGAAGCGTTTCATCTGAATAATAGACGGATATACTGCCACTTCTTGCGGCTGCGCAACGATCAACCGGCGCTCAATCAAGCCTAATTTCGTAGAAATAAAGAGATTTATAGCACCAAAGTTATAAATACCACGCGATAAGGGCAATAATTCATGCCGAATCGTATAAGCGGCCCCTGGGTTTAACGGAAGTCCAATTTCAAAATCGCGGCGCTGAAATTGTTCCGGCAGTTCATCCGTTACCTTCAGGTGCAGGTGCATGCTGGTTTTGTTTTCCAGGTAAATTTCTACCGGATTGGGGTCACTCAAGGAAAAAATGGGATTTAAGATCCGTTTTGCCTGCAATTCCGGACGACGCCAAAACAAGTATAAAAAATCGGTAAGCGCCAGTGCCAGTGCGCCAACTATAGCCGCCTGTGCCACTGGAAACAACCAGGCAAACGGAAATGCCAGCGCAAAAAGCGCAATGACCACGCCAAATATCCCAAAAAAACGGTTTGTCAGAAACATGCAGATTCAAAATATACGAAGCGCCTTTTGAAAGGCAGCATTCCTTGCTTGCGCATTTTACGCACAAGTATAAGCCTTATTTTTCAACAGACCATATATATAGATGTTCCTTGCAAATCGTTTCCATATTACACCTTTCCGTCCGATTCAAAGGCTATTTAGGATCATTGCGTATAACACATTGATTATCAGACACATTAATACATTTCTATAAAATCAACATTTTACACCCTGTCCATAAATCAACTCATTTTCAATACGTTATGTAAAAAAGCCTTCAAAAAACTTTTCAAATTACTTGTACAATTAAAATAGTCAATATACCTTTGCGGGCCTTTTGAACAAAGGATTATTTTTTTCTACACATCAACCATTTTCTATAGAATGAATACGCTGAGCTACAGGACGGATTCCGTCAGTGCCGAAAAAGCGGAGCGCAAGTGGTACGTTATTGATGCTACCAACCAGGTTACGGGCCGCATGTGTGCCCAAATCGCGAGCATCCTGCGTGGCAAAAACAAGCCCTCCTACACACCGCATGCTGATACCGGTGATTATATCATCGTGATCAATGCCGATAAAGTACGCTTTACGGGCGATAAATGGAACCAAAAGGAATACTTGAACTACTCCCTGCACCCAGGTGGTTTGAAAGTGACCCTTGCTTCTGAAATGTTGACCAAATTCCCAATCCGCATCATTGAGCGCGGTGTGAAAGGCATGTTGCCAAAAACAAAATTGGGAAAAGCGATGGTGAAAAAGCTCTTCGTTTACGAAGGCGCGGATCATCCACACGCGGCACAAAAACCAGAAGTGCTGATTCTCAAAACACCGAAACCAAAAGATACGTACTAAACTACGTGTCGGCCTAGACCGCACTAAATTCTATTCATTCGCACATTCATTCATCGTTCATATATGGAAATGATTAATGCCGTAGGGCGCCGCAAAACTGCTGTTGCCCGCGTGTATTTGATGAAGGGAGAAGGAAAAATCACGGTAAACGGAAAAGATTACCGCGAATACTTCCCACAAACACACGTTCAACACAATGTTGTAGACCCATTCACCGTAGTTGGTGCTGAAAATATCTACGACCTCAAAATCAATGTACGCGGTGGTGGCTATAAAGGCCAATCCGAAGCCATCCGGATGGGTGTCAGCCGTGCCCTGGTAAAACTCAACGAGGAGTTCCGCAAACCGCTGAAAGTCCGCAAGTTCCTCACACGCGACAGCCGCGCGGTAGAACGCAAAAAATACGGTCAGCCAAAAGCGCGCAAACGCTTCCAGTTCTCCAAACGCTAATCGGAAAACTGGCTGGGTCCTGCTTTTTTGTTGCAACCAACGATCCAACGCTTTTTGTTGTTTCTAAACTTTCAAATTCTAAAACTTGCTTTTGACAATGCAAAAGCCTACTTATAAAGAACTCCTCGACGCCGGTTGCCACTTCGGTCACCTGCGCAAAAAGTGGAACCCTAAGATGACTCCCTATATCTTTATGGAGCATAAAGGTATCCACATCATCGACCTCAATCGCACCGCCGAGTGTCTCGAACGCTCTGCAATCGCGATGAAGGCCCTGGCAAAAAGTGGTAAAAAAATCCTTTTTGTCGCCACCAAAAAACAAGCCCGCGAAATCGTACAAAAAGCAGCCGAAAGTGTAGGCATGCCGTATGTAACCGAACGCTGGTTGGGTGGTATGATGACCAACTTCATGACCATTCGCAAGTCGGTGAAGAAAATGCAAAACATCGAGCGGATGTTGAATGACACCACGCTTACCAGCATCACCAAGAAAGAACGCCTCACATTGAGCCGCGAACACGCGAAAATGTCGAAGCACTTCGGTGGTATCGAACAACTTAACCGCCTTCCTTCTGCTGTCTTTATCGTGGATATTCACCACGAACACCTGGCATTGGCAGAATCTAAAAAACTGAATGTCAAAACATTCGGTATGGTGGATACCAATTCGGACCCAACCTTGGTGGACTACCCGGTTCCAAGTAACGACGATGCGTCTAAATCAATCTACTTCATCACGAACTACCTTGCTGCTGCAATCCGCGAAGGCCTGGAAGAACGTAAAGCGATGAAAGGTGATGAAAAAGACGGCGTGGCTACTACAACCCCGGCTGTCGAAGCTTAATAAACCGCGCAGGTTTAACTCAAAGTTAAAGTGGCTTATTCTTCTTGTAAATAAGCACACCAGTACCTTGTGGACTTTACTGCGCGTAAGCGTCAATCAATCCTATTATTTCAACATTCATTTTTCCGCATAATGGAAGTTAAAATTTCTGCCGCCGATATTCAGAAACTCCGTGAAATTACCGGAGCTGGTATGATGGACTGCAAAAAAGCCCTTCAAGAATCGAATGGCGACTATGAAGCAGCACAAGATTACCTGCGTAAAAAAGGCATTGCCAAAGCAGCAAAACGCGAAGACCGTGAAGCAAAGGAAGGCGTAGTGGTAGCACTTACATCGCCTGACCAAACGCAAGGTATCATCATCGCGCTCAACTGCGAAACGGATTTTGTTGCTCGTAATGAAAATTTCATTAACATGGCAAACAAAATTGCTGGAATCGCACTCGAAACTTTCCCGGAATCACTCGAAGCGTTGCTCGAACTGCCTTACGAAGGTGCCATCACCATTCGTGAAAAAGTAGGCGAACAAACTGGTATTATCGGCGAAAAAATTGATTTGAGCCGTTTTGAACCAGTTACTGGCGCACAAATTCTGATCTATAACCACTCGAACAACAAACGTTCGGTATTGGTTGCCCTCAATAAAAAGAGCGAAAACTTCGAGCAGGCTGGTCGCGATGTAGCCATGCAAATCGCTGCAATGAACCCGGTTTCTGTTAGCAAAGACGATGTGGATCAATCAATTATCGAAAAAGAAATCGAAATCGGTAAGGAATTGGCACGCAACGAAGGCAAAGCAGAAGAAATGCTTGAAAAAATCGCTTTGGGCCGTTTGAACAAATTCTTCCAGGACAGCACCCTCCTGAGCCAAAAATTTGTAAAAAACAACGACCAAACGGTATTACAATACCTCCAAAGCCTGGATAAAGAATTGACGGTTACGGCGTTCAAACACGTATCGCTGTAATTCAATTACTTTTACCCAGTGTGATTTGACCATGGCTGTCTCGAAAGGTTCCTCTCGAGACAGCCTTTTTTATTGCCAAAATGAAAGCATCGCCCCTTTTTTGAAGGCTTCCATCTAATTTATACACATCTGGCCTAAAGTTTGCCAACTTACATCCAACCGAAACGACATTTTTACGATCTTCGCGCTAAAATGCTCCTACTTCGGACCTAACATGCTTTTTTTCGGTCAAACGCACAATCCAAAATCATGAGTCAACTTAAATACAAACGTATTTTGCTGAAACTCTCCGGTGAGAGTCTAATGGGCAAACAAAAATATGGCATCGCTGCCGATATGCTTCAGCACTATGCCAACCAAATTAAAGAACTCCATGATATGGGCGCCGAAATTGCCGTGGTCATTGGCGGTGGCAATATTTTCCGGGGCATCCAATCAGAAGGTGCTGGTATTGAAGGAGTTACAGGCGATTATATGGGTATGCTTGCTACCGTAATCAATGGCCTGGCACTTCAAAGCGCACTGGAAAGCACGGGCGTACTCACCCGCCTTATGACTGCCCTGAAAATGGAAAGCGTGGCCGAACCGTACATCCGCCGCCGCGCCATCCGCCACCTTGAAAAAGGACGCGTGGTGATTTGTGCCGCCGGAACCGGCAACCCGTTCTTTACAACCGATAGCGCCGCCGCCTTGCGCGCCAGCGAAATCAAAGCAGATGTGATCCTCAAAGCCACCCGCGTAGATGGTATCTATACCGCCGACCCGGAAAAGGACCCTATGGCGATCAAATTTGACAAACTTACCTTCGCAAAAGTGATCAGCCTCGGACTGGAAGTGATGGACATGACGGCATTTACACTCTGCCAGGAAAATAATATGCCGATTATTGTGTTTGACATCAACGAACCTGAAAACCTGCGCCGCATTGTACTGGGCGAACAGGTTGGAACCTTGGTGGAATAATACTTTTTTACTTAAATCATCCGCTGTATGACTTCCATCGTTTCCTATAATGTCAACGGTATCCGTTCGGCAATCACCAAAGGCTTTACCGATTGGGTTTCTGTGGAAGCATATGATATCATTTGCCTCCAGGAAACCAAGGCACGCCTTGAAGATGTGATCACTACCGATCTCGAAACCCTTGGCTATCAACACT
Organism: Saprospiraceae bacterium; assembly: GCA_027488935.1. Classification (GTDB taxonomy): domain Bacteria; phylum Bacteroidota; class Bacteroidia; order Chitinophagales; family Saprospiraceae; genus M3007. The sequence continues at coordinate 84,159 of JAIYAP010000009.1, read as the reverse complement.
ATTGGGCTTCCGCCGAAAAAAAAGGATACAGCGGGGTGGCTATTTTTTCTAAAACTACCCCAAAACAAGTCATCGTGGGTTCTGGGATGGAACGCTATGACCGCGAAGGCCGCTTTATTCGCGCCGATTTCGAACATTTTTCGGTCCTGAACTGCTATTTCCCCTCCGGAACTACCGGCGACGAACGCCAAAGTTTTAAAATGGAATTCCTGGATGACTTTTTCAAGTGGATTTCCGAACTGAAACAATCAATTCCCAACCTGATCATTGTAGGCGATTATAACATTGCCCATACCGAAATAGACATTCACGACCCGAAAGGCAATAAAAAAACATCGGGCTTTTTGCCTGAAGAACGCGCCTGGATGACCAAATGGTTTGAAAGCGGATTTACCGATGCATTTCGTTTCAAACATCCCGCCTTGGTGGAATACAGCTGGTGGAGCTTTCGCGCTGGCGCGCGGGGGAATAACAAAGGCTGGCGCATTGACTATCAGTCGGTTGCAGATCCGTTAAAAGACAAAATTACCGAGGCTCGGCAACTGATGGATGTGGTGCATTCCGACCATTGTCCTGTACTGGTACGACTTGATATTTAACCTGTCGCAGGGCCAAAAAGATCTGCCCACAGACATTGTTCTTTTGTTTAACTTTGCCGAAATTTTGCCTAATACCCTAACTGATTCCCATTTTTATAGCTCATCTGTTTACTCCTTTTCGGCATGAAGATAACTGCCGCCCAACTTGCCCACATGCTTGAGGGCACACTTGAAGGCGACCCGAACGCCACCGCCCAACGCCCGGCCCGCATTGAAGAAGCCGTGGAAGGTGATTTTGCGTTTCTCGACAATCCGCGCTACGAATCTTACGCGTACACCACCAAAGCATCCATCTTGTTGGTGAGTAAGTCTTTTCAGCCCGTGCAACCCATCACCGCGACCCTGATTAAAGTCGACGATGTACGCAGCTGCTTAGCCATGCTTTTACAACAATTTGATCCAGCCAACCAGGTAAACAGCCCCGTCATTTCGGAGCACGCCTTTGTACATACTACGGTCAAATTAGGCATCGGAACCAGTATCGGTGCGTTTTCAGTACTGGAAGAAGGCGCTGTCATAGGCAAAAACTGCGTAATTTATCCGCAAGTGTTTATTGGACGGAATGCGCGTATTGGCGATAATTGCCGCCTTTACCCGGGCGCTAAAATTCATTATGATTGCCACATCGGCGATTCCTGTACCCTGCATGCCAATGCTGTGATCGGTTCGGATGGATTTGGTTTTGCCCCTCAAGAAGATAAAACCTGGAAAAAAGTACCCCAAGTGGGTAATGTAGTGCTCGAAAACGAGGTAGAAGTGGGTGCTAATACCTGTATCGACCGTGCTTCCTTGGGTAGCACGATTATTCATGCCGGCGCTAAAATTGACAACCTCGTACATATTGCCCATAATGTAGAAGTAGGTTTTAACACCGTCATGGCTGCGCAGGTGGGCATTGCGGGTAGTACAAAAATTGGCGACAATTGCCTCCTGGGCGGACAAACCGGCATTGCAGGCCACCTCACCCTGGCCGACGGAACCCGTACGCAAGCGCAAAGCGGGCTCGGATCATCGGTGAAAGAACCCGGTAAAGCCCTGTTTGGCGCACCCGCCATCGACTACAATGATTACGTGCGCTCATACGTGGTATTCAAACAATTGCCTGATTTACAACGACAAGTGCGGGCACTCGAGAAAAAAATCAAAGAATTGGAAAGCAAATAAGGTACCCTCAAGGTTTTTAATTAAAACTTGAAGGCCGCCTAAGGTGTTTATATCCTGGAAGTTAAAAAATAAAGAAAATACCGATAAGCATGGCAAGAACGGATGTAAATACCCTGGGCGAATTTGGCCTGATCGATCACCTCACCCGCGATTTTCCGCTGGTGCAAGCAAGCAGTTTAAAAGGAATCGGCGACGATGCGGCTGTGATCGACAACGGTCCGTTTATGACGGTCGTCAGTACTGATTTGCTGGTGGAAGGCATCCATTTTGACCTTGCCTATACGCCCCTCCGGCATTTGGGATACAAGGCGGTGGTCGTGAATTTGTCGGATATTTATGCCATGAATGCCTTTCCCCGGCAAATTACGGTGTCGATCGCCATCAGCAACCGCTTTTCGGTGGAAGCCCTGGAAGAATTATACGCGGGTATTCGCGCAGCTTGCGATGCGTATAAGGTGGATTTAATTGGGGGCGATACGACTTCCTCTCCTAAAGGCCTCACGATCAGCGTAACTGCGATCGGTCAAGGCGAAAAAGAACTGCTTACCTACCGCAATGGCGCCAAAGTGGGTGATTTGATCTGCATTACCGGCGATTTAGGGGCGGCTTATCTGGGTCTGCAATTGCTCGAACGCGAAAAACAACTTTGGCAAGATAACCCGCAATTGCAACCCGACCTGGAAGAGCAGAAATATGTGGTTGGCAGGCAACTGAAGCCGGAAGCCCGCAAAGACTTGATCGAAACCTTCCGCCATATCCAGTTAAAACCTACTTCTATGATTGATATTTCAGATGGACTAGCCTCTGAAGTTTTTCATATTTGCAAACAAAGCAACGTTGGCGCTTTGATTGAAGAAACAGGCGTACCTATCCATCCAGAGGCCCAGTTATTGGCACTCAAATTCAAACTGGACCCCATCACCTGCGCCCTCAACGGAGGTGAAGATTACGAACTCCTGTTTACCATCGACCCAAAAGACATCGATAAAATCCGCTTTTTGCCTGAAATTTATATCGCAGGCGAGATTTTAGATGCAAAAGACGGGATCAAACTGCAAACTCAGGGTGGTAACATGCATCCGTTGAAGGCACAGGGTTGGGTGCATTTTTAACGACCTTTCGCCAACTGTATCACGCTTCGTCCTTCCAGAGCACCATTACTTTGGTACACTTTCACAAGATAAACGCCTTGCGATAGGTCGTTTAAACCTAAACGGAAAGTTGCACCTCCATTTGCTTTTACTTGTTTAAGCGTACGGCCGAGCATATCAGAGACCATGATGGTATGATGATCAAATTCACCTTGTTGTAATCGTATTTCCACTTCATAAGCAGCGGGATTAGGCGAAATTGCAATACTATTTGACAATGAATTACCAGGAGCCTTTACATTAACGGTGTAGGCTCCAATGGTATGCCTTGTTGTATTTGTTATAACCGGATCATTAAAGTCAAAATAAATTGCGGCAGAATTTTCGATCACAGATCCCGGCGTCAAATCTGCTTTTTGATTAATTTTAAATCTAATAAATCCGTGAGAATCAGGCTCGTTCACATTACTATCAGGCAACATGATATTATTAAATTGAAAAGTCAAAACCTTTCCGTTAATATTCCAAATATAGGGATGTGAAGCACTCCCTACCTCAATAGTTGATGGGTCAAGCGCCTCTGAAAGGGTATCGCGAATAACTACCGTGAATGCTGTGTCGGAACCAGTATTTTGAAAGCGAATACGGTATTCCAACAATTGCCCGTTCCTGATAATTTTGTCAATACCCAAACCTGTCGGAAACCCTTGTTTATCATTTGGATCGAACGAACCGCCGTTTGGGACACACTCTTGGTCATTTGATACTAAAAAAGGATCCACTGGAAATTGATTGATAAAGCCAAGACTTCCAAAACCACCGCAACCTTCCGTAAATGCTAAAGCTTGATTGGAAAATGGATGATTGGGTTCCTGATCTGACTGAATACGCCAGGTTCGACCGTTCGGAGAAAAGGAGAAATTAATCGAGTCGCCAGGCAGATAAGATTTTTGACCACTCATTAGTACCACATCATCTTCAATGATAATGTATTCAAGCGGTTGAGAGGCTTGGTTACCAATGTTTTTTATATTTAATTTTACCAATGAGTCTTCGCAAATAACATTTGCTTTCAAGGTAGCACCTGACCAACCTGGTACTGTCCTGCATAAGGTGTCCGGAAATCCGTGCGCGCTTATACAATGTGTTTGGCCAAGAATGGTACTATCGCAATTGAGGTAAACCTGACAATCAAATTGAATACAATCACCAGATTGTAACGTTCCAAGTTGAAATCGGTATACCGAATCGCCTATGTGCACATATGGAATGGAGCTAATCCCCGTCATACTTAAGTACGGATCTAACCGAACATCCACAAATGCACTATCTGTGGTTTCTACGCCATAATTACACGCTTTAACCCAAAATGTATTTTCAAAACAGCGACGAAGCCTAGGGATCGTGACTTCGACTGCAATTAATGGGCAGTTTGCAAGTGCTACCGCATCAAATTGAATGGTGTCCGCAAAGCTTGGACTGACAATATCGGCAGGCTGATCATTGGCACAAAGCGTCCACCAGACATTATTGGGTGGCGTAACTTTCACAGCATAAGCCCCTGTATCTACCGTTAAGCTATACCGACCACTAGAATCAGTGCTGGTAAAATAATCTTCCGCTCCAGAAGCATTGACGAGCCACTGCTGATTCCCATAAGTTGGATCATAAGTGCTACAATCTCCATCAAAATCCTTGTTTATGCTTCCTGATATTATACCGCTTTGTTGTTCTTGGCCTACATATTGAAGAATTTGCCAGTGATTAGAGTAATAGATTTTTCCAGTTTTAGTAGCATAGAGGTTCGCATTCCAAAATGGGCCAATACTTAAATTTTTCCAACTAATACCTTGATCTTTGCTCTGAAAGACCATTCTATAGTTCGCTAAAATAAATATATTACCCAAAGAATCAACTACTATACTCCCAAATGATTGTAACGAAGAAAGAAAACTTAAATTTCTTCTTACCCAGGTTATGCCAAGGTCATCAGAAATATAAAGTGCTCTTTGATCGTAATAGTAAACTTTGCCAGAATGAGGGTCTACGTATATATAATTTTTATACGGATCTATGCTCGATTTCACTATTTCCCAATGATATCCGCCATCTTCAGAAGCGATTAACCTGCTTATTATTTTTCCAGATTCAGTTCTGACGTAAATTAAGAATATTTTTCCAGATGGATGAAACTCGATTTGTCTTATTCTATCAAAACCACCTAAAAGATTATATATTTTTAAAAACTTTAGTGTTTGGCCGCCATCTTTTGATATACCTAAATCGCTATCGATAAAAACAAAGATCTCTTTTTTATATTTATTAATATAAAATTCTCTAACATCACCATATTTTATACTAATTGGAACTTCCTGGAAAGATTGACCTTTATCGGTAGATTGCATTAACTTATCCTCCCATTTTGGATAAGAAAAAAATCCACGATACACAAAAAGCATTGTGTCCTTGTCGTCTAATAAATCAAACTGTTGTACCAAAAGATCTGGCCTGTTGGTAAGCTTAGTCCAATTAACACCGCTATCGAATGACCTTAATAACTGCCCATTTAAACAATAAATTGTATCCTCGGAATATTCATACTGCTTTCCCGAACCTCTAATGCCTTCATTAGCGGGGGACCAGGTCACTCCTTCATCAAATGAAAAATAATATATTTGATCCATACCATTTTTTAACAAAATAGCTCCATTCGGTAATATTTTGGGAAGTTCTAACGGTGCTACTTCGGTATTTGGAAAATGATATTGCTTTCTTGTCCAGGTTAGCCCGCCATCATCTGATATAAAGCGTCCCTTACCTGCGTGAAAAAATAACAACCTCCCGGATGGCAATTCAATTAATTCCCGAACAGCGACACCGCTACCGTATATTTCATTATTTACCAATACCCGGGTATATGTAATCCCGCCATCCGAAGACCTATCAAGGCTATCAGTTGTTGAATACGGACCATGAAATATCAGACCACTTGGTGTATGCCAAAAGGTACCTCTTTCATAATAATCATCAATATTGGTTTTCCTCCAATTCAATCCACCATCAGAAGACAAGTAATCACTATTTGCTGCTCTCACTAAAATATCGCCACTTTGCATATAATCTAGATTATCATAAAATCCGTTTATTTTTATTTCCTGTATTTTTTCCCAAGTCAAACCCTTGTCCGTAGATCGGAAAGCGCCTGAATCAGTGATTGCTACCATAGTTCCATCTGAAATTTCTAAAATTGCTCTAAATACCAGACTATCTGAAATGGTTTCCCATGTAAGGCCTTCATCCTTAGAAATATAGTTAATTACAGGCTCACTATTTACGTATTTAACGCCAAAAAAAGTACCTGCATGCCCCACTTGGATGGAGTTGAAAAAATACTCTTCATCATATTTAGGGATGCTCAAGGGTACCCAATGTTGGGCAGTATCCATCGATTTGTACAACTTATTGCCCGAATTTGAATAAAGCAAACCACTCGAAGTTACAAAAATATTACTCTGTTTCCCCCAGCCTCCAAGTACTGGTTTCCAGGCAGGATCTTCTATTTGAGCGAACAAAAAATGTTTTCCTGTGAAAATCAGGATTAATAAAAAGTACAATTTGAGATTACGCTTCAGGTTCATTTTGAATGCATTTAGGAATCATCGTTTATCAATGGTACAAAAGTGCAACAGTTACAGGTATCCGAAAAATACAAAAAAAAGCATTTGTCTAAAAATATTTTTACTAACTATTTAATATACAGATATTTAAATTTATTTTTGTCGAAAAAATGATTGGAAACCAATTGTTTTCTTCCCTGCGCAATATGCCGCATAAGGAATTGAAATCATTTAGCGTGTATGTTGGCTGCCCCCTTTTTAACAAAAGAGCAGAGCTTATTAGTCTCTGCAACTTTTTAGTAGAACACCTATTATCTTCCAAAAATGAATTCCCTTCACCTGAAAGGTTATATGAAGCGGCATTTCCCGGCAAAACTTTCCAAAATGCGCAACTCAGGCATACCATTTCCTATCTATTGGAATTATACTACCAATATCTGGCCTGGGTGGAGTTTAAAGATGATACCACTCAACAAAATCTTTACAGGTGCCGGGCTTTAAGACGTCGGGGCATGGACAACCAATTTGAAAAAGAGTGGAAGGAGCAATTGGTTCAATTGGAAAAGCCTTTCATTAGGGATGCTAATTTTCATTACCAAAGATACCTGTTACTACAGGAAGGCTTGGAGCATAGCACACGTCGGGAACGTTCTGGAAAGATTAATTTACAACCACTTCCCGACGAACTTACTACCTTTTACATTGCAGATATGCTTCGTCATGCCTGCTCCACAATTGTCCATAAATCAGTTACTGGGCAGCAATATGAAATCAGCCTGATTCAAACTATCCTTGATCTTGCAGAACAACCTAAATGGAGGGAAAACGCAGCAGTAAGCACCTACTATTATGCTTATCAAATGCTTACACAACCAGAAAAAACAGAATACTTTGAAACGCTAAAATCGCACTTGAACCAATTTTCCAATTGTTTTTCTCCTAAAGAATTACGAGGATTGTATCTATTGGCTATCAATAATTGCATCCGTTTAATGAATACGGGCAATCGAACTTACATAAGGGAAGCATTTAACTTATACCAAAAAGCCCTAGCCAATGATTTAATGACAGAAAATGGTCAAATCTCCGGGTTTACCTATAAAAATATTATCCGTATCAGTATTGCGTTAGACGAACATGATTGGGCGCTCCAATTTTTAAACGACTATAGATCATTTCTCCATGCACGTGAACGCGAAACGCTCTACAAATATAATTTAGCGTACCTGTATTTTCAGCAACAAGATTATATTCATGCAATGCCTCTGTTGCAGCAAGTTGAGTTAGAAGATCCACTCAACAACCTCGACGCCAGGCGTATGCTGCTTCGAAGTTATTTTGAGTTGAAGGAATGGATTGCATTGGATTCACTTCTACAAAGTTTTAGTGCTTATTTGAGAAGAAGTAAAAACATTGGCTACCATAGAGATACAAATGAAAAATTAATTTATTTTACTAAAAAACTAATCGAATTAAACCTGACAGGAAATAAAAACAACCAGGCACAGATCCGAATCGAACTTGAGCAAACACAAGATGTCGCAGAACGTGCCTGGTTGTTAAAACAGTGCTAAAATGAAGAATGCCCTACTTCGCCATCCCCAATATAGCCTCGTTCATCGCCAAGCCCCAATTCGGGTGAATCGATGAAGCAGGCTTAAATGTTGCGAACATAGCATTCGCTTTCAACAAAGATTCCTTGCCTTTTACCGGATCGCCGCCCCACTGTGCTGGCGTAAAATAAAGCGTCATCCCTTTCTGCATTTCTGCTCGTGGGTTACTTGGGTCCAATTGCATCGATTTTTCGAGCAACATGGAAGCCATTGGGCCGTATTTTTGGCCATTTACCATCGGATTCAGGCGAATATGCATGCTGGCGGCCATGCTTCTGAGTACATAAATCTCCGAATTGTTGGGATTCAAGGAATCTGCACGCGCTAAAAACTGATCGGCTTTGGTACACAGGGCCTCCTGCTTGGCAGCATCTTTTTCTAAATTGAAAATGCGCACCTGACACAGCGCCACATAATACTGTGGCAACCATTCTTTGGTTTCTTTTTGTCCGATGCGCTCAAACGCATTGGATTTGGTTTGCCAGCCCTCAACGGTAATAATGGAATCGAGGCCTTGCAGCGTTTTTTCCATCGTTTGGATATACTTCGGGTTGGTTTGCGCCTGGGCAGCAAATCCCGAAACCATCAGTACAAGTATAAAAAGTGAATTTTTCATGGTGTATATGAATAGGTGAATAGTGAATGAACTTACTGATTGTCAATGACTTCCTGACGCCGATCGACACCCCAACTGGCAAAAGCCCCGATGAAAACAAAACGTTTGGCAGCCGGGGTAATGGTTGTGCGGTTGGCCCCATCCGCCGAATAACGGTACCCAAATACCTGTGTTTGGCCGAGTACATTCTGAACGCCCAGTACAAAAACGACAAACGACTTTTTAATGGTCGCCAAGTAATTAAAATTTACACTCAAGTTGTGATATGCCGGGGTACGGTCGGTTAAAAAACCGGTTTCGGAGCGGTTCGGATTGTAATACGGCCGCCCGGTTGCATAATTGTAGGTCAAACCAGCACCCGTTTTTATTTTGGGAAAAAACTTCTTTAAAACCAAGGTGGCTACATGGTTGGCGGCAAAGGTGGGTTGCGCTTCACTTGGATACCACTCATATCGACGTTTGGTATCCAGCCAGGAGTATGAAATCCAGTAATCTACGCCCGAAAAAGTGCGTTTATCGCGAAAAAAGAACTCAACACCTTTTGCATAACCCGTTCCATCGTTGCGCAATTGCTGACGCGTTGTGATCAGATCCTGATATTTTTTGTAAAATCCTTCTACCCGGAAGATGCGGTCTTTCAAGATGTACTGATAATTGAGGATAAAATGCTCGGCCCGTTGAAAGCCTGGAATTTGCTGAAATTGGGACTTCCAACGCAACAAACTGTCGCCTTTTTGGTAAAAATGACCCCAGGCGAAGGAAATTTGATCGCCCGGCCCCAGTTTATAGGCCAGGGAAACCCGAGGTGCTGCGTTCGATTGTTGCAACAAACTGGAGTGTTCGGCCCGTACACCAAGCCGTGCAACCAACTGGGTGGTGATGTATAGATCCGTTTCCACAAATGCAGCAGGGTAATGGTCGCGGATGCTGCTTTTCCCAAAAACCTGGCTTTTGTATTCGTCTGTCAAATATTGGTACTCGCCGCCTATGCGTACAGAAGTCATGCGCCCAAAAAAGCGCGTTGCTACCCCGCGTATTTGGGTCAGAGAGTTCGAAATCCGAAAAGAGTCTGCATTTAAGAACCCAACATTGTACGAACTTTCGATCTTGTTCCAGTCTTTGGAATACGAAGTACCCAAATTTATCTTCCATTTATCGCGCAGCAAGCCCGACCAGGTCAGGTTGGTATAGAGGTTGTCGTTTTTCACTTTGAAGCCAAAATTACCGCCGTCCGCCGTATTTGTACTCAAACCGACGATACCATGGTTATAATAGCCGTAAAATTTGAGCATGCCATTTCCACGCGTTTTTTTGCGCATAAACAGTTCATTTCCAATAAATTCAGGTTTACGCGTAAAATTGGGAACCTGTTTTACCAGCAAAAAATAAGGCGCTAAATTGGTGTAATTGATGTTCCCGCCAATCGCCAGGCCTTTCGATTTCCAGAGCTTCTGCTGACCATACCCCAATCCCACACTCGACACACTCAACGAGCCTGTGGATCGATCGGGCAAATCCTGGGTTTCGAGCACCAAAACGGAGGACATGCCTTGCCCATATTGGGCCGAATAACCGCCCGTAGAAAACACCGTACCTTTAAAAAGAAAGGGGTTAAAACGACCACGCGCCGCAAAATCGGGGGTGCTGGCAAAAAAGGGATTGCGCACCAGCAATCCATCAATCATGGTAGGTGCTTCTGAGCCGGACCCACCCCGTACAAACAACCCGTTCTGGTCGCCCGACGACACCTGGGTGCCTGGTAGGGTGCGCAAGGCCCCATAGGTGTCACCTCCAGCAGAAGCCGTAGTTACAATATCCAAGGGTTTGAGTATCGTTACCTTCTTTTCGTCGCTGGCTTCAAAAGAACCGGCGGAAATGACGACCATTTTAAGTTCATTAAAACCCTCTTTCAAGATTGGGTTGACAACGACAGAATCGCCTTTCAAATCGACTTTTATAATTACGGTATCAAATCCAAGGTAGGTGATTTGTAAAACCTGGGGGCCCGTTTCATCTGTTTTAAACTGAAATTTTCCCGTAGCATCAGAAGTTGCGCCGTCGTAGGTATCGCGCAGGAGGATGTTGGCTCCAACTACTGGCGCTTTTGATTTTTCAGTAATCTGACCTTTGACAATGGTCGTTTGAGCAAATAGGCAGTTGGAAATGCAACAAGAAAGTGCAAGTAGTAGAAGGTATTTCATAACGGAAGTTGGTTGCTGCGGCAAAATTAAGGCTCATAAAATTTTAGCCTCCTATATAATGGCTAAACCGTCTTTTTTTACCGACCAATTCATTTCCTATCTTAAATGGCCGGGGGCCAAAAATCAGATAAACCTGTCAATTCCAGTCCTTTGTAAAATTCATCATCAATTCCTGCATTTATTTTTACGGGTACACCAGTGATTGGGTGCTGAAAATGCAGCATTTGGCCATGCAACAGCATCCGGTCCATAAACAATACATCGCGAAAATACAGGTTGTGTGGATGGTCGCCATGCCGGCGGTCGCCAATAATGGGATGAAAAATATGGGCAAAATGCTTGCGAATCTGTTGCCGACGACCCGTTTCCGGCTCCACTTCAACCAGGGAAAAACGCGCCGTGGTGTAGCGCGACCCGATGGCCAAGGGCATTTCTGCCTGACCGATCCGCCAATAATGGGTAACCGCGGGTTGTAACGATTGCCTCAATTCGGCATCTTCTAGGGGATAATCAATGGTGTCACGCTCGGGCACGTACCCGCGTACGACCGCCCGGTACTTTTTTTCTACTTGTTTTTCCTGAAAACACTGGCCTAATAAACTGGCCGACTCCGAGTTTTTGCCAAAAATAAGCACCCCGGAAGTAGCCCGATCCAGTCGATGTACCGGGTAAATGCGCTGCCGGAGTTGGTTACGCAGCAATTGAAGCACAAATTCCGTATCCTGGCTGATACCGGTTCGATGCACCAGGATCCCGTAAGGCTTGTTGATGGCAACGTAATATTCGTCTTCAAATAAAATTTCAAATGGGGGACGTGGCATGTTTTGTTTTCAACCGGATTTACATATAAACATTAAATATAAAAACATTTATACATATAAAATCAAACCATAAAAGGGTTTTGAATGGTCAAAGATTGTTCAATTTGTTGACCATTACTCATATCTTCTGAAAACAACAAAGTACAGTTATTTTCCAATGCCGCAGCGATAATAAGGGAGTCATACCAAGCGTATCGATATTTATCTTTAATGTTTAAAGCCGATAAAATGGTAATATCCTCAATGATAACTACTTCAAAAAATTGCAAAAAGTCTCCAACAACTTGTCGGATGTCTTCGGATGGAATCAGGCTCTTTTTAAAACAAACTTGAACAAACTCATTAATAACTTGTGTAGAAATAACAAAATCAAAGGGTTGAAGCAACAAATCTTCAACTATGTAAGATTTACCGTTATCCTGTGTAATTGAATAAATAAGTAAGTTAGTATCAATAAAAATCTTATCGCTCATTTGCCTGATTTCGATCAAATTTAAAATCTTCTGGTAATACTATTTTAATACGACTGAGCCTTTTGATCAAAGTACTTCCACTCATTTTATCAGGAATCACTTGTTGCACCGTGATATGCTTATTTTCAAGCCATTGGCTAATTTCATCCAGATCACTCATCTTTTCAAATTGCAATACAATCTTCATTTTGTTTCTTTTTTACAAAAATACGGTCATTTTTTAAAATTCACAATAGACTTATGCGGTAGTAAGTAAAAAAACAGAAAAAATCTATGTCTCGGCCTTATTTATATGAGTAGCACCAGAATAGGTTTTTAGCCGCACAACCTTAGATGGTTGCACCATCATTCGGACAAAAACGAACCCTGGTACAACCATTTTTAATCAACCAATGGACTACTTTTTCTGCCAGCCGCCCAGCACAATACCATATAAGGTAAACAGTACAAAGGCAAAACCGCCGTCAATCAAGGCCAAGGGCAATGGCAACAAAGAAAAACTATAACTCACAATCGTGCCCAAAAGGCCAAATAAGCCAATGGCAGCGCCGCTTTTCAGTCCGTCCACCAACGAACGTACGCTCAGGCGTTGGAAAATCAAATTCAGCACGTAGGCAGAAATTAAAGACCCAACCACGCTGGTAATGTACAAGGTGGGCGATTGGTTGGCGGTGACACGCTCCATGGTCAGGTTGTGGCCTTCCATCCAGGGCTTGTCAAAGACGCTGTACCAGGTCATGCCCAACGCCATGTTGATGAGTGGACAAACCACAATTGCGAGGTAATTTGTTTTGTTCTCCATTTTTTGTTTGTTTTAGGTGTGTGAATGAACGCCCAAAAATAAAAAACAATTTATTTTAAACAAAATTTTTACCTGAAAAATCTACGAAATACGGCTCCAAATTTTCGATTCTTTGGCCGTGGCATCTAAATATTGCCTTAGTCGCATATAGGCTGGTGTGCGCAACCCCGGATCCTGTTGCAAAATCGTGATCGCAATTTCCCTGGCGGCCGTCAAAATCTGTCCATCCCGCGCCAAATCGGCGATGCGAAAATGCAACATCCCGCTTTGTTGGGTGCCTTCAATATTGCCCGGCCCACGTAAACGCAAATCGGCTTCCGCGATCACAAAACCATCGTTCGTGCCCACCATCGTTTGAATCCGCTCTCGACCATCGGCACTCAATTTATGACCCGTCAACAAAATACAAAACGATTGCTCGGCACCCCGCCCTACCCTGCCCCGCAACTGATGCAACTGCGATAAACCAAACCGTTCTGCATTTTCAATCACCATCACGGAGGCATTGGGCACGTTTACCCCTACTTCAATTACCGTGGTAGCCACCATAATTTGGGTTTCCTGTCGCACAAAACGTTGCATCTCATATTCTTTATCCGCCGCCTTCATTTTGCCATGTACAATTGATATTTGGTATTCTGGCATCGGAAAATCCCGACTTAAGGCTTCATAACCCGACATTAAGTTCTGCAAATCCATTTTTTCGGTCTCCTCAATCATCGGATACACCACATATACCTGCCGTCCTTTGGCAATTTCTTCGCGCATGATCCCCTGCACGCGCAGGCGATGGGCTTCGGTTTTGTGCATCGTCGTGATGGGTTTCCGGCCTGGCGGTAATTCATCAATCACCGAAACATCCAAATCGCCATATAAAGTCATCGCCAGGGTACGCGGAATGGGAGTAGCGGTCATGACCAATACATGCGGTGGCAAACCCTGACTTTTACGCCATAACTTGGAGCGTTGCTCTACGCCGAATCGGTGTTGCTCGTCGATCACCGAAAGACCCAAATTTTGAAACACCACCCAGTCTTCAATCAGGGCATGGGTACCGATCACAATTTGCATTTCACCGGTACAGAGTTGTGCTAAGATGGCCTCCCGCTTTTTACCTTTAATACTGCCTGACAAAAAGCCAATATTAACGCCCAAATCGCCCAAAAGGGCACTTAAACCAATAAAATGTTGTTGCGCCAGGATCTCGGTGGGCGCCATCAGGCAGGCCTGAAAACCATTATCCAAGGCCATGAGCATGGTAATCAGTGCGACTACCGTTTTTCCAGAGCCTACATCCCCTTGTACCAGGCGGTTCATTTGCCGGCCAGCCCGTAAATCAACCCGAATTTCTTTGAGTACCCGTTTTTGAGCGCCCGTTAGTTCAAAAGGCAGTTTTTCCGCATAAAAACGGTTAAAAAAGTCGCCTAGCTGCTCAAAAACGAAGCCTTTTACGGTATCCTTGCGCAACTGCCGACTTTGCAAAATGCGGAGTTGCAGGAAAAACAGTTCTTCAAACTTTAACCGACGGGCTGCGGCTTCCGATTCCTGTTGATTTTCTGGAAAGTGGATCTTTTGCAGGGCTTCCCAGCGGCCCATCAGGCGGTAGGCTTCCAGCAAGTTGTCGGGGAGCGTTTCGGGCAGATCTGCGGGTTTTAAAACATCCAACAGCGTGCGCATGGTTTTGCGCAATCCCTTGGCATCCAGGCCTTTTTGAACTAATTTATCGGTGGTAGAATAAACTGGTTCATACGTGCGGGGCTTTTGCAAATTATCCGGGGTCGCTTCTTCCATTTCCGGATGGGTAATATTAAAGCGGCCATTGAAGGCATTGATGCGGCCAAATGCAATGTATTCTTTACCCACCATCAGGCTTTTTTCCACCCATTGAATGCCTTGAAACCAAACAAGTTCGATCACCCCCGATTCATCGCGCAAGGTAGCGGTTAAACGTTTGGCCCGTCCTTCTCCCAATACTTCCAAGCGGCGTAAAATACCGCGCAATTGCACCTGTTCGCCTTCCGTTTGTAAATCGCGGATCGTGTGAAACCGGGTGCGGTCAATGTAGCGAAACGGGTAATGCACCAGTAAATCTCCAAAAGTGAAGATAAACAGTTCTTTTTTCAGGGTATCGGCGCGCTGTGGACCGACACCTTTTAAATATTCTATGGTGGTATCGAGTGGCATAGACGGCAAAAATACAAAATGTTTTGTTTTTTCCACGTCCCGATAGTCCCGATACGTTGGAAGCGTCCGGGACGCTTCCGACGTATCGGGACTATCGGGACGTGGGGGACGAAGCAGCAGCGCGATTTACTTTTTAGCATCAGTATATCGCAATAAATTCAATATTCCCCAAATTACAAATATCACCTCTAATCCGGTTCCCAACAAAAAAGTTCGCGATGGTATCCCATCCAGGATCAAACTCAATATCCTTCCTGTTGCAAGCCCCGCCATGCATAAAATATTGGAAATGGTGGCAGGCCGCCAGAATGAAGCGTTAAAGATCCCGTAAAACCAAAAAATAGCCATTCCTATATATAAACCCATCATGGCCCTAAAAACGTGTTTCAGATCAACAGAAGTGGGGTGTATTTCAAAAAAGAAGGGTAAAATGCGCGCTGGCATTCCTCCATAGGCGATTGCAATTAATATAATCGAAATGGCCGCTATCAACAAATGCAGATGCTTTTCCTTTAACATAGATCGAAAAAAGTTGTTTTACTCCCTGACACGTCGGAAGCGTCCCCCCCCACGTCGGAAGGGTCCCGGACCCTTCCGACGTGGGGGGGGACGCTTCCGACGTGTCAGGGGGACGCTTCCGACGTGGGGGTACGTAAAAAAGGGCGTTCCCGAAACTCGGGACGCCCTTCTTCTCTCATGGTACGTTTTGTATTGATGTGCCTGTGTTGGTCAGCAGACAATAAAAGACCCTTACGGGTGTATAAATCTTAGTGGCTCGCCAATTGCGACCATTGCTGGGAGATCACATCCCGTGCAAACAAAATCTTAGGCTTCCAGTACTTGGAAGTATTTATATTTTCTACAATAATTCCTCGGCTGCAGGTGCTGTGAATCACAAACACCCCTTCTTCGGTACGGTCAACCACCATCGCAACGTGCTGAATGTGGCGGCCTTTGCCAAAAAATACAAGATCGCCAGGCAAAACCGACTTCAAAAGAACTTTCATTCCTTGGGTAGATTGAGTGGCAGAACAGGAGGAAACTTTGATGTCAAACTCTTTCAGAAGAAAACTGGTAAAACCGGAACAATCGAAGCCCGTTTTCGGGGTAACCCCGCCGTGGCGATAGCGCAAACCGAGAAAATTGTGCGCGTAACCGGTAACATATTCCCGCATTTGCATCATCTCAGCGTTTTCAGCCTTGGATGGAACACGGTCGGATGGCGTAAACGCCGAACCAAAAATAAACAATGCGATTAAAACTGGGGCAAAATACTGGTGAATCGTTGGAATTGTTCGATTGGATGTTCGTATTTCATTCATAAGTGCAATATTTCAACGCTTAGTCGGGAGACGCGACTATTCAACTCTACATAAAGAGTATGATACGTTGTTCGTGAAATGATTAGTTGTGGTCAAAGCCCTACGGTCGTTCTGCTTGTGTTAGAATCGAATGTTCAAGGGTGGGATTAAGATGAACAGACCGGCTAAATGACCTACTAAAAAGCACCAAGCGATGGCAAAGGTAGTAAAGGATTTTAAAAATCAAATATTTTGAAATAAAAAATGGCTATTTTCTTCAAATCAAACGAAAAGTATCGCCATCTTTCAAAAAGGGCAATTGCTGTCGGTAGGCAGGCAATTTCTCCAATGATAGTGCAGTGGTAAACACGCCTTCGCAATGGGATATTTGGCATAAGTGTTGCCCCGAAAAATCAATGATCGCAGAGTCCCCTCCATAAACCAGCAGATTTCCATCGGTTCCAACGATGTTCACACCCGCTACAAATGCTTGATTTTCAATGGCTCGCGCTTGCAATAGCGTGCGCCAGTGCAACGAACGCGTTTGTGGCCAATTCGCAATATATAAAAGCAAATCATAAGGCTGATCGGGGTGGTTTCTGCTCCATACCGGAAAGCGCAAATCATAACAAACCAGCGGACAAATACGCCATCCCTTCCATTCTACCATCAATCGCTCGGTACCAGGGGTAAAGGTTTGATGTTCTGCGGCTAAAGAAAATAAATGCCGTTTATTATAAAATTGAACAACCCCATCGGGCTGTACCCATACTAAGCGGTTGTAAAACAAGCCCTTTTCTATACAAATAAAACTTCCTGCAATGGCGGCGTCTAATTGTATGGCTTGCTCCTGCATCCATGTTACGGAAGGACCATCCATCGGCTCTGCCAATTCGAATGCACGCATGGAAAACCCTGTGGTAAACATTTCCGGCAACACCACCAGATCGGTTCGGCCTTGCAATGGGGCCAGTTTGGCTGCAAGTTGGGTTCTGTTTTCAACGGGTTGCTCCCAAATCAAGGGGGTTTGTACGAGGGTAACGGCAAGAGTTGAATTGTTCATATCGGATTGGTTTGTACGCTTGCCCGGCGCAAACGGTCATTGATCGCACGCCCTAAACCAAGTTCTGGCATTGGCGCTGCGATGATTATTTCAACATCGGATGTATCCAACTGGCGCAATGCCGCAAATAGATGCTGGGCCGCTTCGTTTAGATCACCCGTTTCTGACAGCACGATTTCCAGGAAATGCGCGGGCAAATCCATCTGTTTTTCCAGGCTTAAAACACCCGTTTTTTGTGTTGCAAACTGTTTAGAGAGGACCGATAAATCGCCTAAATACAAGGGCTTTGCTGGAGCATAGTGTGATTTTAACATACCCGGCGCGGCAGGGTTGCTGCTCTGGTTGGGTTGAACCCGTAGTTTGCCAATCAGCGATTCAATGGCTTCCACCGATATCCCCCCTAGGCGATATAACACGGCCTCCTCCCCTTCCCAACCAACAATCGTCGATTCTAACCCAATTGTACAGGCTCCTCCGTCCAAAATATAAGGTATTAAACCATTTAATTGATCGTAAACATGTTGCGCGGTGGTTGGACTAATGTACCCAAACGGATTGGCGCTGGGGGCCGCCAAGGGGAAAGGCAAACTTTCCAACAAAGCGCGTGTAAGCGGATGCACCGGCACCCTTATGGCTACCCTGGGCAATCCAGCGGTCACCAAATCAGGGATATGGGGCTGCTTGGGCAATAACAGGGTAAGCGGACCAGGCCAAAAATGGGTTGCCAATCGACGCGCTGCCGCTGGAAAATCAAGCACATGCGCTTCCACGGCCGCAACACTGGCCACATGCACAATGAGCGGATCGAAGGTAGGGCGGTTTTTTACCTCAAAAATGCGGGCAACAGCCGCAACATCCAAGGCATTCCCTGCTAAACCATATACGGTTTCGGTTGGAATCGCCACCGGTTCAGATGCATGTAGCCATTGCGCTGCCAGCGCTACATCCAATCCAATTTTTGTGTTAATTTTTTTCAAACAAATTCAAATTTCTACTGCAAATGTCCAATAAAACCATCAAATCGTGTACAAAAGATTTATTAGCCCCAAAGCAATGATTTTTTCTGAACACCTACAATGATTTTTACCTTACCTTTGCGTAAAACTTACACGATGGTTTATCAAGAGCAATCTGATGCATCTTTAAAAGAGGCATTCAACGAAAAAGGCGAACGGATTAGTCCACAATTGCCGAAACACGTAAAAAACTTTTTGATCGATATCGATGGCACTGTCTGCGATGATGTGCCAAACGAAGAACCCGAGCGCATGGGAACGGTGCTCCCATATCCGGATGCCCTGCTTATGCTCAATAAATGGTATGAAGAAGGCCATGTGGTATTCTTTTTTACCAGCCGAACGGAAGCACACCGCGAGGTAACTGAACAATGGCTTTCCAAACACGGGTTCAAATACCATGGTATCCTTTTTGGCAAACCACGCGGCGGTAATTATCATTGGATCGACAACCATATCGTGCGCGCTACCCGTTTTAAAGGGAAATTCACAGATCTGGTAGTTAAAAACCATGAAATTGAAGTTTTTTCCGAGTAATCGGTAGGCTAAACCATTTAAACATGCGTTCTTTGCATGGGGCATATTAATCATACTTGCCCATTATAATGATACCCACTGTGCACAATACGCAAAAACGATTCTTTCCTGCCTGGGCCTTGTGCCTGCTTTTACTGCAACATGCCGATTGCAAATTGCAAGATGCCAGCAAATCCGGGCCTAAGCCAGGCAGCGCACTTGCAATTCCATACGACCTGGAAAACCCATCTTTGATTATAAATCTCGTAAGTGAAGAATTGCGTGAAATATCAGGTCTAAGTGCTACAGATACTATCGGACGTTTTTGCGCAATTTCGGATGAACGCGGCGAAGCCCTGTTTATTGAAGGAAATACGGGAGGAAAAGTAAAAAAACGGGTTTTGTTTCGCGATAAAGGCGATTTCGAAGGCATTGAAATGGTCGGCAAAACAATTTTTGCCGTTAAAAGCGATGGAAAACTGTTCGAAATTAATGGCTGGCGCAATCCAAGTACAATGACTGTCGAAATATTCGAAACGCCCCTAAAAAAGGAAGACGACCTTGAAGGGCTTGGTTTTGATACCCGAAAAAATGAACTGCTCCTCGCTGCAAAAGGCGACCCAGCACAGGATACCATCCGACTTGTTTGGGGATTTAGCTTGAAAACCAAGCAATTAAGCAAAACCCCCGTTTATCATATCGATCCTAAGCAGGTAAATGAATTGGTTCCTTACAACCTGGAGGAAAAGCAACACTTTTTTAGCCCCTCTGGCATCGCGGTGCATCCAAAAACCAAAGATATTTACCTCATCTCAACAGCTTTAAAAAGAATGGTCGTGCTGAATGCCACGGATGGTACGATTCGCTTTGCGGCCCGCCTCGATAAAAACCTGCTGCCACAGCCCGAAGGAATTGCATTTGACGAAACAGGTAATTTGTACCTGAGTAGCGAAGGCAAGAAAAAAGAAGGGCTTATGTTGAAATTTAACTACCAAAAATAAAAGACTTGTTACGCGCTTAACCACGGCGTTTTTAATCTTGGAGCCTGTTTTTCCAATAATCCCGCTTAATTCGACGCGCTTGATTTGTAATCCGAAAGCAACGAATTATCCAACAACAACCGACTTACACACCCATGCGAATCGAAGACGAATTGAAAACTTCGAGTTTTTTAAATGAAATTCAGAAAGCGCAACTCCACATTATTTTTTGTGCCGGATGGATTCGAAACCGAATTAATAGCCGACTAAAACCGTTCGGGATTACTTTTGAACAATTCAATGTGCTACGCATTGTGTTGGGAAAATTTCCAGAAAGTATCATGGTGAAGGAAATTACCCTCAAAATGCCCGACCGAAACTCCAACACCACCAGAATTATTGATAAATTAATCACTAAAAAACTGGTCTCCCGATTGCCTTCCGAAAAAGACGGCCGCGCCCGTTCAATCCTGCTAACGGCCTCCGGACAAGCCCTAATGCTTGAAATTGACCAGGTTTGGGCCAATAACTCGCCCTACCAAAGCGCCTTAAACAATGACCAGGCAAACTTGTTAAATAACCTGTTGGAGCAACTACGCGACTAAATATATAGTTTTCTATATACTTTTTTTTCGCCGAAAAGTCTACTTTTGCGTTGCCTGCTGTGTCAGGTATCTTTTTTTATTTTATAACGCTTTACACCTTACTGGAAAATGCCGGTCATTGAATTAAAAATCCCAAACTTGGGAGAATCCATATCAAGTGTAACTTTCTCCAAGTGGCTCAAACCCGACGGGGCAACCGTGTCCATGGATGAACCGCTTTGTGAAATTGAAACAGAAAAAGCCAACCAGGAATTGTCCGCCGATTCGGCTGGCAAATTAACTTGGGTTGCCAAAGAAGGTGAAGACCTTGCAGTAGGGGCGCTTTTTGCCAAAATCGATACAGATGCAGCCGGAAGCACCGCGGCGACGCCTGCTGCAACCGCGCCCGCAGTTGCAACGCCAACACCAGAAACAACCAATACCAGCGCAAATTATGCAACCGGTTTTCCGTCTCCTGCCGCTGCTAAAATTTTGGAAGAAGGCCAGGTAAGCGGCGACCAAGTAAAAGGCTCCGGAAGAGATGGACGCATCACGAAAGAAGACGCACAAAAAGCCGTAGAAAACAAATCCGCGCCTACGCCAACACCTACTGTAGAGAAGGCTGCACCCATTGCAGCACCCGCTGCAACCACTGCTTTCTCGCGCAACGAACGCCGCGAACGCCTTACCCGCATGCGCCGCACCATCGCCAAACGCCTGGTAAGTGCTAAAAACAACACGGCTATGTTGACCACCTTCAATGAGGTCGACATGACGGCAGTGATGCAACTACGCGAAAAATATCAAGAGGCTTTTGTAAAAAAATACGGCATCAAACTGGGCTTTATGTCCATTTTTGCCAAAGCTTGCGCTAAAGTGCTGCTCGAAATGCCGGATGTTAATGCCGCCTTGGATGGAGACGATATCATTTTCCACGATTTTGCCGATATCAGTTTTGCAATCAGCACACCAACCGGATTGGTGGTGCCCCCAATTCGCAACATTGAAAGCCTGAAATTCAGCGATATCGAGTTCAAATTGAAAGAACTGGCTACAAAAGCAAAAGATGGCAAATTATCACTGGAGGAAATGAGCGGTGGAACCTTCACCATCACCAATGGTGGTATTTTCGGCAGCCTAATGAGCACCCCGATTATCAATGAGCCGCAAAGCGCTATTTTGGGTATGCATGCCATCAAAGACCGCCCAATTGTAGTAGAAGGAGAAATTAAAATCCGCCCAATGATGTACCTCGCCCTGAGCTATGATCACCGCGTGATTGATGGTTCAACTTCGGTAACCTTCCTGGTGAAAGTGAAAAACTTGATTGAAGATCCGATCACGCTGTTGATGGATTTATAAAAAA
This sequence comes from Saprospiraceae bacterium, assembly GCA_027488935.1. GTDB lineage: Bacteria > Bacteroidota > Bacteroidia > Chitinophagales > Saprospiraceae > M3007. The sequence goes on along the minus strand of JAIYAP010000009.1, from coordinate 62,152 downwards.
ATCCGGCGGTTTATCTTTCCAACAAACCACCGGAGCAACTAGCCACAGCAAAAATTATTCTTGACGGGTTTTGGAGGCAACAGCATTCCGAAACCCGTTAGTTATTGATTAGGTCATTGAACTGATGTACCACTAAAACAGGGGTATGCGTGTTCAATACCATGTGTTTCGTTTGACTTTTGTGCAATAAATTTTGCCAAAATCCGCGCCTGGGCGTTACAAAAACGAACAAATCTGTTTTGTGGTAAAAAGCATATTCATGTAATTTTTCGGTTACATCCTCGCCTACCATCTTTTGGAAAATAAAGGGTTTTTCCGGATCACTGTATTTATAATTGACTTCAAACAGTGCACGTTCGAGTTTTTCCCCATGCTCTTGTACCTTTCCAACGTGAACAAAATGCAATTGCGCATCAAATTTTTTAGCAAAGGCAACCACTTGTTTCACTTTTTCCGGATCGTTACTCTCAAAATTGCTGGCATACAATACATTTCGAAATCCACTGTACTGCGCACCGGGCGGAATAAGCATGACCGGACAATGGGCGCTCCGACTAAGTTCCAAACTCACCGAACCCAACACTTGCGTTGCCAAATTACTTTTTCCACTCGTGCCCATCACAAGCAAATCATAACGCTGGGTCAAATTTTCCAATATAATTTCTGGAAAACCAAACTCCACTTTTGCCCTGACCCGGTATAGGGCGTTTGGGCTGGAAACCTCGCCCGGACCGGCCGCAACAGGTGTAATGGGCAAATCTTCCGGAAAAAACTTCCTAAAAGTCTCGGTTACAAACGCCTGCAATGCTTGTTGGGTCGTTTGGACATGTTGCTCCAAAAATCCAGAAGTTGCTTGCGCATTTCCTTCAAATACGCCTTCCATGGCATGCACCACATCCAGCGTTGCATCAAAATGCCGCGCAATTTCCCAAGCAAAACAAAGCGCATTTTCAGCGCTCGTACTGAAATCAACAGGTACCAGTATTTTGCTCAAACGATAAAGTTTGGATTTGTACAAAAAACGGTTGCGCAATAAATTGGTCAACTCCTCAATCGTTGGGACACTCCCCTCCGATATAATTTGATTATCAAATAAAAGGGCCGGGGTTTCGGTTACACCCGATAAGGCGATCCGATTCACTTCCGACACTTCTTCGATTTTCCCTTTTAGCGGGTATAAACGTAAGGCTGCATCAAGATTATCTCTCAATGCGCGCGTCTTTAAATCGCCCATACCCAATATTTTTATATTCATGCTCATGCTTCTTGCTTTAAATCGAGTGAGATCATGAAAAACAGATGCAGCGGTTATTTGTAAACTTCTTCTGGATGCTCAGGTTTTTCGGCCTGAAGCATTTTCAAAATATCAAAAGTCGTAACCATGCCAACCAATTCGTCGCCTTGTACAACAGGCAAAGCATGAAACAGGTTTTTACAAAAAACTTCAATTGCGACGTTGATACGATCGTCTGGCTCCAATTTACCCAGCCTTTTCACCATTAGTTCGGAAGCTTTCATGTTTTTCAAACGGTGTTCATTCACAAATTGATCATCTTGAAAATGGCTCAATCCTCCCGTAAAGTGCTCAAAATCAGTCTTACTAACCATACCAACCAACTGTCGCACATGTAAAACAGGGATATGGTGGATGTTGTGCTGGTCAAAAATCTCTTTCACAGTGGCCAGATTGTCTTCTGTGCTAACGGTGTAAAGTTTGGTGGTCATGATGGTGGACACTGGTGCAAATAAATTCATGGTAGTGACAGGTTTTATAAATTTAAGATGATGCAAAATTGGCTGCTTAGACAATTTGTAAAAATGACCTCGATCATAGCACAAAATGACTTTGCTTATGATTGGATATCTAAATTATCCAGTATTTTGGGGCATGGATACAATTTCACGCGAAGAACTTGAACTTCGGTTTGAAGCCGTATATGGAACTGCGGTAGACGGCATTATTATCATCAATCAAAGGGGACAAATTGAATCGGTCAACCCATCTGCTTGCCGATTATTTGGCTTTGACAAAGATGAAATGGTAGGCTCCCCCGTTACCAAATTGATGCCAAGCCCGCATCGTGAGGCCCACAATGGATATATTAACCAGTATATCGAAACGGGAAACAATAAAATCATTGGCATCGGAAGGGAAGTTTTAGGCCTGAAAAAAGATGGCACGACTTTCCCGTTTTGGCTGAGCGTCAGTGAATTTCGCTTTAATAACCACATTGTTTTTACAGGATTTATCCACGACATCAGCCAACTGAAAGATGCCGAACGCGAGGTAAAACAGCTCAATACAGCACTGGAAGCTAAAGTCAGCGAGCGAACCGAACAACTCGCCGATGTGGTAAACCGCTTGCTCGCTTCCAATAAAAAACTGGAGCGCGAAGTACACGAACGGCAAGCCGCACAACATGCATTGCACCAGAAACAAGAAGAACTCGTGCAGGCATTGGAACGCGAAAAAGAACTTAGCGAACTCAAATCACGCTTTGTAAGCATGGCCAGCCATGAATTCAGAACACCACTGGCCACGATTCAGTCTTCGGCAGCCTTGGTTCGACGTTATACAGAATCCAATAATGTAGACCGTCAACTTTTTCACCTCGAAAAAATTCGATCCACCGTAAATAATCTCACCAGCATCCTCAATGACTTCCTCTCGCTTACCAAATTGGAAGAAGGGCGGGTTGCCAACAACCCCGAGTGGTTTGATGTTGATAAATTTTGCTCCGATACCATGGAAGAAATTCGCGGATTGGCAAAAATCGGCCAACACCTTCGGCTGGAATTTAATGGCGAAAACCGGATCGTTTATTTGGATCCACGCCTGCTTAAAAATGTACTTTATAACCTGTTATCCAATGCAATTAAATATTCAGAAAAAGACATTTTGTGCAGCATTCAGGTGAGCCCAACTAAATTATTGTTGCAGGTCATTGACCACGGACTGGGTATTCCGCAAGCAGATCAAATTCATTTGTTTGATCGCTTTTTCCGTGCAAGCAATGTTACGAATATTCAGGGTATCGGACTTGGCATGAATATCGTAAAACGCTATATGGAGATTTTACAAGGCGAAATTTCTTTTGAAAGCACAGAAGGCAAAGGGACTACATTTACCTTACTATTTTCATTGTAATACTTTCTATCTTGCCGCCTCAACCGTTACACCAGCGTATTCGTAGTATGAAAAAGATTCTCATTATTGAGGACAATGCAGATGTTCGTGAGAACTTGGCTGAAATCCTGGAATTGAGTAATTACCAAACGATCACCGCAGAAAATGGCAAAATTGGCGTAGATAAGGCCTTGCGGGAATTGCCAGACTTAATTCTTTGTGACGTAATGATGCCCGAACTGGATGGCTTTGGCGTATTGCATATCCTAGGCAGAAACCACAAAACAGCCGATATTCCCTTCGTTTTTTTGACTGCCAAAAGTGAAAAAGAAGATTTCAGAAGGGGCATGTCTTTGGGTGCTGATGACTATATCGTTAAGCCATTTGATGACGAGCAACTGATGCAAACCATCGAAGCACGCCTGCGCAAAAGCGAACGTCTCCGTGCGGCAAGTGTTGCGGCCTCCGGTTCATTAGACTCCTTTATTAATGAGGCACGGGCTAATGAAATGCTGCAAACCTTATCAACCGACCGTGAAAGCCGCCATTTTCGAAAGAAAGATGTTGTTTTTAAAGAAGGTGAAATGCCGCGTTGGCTGTATTTTGTAGAAAGTGGACAGGTCAAAATTTTCAAAACCAGTGAAGATGGCCGCGAATTGATTGTAAAAATTGCTAAATCTGGCGATTTCTTGGGTTATCTGGCCCTGCTCAAAAATGATTATTACCCCGAAAGTGCCACTTCGCTCGACGATGCCGTAATTCGACTGATTCCAAAAGACGATTTCCAAACGCTCATTACCGGCAACCGCGATGTAGCCAGCTCTTTTCTCAAAATGCTGGCGAGCCACGTGGCCGAACGAGAACAACAATTGCTCGATCTTGCCTATAATTCGGTGCGGCGCAGGGCTGCTACGGCACTGATTTATCTATATAACCAGGGCAATCGCGAAATTCACCTGCTCCGAGAAGACCTCGCCGCATTGGCGGGTACCGCAAAGGAAACGTTGATACGCACCCTGACTGATTTTAAAAATGAAAACCTGATTGAAATTAAAGAAGGGGTCATTTTTATTACCCAAATCGAAAAATTGCGCAACATGCCCAATTAATCTGATGAAAACCTGGATTTCCATAATCATGCTCGGGCTTTGCAACCTTGCATTGCTCTCCGCACAAGGCCCTTTAGATGGCTATTTAAAAGGAGCAAAGACGCTGGACTTAGCACCTTCCTTTTCATTTTTATCGGCCAAAACGTTTTTGGGAGCCCAACAGCAAAAATTTGAAGCACCTTATCGAGGGAGCATGCTCAGCCTATTTGCAGAATACGGACTTACTGAAAAAGTGGACCTGGTGGCTACTGCCGCAGCCGTTTTTACTGCGAACCAAAGCGGACTGCAGGACGGAGGCCTGTATATAAAATACAGACCCGTTTACGCAAAACTTAAAAATGAAGGCAAATTAGGGGTACTTTTTGGTACAGGTGCAAGTTTTCCGTTGGCCAACTACTCCCCCACCGCAACGGGCGCAATTGGCCAAAAAGCGACTTCAGTACCTGCCCGACTAATTATACAGTGGGAAACCCCTTTGGGGCTGTTTTTTAACCTGACTGGAGGTTATAACTTTCGATTGGATCGTTTAAAAGAAGATGACATTGCAAAAGTTAGAACGCAAAACCCTGACTATCAACCTGTTGAACCAGTAAACTACAGCAGTTTTTTATTCAAAGTAGGGCTTCCTGCCCGCTTCTATTACTTAGACGCATGGATAGAATATCAATATACGAAAGGAGGATCCGATTACAAGTTTAACGTAATCGATTTGCCGCAAGCCTATGGCGTTCGTTATACCCAAATTGGTGGCACTGCCTATTACTCCGAATCAGGAAAGCTGGGCTTTTACCTGAGCGGGGCGTACACCATAAATGGCCGGAATACCAGCCAAATTATGCGTATCACGACCGGAATTGTCTTGAAATTCAAATAAACCAACTACTTACGAATGTGAATTTCGTAGGTTTTACCCGTTTTATTCGTCAATTTGCCGTCTATCAACCAAGGGTTGTACAACTTTAACATCCGGTAGCTGGTACCTTGTTCCTGCGCAAAATCGCCCCAACTTGGTACTGCCTTACTCACTTTTACCACTTTATAGTCATTCATCGGTGGATAAAGATGTTCCTTTTCAATGGTGTACTCATAGAGGGCCGGGTTTTCCATTACTTCTTTGATCGCCATAATCCGAAAAGGATAACGCATGGTTTCATCGGCGGCTAAATTGAGGTCAAAAAAGTTTTTCGCGTGTTGTTTGGCCATTTCCTGGCTGATCCGATCGGGGCCGCCATTGTAGGCTGCTGCTGCCAATACCCAACTTCCAAGCCGCTCTTTTTGCCCTTTCAGGTATTTACAAGCAGCATGGGTTGATTTTTCGAGGTGATAGCGCTCATCCACTTCTTCCGTTACCTCCAGGTTAAAATCGGCGGCTGCACTTTTCATAAACTGCCACACTCCACGCGCACCAACTGGCGAAACAACGTTCGACAAGGCACTTTCCGCAACCGCCAGGTACTTTAAATCTGCCGGAACACCTTCTTCTTTTAAAATCGGCTCGATAATCGGGAATGTTGCATTGGCACGCTTGATCGCCAAAATGGTTTGCGAATGAAAATAAACATTGCGCAACAACTCGGCGTCTAAGCGTTGGCGTACATCAAAATTATCCATGGGGAATTTTTCACCACAAAAGACAAAATCTTTGTCGAGGTTGATTGAGCGGACATTCTGCAAAGGTGCATCGTTGTTCCCCTTGAAGGATGATACAAAAAAAAGACCAACACCAAGTGCCAATATACCATTGAGTATCAACAACAAACGATTATTTTGGATCCAGCTCATATTGATTGCTTTAAACCTGCCTGAAAAATTCAACACAAAGATAAGTCAAAATTTGCCCCTAAAAAACCAGCGATGCACCTGCCCTTATATTCAATGCGGGTGTATTTCTAGGGGTAAATACATTCGCAAGATTATCTGACATCAAATATAACTGAAAAGGGCCTGGCTTTAAAATGAATTGCATACCAATATTTGCAACGGAACGGTCGTCTACACTGTACATCGCTGCGATCGTTGCCCATTTAATGGGTGACCACCGTGCACTAAATCCAAGTGCCGAATGCGTTTGTGCGCCCGATTGTTTATAAAAACTCGCTCCAAAGGTCCAGCGCGCATTCAACATAAAGGAAAAACTCGCGTAATATCGCGTTGGCAGGCTGGTGCTAAATTCTTTAGGCGTTTTTACAAATTTAAAGATATCATTGAGCGTATCAATTTTAGAATCAAAGTCTAAACTATCGCCGCCATTGATAATATCTGTCCCTGGAAAAACGGCACCTTCATATTCGTAGGTGCCATTGCTTTTATAATAATTGGCGTTTTCGGTCCAATTGATCTTGCCTTTCCAATCAAGTACACTTGCGCTCACCCGAATACGCTTGGTGAGTTGCCAATTAAACCCAAAATCATAGGCAATTCCGGTGTTGGCGGTAAAAGCCTTTCCATTCAGCGAACCCAGCGAAACCCTAAATCCATAACCGGCAGTATCAAAGGCCGAGATAATAGACGAGGAGTTAAAAGCATAATCGGTATTAAGGGTTAGTTGATAAATATCGGGATTGGTGTATATCTCCGCTTTGTGGTGGTTTTCATCCGATTCCAAAGCACTTACGCCCGTGAGGAACTTCAATTTTGCACCGATGGTCAGATTTCCAAAACTGCGCATTGCGCCAACGCTCCACTCATTCCAGTTAAAAAGTGCGATTTTTGGGCCAATATTTAAGGTTTTCCCAATATATGGCGCATTTCCATTCCACAACAAGGCAGGTAAGTCTTTCGGATAGGTAACTGCACCGGTAAAACGATTTGCATGCCCTGCTTGTAGGGCCCACTTTTTTGAAAGGCGCAAACCAATAGAAACCGTTTCAATTCGCTGGTCGAAGTGAACCGTATTTTCTGGGTCCAATTTGTTAATCGCTTCACTAAAATCGATATAACGAATGCCATTTCTTTTGGCGTAAACATCGTTTAGGGTCAAATCACCAGAATGGGCCGCATCCAGTGCATAAGCGGGCAAGCCGATCACCAGGCGTTTCTCTTGTGGGAAAAAAGCCGGATTGGTCGCGTTGCTGTGCCACAATTCCGGGGCGGATTGGAGCATCAGTTCCTGTTGAGCCGACAAGTCAAAACACAGGAATAAAAAGAGTAATAAGGTGCTTAAGCGCATAATAATGGGTAAATGTGGAATAAAAATGATGTTACAGCCTTGTTTTAACTTTCAATCCCATTTTGATCACAACCTGATCCGTTGCGAGTAATTTAACGGGAATTTGACCTCCATCGGCCGTAGTGAAAGCAGCCTGAAGCACTGCTTTTTTGGTGGTGCGTACCCGTTCGAAACGGGCGACAGTCATTGGAATGAAATTTTCTTTCCGTGTAACGCCACTTACAATGCCTTGCGCATTCACCGGGGCTGCATTCATGATGAACTGCGGGCCACCTACAAACAAGGAATCAACCTTGTTTTCATTTTCATCTAAAAAGAAAATTTGTACCGCAGCAGAAATTGCCGTTTGGTTCTCTGTCACTAATTTGAATTCCACCGCCTCAATTTCAGTGGTGTCAAGCGCCGAATAGGTTCCAAAATCCAGGTCTAGCGTCTGGTCTGTTTGGAAGTTATCCGCCGATCCTTCCAAGAGCAATTCTACGCCCACGCTCAGTTTGATGGTACTGCTATCGGTCAGAAAACCAATTACATTCGGATCCAGGTTGGCATTAGAAATGCCTTCAACTTCATACACCAGCCGTGTCGGTTGCGCGTTGAAGATTTCTGCAATATTTGAATTGGTTTCATCCATTTTCAAATAGGTGTATTTTGTTTGCCCAACCTCATCTTTTGTAAAATCCGGGAATGCAAAATCTACAGCATCATCTACAAAAATGGTGCTGTTCAGTTTGTATTCGGTGCCATCTTTTCCGATAAAACTCAGGTATTTGATTTTACCACGGGTTGGGAAGCCCCATGAGTTGGAAATTCTCATGGTCACCTTCGGGTTTTTCACCTTTACGTTGCCATCCAGGTTGGTTTGGTTCAGGTCAATTTCAATCGTATCGCGTGTGAGCGGATAGGAAGAATAACCCCAATAACCTTGCAGGTAAGAAAAGGTTAAGTTTTGGAAGGAAACAAATACTGGCGCAAAACCGCCATTGATGGATGGAAATTCGATCCGTACCCCCTCCTTATTGTAGGCATAATATTTAAACTCCAGTATATTACTGCCAGAGAGCAAAATATTGCCACTCAAGTCGATGGGCGGAGAAATCCATACCGTACTTGGAGTAGGAGGTACCGTAAATGGGTATTTGAAAATGACACCATTGGCCGACATCTGGGTAATTTCAAAAATGCCGCTTACGGTATCGGGTGTGTTGTTGTAAATGATCAGGGTGATCGTACCCGATTTGATATCCGCGCGCGTAACGGTAACCCCATCAGGTGCCTGAATGGGGCTAGTACTTACAGAATCGGGAATAGGTACCAACCCATTTTCGAGAAAATTAAAGATATCAGTGGCTTTCTTTTCGGCAACATCCCCTGTATAAATGAGGGTCATCGAATTATCCGGATTGATATAAAGGGTATCCCCGGAAAGCGTATCATTTAATATATTCAACATCAAATCTTTCATCAAAAGATCGGTGCTGAAAAGTGGGAAAGCAAACTCAGCAGTGTGATCGGATATTTCTACCTGCTCAAGGTCTTCTCTGGTACAAGCACTAAAAAAGCAAAAAAAAAAAAAAAAAGCGATTACAAAAACAAGGACAGTTTTTACACGCATTAGATTGGGCGTTAAGATTAGGTGAAGTTGATAGAAACGTTCCCGCGAAATTAAGGTATTATCGGTCGTCGGAATGGATTAAATGGGCAAAACCCACAAGTTGTATCGTCCAACATGCGGGTTTCACACTGAAATGCTCAAAAATTACATTAAAAACTGAAACCTACGGAGGCCTGAATTTGGAAATTGTGGTCCTGATCGCTCAAAAAGCGAAAATTACCCGTATTATCCAAAGATACTTTGGAAGCATCTGCACTGTTGTTGGTCAAGTCTGCTAATCCATATTGCACACGTACACCTGCATATAAAGAGGAACTGAGGTAATACGCCACACCGCCGATCAAGCCATAATCGAAGTTATTGAAAGCCTTGTTGTTGCTGTCCGGAAAATCATAATAAGCACCCAATGTCTTAGGCATTTGGATGTTTCGGGCATCTACCTTTACCAAAAGCTGATCTGTTCCAATACCTTGACCCGGATCATCTCGACGATAGTTGTAACTCAAATTATACTCCACATCAGCAACCGGATTATTCAAAGGAGCTGCTGTTTTGCCACCGGTATAACTCAATGAACCTTCACCCAGGGTTTGAACCAGCACGGAACCATAAACACCGCCGGAAACTTCAAAATCGCCAAAACGAGCAAATGCCATCACAGGAAGATCAAAATATGCATTGTTGATCTTGAGCAAATACTTTGAATTGCCGGTAGTAATGGTTCTTCCGCCATCATAACGAAAAACCCGGAATGAAGGGCCATCAAAGGAATACTTTACCCCTTTTTTGCTGTACAACAATTCACCCCGCACGCCAAAATGATCCGTAAAATTGTATCCAAAGGTCATTCCAATGTGAAATCCGGTAATATTCTCAAAGGTTTCCAGGTCTTTTCCATTAGCGTCCTTTTCGGATGGCGCCGAAAAACGCGAAAAATTCAGGCCGGTTTTAAATCCGTACCGCAATTGCGCCTGCAACCCGAAAGAAAGCAGGCAAAACAACAACACACCAGTAATTTTTAATTGCATGGTTCAAATAGATTGAATGGTTAACTCGGTTTGGAAGGGTAAAAATAGCCACTTTCAGTCAACTTTCTTTGCTCAAAGAAGTTAAAAGCGAAACAAGAACTGCATTGACTGCCACAAAAGTACGTTTTTCCAAAACATCCGAGGAGCGACCTTAATTTTGTCGGGTATAGTTTAACGTTTGAAAATTCCAAGCTGCTGTTTGACATACGGTCTTATCTTTGCAGGCGCTAACCACTAAATTCAAATATCCAACACATGAAAGACTGGCCGCTTTGGGAAGTTTTTATTCGGTCCAAACAAGGACTCAGCCACAAACATGTCGGCAGTTTGCACGCTACCGATGCTGCCATGGCACTCGAAAATGCCCGGGATGTGTACACCCGACGCAATGAAGGCATCAGCATTTGGGTGGTCGAATCTGCCCATATTCATGCATCCACCGAAGATCCTGAGGCATTCTTTGACCCCGCAAACGATAAAATCTACCGCCATCCGACGTTTTACGACCTGCCGGATGAAGTAAAGCACATGTAATATGCAAAACCAACATTTAAAATATGTGTTGTCGCTCGCCGATAACGCCCTCATTCTTTCGCAACGACTCGGTGAATGGTGCGGACATGGCCCGGTGCTGGAACAAGATATTGCCTTGGCCAATATTGCACTGGACTTACTCGGACAAGCCCGAATGCTGTACGATTACGCAGGCGAAATAGAAGGCACTGGCCGTACCGATGATGATTTTGCCTATTTCCGCGATGCGCACCAGTTTTACAATGTTATGCTGGTAGAACAAGCCAACCAGGATTGGGCGTATACGATGGCACGTCAATTTTTCTTTGATACGTTTCACTTCTATAACTGGCAGGCATTGTGCCAAAGTAAAGACCCGCGGTTGGCTGAAATTGCAGAAAAATCACTCAAAGAAGTGACTTACCACCTCCGCTTTTCGACGGAATGGATGCTGCGACTGGGAGACGGTACTGCCCTGAGTAATCAAAAAATTCAAACGGCTGTGGACGATCTCTGGATGTTCACCGGAGAGTTGACTACCCCTACCGAAACGGATCAATGGGCTGCTGCGGCTGAAATTGCCCCCGACTTTAACCTGCTTAAACAGGCTTGGGAACAAAAAACGGATGCAATATTAACCGAGGCTACTTTATCCAAACCCACAAACGATTGGATGCAGACGGGTGGAAAAGATGGTCGGCACACCGAACAACTGGGTTTTATCCTCGCAGAAATGCAACATCTGCAACGTACCTACCCGGGGCAAAAATGGTAACTTACAATACGGCTTTTTCCAACAAACGCAGGGTTTGCGTATTGGTATCCAATTCAGCCTGAATGCCGTAAGGTAAAGTTGCCATGTGTGTAACATGGCCGAACGGAATACCATATTGTACCGGAATACCCAAACCGCCCAGGCGATCCTGCAAGGTTTCCCGCAGCGACAAGGAGGCATCGCTTTTGGGCTGACAATCGTTAAATACGCCCAACGCGATACCTGCGGCTTGCTTTAAATCAGTCCCCATCAACAGTTGGGTGAGCATGCGGTCTATCCGATAGGGCTGCTCCCCGATGTCTTCTATAAAAACCAGCTTGTTTTTAAAGGAAGGTAAATACGCCGTACCGGTCATGGCCGACAATAGGGCTAAATTTCCGCCCATCAATACCCCTGTTGCAATTCCAGGATGAATCACAAAAGGCATGAATGCTTCACCATCCAGCACTACTTCTGGTTTCGGTGCTGCGATCAACAGGGGCGCTTCTGGCTCCATCAAGGTGCTGCGAAAATAATGCAGGGTATCTTCAGGAAAATCGGAAGCACCAACCGGACCATGAAATGTTACCAGGCCCGTTTTCCCATGAATGGCCAAATGCAAGGCTGTGACATCGCTGTAACCAATAAAAGGTTTGGGATGCCGACGAATCAGATCATAATCCACCGCATCCAGCAACCGCGTACATCCATAACCGCCTCTTACACACCATATTGCATCTGTTTCTGGATCGGCAAAGGCTTGGTGCAAATCGGCCAAGCGTTCTGCATCGCTTCCGGCTAAATGCCCATTTTTCGCATAAACAGAAGGCCCTAACTTCATTTTCAAACCCAGCAATTCCAGGTTTTCAAACGTTTTTTCAAATTTCTCTGGTGCCGGCGGACTGGCGGGCGCAATCAATGAAATGGTAGCGCCTGGTTTGATCCGGGCCGGTTTGATCAATTTTAGCGTGGGCATAGTTGGATGATTTAGCAAAATAGACGGTGATGCCAAACCTGCTCCCAGTGCCAGCACACCACCATTGAGTAAAAAACGGCGCCTTTTCATCTTATAGTTTGATAAAAATCTTTCGCGCATACAAAATTCGGCATACACCCCAGCAAACTAGCATATAAACCAAAGCAAACAAGAAAGAACCTATCTCGGCACCATCAATCGGCCTAAACCAGTTTAGATAAATCCAGTCTTTCAAATTCACATTTTTATCGCCCATCGGAACATCAATCACATACATAATCATCACCAAGGCTTCCGATAAAACATACGCAAAAAGCGAATTTGTCCCGATCGAAATAAAGAAACCCGAGCCGTTCCACCAACGCCGAACGTCCAGCAACCAAACGGTCATGCCAAATAAAATCATGGAAATCCCCCCCGCATAAAGCACATAAGAACTACTCCATATCTTTTTATTAATCGGGAAAAACAAGTCCCAAAACAACCCAACAAATCCACAAATAAGGCCAAAAACCAACAAATCCCGTACCGCCTGGTCTTTTTTATCCCCTCTACTGGTTAACACACCTCCACTGAGCCACCCTAACACAACGGTTACAATGGAGGGCAGGGTACTTAAAACACCCTCTGGGTCAAAGGCAATCCGATAACCAGGTGCCACTTGCTCATGGTATAAATGCGCCAAACCAAATAACCAGCGGTCAAGGCGTAAAATAGCACTGCCCTCGGCTCCTAACGGATCCATGCCTGGTGCTGCAAAAGCATACAAAATACCCCAATATGCCAATAAAATACTGCCTGAAATCCAAATGAGCGATCGGGTATTGACATTCAAAACCAGGATGGAAGCCAGGCCGTATCCCAATGCCAGCCGCTGCGGAACCCCCATGATGCGCCAGGTATCCCAATGTTGCCAAACAAATGGAAAGTTGTTCAAAATTAAGCCAATCACAAAAAGCAATGCCGTGCGGCGTAATATTTTCAGGCCGATTGCAGCCGACCATTTTCGTTCAAATTTGGCAAAAGCAAACCACATCGAAACGCCAATAATGTACATAAACGATGGGAAAACAAGGTCGGTAGGCGTACAACCATTCCAAATGGCATGCTGCAAGGGAGCAAAAACAAAATCTCCGGTACCAGGGGTATTGACAATAATCATAAAGACAATGGTCATACCCCGATAAAAATCAATAGCTAAGTAGCGATTCATTCGATTGTAACAGATTTTAAAGGCGCGCGGAAGGTGTAGTCCAATGCTGGAAATGCCCGGGTTAAAAGTTGGCCAAAATTAGTTTTTTTTGCAAATTATCATGCAATTCGTTGCACCAATCAACCAATAATATGTTATACACTTCCATAAAGATAAGCCTACCTTTGGGTTTGTTCTTTTTAATACGCTTTAGCAATCGGTTTTGTACAATGCACCTGGCATGGTCAGGCTCCTTTGCCCAAAACCGATCGTAGCGGAATATACGTTCATCATGCTGATAACAGTCTATTATGCTTTTCGCAATAGGATCCAGGGTACGATTTAGATACACCGGCGAACGTGGTGTAATTACGGCCAAACTAGACGATGATATGCTGCAAGTGCGCCTTGATAGCGACCCGTCCTTAGAAATACCTGCCTTTGAGGAAGACTTGATGCGCGATGAGGGCTCCGAACCGGTATTGGCAGGGGCCAAATTTGTGGCAGGCAAACAAAGTAAAAGCCCGGAAGCACCACCGCGACGTGAAATCAAAATTCAATACCACATTCTGAAGCCCAAAGGTATTCAAGTGGCTTTTGAACCCATGCCTGGACGAGATGGCACTGTTACCCGCTATAAAACCTGGTTGCTCAATGATACCAATTTTGAGTTTCTAGTCGAATTTGATCTGTATTCCAGCAAACGGGATGTAATCGTGATTGATGATAAACTTTCTGCCACATCGGCCCTGGAATTGGGTGACTTGCTGTACGACGATTTGAATGAAGCGCCCGAATTGTGGATCCGGGTGCGCCGCATTACCACCGAAGGCCCGGATGCGCCGATTGAAAAACTCATCAAAATTAAGGCAAAACAGTTTTTCAACAACTTACAAACGGTACCAATCCTGAATTTACTCGCACATCATTTTTTACTCCTTGATTCATTTGAACCAAATGCACCAACAGATGCAAAAGATGATTTAAAGCAATATACGAAAGACCAGGCAAGTAAGCGCAGGGCAGCAGCGCCCGAACCGCATTCTGTGCCATATAAGGCGTTTAATGTGGAAGAATTTGCCACGTTTATACCTGAAATTGATCTACACATTGAAAACTTGATGAACGGGCATGCCAAGTTGGACAAAGGAGAAATTCTGAGAATACAACTGGTGCATTTTCACCGTTTTATGGATAAAGCCGTCCGATTGGGTGTACCAAAAGTATTCATCATCCATGGCGTTGGAGAAGGGAAATTGCGCGAAAACATCGCCGAACAGCTAAGAAGACACCCCGATGTGATTAAATTTAAAAATGAGTACCACCACAAATATGGCTATGGTGCCACCGAAGTGAAATTGCTGTAGTTTTTAAAATACAAAAAAGGGTTTTGCCAGATGTTCTGACAAAACCCTTTTTGATTCAGGTAACTAAATTCTAGTACTGCCACAAATCGTGCTCGAAGTTGAAAATCTCATTTTTGATTTTTTCAGACTCCATCAGCAAATCAACACCTTGCAGGTATTCTTCGATTTTGCGATCGTACACGTTTGATTCTTTGTAGATGTAGCTCGCGAAATAGCGCATTTCAAAGAGATCTTCCCAAGAAATGGTCGCATTTTGGTTGCCGCCTGGCGTAAATACGCGGTGGCGTGCAAACAATTCACGTGCCTGTGGGTAGTACACCCAAAACATCGGCTTCTCAAAACGGAAGTTACCTTCGTTGTCTTTTACGTCGATCATTGGCGCGATACCCAGGATACGTACCTGAAGGGTAGAGGTTTCTTTATCGAAGAACCAAACTTCCTTCAAGCGGAAACGCTTCACATCTTCCCAGTTGATATCATTGCGCACAATTTGTACTTTTTCCTCGTATGTTTCCGGGTCGAAGGTTACTACGGTGTCCGTCTTAGACAACATAGACAACACATCATCCGTGCTCATCCGTTTTTTGAACTTGGCGCCTTCTTCGTCAGTGCTGTATACAGGCAAATCGCCTTTTGTAGCAGCGTCAGAAAGGATTTTGAAGAAAGGTTCTTCCGGATACGCGAAAGGAAGGTTCATTTTTTCGCGTACGTCGATGATACGCCAAATGCGCTTTTCCCAAAAGATATCGCTTTCGCGAATAGGCTGATACGCCAAAACGCGGCGTTCCAACATAATGTCTTTTTTCACGATGTCATCAAGGGGAGCTTCGCCCTCCTGGATCACCTCAGTTTCTTCGGTATTGGTCGTGGTAGTTTCAACTTCTTCGTTGATCTGTGCCAGTACGGCTGTGCTCGTGGAAAAAACCAGCAACAGGCACAGGCAAGTCCATTTTATAAAAGTTTGCATGACTCGCTAGGTTGATTATGAGTTGATAGAATAGTGTTGTTGTGCGTAAGCGATTGTAAAAACTGCTTCAGCCGGAATTAAACGCCGACTGAAGCAGTGTATTGTAGTCTTAACGAATTTTGAACGCCAGACCGCCGATATTACGCGGTACAGCATCGCCAGGACATTTAGTTTTAATATCATCGAAGAAGTACGCGTCGCCTGGTTTCGCTTTATTGATCCAGTCTTGTACATCTCCGTTCCAGCGTGCGCCACCGTTTTGTTTGGTAACCGGGTCCTGACGTTTAGGCAGGTAAGTTACTTCAAAACCAACGATATCGCATTTTGCTTCAAAGTCGAAGTTTTCCAGTACACCGGCAACACCGCCTTGCGCCTTGAACTCACCATTTGCCATTGCTTTGCTTTTGTGCTTAGCGCCGAGCAATGGAACTGGGTCAGGGATACGTTTTACGCGGTATTTGAACGAAGTTGCTGGCAAACCTCCACCTGAAAGCGTGATGGTTGCTTCACCCGGTGTAGTTGCACGTACGATATAGTGTGCTTTACCATCGTTGTTCAAGGTAACACCGCTTGCGTTTACTTTCAAATCATTGGAAGAAACACCTGCAGCAGCCACCGTGATCGGATTGTCTACACCGATGTAGAACACGTTCATTTTATCCAACTGAACGGAGCAAGAACGCTGACCTACTTCGTAAGAGAAATCTTTCGAATAAGTCTTGGTTTCGTTGTTCAATGGATTTCTCACATTGATGTTTACCTTATACGTTTTTGTTCCAGTTGAGCTGGTTCCTGTTACGTATTTCGCTTTTCCCGCTTCAACAGGCAGGCTAGAACCATCCACATTGATGCTGATATTGTTGGCAGTAGAACTCCGTGCGCTCAGGAATACGTCGGCTTCGTATTTGTCGCCGCTGATTACATAGCCTTTCGTGGCAGAAATCACCGGTTCAAATTCATCGAATTTAATGTCAATACCACCTACTTTAGTAGCGCAGTAGTTCAATACTGCGGTTGCAGAGTTTTTGGCATCGCTCTGAATTTTGCCCAGAATCGGGAAAATCGCAGCAACTGGCATTTGTTTGAATTTAAACTCAGACCAGTTTTTTGCTTTAGTGTCTGCTGGCAATTTTTCAATATCCAATGGAAGTGCATCTGCTGTAGGCTTGTCGTTATCGGCAAGTTCAATCAGTTTTTTGCGGGTTTCTTCCAAACGTTGTTGGATTTTATCCCCCAAACCTTCGTTTACGAAAATGCGGGTAGTCAAATCTTTGTTACGGATATCTTTAGGCTGTCCCTCAACTTTTGGGTTCGGGCCACCTGCTTTTGCAAAAAGGTCTTTGCGGATATCTTCAATGAATGTGATGAATTCGTCAGAAACCTGCAATGCTTGTTGTGCATTATTACGATATTTTTCGTTTTCAGGTTTTTTGTATGCATCTGCTTGCTTATTAATGCCTGCCATCAGTTGCTCATTATTCTTTTGAACAATTGCTGTACTGCTTTTCATCCCTTTATCGAGCGAAAAGAAGGCATTCATCACCTCAGCAGATACGTTCAGTGCCAGCAGCGCAGTCAAAACCAGGTACATCAGGTTGATCATGAGCTGCCGCGGCTCCTTTGGTATAGACATAGGTCTTTAATTTTTTTGATTGTGATTGGATGGTTTTACCAATTGTAGCGTCGCAAAAATTATTGACGACCGATGTTTGACATTGCAGACAACATATTGCCGTACACAGTATTCAATGAACCGAGGTTCTTGTTCAAAGAAGTCAATTGGTCTTTGTAAGCCTTCACGTCTTCTGTTGATTTAGCCATGTCAGACATAGCCTCGTTCATTTTAGCGTAGAAGTTGCTCATGGTTTTCATTTGTTCAGAAGTACCAGAGAAATCAACTTCTTGCAACGCTTTCAATGCGCCCATGCTTTTAGACATAGACTGCAATTCGGTCAACATGCCGCCCAATTGACGTTCTACTACGTCACCGTGCAATGGCTGGAATTCAGGCTGTTGCTGCATGTTACCAGCAGTCAACGGCTGAAGACGTGCACCATAGTCTGCAAGACCTGGGTACAATTTATCCCAGTAGTAATCCGGATCAGGTCCGATGAGACCTAACATCAAGAAGATGAAAATCTCGATACTCATACCGAGGATCAACATTTCGGATGCACCTTCCCAAGATTCGAGTTTGAAGAGCGCACCTGCGAGAACGAACGCGGCGCCAACGCCAATCATGAGGTTTTTGAAGTACTTAAAGCCTTTGCTTTTTACGAAACTCATTGTTTTTAAAACTTTTTAGCAGTTTACAAAAAGATCAGCGATCGATATTTGTGTTTTGTCGCCAATTCGGCGCAAAAATAGCAATCACAGGTGATGGATGGTATAAAAACCGGCTAAAATCGTGCCCTGACATTACAAATGTCCGCTATAAGCAAACAACTGTGATGCCTGGAGATTTTTGGACCGTATTTTTTTGACGAAATCGGATGATGGAGAGGAGGCCCCAAAAGGCGTATTAAAAATAAGGGGCAAAACGCGATAAGATTTATTAAAATCTTGCTACTGAAATGTTTTGCAAACGTTTTGCCCCTTAAAAATTAACCTTGTACTAGAAGTCGTTGATTGAACGGCCCAGGAAGGTCAATACACAACGGAAACCAATGTAGCATTTCGTGGTATCCTGGTATTCAAATGTGCGGTTACCTGTTTGCAGGAAGAACGCGATATCTTTCCATGAACCGCCGCGAATTACTTTGCGTTTTGCGGTGATTGGATCAGAATCTTTTGCATCATAACGGATGTCTGGATTCAAATCGTGCATGAAAGTATATGCATTTTCGTAGTAAGCAGTTTCAGTCCATTCTGCAACGTTACCAGCCATACAGTACAAACCGTAATCATTTGGATAGTATCCATCGGCTTTCACGGTGTACAAACCGCCATCTTCTGGATAGTTACCACGACCTGGTTTGAAGTTTGCCAACAGGCAACCTTTTGCATTGCGGGTGTAGTATGCACCCCATGGGTATGGCGCTTCTGCACGACCACCACGTGCTGCGTATTCCCATTCGGATTCTGTTGGAAGGCGGAAATCTTCTGTGTTGATCCCGTCTTCGCTATACATGTCCCATACTTTACTGCGCCAGTAGCAGAATGCTTTTGACATTTTCCAGTTCACACCTACAACGGGATATTCGTCGAATGCAGGGTGCCAGAAATAGTTACGCGTCATCGGCTCATTGTAAGAATAAGCATAGTCGCGTACCCAGCACAAAGTATCAGGATAAACCTTGATCTTTTCGCGGTGAATGTGACTCGTACGGTTTGATGAACGGTCATGTGCAGCCTGCTGCCAATCGTACCACTGGAACTCAAAGACCAGTTTTGTTACATCAATTTCTTTGCGACCTGCAAAGCGTTCGTTGCCCTGGTAGTACATGTCTTCCAAAGCGCTGCCGCCATCTTCGTTTTCGCCTTCCCAATCAATCTCCTGTTCCCAGTCGATCAAGTTTTGTGGCGGTTGCTGATCGTTCTCGGTTTCTTCGATGGTGTGCTCCAGTGCGCGGTGCGCAATCGAGTCAGCAACCCATTGAACAAACTGACGATACTCGTTGTTGGTGATCTCTGTATCATCCATGAAGAAACCCTGGATAGAGATTGACCGTGGTCGTGCAACCATTTGTTTGCTGAGGTCTTCATCACCTGTACCAACATGGAGGGTACCAGAAGGCACGTACACCATGCCATAAGGGTTGATACCTTTCCATTGTGGACGGTTGAGAACACCTACGAGCTGGCCGCTTTCCTTACGGCCACAAGAGGGAGCAGCAACTGCTGCGAAGAGGAGCAGAAGCAGGAGTAATTTTTGCATTTTTTTCATGTTAAACACCCGTGTTTACCTACTTTAATTATTCGGTTTGGAAAAAGTGGTCGTAAAGATATTGGATTAATCTTTCACAGAAAAAGAATTCCAAATAAAATTGGCTTATTGAAGAAAATCGCGTTGCGAAAGCAGGACAGAAACGGAATTTTAACGTTTCATTGTATGCGTCTTAACATTTTTAAGAAAAAACATATTTTTCCTGCAACAGCGAGCGCAAATATCATAAAAATCGGGGATTATATATCACCGGCGGTAATTTTCCTGCACCTATTGTTTTATTTAGGTCATACCGCAACAATAATTCGTGACTTCCTCGATTGACGGTATTAAGGGGCGACAGGGGAATATCGAACGAATAAGCCAAAATTGTTCTCTCATTCAACTTAAATCCACCAAATAACACTGCTGCGTCATTTCCTTTCGTGCCGATTCCCCTAAACGAAGCGCCGGCAAATATATTTTCTCTGTATCGCGCCAAACAGGAAATATCTGTTTGTGTCTTCGTTATGTCACTTTTAACTAATACGGACGGTTGCACCTGTACGTTTTCTCCTGCGTCAAACGCATAATTCACTGTCATCAAGTAATGCCGATTGGGTGTTAAACGAAATCCTCCACTTTTCGTCGTACTTAATGAAGGTGCAAATACGGGTTGTACTGCTGCACCGATGCTCCATTTTTTTATTTTTAAATACAAACCGACTTCCCCGACGGGCGTCCCGGCAGTTACTTTCCCTTCCGGCAAATAAGGATCGTTGTGGTCAAATATTCCTCCAGGCTCTACATAGGTGCCCTGCGGTGCCCGCAACTTATCGCCATCCAAACTATATTGCAAATATCCGCCGCTAACCCCCACCGATAAAATCGTGTTCCGCCCCAATTCCTGATGGTAGCTGTAACTTAGATACCCGGCAGTGGCGCGGTGGGCCCCTATTCCATCATTTTCGAGCCGAAAACCCAGGCCGCTGTTGATACGGTACAAAGGTAAATGGGCATTTATGTGCTGCGATAACGGCGCTCCTTTTAACCCCGACCACTGTTGCCGATACACACCTGTGGCAACCAAAGAGTTTTCCATACCCGCATATGCCGGATTAAGACCGTACGGATTGAGCATGTACAAACTGTATTGAGTCAGTTGCTGGGCACAAACAGTACCCAATAAACCAGATAAGATCAAGGTAAAAATTATTTTCATGGCTTGGCGCTTTTGGCTTTTAGACTACTTTAAGTTGAAGTAGTTCCCGGAACGCATCCAAAGATACGACCGGGCGCTGACAAACAAAATTACGGCATACATATATATAGGTGTTGTCGTCGGCTGTCTTTCCTGCTAATAATGGAAGCTTATCTGTCTCAAGCACACTTGCGGCGATCACTTTATTGGGTACAAATATTTTTTGAAGGGCCATGGCTTGTGCAATTGCATCTTTCCCAACCACGGCTATTTCATGCGGCGGGTAAATTTCTTGCATCAAGGCAGTAGCCCAACGCTCAAAAGATAAAGGATACCGCTCAATGGTCTCGGCCATCGCCTGCAGCATCTGGCTACTTTTGGCCCGCCAGGCACTTTGGTCGAGCAAAATGCCCAGCCTTTGCAGGTTTAAAACCATCGTGCTATTGCCAGAAGGTGTTGCATTGTCGTACAGGTCCTTTTTTCTCAAAATAATATCTTCCTGTCCTTCTGCGGTATAAAAAAACAGTCCGGTTGCCTTGTCCTCAAAGTAACTTAAAACCACTTCCGTATATTTTTCAGCGGTTTGTAAATAACGGATGTCAAACGTGATTTGATACACATCGATCAGCGCTGCAATCAGGTAGGCATAATCATCTATGAACGCTTCGTACTGCGCCTGTCCATTTTTCCAAACGTGTAGCAAGGGCCGTTGTGCCTCAATTTTAAATTTTTCTTCCAAAAATGCCAGGTTGCGTATCGCCATCTCCCGGTAGTTTTCATGACCAAGGGCCGTGTATGCACGTACACAGGCAGAAACCATCAAGGCATTCCAACCGAGGATGATCTTATCGTCGAGGCCGGGGTAAATACGTTTGGCGCGCTCGGCAAATAGTTTTTCCCGACATGCTTTGAGGCGTGCTTTCAAGGTATCGACGGGCATTTTTACTCCGGCTGCAAATTGCTCATAAGAAGCCAAACGCCAAAGAATATTCTGATGCTCCCAGTTGCCTTGTTCGGTCACATCATAAAAAGCGTTGAATAAATCGGCATCCGGGCCAAGGATTTCATCTACTTCCGATTTTTGCCAAACAAAGAATTTACCTTCTACACCCTCTGAATCGGCATCCTGTGCGCTGTAAAAACCGCCTTCCGGGTGGAGCATTTCCCGCTGGAGGTATTCCATGGTTTCTTCGATGGTTTCGCGGTACAACGCTTTGCCTGTGACTAAGTAGGCGTCGGATAACACCATCAGTAACAAGGCATTATCGTACAACATTTTTTCAAAATGCGGTATCAACCACTCCCGATCGGTGGCATAACGCGCAAAACCACCGCCCAATTGGTCGTAAATGCCCCCCTGGATCATCTTTTCCAATGAAAGTTCGGCATGCTCCAGCGCTTCTGTATTTCCTGTAAAATAATGGTAGTTCAGCAAATACTGAATGGCCATGGTAGAAGGGAACTTGGGCGCTCCACCAAAACCGCCATCGGCCCGGTCGAATCGTTCCCGCATCTGATAAAAAATGTTTTCCAAAATACTGGGCACTAAGGATGCCTCCGTTTTGGCCAAATCGACTTCCAGGGCCGCATTTTCGGGGGCTTTGACAAATAAATCGTCGTTGCGCTGAATGTGGGCAAGGAGTTTATCGGCTTGTTCGTGGGCTGCATCCGGTTGGGTTTCCCAGATATTGGCCAGGTGTTCCAGCAGTTGCACCCAGGAGGGACGGTTGTGTGCGGGCGTGGGCGGAAAATAAGTGCCCGCATAAAAAGGCTTGCCTTCCGGGGTTAAAAAGCAGTTTAAAGGCCACCCGCCGCCGCCAGTCAGGATTTGGCAGGCCTCCATATAAATGGCATCCACATCGGGCCGTTCCTCGCGATCAACCTTGATGTTGATGTAATGGGCGTTCATATAGGCTGCAACGTCTTCTTTTTCAAAGGATTCGCGCTCCATGACATGGCACCAGTGGCAGGTAGAATACCCGATACTGACCAAAATAGGCTTGTTTTCTGCTTTTGCGCGTTCAAAGGCTTCGGGTTTCCAGGCATACCAATCCACCGGATTATGGGCATGTTGCAGGAGATAGGGCGAGGTTTCGTACTGAAGTTGGTTCATATAATGTGATGTCCTAAATCGTCCGGCAACTCCGGAATTTTATCTACAATTTTTTCGCGTTCGCTGATCAATTCTACCAATCGGCGGATAGCTTTCCGGCGAATTTGGCGTTCGAGTTCTTTGTTGGGTTCGGTTAAAATGTATTGAAACTTGAGGGAAACATTGTCTTTTCTAACTTCTGCTACCCGCAAATAATAACTATCTTCTTTAATCAGGTCGTGGAAGGGGCGCAGGGCTTCGATCAATTGGTGTTCGAGTTCTTCCACGTTTTTAAGGTGGCGCAGGGCAATTTCGAAGTCGATGCTGGTTCTTTTGATTTCCCGCTTGGTGTAATTGACTACATCGGTGGTGGTTACGACATTATTGGGGACATAAATCATGTCGTCATCGTCGTTCAGCAGGTGGATGTTCTGGAGGGTAATGGCGGTAATTTTGCCACGGTGTTGCCCAATTTTTACATTGTCATGGATACTCAATTGCCCCGAAAAGGTAATGATCATCCCATTGATCATATTCGAAATATAATCCTTGGTCAGGATGGCTAAACCCGCAAAAATGATGGAGAGGGAGGTAAAAAGTTCTTTTACATTAATTTGAAAGAGCGATAAAACGCCCACAATAATGCCAATGGCCAGCAAAAGGGAGTAAATATGGTTGACACCAGTGATGAAATTATCGTCCCCTTTTATTTTATGCCGGCGGCGGTACCACCAGGTGGTAAAAAACTGTACAAAATCAAGGAAAATTAAAAAAACCGCAATACTACTGAGGGCATTGACATAATAAGGGATTTCATTGCGGTAGCGCGAATGTTCGTACATCCAGCGCACATCCCACTCACCCAATCGTATCAGGAGTAATGATACAAAAATCAGGGTTTTGATGAGCAGAACGAAAAACTTACGCATTGCAGGATTGGGTTAAGAGGATTGTGAGATCGAAGGAAGTTTGGATAGAGCGCATGTTGATCAAACAAATATGCCCGCCCTATCCAAACGCTTCCTTCGATGTCTTATTACAACACCGCTGTCACCTCGTGCAGGGGCAGGCTAAATGCATCGGCTACACCTTTATATACAACCTTACCATTTACAACATTCAGACCGAGTTTGAGTTCATTGTTATCGGTGCAAGCTTTTTGCCATCCTTTTTCGGCCAATTGAATGGCGTAAGGCAGGGTTGCATTGGTCAAACCTACCGTAGAGGTAAATGGTACTGCACCTGGCATATTTGCCACACAATAATGCACCACATCGTCAATGATAAAGATTGGGTCGGCGTGGGTGGTAGCGTGGGTCGTTTCGATACAACCGCCTTGGTCAACGGCAACGTCGACAATTACAGTACCCGGGCGCATCAATTTGAGCATGTCGCGGGTAATCAATTTAGGCGCTTTTGCACCCGGAATCAGAACCGCACCAACGATCAGGTCGTGGGTTTGGATAAGGCGACGGATGTTGTATTCGTTGGAATACATGGTGATTACATTGGCAGGCATGATATCGCTGAGGTAGCGCAAGCGGTTGAGGCTTACATCAAGTAAGGTAACCTGTGCGCCCAAACCTGCAGCCATTTTAGCCGCTTGGGTGCCCACGATACCGCCACCCAATACCAATACTTTACCAGGCGCAACCCCTGGGATACCGCCCAGCAATACACCGCGGCCATTGGATGGTTTCTCTAAATACTTGGCACCTTCCTGGATGGCCATACGTCCTGCCACTTCCGACATTGGAATCAACAAGGGCAACTGGCGGTCATGGGTTTCAACGGTTTCATAGGCTAAGCAGATCGAGCCTGCTTTAATCATTGCGTGGGTTAATTCTTCGCTGGAGGCAAAGTGGAAATAGGTGAAAATCAATTGATTTTCGCGGCAACGTGCGTATTCCTCCTTGATTGGCTCCTTTACTTTCATGATCATTTCCGACTTTGCCCATACTTCGTCTGCATTCGACAAAATTTGAGCGCCATAGGAAATATACTCAGCATCTTCGAAGCCGCTTCCTACCCCAGCCGTACTTTGAATATAAACCGTATGACCGCGACGAGACAATTCGAGTGCTCCGGCCGGTGTGAGTGCAACGCGGTTCTCGTTACTTTTAATTTCTTTTGGAACGCCAATAATCATGGTAATGGATTTGTTTAGTGAAAAATGGAACTTTTGGTTTGGGCAATTGAAAAACCGGGCAAATGTAAGAAAGGGAATTGGGATTGTAGAAATCTGCATTGCGGGCAAAAAAAAAGCGCGAACCTTTGTTCGCGCTCCGAATTTCTTCAATTCTAAAAACAATACTTACACACGGTAAATACTGTTTCGAAAACCGTGCCAGAAATGACGAATTTCTTTAATTCAAAAAAATATTTTTATCATAATTTGGAATAATCTGTTGTGCCTCGGCAATTCGAAACATTTCGAGTATTGCAGCCCTTCCCCGTGTCCCCAAATCGACGGTAAATTGGGAAACATATAGATCAATATGCGCTTGCATCACGGCGTCGTCCATGGCTTGCGCATGTGCACGTACAAAAGGCATTACCTCCGATGGATGCGCAAAAGCATACTCCACACTACGGCGCATGACGCGGTTTATTTTTGCCTGATCTTCGGCAGGAAGGCTGCGCTGCACTACAATGCCGCCCAATGGAATGGGCAATCCGGTGGTTTGTTCCCAGTGTTCGCCAAGGTCCATAATTTTTACCAAGCCCTTTTGCTGGTAAGTAAACCGGTTTTCATGGATAATCAGGCCTGCATCGGCCCGATTTTCGAGCACCGCGTCTTCTACGTCCGAAAAAAGCACCTCGGTTTTATTTTTTGCTGCCGGAAATGCCATGCTCAACAGAAAATTGGCGGTCGTCATTTTTCCTGGAATGGCGATACGCGCCGCATTTACCTCGGCTTCGGTCAGCGGCTTTTTAGCGATGAGCAAAGGGCCACAATTGTTGCCTAATGCGCTGCCGGCATCCAGCAATACATATTGCTCGGTGAGGTGCGCAAAAGCATGATAGCTGAGTTTCGTAATGGCCAATTCGCCCGCAAAGGCACGGCGATTAAGGGCTTCCACATCCTCCATAAATACTTCAAATTCAAGGCCTTCAGTGTCCACTTTACCGTGTAGCATGGCATCGAAAATGAAGGTATCATTGGGGCAAGGGGAAAAGCCGATGGAATAACGCATTTACCTGAATTTTGTAGGCATACAACGTTTTACACCCGTCGAATGTTCGCGCCAATGGCATTCAATCGCTGGTCGATGTACTGATAACCGCGATCGATCTGGTGTACATTGTGGATCAAACTGCGGCCTTTTGCCGATAAAGCAGCAATCAACAAAGCTTGTCCGGCACGAATATCGGGTGAGGTCATTTCGATGCCCCGCAAAGGATAACGGCGGTCCAAACCAATGACAGTGGCCCTGTGTGGGTCGCATAAAATGATCTGCGCGCCCATGTCGATGAGTTTATCGACAAAAAACAGGCGGCTTTCAAACATTTTCTGGTGTACCAACACGCTGCCACGCGCCTGGGTCGCCACGACAAGCACAATCGACATCAAATCGGGCGTGAAGCCAGGCCAGGGTGCATCATAAATGGTCAGGATAGAACCATCAATAAAGGTGTTGATTTCATAATGATCCTGCGCAGGAATATGTAAATCGTCGCCTTGTTGGTGGATGGTAATGCCCAGGCGTTCAAAAGTATGCGGGATAATGCCCAGGTGCTGAACACCCGCATTTTTAATGGTAATTTCGGATTGCGTCATGGCAGCAAGGCCAATAAAACTGCCAATTTCGATCATATCGGGCAAACAACGGTGTTCGGTGCTACCCAATTTGCTTACACCTTCAATGTGTAATAAATTGGAACCCAAACCTTCAATTTTTGCCCCCATTTGGATCAACATGCGGCACAATTGCTGCAAATAAGGCTCGCAAGCGGCGTTGTAGATGGTAGTTTTACCTTCCGTGAGCACCGCAGCCATCACCACATTGGCCGTACCTGTTACCGATATTTCATCCATGTGGATATAGGCACCTTTCATGCCGCCATCAGGCTGTTGGATGTAATAGATATCAGAAGTATCGTCGTATTTGAATTCGGCTCCTAATTTTTGAAAACCTAAAAAGTGGGTATCCAAACGGCGGCGGCCAATTTTATCGCCTCCGGGCTTGGGCAATACCGCTTTACCATAACGGGCCAACAATGGTCCGATCAGCATGACCGAGCCCCGCAAGCGTTGCGCGTCTTTCATAAATGCGTCTGATTGCAAATAGGAAATATCTACAGTGCCGGCGCAAAATTTAAAGGTATCATCGGCCAGTTTTTCCACCGTCACGCCCAATCCTTTGAGCAACTCAATCAGTTGCACCACATCGCGGATATTTGGGATGTTGGAAATGGTCACATAGTCATCAGTCAGCAATACTGCACTAATGATTTGAAGGGCTTCGTTTTTGGCGCCTTGCGGTTGTAATTCGCCTTTAAGTGGCTGACCGCCAATAACTTCGAAAGTGTCGGACTGCATGGGTAGTGGATGTAAGTAAATAAATCGGTTACGGCATTAAGGTGGTAAAGGCGGGCGAAAGTAGGAAAAATTCGTTACTTCCAACTGGTATAGCGCAGTCCGATAAAAAAACGAATGCCCTGAATGGGGGCGTAATTGTAAGACGGATCAAAGGTGTAGCCGTTTGGATTGCCTACTGGATCATTTGCCTGCTTGTCAAAGGGATCGAAAGGCCGCAAAATTGGGTCTTTGGGTACAAAATTCAGCAGGTTTTTGGCCCCGCCATAACACTCCAGCCCTTTGCGGATATTCCAGGTGGCCTGTATATTTTGAATACTAAACCAGGGCGAATTGGCTGGACGAAAGTCGTTGGGCACCACAGGAAGGGGCATGGGACCATATACATTGCCCGTGTAATCGATACTCAGCAGGTTGCGATACAGCGGGAAACTGATGGAGAAGGTGCCGGAAAAAGTTGAAGCGTGCAATTGCGGTATTTTGACGGCATTTCCAGTCAAATTTGTTTCCTGCGTGAAAACATCCAAAACCGTGATGCCCGCCATCATTTTTAAGCCATTGGTAAAATTAGCATCGCTGTTGAGGGAAAATCCACGCGAAATACCAAATCCTTGTAAATTATCAAAAATCACCTTTTGCGGGTCACTCAAATAATCAGCTACAATGCGGTTGCTAAAACGGGTATAAAACAAGGTCGCATCCAACCCGACAAAGGCAACTTTACTTTTTTGGGGCACAAATTGGCCGGTATAGTTCAAATTCGTATTCCAACTGCGTTCGGGGCGCAAGGCTTCGGCAATCACCACCTCGCGCGCACCCGTGAGCGCAGCATGATCTTCACTAAACACGTTGGCTACCCGATAGCCATTGCCAATGGTAAAACGCAGGGTATGGTTGGCATTGGGTTTCCATTGGTAATTAATGCGCGGGGTAAAAATATGGCCATGCACCGAGTTATAGTCATAACGCATTCCCGTCAAAAGGGTGTGTTTTTGTGAAAAATCGATTTGATCCTGCACAAAAATGCCGGGTAACCAGGTTATCGAGGGCGCTGTTTGGCCTGGCTGATTAGGACGTGTGGTGATGGGCGTATTGTCATCGTACCAGGTGTAACGCAGCGCAACTCCGAACAAGGCATCATGCAGGTTGCCTATTTTTTTGTCCCAGGTCGTCTGCCCAAACGCAATGTGCTGCCGCGCATCAAAAATGGTTGTTCCATACGCGGAGGCCTGATCGTGTATGGTATAAGACCAGGCAAATTTTATTTTTTCCGGCACCAGGATGCTATGGCTGCCGAGCATTTCAAAACGGCGGGTACTGATTTGTTCGCCGTAAATACTGTCGCCCCCCCTGAATTCAGGTTTCCATTGTAATTCTCCGCCGAACCGATTTTCCCAAATATACCGCAACGCCAGGCTGGTTTGGCTGCGGTCTGTTCGATCTAATTGCCATTTATTAAACAGGGTAAAGCGCTTTTGAAGGGTCATGTCGGTAAAATTATCGGCATTTCGGTCCAAACGCTGTTGAAAATGGAAGTAATTGCCACTCAACAACACTGAGGCCTTCCCTACCCTGCCGCGCATACCGGCATCAGCATTCAACTCGCCGTAAGATGTTCCGTTTACATCCACACTCAGCGTCGGCGCGTTACTCGGATTTTTGGTAATCACATTGATCAGTCCACCTACCGCCTCCGAGCCATACAGCGTGGACGCCGGACCTTTTACAATTTCTACCCTGTCAATTAAGGTATTAGGAATGCCATTCAGGCCATATACGGTAGACAAACCACTCACGATGGGCATGCCATCAATTAAAACCATGGTGTACGGCCCCTCCATGCCATTGATGTGAATATCGCCGGTGTTGCATACACTGCAATTGAGTTGTGGCCGTACGCCGTTCACGTTTTCCATGGCGGCGAAAAGACTGGGTGTCGGGTTTTTTCGGAAAAAACGCGGAGTGTACACTTCCACGGGTACCGGACTTTGCATCCTGGATACCGCTTTCATGGTTCCGCTAATAACCACCTCGTTGATTTGCGTTTGCAGGGGGCGCAGGCTGAACCGAACGGGTTTTGCCATATTTTCTATCAAAAAACTATCTTTTTGATAGCCGACACAAAGCGCCAGGATTTTTGCCCCTGCTTTTACACCACTGCTGTTCAGTTCAAACGCACCAAAATCGTCCGTAATGGTTTGCTTTCCTGTACCTGGAATGGCAATGGTGACCGCCGGAATGCCAGCGCCTGTTTCTGCATCTTGCACCGTACCTTTTATGGGTTGTTGTGCGAATAAAAAAACGGGGCCAAATGCACAGAGTATAAAAAGCGACAAGGCGTTTTTCATTTGCTTGAATAAAATTTTAGACCAGCCTAAATTAAAAACAAAGGTAGGCGAAAATAATTACCCAGGCAAGTTTAATTTTAAGAAATGGACGAATAACTGATGCCGGGCATCCACAAATAGAAAGGTTTATTGCCGTCGCCGTACACTGTTACCAAGCCAACGCGTAAGCTGAGCCCTTTCCAAACCATCCAGCGAAAGCGCTAAAAACCGGATTTCCATTTTTGGGCAATGCATATTGCGGTTTCAAGCATGGCAGGGTGCCATTGTTCAACTTCCCAAGCTGAATTGGCCAGCGGAGACGCACTTAATTGTTCCATGCACTGCGCATAATTTTCGCAGGTTTCGAGGATAGTTGATAGTTGTTGTTGTTGTTCAAACAACGGCATATCTTCTACAATAGAGCCTAAAACAGGTAAATCTTGAGGTAAAAATGGGTTTATTGCTGGCTGTGAAACCTGGCAGGCTTTTACGATTTCATCCATTTTTAAAAAATCGGCCTGAAACAACGCTTGGCTGGCTTCGGTACGCAAACCAATCCCTAATTGCTCCAGTACCACAAATTTCAAGTTGGGGCACCGTGGCAGGGCATACTCCAAAAACAGAAAAACCTCCGCAGGGACGCCCTCGTCGTGGGTATCTCGGCGCACCATTTTTTCAGGTTGCACCGCAGTTTGATCCCAACTTCCGCCTGAAATATGGATTTCGCGCACCCGATCGAGCGGATACAAGGCAAGCAATGCATCTACTGGCAGGTCAAAATTGTGGGTTTGACAATACAGATTGTGTAAATCGAGGATAATAAACCCGTTGAGCGGGGCAAGCAAGGCTTCCAGAAACGCGCCATGGCGTTTCACTTCTTCTAATGTATAAGAGAATGCCAGGTTTTCTAATCCCACCGGACAAGCGCAGGCGTCGTATATGCGCGCAAGTCGATCGCGGCCAATGGCCAGGGTAGCGGGTGTAAAGGGGATACTCATGGGCGCTCCGGTGTGAAAATTGGCACCCGTCATAAATCCGAAATGCTCGGTAATATGATCAAAATGAAAGGTTTTACACAAATTGCGCAGGTGTTCCAACCACGCGGTTTGTGCATCTGACCATTTTCCGGAGAAAAGCGAAAAAAACACCCCATGTCCAATCAATCGCTGCTCGGCACTGTACGCCTGAAGCAGTTGGGTAAACCATTCGGGTACCTCCTTTATTTTGAACAAGGTATCGAACGACCATTCAATGGCTTCAATTTTTTCTACCTCCAACAGTGGCAGTGCGGCTTGCAAAACATGCTGATCAAGGTTGCAGGCGATTGCCGAATAAATTTTCCGCATGGGGTGTTTTCGGGGTATTAGCCCATCCCGCAGGCGGGGCAGTTGTTAAGTTCGGGCTCCGGATTTACGGTATGATCAATTTGGCAGTTTTCATTGCAACTTTTGAGGTGAATTTGTTCTTTTTCAAACAATTCGCAGGAAGAAGCGGTAGTGCCGAGGGTAAGACCAACCACAATGGCCTGAAGTAATGATTTAGAGATCTTCATAGGTGGGTTTTAATTTTTAATAAACACGGTGGTGAACATGATTACTAGCAAGACGCAATGAACCTGGTTTCCGTTGGGCTTCTTTGCTCTTTTTAAATAAATTTTTGAAAACAGGTCTTTTCAATGCTAAAATCAATCGCAGGATGCCCCTTTTCTAATTGTTCAATCAAGATCAACTGGTTGCGGGCAAAGGCTTTGTGCGCGGGCGTATTTTGGTGAAAAGGTCGGTGCTGCACCGCTGCCAGCAGTTTTTCCAGGGTTTGATTTAATTGGCGGGTTGCCTCCGAAAAGTACAGCCCGCTGAATATTTCCCAAATATATTCCACAGCCTGGGCATTGGGATGGACCATATCTGCTGCGTAAAAACGGTAATCACGCAGGTCGTCCATTAAAATTTCATACGCCGGAAAATAGGACACATTGGGGTGCTGCCTACAAAGCGCTTCACAGGCAAGGCTCAAAACGGCCTTACTGCGCTGGTTTTCGACCATGCCCTGGCGCAAATGACGCACCGGACTTACACTCAGCACAATCTTCAAATCGGGGCGAAAAGTTTGGATTTGTGCAAAAACGCTGGTGTACTGATCCACAATTGCTTGTACTGACATGCGATTTTGAACAAAAAGGGCAGCGGGCATTTTATGGTTATTGGCCACAATTCGGCCGTTTTCAAGCAAGGAAAATACATCGGCCGTACCCAAGGTGAGGCATAATACATCTGTTTGCAGCAATTGTGCACGGGCAGTCGAAAACGCAGTATGCATGCTTGCCTCCGCAGTTAAGCGGTCGGGGTGACCCAAAGCACTATGGAACGACCAACTGTTCCAAACTCCTTGATTTTCAAAGGTTTCTCCAATAAATTCATCTACATTTCCGGTACACAAAGCCTCCAAGGCAAGCGCCATGGAATACGGGTTATATACGATGCCAAAAGGGTTGCACAGCACCTGAAATTTGCGCGCCTGCAGGTACCGGCCTATGTGTTCGGTAAAGCAAGAGCCCATCATCAGCATCTGATGGTTGTGGTTCAATTTGAAATCAGCTGGAGGGTTCGAAAAAACAGTTCTAAACGTCATTTTTATGGAATCATAAATTTACACACAAACTTCCTACTTTTGGCGCGCAATCAACTTATGAGTTTTTTAGAACGCCTTCTTGGAATTAGTACCGACAAAAAATCCACGCAACCCGAGGTTGTGTTTGGAAGGTATAGTGATGCCTATAAAACAGAAGCACAGATTGCCGCATTCGATCGGTCCCTCGAAATATTTGAAAAAGGCGAATACCTGAATGCTTACCGCGAATTTCTTCTCAGCCTAAAAGATGCAGATGTTGATCATCTGGAATGGACGGAAGCAGATGGTGTGCTCACTTTTCAATTTTGGCAAGGTTCTCAATTGATTACTGGCGTTGCCGATACAGAAAAGGTAAAGGTACAAAGTCTGGTAGCACGCGCCGAAGATTTGAACGTTGGCGTGTTACGCCGCCTGGTAACGGCCAATTTTACCTTAAAATTCAGTCGTTTTGCGCTTACTCCTGATAATTGCCTGAGTATTCAGTTCGACACCAGCACGGCCGATGGCTCGCCGCTGAAGTTGATGTATGCTTTGCGGGAGTTGGCCATTCATGCCGATAAACAGGATGACCTGCTACTCGACGAATTTGACACCCTGCAACCGGTGGTAGCGCGCACTTTTGGCGAAATACCCGAGGCAGAGAAAGAAGTAAAATACCAGTTTATCCGTTCAGAAATCGAGCGGGTATTTGCCGAATTGGATAAAGCCAAGCCTGATCCCAACCAATATCCGGGCGCTTACGCCTACTTATTGTTGTCTTTGGCCTTCAAACTCGACTATTTGGTCCGACCAGAAGGGTTTATGATGGATGTACTGGAAAAAATCCACGGCATTTATTTTGCCAAAAATGAAAAAACGCCGCAGGTAAAAGTAGCCAATATGCGCCGGGAATACCAGAAATTATTGGACCGGAGCAAGGCCGATTTTTTCAAGGAAATGTATCGCACACGCAGCACTTTTGGGGTTAATCCGGCAGTGAATCACGGCAGCATTGTGGCTTTGATTGATGGCGAATTGCCCAATATGGAATGGCCTTTGCAACAAAACCACGAAGTTTTGGCCCTGGCGGTACCGCAATATATAGCAGGTTTTGCCTTGTTTCACTATGCGCCGCCGCAGCCGGTACGTGCCTTTTTCCATTTGTTTTTTCAGATCATGGAACCGGCGTTTTTCAAAAACTTGGGCTTTGCGGTTACTTTTGCAGATGCGGAGGGACGATTGGACAAACGTGCCATTTTACAAGGCATCAAGCAAATTACAGATCAATACCGGCCTCAATTCCCGCAGCTCCGACCCGACCAACATACTTTGGATTTTGCTTCTCATACCCTTTTTGCCAAGTCTTACCTCCTGATGGTCAAAGATTTAAACCTTATCAAGGCCGAATGACCGATTTTGTTGAAATATATCGCCAGGTAATTGTTCAAATTGCCACGCCCAACAGCACCGGTACCGGCTTTTTTCTCCGGAACCAGGGCCTGATTGTCACCAACCATCATGTGGTGGAGGGCAATCGCTCGGTCGTAATAGAAGGTGCTGGTTTTACTAAACAATTGGCACGGGTATGTTATACCGATCAAAAGTACGACCTGGCTTTTCTGGAAGGCCCTAAAAATGGCCCGGAATTACCCGAAGTACACTTGGGCACGGATACCAATATCCGGGAAGGCGATCCTGTTATGGCCATTGGCCACCCGTTTGGTCTGAAATTTTCGGTAAAAAGCGGCATTGTCTCGAATACCCGCGAGGTAATGAATGGCATCCCGTACCTGCATATCGACGCAGCGCTCAACCCGGGCAACAGTGGCGGCCCTTTGGTCAGCAACATTGGTACGGTGGTAGGAATCAATACGTTTGTGATTCAAAATGGCGACAATACCGGATTTTCTTTGCCGGTGCGTTATTTACAATCGGCCCTTGAAGATTTTCAACGGGTGGACACCCATAATGCCGCGCGTTGCCCAGCCTGCCTGAATGTGGTAACTGAAAAAACCGTGGAAAAGCATTTTTGCTCCCACTGTGGCAACAAGGTGGAACTTCCTGCTACCGTGGAAGAATTTGTACCTTCCGGGGTGCCCAAAACCATCGAATCATTGATTGTACAAATCGGACATGACGTAGATTTGAGCCGCTGCGGGCCTAATGCCTGGGAAATTCGCGAAGGAAGTGCCAAGATTCTGATTACTTATCATGAAAAAACCGGATTGATTTCTGCCGACGCGATTTTATGTGAATTGCCCAAGGAAAATATCAAACCTTTATACGAGTACTTGTTGCGGGAAAACCACCACAATGAATCCGTCACGTTAAGCGTACACGAACAGGACATCATCCTTTCCCTGCTTATTTTCGATCGCTATTTGGATGAAACGACCGGCATGGCCAAATTGCGGATGTTGTTCGAAAAAGCGGACTACTACGACAATATTCTGGTGGAAACTTATGGCGCCAACTGGAAAGTGGAGGACTAAATTTTGCTGTGGCCTTTCCAGAACAAATAGATTAAGCCACCCAAATTCATGAATGCCGCTGCATAAAATACGGCTGGCATACGCCCGATTTGATCGGCAAAATACCATCCACTCAGGGCAGCACCTCCCCCAATTGCAATTTCCAGGGCCATAAACATGGTCGCAAGCGCCCTGCCCTTCTTTTCCGGGTCGCCTAAATCGATCGTCCAAGCGTTTATTGCAGGCGAAAAAATACCATTTCCCAAACCAAACATGGTGGAAGCGAGGTACAACATCCAGGGCGTATTGGTATGGGCAAATAGCACCATCGAAATACCGATTACCACCGCAGAAGCCTTCAGCACCGGAATACGCCCCCATTGATCGGATATTTTTCCCGCAAAAAACCGCGTGCTGATGCTTGCCAAGGTAAAAATGGCAAAAAAAGTGCCCCGGTTGCTCAATCCCAAGGCATCGCTCAAATCGGGTGCAAGGGTAAGAATCACGCCATAACTGAAATAGCAAAAAATCATGATGATGGCCGCCGGGATCGCCCGTGGATCAAAGATGTCTTCCCGTTTAATCCACAATAATTTCCATCGAAAAGGCTGGGTCGGGCGGAGGGTTTCTTTCAAACGCATCAAAATAATCATCGAAAGCAAAGCCAACACCGCCGAGGCATAAAACATCACATTGATGTTATGGAAGGCTTGCACCAACCAACTGCCCAATAATGGAGACGCCGAAGCACCCACACTCAAGCAAATGCCCAAAAACCCCATCGCTTCTCCCCTACGCAAGGGCGAAACAATGTCCGCCACATAGGCCGTGGTACCCGTCGGTTTAAAGCCTGTAGAGAAGCCATGAAAAAAGCGCAAAGTCAGAAATCCGCTCACAAATGCCAAAGCAGGATACAGCATACTGCAAATAATACAGGCAAAAACGCCCACATACATCACCGGGATCCGACCAATCGTATCGGTTAGGCGGCCGCTAAATGGCCTGGAAATGCCCGCTGTAAGGGTAAAAAGGGCAATAATCCAGCCTTTGTATTGTGCACCGCCCAGGGAACTCAAATATGCTGGCAACTCCGGAATCATCATGTTAAAACTCGAAGCAAACAGGGCATGCGAAAGGCAAAGCAGTAAAAAAGGCCTCGAATACAGGGATTGCGGTACTTCCTCGGCTGTGACAGGGTTAGAAAATTGCATGCACAAAGGTAGGGCGCTCCTCCTTTAAGGCGCAATAGGCGGCAGTTTACTTTTTACAAAAGCAGCCACCACTTCAATTCCGGCATCAAACCGCGCATTGTTGTTGATTACGATGTCGGCTTCTTCTTTATAAGGCAAAATATAGCGCTCGTAAGAAGGCAACACATGGTGCTGGTATTTGTACAACACATCATCAATCGGATAACCCCGCTCCACCTGATCGCGGTAAATGCGCCGAATCACCTTGAGATTTTCTTTGGCATAAATGAAAATTTTCAGGTTGAACATCGGCGCTATTTTTTTGTAATGGAGCACAAAAAGTCCTTCCACAATAATCACGGGTGCAGGCAGGTAGGTCAATAATTTGGGTTTGGCGGATGCATTATTAAAGGTGTATTCTTCCTTGATCACTGTTTTCCCGGCCACCAATTGTTCCAAATCGTCGCGAAACCGTTTTTTGTCAAAACTTTTAGGCAAATCGTAGTTTTTTTCTCCTTTATCGTCCTCTTTTTGTTGATCTCGGGGCAGATAATATTCATCCATCGAAATAATGCAAAGCTCTTGCTCCGTGAATCGTTCGCGCAAATGTTGGATAAAAGTAGACTTTCCGCTGCCAGAGCCGCCGGTGATACCAATCAGAAAAGGTGCATTCATGTGTAGGATGGTTGAATGCTGCAAAAGTAGGCTTTCCGGTAAATTTTTTTTGTAAACCAAGTGTGCTGCTTACTTTTAGCGGTTTTTTAACACAATACTGTTTTCTTTGCCATTTGAAGGACAACATAACTTGTCACACTCGTTCAACCAGCTTAAAATAGCACAGCATGGATCGGTTTATTGGGCTTATAGGAATTGCTCTGATTTTGGGAATCGCATATTTACTTTCGAACAACCGCAAGGCCATTAATTACCGAGTGGTGGGGATGGGCCTGCTCATTCAGGCGAGTTTGGCTGTTTTTATCTTAAAAACACCCGCCGGGAAGTCGATTTTCGGCTGGTTGGGCAAAGCGGTTACCAAGGTGCTGAGTTTTTCGGATGAGGGCGCAAAGTTTGTTTTTGGGGTATTGGGCGATGATGCCAAGTTGGCTCCTTTGTTTGGAGATCAAACCTTTATCTTTTTTGTGCGCATTATTCCGACCATCATTTTCGTGGCTTGTTTGGTCAATATTTTTTATCACATCGGTGTGATGCAGTGGATTGTAGAAAAATTGGCCATTGGGCTCAATTATTTTATGCGGGTGAGTGGCGCTGAGGCCTTGAGTAATATTTCCAGTGCATTTGTAGGGCAAGTAGAAGCCCAAATTATGATCAAGCCTTATTTGAAAGGCATGACCAATTCTGAGTTGATGGCTTCCATGTCGGGCAGTTTTGCCTGTATTGCAGGTGGTGTGATGGCTACTTATATCAAATTTGGGGTTCCCGCTGAGTATTTGATTGCGGCCAGCATCATGGCGGCACCGGGTGCGTTGGCCATTTCAAAAATCATTTACCCCGAAACAGAAGAATCAGAAACCACGGGCACGGTAAAATTAAAAGTAGGTAAACAACATTCAAATTTGGTAGATGCGATCAGCGCAGGTTGTTCGGACGGCCTGAAGGTAGGTTTGAACGTGGTCGCCATGTTGATTGGTTTTTTGGCCTTAATTGCCTTAATTAATTATTTATTGGGTGGAGCCGGTGCTTTGGTGGGTTATCCGCAGTTCAGCCTCAACACCATTTTAGGGGGCTTGTTTGCGGGCTTTGCCTGGGCCATGGGCGTGCCGGGTCAGGATGTAATGACGGCGGGTGCTTTGATGGGTACCAAATTGGTGGCCAATGAGTTTGTGGCCTATTTGCAACTGAAAGACATCCTTACAACCATCGATCCCAAAACCCTGGTAATTGTAAGTTTTGCCTTGTGCGGGTTTGCTAATTTTGGGTCGGTGGGCATTCAAATTGGCGGAATTTCGGCCCTCGAGCCGAGCAGAAGGTCTGATTTGGCCAAATTGGGCTTCCGGGCCTTGATCGCGGGCACCCTTGCTTCGTATTTGTCGGCTACTTTGGCAGGCATCTTAACCTAAAAATTTTTACTGAAAATAAAAAACTGCATGGTTCGCTCCTGTTCCTATCTTCAATCGCGCCTTTTGTGCACCTGTTTGGTGTTGTGTTTGGGCACCCGAGTGGAAGCAAACCTCCTTTCCAGTTGTGGCAATGTATTTGAAGAACAGGACTCCCTGATTTTCCTGGAAAAGTACAACATTGCCGCAAGCGGAGGCAACATGGCGCAAAAAACACTGGCCATCGCAAAATCCTTCCTGCGAACGCCTTATATATCCGGCACACTCGATATTCATCCAAGTGAACGCCTGGTCATTAACCTGCGGGCGCTGGACTGTTGGACCTTGGTGGAAAATAGCCTCGCGATTGCACTAACGAGCAAAGACCAGGGCAATTTTGAAACGTATCGGCACTATGTACAACAATTGCGGTATTGGGGTGGCGTCATCAAAGGCTATGGATCGCGCATCCATTATTTTACAGGTTGGGTCATTCAGGCCCAGCAACTGGGTTTTCTGCGCGATTTAACCCAATCATTTGGTGGTGTACCTTTCAATAAAGAAATCAATTACATATCGCTTCATGCCGATAAATACCCTAAAATCAGGGAATCCAATGCCTTGAAATCCATTCAATTGTCGGAAAAAAGGGTTTCAGCGCATCATTGGTATTTTATCCCAAAAGCAAAAATCAAATCCATCGAACACCTGATTCAGGAAGGGGATTTGTTGCTGTTAACCTCCACAAAACGCGGGCTGGATATTTCGCATGAAGGTTTTGCTGTACGTCAGAATGGGCGGATTCACCTCTTACACGCCTCTTCTTTACACCGAAAAGCCATCATTTCCGGACAACCGCTTGCTGAATACATGAAAGGCCAAAAGGGTCAATCGGGCATTATTATTTTACGACTAAATAATTGAAAATGAATAACATACGAAAATATTTTCTTTTACTATGTTTACTCGAATGGGTAGGTGCGCACGCGCAAACAACGTACCTGCATTGTGGCACACTGCTCACAATGCAAGGTGGCGCGGACCCACAAACAGCCGTTACCCTGGTGGTGGTACAAAATAAAATTCAACGCATCGAGAAAGGTTACCTCAACCCGCCCGCAGGCACACAAGTCATTGATTTAAAGGACAAAACGGTGCTTCCCGGCCTGATTGATTGCCATGTACACCTCGAATGGGAGCAAAGTCGCAATTCATACAACGAAAAATATGTTTTTAACGATGCGGATGTCGCATTTCGCGCTGCCGTATATGCAAAACGCACCTTAGAGGCCGGTTTTACGACCGTGCGCGACCTGGGTGGCAATGGCATTAATATTTCCCTGCGCAATGCCATTAACAGTGGTTGGGCGCTTGGGCCACGCATCCTGACTGCAGGACACGTATTGAGCATT
The DNA here is from genome assembly GCA_027488935.1 of Saprospiraceae bacterium. Classification (GTDB taxonomy): domain Bacteria; phylum Bacteroidota; class Bacteroidia; order Chitinophagales; family Saprospiraceae; genus M3007. Next base: position 22,579 of record JAIYAP010000009.1, on the reverse strand, counting down.
ACGGGTGGTCATGGCGACCAGACAACCGGTACGCGCTGGGATTTATTCGATCCGCCGGGACCGGAAATAGGCATTGCCGATGGACCAGATGCTTGTCGATCGGCTGTGCGGACACAGGTAAAGCACGGGGCAGACTGGATCAAAGTATGTGCTACGGGTGGCGTGTTGAGCCTCGCGCGCGATGGCCGATTACCGCATTACGGTGAAGATGAATTAGTTACGATTGTTAAAACCGCCCGCGATCTCGGAATTGATGTTGCGGCACATGCACATGGCGATGAAGGTATGCGGCGCGCGGTTAAAGCAGGGGTGCGCACCATTGAGCACGGTACGTTTATGAGCGATAGTACGATGGAATTGATGGTGAAACAAGAGACCTGGTATGTTCCCACCCTGACTGCAGGCTGGGCCGTAAGCGACAGCGCCAAATTTGCCAAAGGATTTTTCCCGGAAGTGGTGCGAAAAAAAGCAGAAGACATCGGTCCTAAAATTCAGGAAACCCTTAGCCGCGCCTACAAAAAAGGGGTAAAAATAGCCTTTGGAACCGATGCGGGTGTATATCCACATGGCCAAAACGGATTGGAATTTAAATTTATGGCCGATGCTGGTATCCGCAACCTCGATATTTTGGCATTTGCTACCCGCGAGGCAGCGGTAATGTTGCGTTTACAGGATAAAATTGGCACCCTGGAGCCTGGCAAATTAGCGGATTTAATCGCGGTTAAAGGCAATCCTTTGGATGATATCAAGGTAATGCAAAAGATCCTATTTGTAATGAAAGATGGGCAAATTTACCTGGATTAAGCCCAAACGGTGCAACCCTCGGTGCAATTTTGGCAAATATCAATTTGATCCCGGCCTTTTAAAAGATCCGTTCTGAATTGTTGATAGGCCTGGCCCTGCCATAAGTCCCGAAAAGGCGTGCTTTTCAGGTCGCCTAAGCGGTGAACAGCATCTTTGTCAAAACAACAGGGTACCACCAGGCCATCCCAGGTAATTACGCAGGCGTGCCAGAGTTTCCAGCAGTGGTTATATAAAGTGTGTTTTACCTTCCAGGTGCCATCGTCTTGTTGGCGGTACCGTGCATAGCGGTCGATGGTGGGAATAAGTGCGTTACCGTCTTCATAATCATACACTTGTGCGGTTTTTAATTTCACCTCATCTACCCCGATTTCACGTGCCAGTTTGTAAATTTCTGGAATTTGATGTTCGTTGGGCCGTACAACCAAGAACTGAAAAATGATGTGTGGATGCCTGGATTTGAGTTGTTTTTTCCATTTCACCACATTGCGTGCACCTTGTAACACAAGCTCCAGATTACCGCCGATGCGGTATTGTTCGTAGGTATCCTGGGTGGTGCCATCTACTGAAATAATGAGTCGATCCAGGCCTGATTCTACCGTTTTGCGTGCATTTTCGTCGTTCAAGAAGTGGCCATTGGTGCTTGTGGTGGTAAAAATGTGCTTTTTATGCGCATATTGAACCATATCCAAAAACTTCGGATTGATGTAGGGCTCTCCTTGAAAGTAAAAAATGAGGTAAAACAAATCCTTGTGCAGTTCGTCGACCGTGCGGCGAAAAAAATCTTCCTTCAAATTGCCCGTTTCCCGCGAAAAAGACCGCAAACCGGAAGGGCATTCCGGGCAACGCAGGTTACAAGCCGTGGTTGGTTCGATGCTGATGGTCACGGGCAAACCCCACTGAATTGGGCGTCTTAGCCATTGCGTGAGGTAAAAAGAGGCAATGACCTTGGCAAAATTCAGGATGCGCCGTACCCGCAATTTGGAAATAAAATTGAAGCTGTCGTTGATAAAGAGTTTCATAAGTCAAAGGTAGCGTGTGATTAACTGGATTTTTTGGATAAAAAAATAAACCTTCCCAGAAAGGAAGTGCCTTACAGCAGGGAATGAAACAGCGAATTTGGCGGAATAGTTAGGAGTAAAAACACATTTTAGTACCTTTACATCTAATTTTTAGGATAAAACAACGGGTTGACATGTCAAAAGACGCGCTTAATCAGGACATTAAAAATATTTCTATCGTGTATCCCAAAGGAAACCAACGGGAAACCATCATACTGATCATTGTTGCGGTCATTGGCTTATCGGGCCTTGCATTGCTACAGTTTTCGCGCAAAAGTCCTTCCAATCGTTTGGGCAACCGCGCCTTGGTGCAGGCAGAAAATCAGAATCAGGTAAGTGAGGCTGCCTCGGCACCGTTACAAAAGATCCCAGGTGAATTATTACGCGCCAGCGAAAACCCGGAAGCGTACAAACCATTCCGATTTTTAATGAGCAAATTTAGCCAAGGTGCCGTGTACGAAATGGATTTGGGCGATGGCACGCCACGCAAAGCTTTTGTGAATGGGTCGGTACAGCATATTTTCAAGCGTCCAGGCAGTAGCTATGTCACACTTTATGCAAAATATGATGGCCAGGAAGTACAATTAGATACGCTACATATCATTGTTGGCAATAAAAAGGAAGACCATATGTTACTACCGACCATAGATTATTAATTGCGTTAAAATTTGGTAGAAATACACTTTTGAGTAGTTTTGTCGCTGTCATGTACAGACGACGCTTGGGCTGCTCCGAGCGTTCAATTTAAACATAGCATTTAACCAATTAAATCAAGCATGAAGAAAATCGGAATCCTGCACGGGAAGGAAAGCTCCTTTCCCGAAGCCTTAGTAGAAAGAGTAAACTCCAAAAATGTAAAGGGCATACACGCCGAACAAGCTTTGGTGGATGAGCTGATTCAGGGAGATCCTACGTCATATGCCGTTCTTTTTGATCGGATTAGCCAGGATGTTCCGTTTTATCGTGCTTATTTGAAAAACGCTGCCTTGAATGGCACGGCGGTATTGAACAACCCGTTTTGGTGGAGTGCCGATGAAAAGTTTTTCAACAACTGTTTGTCTACTAAAATTGGCATGCCCGTTCCACGTACCATTTTGTTGCCGTCCAAACAAATGCCGCCAGACACCACGGCGCAGAGTTTTCGCAACATGAAATACCCTTTGGATTGGGAAAAAATGATTGAATACCTGGGTGGTTTCCCATTATTTATGAAGCCGCACTCTGGTGGAGGTTGGAAAAACGTGTATAAAATCCATAATTTTGATGAGTTTTTCGCTGCGTACAACGAAACCAACACCTTGGTGATGCTGTTGCAGGAAGCCATCGAATTCGATGCATACTTCCGTTGCTATTCGCTGGGTGGAAAATATATCCGCATCATGGATTATGAGCCACGGAATCCGCACCATCTCCGTTATGTAGCCGACCATAAAGTGTCGAAAGAAAAACGGGCTGAAATGGAAGATTATGTATTGCGTATCAACCACGCCTTGGGTTATGACTTCAACACGGTAGAGTTTGCAATCCGCGACGGGGTTCCTTACGCCATCGACTTCTGCAATCCTGCGCCAGATGCAGATGTGGCTTCTGTTGGGGAAGAAAACTTTGAATGGGTGGTAGAACATGCTGCTTTGTTGGCGATTGAGAAAGCGCAGACCCACAAAGAAGGTGCTAACAACCTCACTTGGGGCACCTATGTTTCTGGTGCGGTAGCGGGCAACCTGCCTATTTTACCGGACCAGGGTGTAACAGAAGACAAACCTAAAAAAACAGGGAAGGCTTCGAAAGCGAAAAAAACCGCTTAATTGTCTCTTTAGAAAAATTTACAACTTATATCCTTAGGCCCGCAGTTTTTTTGCATTTCGGACAAACAGTCAAAAGGGGCGTTTTTTAGCAAAAAAACACCTTTTAAATCGGCTAAAGTCTCGATGCAACCTACTGCGGGCTTCTTTATTTGTTAAATTTATACATAAACAAAAATCTTAACACACTTGTATTGAAAAAATATTCCATCTTTGCAGTCCCTTAAATTTACTTTAAAAACCAATAATCAACAATGAAAACCACCCAAGCACCGATGCTGCGGCCTAATCCCTACCGCCCCCACCTCCTGCCTTCCACCTGTTCAAGTTTAATGCCCTCCTCGTTCGTCCATACAGACGACCCTCCCAACTAATTTTTTTACCGCGACGCCACAATACCTGCCTTACCTTGTCGGCCCCCAAGCCGGCAAGGTGTTTTTTAACTAAAACTGGTGCGATTTTTGTTGGTGGCCGATCTGCTTTTTTTAGGCTTGATCCACTAAAGTCGCTGCGCTGCCACGTTACAGCCCGTCGTATTCTCCTTTCCGTTTTTCAATTATTAATTTTTTTAGCCTGATTGGTCCTACCAAATTCAGGTTACGAAACCACATGATCATGTACTTTTTACACGGAAATTTATCTGGTTTTGTTTTTTTTCGAAAAAACTTTTAAGCAACCTCAAAACTGGCATGCTCCTTGCATTATGTAATGCAGAACCGAAAAATAAAACAAAACAACCATTTCCTTGGTAATCAAGCACACACTATCTAATCAACCATCAACCGACCCGATTATGAAACTGTCTTTCTCTATATCAACGCTTTTCTTTCTGGTTTTTACAGCGATCAGCGTTAACGCACAAACTCCCAACTTTCGGGAATTTTTAAACCAGTTTCCAACTGCTTCCTTGCCTTATACTTTTAACGCACAGGAAATGCAAGTTCAACTGGAAAGTGGTGTTGCTGCAAAATCAGCGTCCCTGTCTTGGGAATTTTACGAATACCTTCCAGAACTAGAGCGCAGCGCTCAATTCAGCAGCATGCCAGTTCGTCCAGAGCCAGTAGCGTCTTTCGAAACAAAAGAATACTACGCCGTACTTTACAACATCGCTCGCGGTTTGACACGCGGTACCAAAACATACAGCATCAGCGTTTTTGACAAAAAAGGAAATTACATCGGTACACACTTCGTTGCTGGTTCAAACCCTTCTATGTTGACCGTTGCTACCATCGACGAAAGCCTGAAAGCAAGTGTGCAAGAATTCAAAATCAACTGGGCCAACGATTACCGCGCAACGGGCATCAAAGGCAACAAAGTAACTGGCCTAACCTTGCTTGATATGACTACCATCGAGTTGACAACAGAAGGAAATCCTGATCAAATTGAATGGACCAACCGCATCGAAACAAATCAAGTTTCAACTGGTGATCTTGTTAAAAGCAAATAATTAAACACAATACGAAATACAAAATCCCCGCTTGGAACTTCCAAGTGGGGATTTCTTTTTTATCGGAATACAAAACTTGCTTTATAATCCGAAAGTTATGTTTTTGGTTTCTGTAAAAAACCGCAATACTTCCCAGCCGCCTTCTCTGCCAACGCCCGAATTTTTTACGCCGCCAAATGGGGTGCGTAAATCACGCAACATCCACGTATTCACCCAAACAATCCCTGCCTGCAACGCACTGGTGATGCGCTGGGTTCGAGCCAGATCATTGGTCCAAAGGGTAGCACTCAAACCATAATTGGTACCATTCGCTTGTAAAATCGCTTCCTCCTCAGTATCAAACGCATGCAGGGTCACAACCGGCCCAAAAATCTCTTCCTGATTGGTACGACAATGCAACGGCAAGCCTTCAATAATGGTTGGTGAAATAAACCATCCTGCAGCGTTTTCACCTGGAAGCTGCAAAGCATGTCCCCCACACAACAATACCCCACCCTCTTCCTGCGCCAATTCGATACAAGCCATTACCTTATCGAAGTGCATTTTACTCACCACCGCACCCAAGTTGCTGTTGGGATCGCTTGGATTACCCACTTTTAGGGCCTTAACCCGTGCGATAAAATCGGTTTTGAATCTTTCGTACAGTGGCCTTTCCACATAAATACGCGATCCACAAAGACAAATTTGGCCCTGGTTGTTAAAAGAGGAGCGCACCGTTGTTTCCAGCATTTTATCGTAATCGCAATCGGCAAATATCAGGTTGGGGTTTTTGCCACCCAGTTCTAAGGACATTTTTTTAAACATCGGAGCGGCAATACGCGCAATTTCTGCACCAGCGCGGGTACTTCCCGTAAACGAAATGGCTTTTACTTTGGGGTGTTTTACCATCGCGGCTCCAGCCACAGGGCCTAGTCCGTGTACAATATTGAGCACCCCGGCAGGTAATCCGGCTTCTGTACATATTTCGCCCAAAATAGCAGCCGTTAAAGGTGTCACCTCCGATGGTTTGCCGACCACACAATTACCCGCCGCCAGCGCAGGGGCAATTTTCCAGGTAAAAAGGTACAATGGAAGGTTCCAAGGGGCTATGCAGGCCACCACACCCAGGGGTTGACGCAACGTATAACTCATTGCTTCGCCTGGCAGGTAGTAACTTTCTGATCCAAAATGCATCAAGGCCGTAGCAAAAAACTTAAAATTCAGGGCCGCTCTCGGAATATCAATGGTACGTGCAGTGGTAATGGTTTTACCCGAATCCATGCTTTCGGCGGCGGCTAATCGATCTAAATTGCGCAAAATACCATCGGCAATGGCCCGTAAAATATCGTGTCGGGTTTCGGGAGCAGTCAAAGACCAGGCAGGAAAAGCCGCTTCCGCCGCTGCGATGGCCGCTTCCACATCATCGGCATCTGAAGCAGGTAATTGACTGAATATCTGGCCGGTTGCCGGGTTGTAATTATCTAAATATTGGCCTGCTTGTGGCGGCACAAACACGCCATTGATGTAGTTATGAATTAATTGCATGGTTTTCAATTGATTGCTGGGCATAGGAAACCCAATTTTGTATCATGTTCATTCCATATTGTGTCAGGATGGATTCCGGGTGGAATTGCACCCCCACCAAAGGCAAACTGCTATGCTGTAAAGCCATTAATTCGCCCGTTTCCGTACTTGCAATGGCTTGTAAATCTGTTCCCTCCAAGGATTCCAACACCAACGAATGATACCGCATAACCTCAAATTGCGGTGGTATATCTTCGAAAATTGGATGTGGCAGATGGGTAATCAGCGAGGTTTTGCCATGCATGGGTACCTGGGCTTTCACCAGTTTGGCCCCAAAAAACATCCCCAAGGCTTGCATGCCCAAACAAACACCCAGGATGGGTTTATTTCGGTAAAAATGCGCAATTAACGCAGGCATTATGCCAGCTTCTTCTGGACGTTTTGGGCCAGGAGACAATACAATTGCCTGAAAATCAGCGCTTTCTAATTCATCTATACTTATCGCATCGTTTCGAACCACCCAGCAGGCATGTCCGGTTTGCTGCAAATAATCATATAAATTATAGGTGAAAGAGTCGTAATTGTCGAGCAGCAGAATGCGCATGGTTCAAATTCGAAGGTACACAGCATGATAAAAACACCAATGATACAGCCCATCACCCCTTGTTATTCGATGCCGTCGTCATCTTCCTGTGGATTGGATCGGGTTCGTGGCGTGGTCGTTTCTGGCGCGCCTTCAATTTTTGTATTTTTATCGGGCAGTTCGTATATTTTAGGCTGCCCCCCCGTTTTTTCAATGCCATACTTTTCGAGGCGGCTCATCCAATCCAGTGAAGTTCCCCATAGATCTTCGGCAACTGGTTTGAAACGAATGGCGACATTTTTTGCTGTGGAGGGCAAGTTTGCCAAAAAGGGGTAGGTTTTTGACTCTGTGAGGGTGGCGGTGTTGAGAAATTGCACCTTTACCAGAAACCACAACAAGACACTATATATGAGTACAAAAAAGCCCCCAGTTAAGATTCCACCCGCAGCCCGATTAAACAATCCTAAAAAAGCAATTTCGAATAAACCAGTGATTCCAGCACTTGCCATACGCAGTACCAACATAATTACCGCCAAATTAATCAAAAAACCGGCTAAAAAAATGGTTGGATTGTCTGAATTAAACGCCGTTTCGAGGATATTGGTGGTAGTTGGCGTAATTTTAAAAGCCAATATTATACCAAAAACATAGGCGACTAGGTTAAAAATAGTACCAATGATTCCTCGATGGTAACCAATCCAGAATCCGTAGCTAAAAATCAATATAAAAATAACATCAATCGGCATGAGTTCGGTTGAAGGCGATTTTGAAAATGCAGGCTGATGATCAAAGGCTTGCAACACCTAAAACAGTACAAAGGTACGTATTTATTATTCACTATAGGGTCCGATTATCAGAATATCCATCTTTTGGCCATATGGTTAACCGCAGAACTAAATTTTAAAAACAAATTGAATGCGAGGCCAGCTCCCTATATTTTTTGGCTAAAGATCAATTAGACATTTTTTATTCTAAAATTAAAACAACGCAAAACATTGAGGACTTTCCTTTGTTTTAAAAAACATGCGGGTCAATTGACAAAACGCACTTTTTTTCCTTGGCTTTACCATTTAAGCGCCTATATTTGGAACAAAATCCCGCATATGAGAAGCAGGTTTATCTTATGGTTGCTCTTGATTGTTACTGGAGGTTTGCAAGCACAAAGTGTACGGATGCCCACGCAAAAGGTAGGCATAATTTACAACCGCGAAACAGCCTTCAATTTCATGCTTACCACCAACAAAGGCTATGTTGCCGGTGTTGAGTTTGGGCGTTTGCGCACCTACAACAAGACTAAATTTTTCAAATTATACCTCGGTGAAATCAAACACCCTAAGGAGGTGCGTCAAAGCGCCGACCCTACGGTAAGTCGCTCCTTTCGACCCTATATTTTTGGCAAAAAAAATAACTTGCTGGCTTTTCGGGCTGCATGGGGCACCAAGCGGTATTTTTCAGAAAAAGCCAAACAAAAAGGCGTGGCCATGGGTATGAGCTATTCTTTTGGACCTACTCTGGGATTGCTAAAACCTTATTATCTGGCTTTGCGTTATGCTGTGGATGTGCCAGCAGGTCAGAATCGCGCGATACATCAAAAGTACAGCCCTGAGAATGCGTCTATTTTCCTGAATAATTCCCGCATTTTAGGCGCATCGCCTTTCACGCGCGGATTTAACCAACTATCAATTGTGCCAGGTGGTAACGCAACCATTGCAATGCACATGGACTGGGGTGCATTTGACGAATTTGTAAAAGCACTTGAAATTGGTTTGACGGCCGACATGTTTGCCACGAAAGCACCCATTTTGGTATCCGAGACCAATAACCAACGCTTATTTTTCAATTTCTTCCTAAATTTGCAGCTGGGCAAGCGGCGCTAAAGTCAGCGAAACTTTGCCCACAGAGGTATTATCATGCTGGAACTTCCTGTTATAGATCAAGATACACCGTCGCGCTCTAAAAAACCTGAATGGCTGAAAGTTCGGCTACCGATGGGAGAGAATTATCGCAACGTTCGAAACATCGTCGATGAATTCAAACTCCATACGATTTGTCAAAGTGGTAGTTGTCCCAATATGGGTGAATGCTGGGGGGCAGGAACCGCCACATTTATGATTTTGGGCAATGTTTGTACCCGCTCCTGCTCTTTTTGTGCCGTAAAAACCGGCCGTCCCAACGAATATGATGAAGATGAACCGCGCCGCGTAGCCGAAGCAATTTGGCTGATGAAAGTAAAACACGCTGTGCTGACTTCTGTAAACCGCGACGAATTAAAAGACCGTGGTGCCGAAATTTGGTATCAAACGGTACGAGCCGTGAAAGAACGCTCCCCGGAAACCACCATCGAAACCCTCATTCCAGATGTAAAATCCAACTGGGAAGCCCTCGAACGGATGATTTCTGCTGGACAGGAAGTAGTGAGCCATAATATGGAAACGGTGCCGCGCTTATACCGAAAAGTGCGCCCGCAGGCTAAATATGAACGCAGTTTGGAGCAAATTCAACGTATCAAAGATTACGGAAAACGCACCAAAACCGGCATTATGGTTGGGCTGGGCGAAACACCGGAAGAAATATATGCAGCCATGGACGATTTGGTTGCCCACGGCTGCGATATCCTGACCCTCGGTCAGTACTTGCAACCCACCAAAATGCACCTCGAAGTTGCCGAGTTTGTACATCCCGATCAATTTGCGGCTTATAAAGAAATTGGCTTGCAAAAAGGGTTAAAATACGTTGAAAGTGGGCCCTTGGTGCGCTCCAGTTACCACGCTGAACGGCACATTTTCTAACCATTACAACAAAGCGGCACCAAATACCCCTGCACTGTCGCCCAGTTTTGGGCGCAAGAACATGGTATCCACGCGGGTATTAAACACGTGTTTGCCTACTTCCAGCACACCATCCGAATAAAGCCGATCACAATTCCCAACGCCTCCGCCCAAAACGATTACATCTGGATCGATAATATTAATCACCACAGCAATGGCTTTTCCGAAGAAATGAATGAGGCGATCCATGGTTTGAATGGCTGCTGGGTCCGTTTTAGCATCTGCGAGGGCGACAATTTCGCGCAAATGAAGTTTTTCACCTGTTAAACCAGCATAATACCGTTCGAGCGCCGGTCCTGAAATAACGGTTTCTACACAACCTAATTTGCCACAGTAACACATGCCGCCGCTGTCATCGAGGTAGTTATGCCCCCACTCGCCGCCAATTCCCTGACGACCATTTACAACTTTGCCATTTACCACCAAGCCGCCGCCGACCCCGGTTCCCATAATTACGCCAAAAACGACTTCGGCATTGGGCAACACATCGGGTACTGCACCCATGTGGGCCTCCGCGACCGCAAAACAATTGGCATCATTGGCTAATTTTACCGGAATCCCCAGTGCTTTTTCAAGATCTTTATCGAACGGCATACCATTGAGGGCTGTAGTGTTCGCATTTTTTACACCGCCTGTATTGCGGTCCAAAGTACCCGGATGCCCTAAGCCAATCGCACCTGGCTTAATACCCGTTTCTTGCACCAGCAAATCGACTAGTTTTACGACCTGGCCAATAATATGATTGTAGCCCAAATGCGCCTCTGTTGGAACACGCTGTCGTGCAATTACATTTGGCTGTTCACGACTTTCCAGGATGGCGCATTCAATTTTTGTTCCGCCAAGGTCAATTCCCCAAAGGTGCATAGTTTAAACTTTTTTACAGATGAATTTCAATATTAAAATTGGTTTGAAAGCCCAAATATAATATGTGGATTGAAAGCAACTCAATGATTTTAATTTTCTGGAAAGGTATTTTGTATCTAATCAAATTAATCACAATTTTGCAGATCATTTAATACATTTACTTCCTCATTTACAAGCTGATTCCATGCAATCTGACCCGATTCACACCACCAACGCGCCCAAACCGGTAGGGGCTTACCCACATGCACGCAAGGTAGGACAACTTTTATTTTTGTCGGGCATTGGTCCGCGGGAACCGGAGGGAGATGGAATTCCTGGTTTGGAGCGCAGCGCGAGTGGCAATTTTACCAACTTTGATTTTGAGGCGCAAGTTCACTCCGTATTCCGCAACGTAAAAGCGGTGTTAGAGGCTTCGGGGGCTCGTTGGGAAGACCTGGTAGACGTCACCGTGTTTTTAGTAAACATGGAGCGCGATTTCCATACTTTTAACCGGATTTATGCTACGTATTTTCAAGACAATCAGCCTTGTCGCACGACCTTGGGCATTGATCGGCTGCCTACGCCGATTGCGATAGAATTGAAATGCATCGCCGTACTTCCGGAGAAGGAGGCATCTTAGCACCTGGATTCTGTATAAAAAATGCAATATGGCACTTTGGTATAGTTTGCTGCTTTCCACAGGCATGCTCTACGGCATCCTTTGTCTGGTATTTTACTTTGGACAAGATTTCTTTTTCTTTCGTCCAGAGCGGCTGCCCAAATGGTTTGCCTATAAATACCCGTTTCCGTTTTCGGAGGTTAATTTTGAGATGGAAGATGGTGGACTAATCAATGCGCTCCATTTTCGGGTACCCAACAGCAAGGGTGTGGTGTTTTACATTAAAGGTAATTCGCGCAGCATCAAAGGTTGGGGCAAATTTGCTAAAGATTTTGTAGGCAAAGGTTACGACTTTTTCATTCTTGACTATCGCGGATTTGGGAAAAGTAAGGGTCGGCGCACGGAATCTATTTTGTATTCCGATTTACAACAAGTATATAAGTGGCTGGCAACCAATTATGAAGAGGAGCAAATTGTGTTATACGGTCGTTCGCTAGGCAGTGGTTTGGCAACTCGCATTGCCTCTTGGAATAATCCAAAAATGCTGATACTCGATTGTCCATATTATTCTTTTCTGCACCATATTCGGCGGTACGGATTTTGGCTTCCGCTGCGTCTTTTATTGCGTTATCAGATTCGTACCGATCAATTTATTAAAAAAGTACATTGTCCGATCCATATTATACATGCGGTGCGCGACCGATTGATTCCTTATCGCCAGAGTTTGATGTTGAAAGCCCTTTTACCCGAAAAAATTCAATTGCACCCTATCATAGGCGCCAGCCATAATAATATCCCTTCATTTCCGGAGTACCACGACTTGTTATACGACCTTTTGCACGAGCAGGTGCTGGAGGCCAACTCCCTACAAAGGGCATAAAATAAATGGTTTGACCCGGGACTTCCCAAATCAAACCATTCAAACAAGTTTTATGCACTTTTTATTTACAGATCATCTCCAAAAAAAGAGATAATTTTATCTGCGAGTTCCATTCCGATATAGCTCTGTGCTTCCACCGTGCTGGCACCGATATGCGGTGTACAAGACACCAATGGGTGCTTCAACAAGGCTTCTTTGGGTGTAGGTTCGTTTTCAAACACGTCCAAACCCGCACCGGCTACTTTACCACTTTCTAGGGCTTCGAGCAACGCATTTTCATCAATGACACCCCCACGGGCTGTATTGATGAGGAAAACGCCTTTTTTCATTTTTGCAAATTCGGTAGCAGTAACCAAGGGCTGATCTACACCCGGAATATGGAAGGTGATAAAATCAGCATCTTTAAACACTTTATCTAAGGATTCCGTTTGTACCCGCACCGTGTATTTCAAATCGGGGTAATCATTGAGTAAAATGCTGACATCCGCTTCCTGCACATAAGGATCGTGGGCGCGCACCGACATACCGATACCCAATGCAATTTTGGCAACTTCCTGGCCAATACGACCAAAACCTACAATACCCAGGGTTTTATTCCGGATCTGGAAGCCTGTTTCGTAAGCCTTTTTCAGGTTTTTAAAATCATGGCCAGCAGCAAGTTCGCGGTTACTACGGTGCAACATGCGCGACATTGCGAATAAATGCGCAATGGCCAACTCTGCAACCGCCCTGGAAGATGCCATGGGCGTGTTGTACACCTTAATACCTTTGCTCTCGGCGTACACTACATCGATATTATCGAGGCCTACACCACCGCGTGCAATAATTTTAAGGTTTTTCCCCGCATCAATAATGGCTTTGGTGACTTTGGTAGCACTGCGAACGATCAGCACATCGTATTCAGCAATACGATTGACGAGTTCTTCTTGTGGGATACGCTCCTCCTCTACAAGATAATCGGCTTCTTCGAGCAGTAAACGGCCATCTGGATGGATACCGTCATTGACGAGAATTTTGACCATGGTAGTTGTTTGTTATACCCCACTAATGGAGGTGATGTAGTAGTATGTTCTTGCGTTTGGGAAAGCAAAGATAGTTTCTTTAAGCAGTAAAAAAAGCGCTCCAAACCAAATTTCATTTCCTTACTCTTTTAACACCACCCCTCTGCGCCGTAATTGTTGTTTGCAGCGCAGTATTTCCTGTTTTACATAATCTTTTGGCGCTTCATCCAGGTTTAATTCGCTTCGGAGTGCTTTAATATCTTGGGGGTCCGTAGGCAGTAAATTTTGCATTTTTCGCAAACTGCGCAAGGCCATATTCCAAACCCCTGCTTCACTAAATGTTTCAAAATCGCGTTGTGCTACCTTAAACTGCGTGATCAAAATTTGCAGGGCGCTTTCAATGCGCTGGTCGGCGGTGATTCTTTTTTTATGAATATATGCGGTGTCAATGCGGTATTCATGTGCAATATTAGACAATTCAAAATTTAACTTTCTGTAAACTAAAATACTGTCGTAGGCATGATGATAAGCTAAAAGCGCCCCAGCATAATCTTTTTGCTGAAAAAAGCGCTCATCGCCAGCGGTCATACTATCGGTAATACCTTTATAGCAGGCCTGCAAACGCTGTACTTTATTTAGTTCACTGTCTACGTCTTTTTGATCAAAATACTTCAGTACCCATTTTCGACGTGGGTTTGCCTGCATTTTTTCATAAATCGGGATGGCTGCGTCAAAAAATTCGTTTTGCACATTTTGCTCCGTATCCCGCAGTTCTTCTTTCACCGAATTGACGTAATCGTAGGTCATCCAAAGGCCGAACGCGGAAAAAGCGAGCAACACCCCTAATAAGGTATAAGAAACGATGCGTGCCATTTTTCGGTTCTGGCGGGCAATACGCAATTCGGCTTCAATATCCTTTCTACGTTGGGCTTCTTGCAACAATTGGGCTTCCAGGGCTTGTTTTTCCTGGTTGGCAAATTCCTTTTGCCGCCGTTTATCGCGCGATTCTATAATCGCGGGCAACAGGGTATCGTGGCTGATTTCGTAATAAAAGTCGTCCAAACGCGGTTCCTTGCGCAACAATCGGCTTTTATCTACCAAAGTGTCCAGAAAATCGGGCGTAACCTGGTTTTCATCAAGGAGGGTATCATCTACGACACTATTGCGTCGGTTGCTGGAGGTGACCAGGAATTCTTCAATTACCCGTTGGGCCAAAGTGCGCAGGGCATCCGGATCTTCGGCGCTCAGCCGTTTGTCCGCTGGTTTAATTTGTTCCCCAAACTGTGCTTTTTGCAGGATGCGTTCTACGTAAGCCTTGGGGAAGGCCTGCATTTGATTATAATAGAAATTGCGAATGGAGGCGCGTAAACCATCTATTTTGCCATAAAATTCGGGTTCAATGGCAAAATTTGCAGGCTTTTGATAATCGATCATTTTCTCCTCCACATCCTGACACACGATCTGTAAATTGACCGTTTCGATTTCGTCGCGTTGCTTGGAAATTTGGCTTTCTGTGGCTGCGCTAGCTGTTTTATCCAATAAATTTTGGCCTGCCAGAAAGCCAATCATTTCTTCGAGCGCTGGTTCGGTATAATGAAAAACCGGGCTTGCATAAGTGCCTTCTGCAGCGGCCGGGCGCACAATGGCAACCCGCGCTTTTTCGCGGCTGAGTGGCTGCAACTGGTAACGATTGCGCAAAATACCCGGGATGAGCGGACTCATTTGGTCGATAAAATGCAAAAAATCGGAGCGAATGGAAAGGATAATTCGCACATCTGGCTGATTTTCCCACCATTGCATTTCTTCCACCGAAACACCATCCTGAGTTTGCTGATAGTGGTTGAGGAGGTTTTTACGGATCGTCTCAGGCATGGTTTCATTGGCCAGATCGGCTAAATCGGCTATAAAACTCCGTCGGCTTGCATCGCTGTGCGCGAGGGTAAAAACTTCTTCAAACTGGTCGAAAATAAGCACCGGGGTAGCAGGCAAGCCATTCAGGTCAAATTCATATCGCTTCATTTGTTCCCAGAGCGTATGATTACTGTTGGCTTGTTCGCCGGTATGATCATACCCGCTGAGTTGGCTGCTTTTTTGCAAAACGGCTTGAAACGTTTCCAGCAGCGGTTTATCCGTTTTATCCGCCCGTAAAAAGATGGGAACAAACTCTTGGCGTTCGAGTTCGGGACCCACCCCCGCCTGCAACAGCGAGGTTTTACCTATTCCCGATTTAGAGAACAGCACCACCAGTCTTTCCCGCAGAATCAGGTTACTCAGGCGCTGAATATCTTCTTCACGGCCATGAAACACCCCACTTTGGGAGCGCTCGAATGGCTTAAGGCCGGGATACCGGCGTGGAAGATTTGCAGCGTGCGTTTTCATTTACGGGGCAATTTATCAACGTACCGTTTGAGTCCGTCGGTAATTTCAGTCATGTATTTTTGTTCCTGACCATTTCCCAGTAAAGGCAAACGGTCTAAGGGGCGCAAACTTTCTAGTTTTTCAATGGCGGGGTCGAGTGTCATAGCCTTCAACAAAATAGGCATTACCAGTAATTGTTGCCTTGGGTTATTGCGTGCAATAATTTGATCCAACAGAACCGCGACGGGGTTGTTGGCGCCATCAAAAAAGTCGACCGAAAGCAGTGGCATAATGATCTGACAAGTATCAAGCATTTTCATTACCCAGGCGGTTACGTCTCCTTGTCCTACTGCATCTTGCATCGTCACCACCTTCAGGTTGATGGTACGCAAATGTTTTGCCAACAATGCAGCACCATCTGCATCTGCTTGTTCGTTATACAATAATAAAACCTGTCCGCGGGTTTGCTCGGGCGTTACTCCGCTTACTTGTTTATCCAGGTTGTTGTGCTGTTCGATCAAATTAGCCACAAAAGTTTCGAGATCCACCGATGGGAATTGCATACTGAACTCGCCCTGAAAAAAAATGCGCGCATCGGCTCCGGTTTCGCGTTCGCCTTTTACCGGATAAGCATAGGGTTGAATATTATCCCGTACGTTCTTGTATAAGGTGTCGAGCAGCAGGCGCAGGTTCCAGTCTTCAAAGTCAAAACCAAGGAACAAATGATACCGGAAGTCTTTAAACACATTGGTCAATGCATCAGGCAGGCGCTCATTTTGCTGCTCGCCCACAATTTTTTTGATGTATGCCAATTGCTGTTTATAGGTGAGCACCAAGGATTCGGAGCGGTCATAAAACCCGAAAAGATTGTAGACCAACGCTTTCTGCGTTTTTTCAAAATTAAAACTAAATCCCGTTGTGGGTTTGTAATAATTGTAAAAATCGGCGTCATAAGCCCGCGCTATTTCATCAAAAAATCGCGTAATGACATTATCAGGAGCTGCATTGATGATAATTTTAAACTTCAGGTCGGTAAGTTGCGCAAGCAGGGGATGAAATTCGGCTTGTTCTGTTTGAGTTTTATAAAAATTCGCCACATCGTCTTGCAGCATACTATCGGTAGACAGGTTTTTGATCCGCAGCAGGCTGCACACATAAGTAAGGTCGTAAGATTCGCCTTGACCGAGTTCTATTTTGTATTTTTTGGCTAAAAAACGCGCACACAGGTCGGTTAATGGCTGCCAAAGCCCCGCTTCATCCTTTACTAGAATCGCGCCCGGCCCCAAAAACAAGACACAACCGCCCTCCTTCACCTTTCGGGCAATGGTTTGGTACATGTCTAACAAGTTTTCAGTAGCGGCAGATCCGTTCGGCATAGTGTGGCAGTAAGCAATATGGATTATAAAAAAACAAAGATAGGAAACAGAATGGGTTGTACCAATAGTTAACTGGAAGTAGCCGGATAAAGGCATAAAAAAGGGGCTGTTTCATCGTTTAATGTATGATACAGCCCCTTTATGCGTACGATTGAATCAGATCAATTCTTATTCGAAACTTTCAAATAGGTTTCCAATGCCACGGCGATAGAAGGTGCTTCTGGTGTCCCTGCCTGAATATGAACCATCATACCGCGATCGGTTACTGCTTTTAAAGCCGAGGTTCCGAACACACAAATACGACGGTCTTCCTGTTTAAAATCAGGAAACTGCTCGAACATGGATTTGATTTCGAGCGCCGAGAAGAAAGCAATGATATCGTATTTAATATCTTTGAGATCCGTCAAATCGGTATTCACAGAGCGATACATCACGGCTTCCTGCACCGGGACCTTCAATTCCTTGAAATAGTTGGTTACTTCCGCATGTCCTTGATCACTACAAGGCAAGAAAAACTTTTCTTCCTTGTTGCGGAGGATGTACGACTTTAGTTCCGTGATAGATTTGGTGCCATTAAACACCTTTCGTTTACGGAACATAATAAATTTTTGCAGATAGTTGGCAATTGTTTCGGTGGAGCAGAAATACTTTGTGTCTTCCGACATTTTAATTCTCAGTTCGCTGCACAACCTGAAAAAATGATCAATTGCATTTTTGCTGGTAAAAACAATGGCTGTATAATCGTTCGGATAGACGCGATTTTTGCGGTACTCTTTCTCCGTAAGCCCTTCCAGCGTCATAAATGGCACAAAGTCGATGCGAACGCCAAATTTCTTCTCTAATTCGTCGTAAGCAGAACGTTGAGCAGGTTTGGGCTGAGAGATAAGGATGTTTTGTACGCGCTTGTAGGTGTCTTCCTGAACAGGTGCAGCAGATGCAGACATTCGGGAGTTGAATTTATGTGAAACTTGTTCGGTTTTGTACGATCTTGAATTGGCGGCAGGAATCACAACAGGTACATCGTACGATCCTTAACGCAAACCCAAAAACTGGAACTTTAGTTCGCCTCATTCAGCACCAATTTTACTAAAAAGAGAATAGGTGCGATTTCGACGACGCAAAGGTATAACAAAAAGTGGAATTGGTCATCGGCTAAAAATTTTGTGCCGATAGAACTTGCGCGCACTGACCGATAAATATAAAAAACGACAATTAACCCTAGTGTCCAGAATAGCAACAATCCTTCAAATTCTCCACCAAATGCGAGCAAAAGATTGAATGGAAGGAGGAAAAGCCCCAGAATACAGTTGAAAATAATGATTAGGAAGTTATATCGAGATACTGCATTGCCCAAGGGATAAAGCCATGCAATTACGCTTAATAAAAAGTGTTTTGACAAAAAAATACCACCAGATAGTAAGAAACAAAACAGTAAAAATGGCAAATTATTGAAACTTTCCCGGTTTAAGAAACGCGCCATTAAGAAAAAGAACATGCCTGCCTGAAACAAAAAGCTAAAGTACATCAGATAATATGGGGTACTCCCGGCAAAACCCGCTGCCTCTCTTTGTGCAAGTGTAAGCGCACTGTCATTCAAAAAACCACGCCAGGCTTTCCCAACGGCTTTGCGATTGGCCGCTATAGAAAAAGTCAGCATCCCAAACAATAGAATCAACAACCAAAACAAGGTACTCTGGCGCATACCACCACCCCTCGGAAAGATCGAAAAAGGCTTAAATGGTGCTGTTTCATTGGCCACCAAGGCATTGGTTACCCCAGGAACACGGTGTGGTATTACATCAAATGGGTTGGAAACAACGGCAATTGGAACCCCAGCTTGCGTTACTTTGGGCAACCGAAAACGCATTTCGAATGGGTTGAGGGAGCCCTGCGCGACGGCAGACCAACTCAAAACAAACCAACAACCGATCAGTAATAAATAACGCATCATGGTGCAAAGGTAGTAAAGAAAGCCCTAATCCGAATAACCCACTTTTTATTGAAGACACCCAAATTTATCGCCTATCCGCACTTTCCTGAAAAAATCCTTCCAAACCGCGCTGTGAATTGGTAGTTTTGCGGCTTGCGAGCAGCCAAGGGGCATCCTAACGTGTCCCTTAGTGACCATTTTAAGCCAAACAAGCAAAAAAACATGCAAATTGACGTTATCTTAGGCCTGCAGTGGGGCGATGAAGGAAAAGGCAAAATTGTAGATTACCTCGCCAACGATTATGATATCGTGGCACGATTTCAAGGCGGACCCAATGCCGGGCATACCCTTAAGTTCGGTGGCAACAAATACGTGTTGCATACCGTGCCCTCGGGTATTTTCCGCGCTGGACTGATTAATCTGATTGGAAATGGTGTGGTACTAGACCCCGTCATTTTCCAACGAGAACTGCGTTCACTCGAACAAAGTCAGGTCGAATTCAAATCTCGACTGCTTGTTTCGCGTAAAGCACACCTTATTTTGCCAACCCACCGCTGGCTGGATGCCGCAAGTGAGGCGCATAAAGGCAAGGCTAAAATTGGCTCTACCCTCAAAGGCATCGGACCGACCTATATGGATAAAACCGGCCGCAACGGTTTGCGGGTGGGCGATGTAAACCAGCCTGGTTTCCGCGACTTATATGAAGCACTGAAAACCAAACACTTAGACTTGCTTAAAATTTACCCACCCATTGACTTTGATTTGGCGGGCGAAGAAAAAGCATGGTTCGAAAGCCTGGATACCTTGCGGGCACTGCCATTTGTAGACAGCGAATATTATATTGACGATGCGCTCCGAGCGGGCAAGCGCATTCTAGCTGAAGGCGCACAAGGCTCCATGCTCGATATCGATTTTGGCACTTATCCCTATGTAACCTCTTCCAATACCATTACTGCGGGGGTTTGTACTGGACTGGGTATTGCTCCTCAGCAAGTTGGTCGTGTGATTGGCATCACGAAAGCGTATTGCACGCGGGTTGGCGGCGGGCCATTTCCGACCGAACTCGACAATGAAACAGGCGAAAAATTACGGCAGGAGGGCATGGAGTTTGGTTCAACGACTGGTCGCCCGCGGCGTTGTGGCTGGATTGATTTACCACAATTGCGCTATACGAACATTCTGAATGGCACAACCGAGTTGTGCATGACCAAAATAGACGTCCTGAATTCGTTTGCCGAAATTGCGGCTGCTACCCATTATCGGTATGATGGTAAAGAGCAGCAAAATCTGCCTTACGATTTGTGCCAAGCCGAGATAGAACCGGTTTTACAACATTTTGAAGGATGGCAAAGCAGCTTGGACGATATTTACAGTTTTGATGCATTGCCCAAACAGGCGCGCGCATTTTTGGAAGCCCTGGAAAATTATTTGGGCGTACCTGTGAAGATGGTCTCTACTGGACCGGAACGCGAAAAATTGATCATTCGTTAATTAGACTTGTGCGGACAAGTTGGATATGAACTACGAATTATTTGCACTGGGTGCATTCAGGTTAACCATTGCCACGTTACTGGGGCTCGGATTGGTATGGGCTAGCACCTGGTTTTTTCTACGGGTGCTGAACCGGCTTATCAATCGGGCGCGCATTATCAAGGTTTCCGATCAGGGAAGGCGACACTCGCTGTTTCTTATTGTGCAATATATTGTGTGGACCATGGCTACGGTGGTCATGCTGGAGGTTGTTGGCATTCGGGTATCTGTATTGTTGGCGGGTTCGGCGGCATTACTGGTTGGACTTGGGCTTGGGGTGCAGCAAATTTTCCGAGATATTATGTCGGGCATTTTTCTGCTGTTTGAAGGCACTATTGAAGTTGGAGACATTTTGCAATTGGACGGACAAGTGAGCCGGGTTTCGGAGATCAACCTGCGGACCTCCAAGTTAATCACCCGTGATGGCGTGGTATTGATTATTCCGAACCATAAGTTTATCACAGAAAATGTAGTGAATTGGACCCACCGCGAAAATGACCCGGCTCGATTTTCGGTGCTGGCCGGGGCTGATTATCAGTCGGACGAGGTACTGGTACGGCAAATTATGTTGGAATGTGCGGCAGACCATGCCGATGTATTGAAAAACGATGATCTACGCGCACCCACCGTCCGGTTAACGGACTTTGCGGATGAGCGCATGATCTTTGATTTGCAGTTCTGGACCAGTCGAAAATTTGAGGTAGAAGTCGTACGCAGTGAGTTGCGTTTCGAAATTCGGAAAAGATTCAGGGAGGCGGGCATTGTCATGCATATTCCGCCTTCTTCCTAGCGCCTAATTGGGATTTTCGGCAAATAATTTTTGGAAAACATCTTTTTCCATCGGTAAAATGCCACTTTTCTTTTGCTTTCCAATTACTTCAAAAAAGCCGTCTTCTTTGTCGGAGTTGATGTAAAACAATACAACGGGTATGCCGTTCGGGACAATACTATCCCGCAGCGCGCCGAATTTTTTTACGATGGCCATTTTAGAAGATCGCGTAGGTAGCACTTCTACTGCTAGCTTTTGGTGTTTCCCTTGTTCTTCGATAGCGATAAAATCGTATGATTTATCATCTGGAACCGGCAACACCGTAAAGCCACTGCTGAGTAAAAACACCTTGGCGATCAATTCTGCACGCCAAGCTTCAATTTCCTTGTTGGTGCTCATATATCAAATATGGACCGATAAACGGTTTTAGTGTCTAATAGGTTCGAGTGCTGCCAAAATTCAATGACTTCATCGCGCAATCGAATCAAATTTTCTTCATTCAGTTCGTAAGCGGTTGATAAACTGCTC
Organism: Saprospiraceae bacterium; assembly: GCA_027488935.1. Classification (GTDB taxonomy): domain Bacteria; phylum Bacteroidota; class Bacteroidia; order Chitinophagales; family Saprospiraceae; genus M3007. The sequence continues at coordinate 720 of JAIYAP010000009.1, read as the reverse complement.
ATGCCGTATTCATGCGCGCCCCGAATGGCTGCAATATACGCTTTTGAATGAAAAGGATTATTGAGTTTGAGGTCAATTCCGACTAAATAACTGGGGGCATGGTATTGCGCCAGGCGTTCCAGTTTGATCTTGGGGACTTTAATTTGAAGATTTCCTTTGGCATTACAACCACGGAGGGTTGTTTTTACCTGGAAAAAACAAAACTTGCCGGGGTCCTGGCTTACCTCGGCGTAAATATCCATGGTTGGCCATTTTCCACCGATCAGCAAGGGATTGAATAAATAGCCCTCGCTTGTTTTTTGCGACAGGAACAACGAAAGCAAAAGCTCGCCAATATCGCCAATCTTGTTGCCTTCATCCAGCATGTACAAAGGTAGGGGTAATCCGCTGCTTATGCAAGGGCTTGCGGCGGGAATTGTGAAAGATTAGGGTGTGGTTGTATGATTCGGATTAAATACTATTTTTCGGCTCTTACCTGTTGTACCAGATCGAGCGGAAGGTTTAATTTTAAAGCAATCTGTTCGTCCGTCCAATCTGTCACCGTCATCATGGTTCGGATGGTTGTTCGCTTGAAATTTAATTCCTTTGCTTTTCCCAATTCCAATGCTTTGTCGCGCGCTTCGATTTCCTGATCGCGCGCTTCGAGTTCTTTTTTGCGTGCTTCGAGTTCTTTTTTGCGTGCTTCGAGTTCTTTTTTGCGTGCTTCGAGTTCTTTTTTGC
>JAIYAP010000053.1 GCA_027488935.1 Saprospiraceae bacterium | reverse complement strand
TGAGTGATGAGTGATGAGTGATGAGTGATGAGTGATGAGTGATGAGTGATGAGTGATGAGTGATGAGTGATGAGTGATGAGTGATGAGTGAAATTTAAGATAATGGGTTTGCAACCAACAAGTTACAAACCCACTATTTATAAAATTTATTTCAACAAAAATCAAAATTGAAACACCCCACTCCTCACTCCTCACTCCTCACTCATCACTACTTCCCATGGCAGTTCTTATACTTCTTCCCGCTGCCACAGGGACAAGGCTCATTGCGGCCAATTTCTTTCTCTTTTACAATCGGTTGAACGCGTGGTACGTTACCGCCATTGCTGGCCGACATAGCAGCGCGTTGTGCGGCTTCCTGAGCCTCCGTCATTTGCTGGGTATTGTTGGCGCGCAAGCGATTGGCTTGGGCTCTGCGCGCTGCTTCTGCCGCAACTTGTTGTTGTTGTGCGCGTTGCATCGAACTATTGTCCTCCGGCAAACTCAAAGTTCCTTTGAGCAGGAAGGCCGTGATTTCATTGTTGATGTGGCTAATTAAGCCTTCAAAGAGGTTATAAGCCTCCATTTTATAAATCACCAAGGGGTCTTTTTGTTCGAAAGACGCGCCTTGTACGGATTCTTTCAAGTCGTCTACATTGCGCAGGTGCTCTTTCCAGGCATCGTCGATCAGGGCCAGGGTGGCTACTTTTTCGACGTCTTTCATGATCGTTTTGCCACTGCTGGAAATCGCAAGCGCCATATCCGCACTGATGTTCAGGTCGAGGCGGCCATCGTTGTAAGGTACCACAATACGTTTGTAGCGCTGACCTTCTTTGGCGTGCACATCTTTGATAATCGGCAGCAAACGCTGACCAACCTGTTGCGACTTTTGTTCGTAAAAATCAAACACTTGTTGCTGGTAGGTTTCCAACACAGTGTTGGCCGGCGCTGTTTTAAACCAGGACGCATCCATTTCCGGGTCTACCCCGATGGCACGGATTGAATCCATGCGGAAAGTGTCGAAATCGCCGCCTGCGCGGTGCATTTGCACCAAATCGGAAGTGATGGCAATAAAGGCGTTGTTGATATCGAGGGACAACCGATCTCCAAACAAGGCATTGCGGCGTTTTTTATAAATGGCCTCCCGCTGAATATTCATCACGTCATCATACTCCAACAAACGCTTCCGGATACCAAAGTTGTTCTCTTCTACTTTTTTCTGTGCCCGTTCGATGGAATTGGTGACCATGCGGTGCTGAATTACATCGCCGTCTTTGTGGCCCATACGGTCCATCAAACCCGCAATCCGATCGCTTTGGAACAAACGCATCAGCGAATCCTCTAGCGATACATAAAATTGGGACGAACCCGGATCGCCCTGACGACCGGCACGGCCGCGCAACTGGCGGTCTACCCGGCGACTTTCATGGCGTTCGGTACCAATGATGGCCAAACCACCCGATTCTTTTACACCTGCACCCAACTTGATGTCGGTACCACGACCAGCCATGTTGGTCGCGATGGTAACTTTACCCGCCTGGCCTGCTTCTGCTACAATTTCCGCCTCGCGCTGGTGCTGTTTGGCGTTCAATACATTATGGTCGATGCCGCGAATTTTGAGCATGCGACTCAGCAATTCCGAAATTTCTACCGAAGTCGTACCCACCAGGATTGGGCGTCCAGCCTCACGCAAACGAATAATTTCGTCGATTACCGCATTGTATTTTTCACGGGCTGTTTTATACACCAGGTCTTCCTCATCTTTCCGCGAAATGTTGCGGTTCGTTGGGATCACCACCACATCAAGTTTGTAAATATCCCACAATTCTTTGGCTTCCGTTTCCGCAGTACCGGTCATACCTGCCAGTTTGTGGAACATCCGGAAGTAGTTTTGCAGGGTTACGGTCGCGTAGGTCTGGGTAATTTCCCCAACTTCTACATTTTCTTTTGCTTCCAGCGCCTGGTGCAAACCATCCGAATACCGGCGGCCTTCCATAACACGACCCGTTTGCTCATCTACAATTTTTACCTCCCCTTCTGGCGACACGATGTACTCGTTATCGCGGTCAAACAAAGTGTAGGCCTTCAACAATTGCTGAATAGCGTGTACCCGGCGGCTTTTGATGCCATAATCCTGGGAAAGTCGTTCTTTGGCTTCCGTTTTTTCAACAGGCGAAAGTTCCGCATCCTTATCAATGGCCACCAGTTCGGACGCAATATCAGGCATGATGAAAAAGCTGGAGTCGTTGCTAAACTTGGAAAGGTATTCAACGCCTTTTTCAGTCAATTCAACGTTGCGGTTTTTTTCATCAATGTAAAACAACAATTCGCGGTCTACCTCAGGCATCCGTTTGTTGTTTTCCTGCATGTAAAAATTGTCGGTCTTTTGCAGCAATACCTTTACGCCTTCTTCACTGAGGAATTTGATGAGCGGGCGGTATTTAGGCAAAGCGCGGTGAGTGCGTAACAAGGCCATACCGGCACCGCCTTCTTCCATGTTTAATTTGCCGTCAGCGTATAATTTACGGGCCTCGGCGAGGAACGTACTGGCTATTTTAGATTGTTCTTCAATCAGACGCTTTACGTTCGGATTCAATTCTACATACTCCTGATCTTCGGAACCACGGGTAACCGGACCTGAAATGATCAAAGGTGTACGCGCATCGTCAATCAACACGGAGTCAACCTCATCCACAATGCCGTAATGGTGTTTGCGCTGTACCAGTTCATCGGTATTGATGACCATGTTGTCGCGCAGATAGTCAAAACCAAACTCAGAGTTGGTACCAAAGGTGATATCACACAAATAGGCTTTTTTGCGTTCCTCAGAATGCGGCCGGTATTTATCGATACAATCTACTGTGAGCATCAAAAACTCGTACATCGGGCCTACCCATTCCTGGTCACGACGGGCCAGGTAATCGTTCACCGTTACAATATGTACCCCTTCACCGGCCACGCCATTGAGGTAGGCGGGTAAGGTTGCTACCAGGGTTTTGCCCTCCCCAGTGGCCATCTCGGCAATTTTGCCATCGTGCAGCACCATACCACCAATCAACTGTACATCGTAGTGGACCATATTCCACACTACTTCACCGCCCGCGGCCAGCCAGCGATTTTTCCAGATCGCTTTGTCGCCGTTTATTTGAACATAGGTCTTACTCTTTTGTGCAGCAAGTGCCCGGTCATGGTCGGTAGCTGTCACTTCCAGGGTTTCGTTTTGGGTAAAACGGCGGCTTGCCTCTTTCATCGCCGCAAAGGCTTCGGGCAAGATATCCTGCAATATTTCTTCGAGGGCCTTATCGCGGCTTTTGCGCAATTCATCCAATTCTTTGAAAAGCAGATCTTTTTCGTTAAAATCTTCCTTTTCAATGGCCTGTTCGTTGATGGACGCAATTTCGGCATCAATATTCGCCAAATAAGCGCTGATGCGTTCGCGAAACTCAAGGGTTTTGCTGCGCAAATCATCGTTGGAAAGGGCCTGGTAAGCCTCAAAATGTTGATTGGTTTCGGCCACCAACGCGTGGTACTTGGCAAGGTCGCGATCTTGTTTGGTGCCGATTATTTTCTTTAAAAAGCCGAACATATGCTTATCAGGTTTTGGGCCAGGCAATTGCGTCCATCAGAAAAGCATCCATTTATCTGCCTTTTAGAAGGTGTACACATTGCACAACCGTTTCAAAGTTGCAAAGATAGTCTTTGCGGGAATTGTAGCGTGGTCATATTTCGTTCCAACTCACGATACTGCGCTATTTTTTGACAGAATGTCAGTAAATTGCCGACGAGCAGCACTAGACTGGCAGATAAACGTGGTTGGGCTGACTATTTGCAGGTGTTGAATACATTAACCAAGGCTGGCAGGTATTATAACCCACCGCCCAATCGCAAAAACAACAAGTGTTTATGTCTAAGCCAATCATTTTTGTCATGGGCGTTTCCGGCACTGGAAAATCTACGATTGGTCGTTTATTGGCAGAAACCATCCAATTGCCTTTTTATGATGGCGATGATTATCACCCGATTGAAAATATTCTGAAAATGCAGGCTGGGCAACCACTCAACGATCAGGATCGGCAAGGCTGGCTGGAAACTTTACACGCGCTTGCCATGCGGGAAGCCCAAGCATCGGGTGCCATTATTGCCTGTTCGGCGCTGAAACAAAAATACCGGGATATATTGGAAAATGGCTTGCCGAGCCCCGGCTTTTGGGTGTTTTTGAGCGGCACTTTCGAAACCTTGCACGCACGGATGCAGGCGCGTACCCAACATTTTATGCCTGCACAACTGTTGCAATCGCAACTGGAAACCTTGGAGCCACCTACACAAGCGCTACAACTGGACATTGAATTATCGCCCGGGGAAATGGTGGAGCGCATTTTAAAGGCACTTCAGGATTTCCCCGGGCTTCTAATTTAAATTAATTGCTGTATAATTGGGCGGCGGCGTTGTTGTTGGCCACCACAATTTTGATTTTGCCACTCGGAGCACGCAATAAACTCAAATCGCGCACACTGCCCCGCGCCCAAAACCCACTTTGGGTATTGTCCAAACGGGTAAATCCGCCGGTGCCATCGCCCAACAACAAGGCACCGGTGCCCGCATCACAAGGCCCCGTTTCTACTTCAAAACCGTTTTTATTGCCCGCAAGCATCAGGTCTAGTTTGCCATCCTGGTTGAAGTCGTGTACTAAAATGCCCTGAATTGGAGAGGCCTGTACCGAACGTGGGAGGGAATGCCGAATAAATTTGCCCCCTTTATTTTCCCACCAACAGGTTTCCAGGCTGTACGCTTTTAAGTTGAGGGCTTCATCCAGGTCTTTTTTCGGCCAAACATCATCTATTTCCGCCAACCCATATTTGGAAGCATACAAGAATTTTTTCTTCAAAATGGGCATTTGCTTGGTAATCACGTCTTTTTGAATCATCGGATATTCCTTGCCGTCTTCAAAAAAGGTCATAATCGGATCCAGGGTGCCATTTTTATCAAAGTCTTTGGCATAGCAACTCAAAGGTGCTTTTTCGCTGGCGGTGTACCGCGTATTGAGTCCCAAATTGCCGGTAACCAGGTCCATATCGCCATCCTGATCCAAATCGGCCACGGACAGGCGGTACCAAATGCCATTCGATTTTTCCAGTCCAAAGTTGGCCGTTACATTTACGTATTTACCGCCCAGCAATTTGAAAATGCTGATGGGCATCCATTCTCCAACCACTACCATTTCTTCCTGGCCATCACCGTCTAAATCCTGGCAGGAAAAATCGGTGATCATGCCGCATTTTGCAAAGTCGCCGCCTACTTCAGCGGTCACATCAACCATGCGGTTATTGTCATTGCGCAAAATATAACTTTGTGGAGTGAGGGGCCATTTGTCGGCCACTGCCCGGCCACCTACAAAAATATCCTGGTCGCCATCGCCATCGTAATCATGGGCCATCACCCGCATACAAGCCTCTCTGATTTCAGGAATGAGGGTCGGATTTACCCTGGCAAAGGTTCCTTTCCCATCTACATTCAGGTAAAGACGGTTTTGCCAAGCCTGGGTGCGCGTGGCCACGAGGGCTTCCACGCCGCCACTCACCACGAATAAATCCTGGTCGCCATCGCGGTCAAAGTCAAAAAAGACCGCGCCCTGATCTTCAAACACCTTTTCTACGGCCCAGATATTATCCGAACTTGGTTTGAAGCGGCCATCGGGGGTTTGGATGTACAGGTTTGCGGGCGATTGAAATGCATTGCCGATAAAAAAATCATCCAGCCCATCGTTGTTTACATCGCCTTTTGCCACCAAGGGGCCCAACTCCGATTCCATCCAGGGGTTGAGTGGAAATTGCTCAAAGTCGTTGAAATCATTTTCCAGGTGTACAAAATTAACGCCTGAAGCGGGTGTTTGATCTTGTACCAGGCCTTTTTCTGTTACCACAGGCACCAAAGTGGCCACCTTTGCACCAGCATCCTGGTATTTCACCACGATGCGTTGGTTGGCAGGAACATTGTTTAATAGTTGAGTTTTGCCATCGGGCCAACGAATTTGTACCTGGTCGATCTGGGTAGTATTGCCCAACCCAAAATGGATCAAATGCTCCACCGAGGAGAAAATACCTTTGGTCGGATTAAGTTCCTGATACTGTTGGGTGTTGCCGGTTTTGAGGAGCACCGAAGCGCCTACACCAAAGGCGTTGCCAGGCGCACCCGAAAACTTGAATTGTACGTAATTGCCCTTATTTTGATCGCGGCTCAGGTTTTTATATACAAACGCCGGATCTTCCAGGTTGCTCACAACCATATCCAAGTCGCCGTCGTTGTCCAAATCGGCCCAGGCTGCCCCGCAAGACCAAGTGCCAGGCATGGTCATCCAATCGCCGCCTTTGTCCTCAAATTGCCAGTCTCCTGTGTTTTTATACACAAAATCGCACAATTTCATCGTAGGAATGGCCTTTAGAACCCCATCAATGCCCCCATATTTATCTTTGTATTGCTGACTGTTCATTTTGCCAATGTCGGCCGTGAAAAAGTCGAAAAAGTCGCGGTTCGTTACTTCACGCCGATAGCCATTGGTAAAATACAGATCCTTCCATCCATCATTGTCCAAGTCAGAAAATAAAGCACTCCAGGACCAGTCTGTGCGGTAAACGCCTGATAAACAAGCAATATCACTAAAGGTGCCGTTTCCGTTGTTGCGCTGACAAACATTGCGTACTACCGGTTCAAAATACCCACTTTTTACAATGGAGAGGTATTTACTCAGGGTATTGGTCGTTTGAACTGTTTTTAGTCGGTAGTTTTTGGCTGGATACATGTCTACCGCCATCAAATCGATTAGGCCGTCGTTATCAAAATCCGACAAATCGGTGCCCATGGTATGCTGCGAAACGTGCTTAAAGTATTTGCTCAACTGGTTGGTAAAGGTGCCGTCCTGGTTGTTGATATACAGAAAATCGGGCTGCATAAAGTCATTTCCTACATATACGTCCGGGTATCCGTCACGGTTAAAATCGCTCACCGAAACGCTCAAGCCAAAGGCAAAATTCCAGATGCCTGCCTCTTTGGAAACATCGGTAAACTTACCGCCGTCATTTCTATAAAAACGGTCCGAATCATTAGGCTTTTTAGGCTCTGTATTGGGGGTTGGCACACCATTTGGACCAGGGTGCACATCGATTTTACTGGCATAAACCAGCTCCAGCGGATAATTTAGCAGGTAAAGGTCCAGATCGCCATCCAGGTCGTAATCAAAAAAGTTGGCACTGTTACTTGCGCTGATATCATCAATTCCATAGGCTTTGGATTGCTCCGAAAACGTCAAATTACCATTGTTGATAAATAACTTGTTTCGGCGGTCTTCACTGGCGGTCGGACCCGCGCGGCAAACATACAAGTCGAGAAAACCATCATTATTGATATCTACGGCCGTTACACCGGTTTCAAACCCGTCTTCAGAGGCTAAACCGGATGTTTCTGTGATATCTTTAAATTTAAATCCGCCCTCGTTGAGGTATATTTTGTTTTTGCCATTACTGCAAATAAAATACAAGTCTTGCAGTCCGTCGTTGTTGATATCAGCTACCGCAACGCCACCGCCATTGTATTTATTGATATTTTTGGTGATGTTGTTTTCTTCCGATTCGGTGATCAGGTTCTGAAAGTCAATGCCAGTTTCTTCCGGCTTGAGGAGTTGCAACAAGGGTGTTTCGGCAACGCGGGTTTTCTCTATTTCATCCTTGAATTTAGGAGGCGCATCCGAACCTGTCCACCAATATCGGTAAGCCCCAAAACTGGCTGCGAACAGGGCTAATACGGCGATTCCGATCCAAAGTGGGCGGCGGGAACGTGCTTTTTTTTCAACAGGCGTGACAACAACAGGTGCTGCGTTTGCCTTTTGCTTGGAACCTTTTCGGCCAGATTGCATGGGCGTGATGTTAGTTTTAGGTGTAAAAACGTGAAAATAACGCGTAGGGTACCGCGCTATTAGTTTTTAGGGCGGACAAATCCACGACCATCCGGCGTTGTTTCCAGGGGTTTTCGCTCGGCTGGCGCTGCGGCATTCGGGGTACTATGCTGCTGGAAACTATTTGGATCTTCTTTAAATTTAGCTGCAAATTCGTCGTACGTGATTTCGTACTTTTGAAGTTGTTGGCCAGCTTGATCTATGCGGTCTTTCGCATTTTTGAGGGATGCTTCCAGGGTTTCAAAAGCAGTTTGCGCATCTTCTTTCGATTTTTTGCCCGCAGCATGGGCTTTTTTCAACTCTGACAACTCCGTCAACGCCTTTTTATAGTCGGTATAGGCGGTTGTGTATTGCTCGCGCAAGCCCAGCACACTTTTACGAATATCATTTATAAAGCCTTGTTGGTTCAAGGCGGCAGGCTCCCCACTCATTTTTAACAACAGCAAATTGATGGTTGCTCCAACCGCTTCTGTATTAGGGTAATAATCAAGGTAATAAGCAAGGGGTGTTTCAATCTTTTCCAACAATTGCTGGTCAGGTTTATTATTGCAGGCAAAAAGGCTAAAAACAAGCATTAATGTGATAAACGGCGTACTTTTTCTCATGTTGCAGTGTTATTTTCAAGTAAATTTTAGAAAAAACTCTGCAAAAATATACCGTTTATCGCAAAAATACTGTTACACCCCAAATTATTCACCTGCAAGGATCCGTTGGGCGATTTCAATCTCATCGTCAATGATGGTATGCCCAATGCCCGGATAGATTTTTTCAGTGACCGTTGCGTCCAAATCCCTGAAAATATTGCCTGTTGCATACACCCGTTCTACCGGCACATGAAAATCAGGATCCGCCGAACCCAGAAAAATAGGTGTTCCCTCAAAATTTCCCCGATAACGGGTAGGTTCAAGGTGTTCGCCAATTAAGCCACCCGTAAATATAAAGGCGCCTCCATACGCTGCCGCATGCCGACCAATAAACTCGGCGGTTAAACATGCGCCCTGCGAAAATCCTGCGAAATACAATTGCTTGGTACTGAAGCCGCTCGATAATAATTGATCGCAAATGGCCTTTACCAAGTCCAACGCCGACGATAAATAAGGCTCATTTTGTGCGACAGGGGCCATAAAACTATTTGGATACCAGGTGCCGCCGGTCGCATTGGGGGCAACAATAGCAAAATCTTTAAGATCCAGCGCATCGGCTAAAGGCAAAATACTTTGTGCAGATGCCCCGCGGCCATGGAGTAAAATCATCACGCGCTGGGCCGCAGCGCGTGATGTTCCGGTATAAACCGTGTTTTCTATTTTGTGTACAGACATGGTTTGCTTTTTTTATTGTGGATAATGCGCCAATGCTTTTTCAAGGGAAATAGGCTGCAACCCGGCTTCAATGCTTGCCCGCTTGGGTTCTTGCCAAATGGGCAGTTTCAAAGCGGTGCCCAAATCAGCAACGGCCTCATCGCGGGTAAATCCAGGCGGCGTTGTGGCTACTTCAAACAAAACCCCACCCGGCTCATGGAAATAAATGGAGTGAAAATACTGCCGATCCAACACATGGGTAGGCATTAATCCAGCCGATAACAGGGTTTCACGCACTTCTAACTGACTTTCATCGCTGGGCGTGTCAAAGGCAATATGGTGTACCGTTCCGATACCGCCCACACCATGGTGCTGCACCGAATCCCATAAAATATCTACAAATTTACCTACCTGCGCCGCACCCTGGGGCGCATAACGCCTGCGCACCCCCGACTCCCCAACGAATTGATAATCCATCTGTTGCGTCAATAAACCTTCTGTGCGTTCGTAGGTTTTTTCCCATAATTCAGTGCCCCAAAAGCCGCGAATCGCATATTCAGCCGGAATATGTCCGTAAGTAAAAGGCTGCCGCGTATCAATGTTATTGGCAATCAACTCCAGGCCCAAACCATCCGGATCTTCAAAATAAATGACTGCTTCATCAAAACGCGCTTGCGGTTGCTTGTAGGCAATGCCATAACGCTCAAAACGTTGCATCCAATAATCCAAAGCGCTCATTGGGATGGAAAAGGAAGTGGTTGCTGCCTGACCATTGCCTTGGCGACCGCGGTAAGGACTGGCGCCAAAGGGGAAGAAGGTCAAAATACTGCCCGGCAAACCAGTTTCATCTCCATAATATAGGTGGTAAACATCCGGGGCATCAAAATTGACGGTTTTTTTCACCAAACGCAATCCCAACAAACCCGCATAAAAATCGAGGTTCTTTTGCGGATCGGAGGCCATTGCAGTAATGTGGTGAATGCCGGTAATCAACGGCGTTTTCATAATATGTCCTTTTTTAATTGATTCGATGCTGCAAAGTTCCGGGGTTTTTCCGGGTGCCTCAATGGCAAAATACGGGCGAATGTTGGAAAAATTATCGAATCGGGTGTTTACCCGATGGGCGGCAAGGCCGATTCAATATCCGGGCGGTTTATTTCTTCCCATTCCGGCAACAACAATTGCTGGCCCAGGGAAGATTCCGGCTCATCCACCGTAAATCCAGGTGCCATGGTAGCCAGTTCAAACCACATACCTGCCACCGGTTTGAAATACACAGAATGGAAGTATTTGCGGTCGCGTACTTCGGTGGGATTCAAGCCCAAAGCAATCATCCGTTCCCGAAGCGCTAAGAGCGCGGTATCATCTGAAACTTTCCAGGCAACATGATGGACGGTGCCAATGCCATTTCGGCCTTTTTCGGTGTACGGATCTTTGCGCAACACCAAATAATGCCCCGCTTGGCCACCATTTACAGACAACCGCACACTATTTTGTTCTTTTTCAACTACTTGCATGTTCATTTCGGACTGCAAAAAAGCCAACATAGGCTCCCAATGCTCTGGAGTAATGGATAAAGTAACATGATGAATGCCCCGAATTCCCACGCCTTTTGGATATTGTCCACTAGGGTCATGTGCCGCAGGGAAGTCGGACATGGCAGGGTCTTGCCAGGGCTGACGTTCATCTTGCTCGTCCCCAATCAACGCAATTTGTAACCCCGCCGGATCGCGAAACCAGATAAAATGGTGGCCAAATTGCATGCCGTGGGTCACTAAAATACCCGCCGCACGCAAACGCGCATCCCAAAAAGGCAAAGCGGTTTCCGGTACTGACAAGGCAGTAGCGATGATCATCCCGGTGCCTTCCACCCCTGTATGTACATTGGGCTGGCCTTCATAAGGAAAGGTGGTAAAAACAGTGCCCGGCGTTCCCAATCGGTCGGCGTAATAAAAATGGTACACATGATGATTGTCAAAATTGACCGTTTTTTTCACCAGCCGCATACCAAGCACCTGGGTGTAAAAGTGATAATCTTCCTGGGCGCCACGCACGGTAGCCGTCACATGGTGAATGCCCTGAACAAGCGATTTCGTTTCCATAAAATGATGATTTAAAGGCGATTACAGTCGAATAAAAATAGAACGCCGCCGCATGGGCAAGGTGTTTTTGGTACGGTGGCCCTTGCCCCAGGTATCTTCTACCAAAAGCACATCGCCGCCCGAAAATGAGCGTTTTTCACCGTCGCTTACTTCAATTTCGATCGCACCATCCAGCAGAATAATCAATTGCCGGGCAGGGGCATGGTGAAAATCCCAATCGTAACCAGGCTCGTTTTCACGAAAAATGACCGAATCGGCAGGCATCGGTTCGGATAAATCGCCTACAATTCCCTTAGCCTCCAGGGCAATGTCGACGGTTTCAAAATGGGATTCGCCCGCAGCATCGGCGTAAATTCGGGTGAGTTGCATGGATCTTTTTTTTATGCAAAATTGAACTTATTCGGTCAAAAAGACGGTGTAAATTTTATCCTATCTGTTGTATAAATCATGGTTTGTGGCATTGCGCCCAAGCGATTGTTTAAATTCAGAAAATGAATGTCCTTCCAAATTTTTAAAAAACTTGCTAAAATGGGCCACATCCTCGTATCCCAGGGCAAATGCAATTTCTTTGGCAGGCAAATCGGAGTACTGTGCAAGGCGTTTGGCCTCCAGCAACAAACGCTGCTGTATCCAGTCTTTGGCCGAACTGCCTGTTTCTGATTTGATTACCTCATTCAAATAATTGCTGCTCAAATGCTGCGCGCGGGCATAGTCTGCCACCAAATGCCATTCCTGAAAATGTTGTTCCACGGCGTTTTTAAAACTGCGCACAATTTCGGAGGCGCGATGCCCCAATTGTAGGTTATGTTGCTGCTTTTCTAACTTCATCCGGCTGCTTTCCAGCAAAAACAAACTCAACAGTGCGCCCAAAATTTCCCAGCGATACACGCGGGAGGTGTTTTGTTCCGTTGCAATTTTTGTAGCAAAATCAAGTAAAACGGCCATTTCCCCCGTTTCAAGTGCCAACGGACGCGCCTCATCACAATTAAAAAACAGTTCCAAGCCCTTTAAACCATCCGGACCCAAACTGTATTGTTGCAAAAAATCGCGGGTAAACATCAGCACATGCCCGCTCGGATGGGTGTCTGCCGCTACAGCAAGATGGTGTACCTGCTCTGGTGTGACGAAATAAAGGGTATCGGCTTGTAAATCAAAGGTTTGGAAGTCAATTTGATGGCTGCCCACCGCATTTTCTACCAAAATAATCGTAAAAAAATCATGCCGGTGCGGCAAATCAGGCGTGGGATCTTGCGCACGCGCCACTTCGATCTCGGCCATGCTGCGATACACAAAAGGTGCTTCTAAATGGGCAATCCGGATGGATGGATGCATACGCGTTTGTTTTTGAACAGGATTTGAACATACGAACAAAGAGCAGGGCGTTTTGGTTGGATTATATCGTCAATGCAAAGAGGTTATATAAATAGCTGGCATCTAATCCAATGAAAATCAATTTTTTATCCATCCATCCTTCAAATCCATTTAAATCTAGGTTTAAGTTTATTTTTGCCGTTCATCCACCTTGCTCTATGTATATCCAGTTTCAATACCAAAACCAAACTTTTCAGGCCGACCTCGATCAGCCCCTGGATCTTTCCATCCTGTTGCGGGCCGGTTTCGACCAGGTAAACTGCTTTTGGGCACCACCCGTCGAATATGAGCCGGTGCGCGCAGGCGATTTTGTAGGCAGTACTGCCCTCGGCGGACCCGTCAATTTTTTTAATATAAAGGTCAATCCGCACGGAAACGGTACCCATACGGAATGCGTGGGGCATATCGCAAAAACGCCTTATGTGCTCGGCGATTGCTTGCGTACCTACCATTTTTATGCAAAATTAGTCAGTGTTTATCCTCAAAAACTAGAAAATGGCGATCGCGTGATCCTGCGCGATCAACTGGAAGCATTGCTCCAGCCCGGAGAAGCGCAGGCCCTCGTATTGCGTACTTTGCCCAATGATACCCTGAAACAACGTACCCAATATTCAGGCTCCAACCCACCGTATTTGCACCATGCAGCCGCCGAATACCTGGTAGAATGCGGGATTGAACACTTGTTGCTCGATTTACCTTCCGTCGACCGCGAGGAAGACGGCGGACAACTCTTGGCGCACAAGGCATTTTGGCAATACCCCGCAGCAACACGTACAAACAGTACCATCACCGAGCTCATCTTTGTCCCCAATGAAGTGAAAGACGGCTACTACCTGCTCAATATACAAACCGCCGCTTTTGATTTGGATGTAAGTCCTTCCAAACCTGTGCTTTATGCGCTTCAGCCTTACAGTACGCCGTTATAAGTCTGGTAAATAAAGGCCGTCATCGTTTGCCCTACCGCTTTTAAGGTGTTGCGGTCAATGGCCGTCATATTATCGGCGTGTTTGTGGTGGTGATCCGGAAAAGGGTGGGCACCATCATTGGGGATGCTTATAATGTCTATCATCGGAATACGGGCATTGCGCACCACAAACAGGTGGTCATCGGTAATGCCTGGTCGCCGATCATCCGGAAAATATTCCGAATACCCCAGCGTAGCAGCAAGGCGCCAAATTTTGTCAACCGTGCGCGGAGCAACGTCCATGGATACACCTTCTTTGTAAAAACGCGCATTTTTGCCTCCCACCATATCAAACAATACGGCCTGATAAGGCATATAATTAAAGGTATGCAGGTTTTTTGACCAATGTTGCGAGCCAAGACACCAACTCTCCGGCGCACCATTGTTGTCACCCTGGTCTTCCACATCAAAACAAACAAAATCCACCCCAATATCCAAGGGCTGAACCGACAAGGTACGGGCAAGTTCGAGCATCACGCCTACCCCGCTTGCCCCATCATCGGCCCCATCAATAGGCTTATTTTGGTCGTGATCGTCGCTATCGGCCATAAAACGGCTGTCCCAATGCGCCGCAATACAAATGCGTTTAGGAAGGGCGGGTTTGTATTGCGCAATAATGTTGTTGGCATTAAAAACCGTGCCTTTGTAGTGGGTTGCTTGGAATTTTTGTTCGATGACGTTGAATCCCAATCGTTTAAACTCCGTAACATACCAGGCAGCGCATTTTCGGTGTGCTTCGGTATTGGGCACACGTGGACCAAATTTCACTTGTTTTTCAACAAAAGCAAAGGCTGAATCTGCATTGAATTCGGGGGTTGCAACCTGTGGTACGGTAGGTTTCACCACAGGGGGAACTGCCGGTTTTGCACCATTTTGAAATTGCTGGTAGGCTACAAAAAACAGGGAAAGCAGCATCACTGCAATCAATCCATAAGCGAGCTTCTGACGCATCTTTTTTTAGGCAAAGAAACGTGCAATGTGCTTATTTCTGTGCACGGCTAACCAACCAAATTGCAACGATGCCAAAAATTATATTCGGAACCCACATGCCCAACATGACAGACATCGATCCACTGTTGGCAAATGAGACCGCAAATTTGGATAAAAGAATAAATATTGCCCCAATACCGATCGCAATGGCCAAATGCAGGCCCATGCCTCCGCGCACTTTACGACCTGCCACCGCCAGGCCTATGATGGTCAAAATAATGTTGGTAAATGCATCCGCGGTGCGGCGATGCAGCTCTATTTCATAACTTTTATTGGCTTGCCCGCGCTCCGCCTCCCGAAAAATCGCGTTGCGCAATTCCGGCGTGGTCATTTCCTGGTTTTGATTTTGATAATACACAAAGTCTTGCGGATTCAAGTTGATCAGGGTATCCAAAGGCTTGGTGGAGCGTATCAGGTTTTCCTTAATGCCATCGAAGGTGCGGATGGTATAACTTGTCAATTGCCATTGGTTGGGTTCGGCCTTAAAATTGGCGTTTTCTGCCTCTAGAATACTCAATACCCGGTTGCCCACAAATTTTTCCAACCGCAAACCGTTGGCCGTTTTATTCACTTTATTGTATCCTCGAATGTAAACTTTGACGTCTTTACTCAACAATAAGTGCACATTGGAGGTTTTGCCCCGATCCTGATCCACCCAAACAAAATTATGCTCAAACCACAAGCGCGATTTGTTCAGGTGTGGTATAATAAAATGGTTGAGCGAGAGGTGTAATAAAAATACGATGCTGCCCGCGATCAAATAGGGCTTCAAAATTCGGTTAAAACTCACACCAGCGTTCAAAATGGCCAATATCTCCGCATTAAACGCAAGCCGGGAGGTGAAAAACACCACCGCAATCAAGGTGTACATCGGCATGAGCAAACTCGTAATGTAGCCGATAAAACCAAAATAGTAATCTACCACAATATTCTTCAAGGTACAGGGCTTTTCTATAAAACTCTGTACTTTGTCACTAAAGTCGATGGCTACCGAAATCAGCGTAAAAATCAGGATCGAAAAGAAAAAAGTAGACAGGTATTTTTGAATAATGTACCGGTCTAGTGTTTTTAAACGCAAGAATTTCAGCATCTTAGATTAAGGTATGGTCAATTTAAGTTGCTCGATGCGGCGATTATTGGCCGCAATAATGGTTAGCTGATATTGTTCCCACACGATTTCGGTACCCGCGCTCGGAATATCCCCCTTGAGCGTCAGGGCCAATCCGGCAAGGGTATCTGCAGTGTTGCGCACCTCATCGAAAGCGCCGGGCGACAAACCTGCAATGCGGCACACATCATTGAGCAAGGTTTGCCCTTCAAAAAGATAATTGTGTGCGTCAATTTTGCGGTAACGCACATCATTTTCCACGTCAAATTCGTCGCGAATATCGCCCGTTACCTCTTCCAGTAAATCTTCCATCGTCACAATGCCCGAACAGCCACCATATTCATCTACAACAATGGCCATGTGTATTTTTTCCAGTTTGAACTCCTGCAGCAATTCACTGCAGCCTTTCGACTCGGGCGCAATCAGCAGATTGGTACGAATAAGTGCCTGCCATTCGAAACTTGCGGGTTTGTCGAGGTGGGCAATCAAGTCTTTAACGTACAAAATGCCCGTAACGTTGTCAAGGTCTTCGTCATAAACAGGAATACGCGAAAACTCCGCCGCTTTTACGATCTGCAACAATTGCTCGTAATTGGTACGAAACTCAACCCCTACCACTTTGGAGCGCGGTTGCATCACCTGTTTTACAGTGGTATCACCAAATTGCACAATGCTTTTGAGCAATTCCAGTTCGCGTTTTTCGCCCATCTGATTGGGCGTTTCTACCGCATTGCTATTTTCTACCCGCTCATCCAGGGTTTGCTCTGGTGGACTTTCCTTGCGCAAAAAAAGGCGAAAAATCCATACCCAAACGAGGATGAACCCCGACAGTCGTTTGAGCCACATAGTAGCATGTTGGCGCACCAACACCTGAAACCGCAGGCGATGCAACAACCAAAAGATAAAACCCAGCACCAAGGCTAAACTCAAGCCCGCCAACACCCGAAACAAGTCATTGGGAAGGCCATATTGTGTGGCACGTTCATTCAACAGCTCGCGTACGGTACCTGTTTGCAACATCCAGGCAATCAGGAAAACAGTAATGGTTATTTTCAAGAAAATACGGGCAAGCAAAAGCGCGGCAAGGGTTGGACGCATACGCCGGGCCAAATTAGCAGCACGTTGCTCGGCTGCCGAAGTGCCCAACAACAACAATTCAAGTTCGTGCGGAGCCAGCCGAACGAGGGCTTCTTCTGCAATAATAATAAAAGCGTACAGGAAAAAACAAAGTACAAACCAACCCATAAGGTGCTTGTTAGTGAAATTGGCCACAAAAGCCAGTCGGGCAAAGTTCCAAAAATAAGTTCGGAGTTCAGCTTTGTCCGACCAACTGCTTTTAAAACAGCGGTAAAATCAAAACCAAACTCCGAATCAGTCAAATTAATTTAGTCGCGTAACTTAGTTGACCTAGAAAGGCAAATCATCGCCTTCCGCAACGGTTACGGTACCTTCTGTACTGGGCATGGTCACCGGGCTGTTGCCTGCACGCATTCCTGCGGGCTCGGCGCTTGGGAACCGGTTTTCGGTGCTGGCACCGCCTTCCTTACGCTCCAGGGTACGAAATGTGTTGGCCACAATGTCGGTCAGGTTGCGTTCCTGCCCATCTTGGCCGGTGTACTTGCGGTAGGAGATTTTACCTTCAACATACACCATCGTGCCCTTCTTGAGCTGTTTTTCGGCCCTTTCGGCCAATTCACGCCACACAACTACATTGTGCCACTCCGTCAAATTCTGCCAGTTGCCGTCTTTGTCTTTGTAGCTCTCATTGGTGGCTAAGGAAAAGCGCGCTACCATAGCGCCGTTTTCGAGGTGGCGGACTTCTGGGTCTCCGCCGAGGTTACCGATTAAAGTTACCTTGTTAATCATGGTTAAAAAGATTTAAAAAATGAAGCGATTAAAGTGATTAAAATGCATTCAAAAGAGGCTTAATTCTGGGGGCTTTTCTGATAAAAACCAGGCAATCACCCGTGGTACGGCCATTGTTTCGGTCAACTGCGCACGATGAACTTGCTGAAAACCGCTCATAACAGGGTTGGACAGCAGCTGCGCGCGGTAGTCGATGGGCAAATATAAGGTACAAAACCATGTCGACACAAGCTGGTGCGTCAAGGTTTGTTGATATTTTTTTGAAATAACGGGCAAAAAAACATCTTTTGGTAATCCTTCCGGAAAAAACTGCGCTAAAATGGCGGTTTTTATTTGATCTTCATCGGCCGGATGCGCTTCCATTTCAATCAAGGGGAACTCATACAGGTTTTTCCAAATGTCTTTTTCACTGCGTTTGTGCACCAAGGTGTCTGTGTCCAGTTGAAACACCACATATATAAAGTAACGCCCCCGTTTGGGTTGTTTTTTACCTTTTACCGGCAATTGCAGTACTTTGTTTTGTGCATATCCCGCACAAGTGGATTGGAGCATACAAACCCCACATTTTGGAAGTGCTGGCGTACAATGGGTGGCGCCAAAATCCATCATGGCCTGATTAAATACGCCTGCCTGCTCCGGTGCCAGTACGGCTTGTGCCAGGGTACCAAACATTTTTTTTCCTTCGTTGGTATCACTGGGAGTATCAATCCCAAAATAACGCGCCAACACCCGGTACACATTTCCGTCCAACACTGCATACGGCAATCCATAAGCAAAAGACGCAATGGCCGCAGCCGTGTAGATGCCCACCCCTTTTAAGGCCCGAATGGCTTCGTAGGTGTCCGGAAATTGTCCACCGAGTTCATGTGCAATGTATTGGGCGGTAGCATGCAGGTTGCGGGCCCTCGAATAATAACCCAGGCCTTCCCACATCTTAAACAATTCGTCTTCCGGCGCTGCAGCCAGCAAATCTATCGTCGGATAACGTGCCACAAAACGTTCATAATAGGGTAAGCCCTGCTCTACCCGGGTTTGTTGTAAAATTATTTCAGAAAGCCAGATCTTGTACGGATCGCGCTCGCCTTTCCAGGGCATCGGTCGGTGCTGTGTGGCTGCCCAGGCCAGGATTTTTATGCGAAATTCGTGCTGCTCCTTGCTAGTTGTCGTATTCATAACCACAAAGATCTGTTATATTTCAAATCAAATTTTTGTTAAAACGCTCGCGCTGGGTTCCAACGCTCGCGCTGGGTTCCAACGCTCGCGCTGGGTTCCAACCCAGTGCGTCAATCAGTCGGGTTGTACCCGACGATACAGTGCCTCAATTTCAGACCCTCCAAATCAAATAAGCAGCACCCTAAATACTTAAATCCCCCATCCAGCTCCAAAATTTAACCAAACAAATGTCAAACTAGCAGTCATATAAGTTAAAAACCTGTTTTAATCCGTAAAAGCGCTTTCTTTTTTCCACCAAAAAACCCGAATCTTGTCTCCGAAAACGAAAGATACCCGTTCATGCATACATCCCTTTATTATATGCGCCTGCTCACTTTATGCCTTGCCCTTTTTGCCTCCACGCTTTTTGCGCAAAACACCCATTTTCCCGCCCGCAGCGCCGGTTGGGTAACCTTGGGGATCGACGGCGGAACCGCTTTTCAAACCGGCGATGTAAAAATTGATTTTAAAGGGTATGGGGGCGGATTAACCCTGGCCAAAAATCTGGCATACCGGCCAGGCGGCCTATTGTCGTTCGACCTGCGTGGGCGTTTTTTATTAACCCGCAGTTTCGGCCTGGATACCAAACGCTCGTATGGAATTCAGAACAACGACTGGCTAAATGGCTCCAAAAGCAACGCTAATTATTTGCTGGATCAAAAAGCGCCCAACGATTCTTCCTTTGTTTATCAAAATTTTAGAAACGGAATGGGCGAATTGGGGCTGGAAGGGGTACTCACATTTAATCGTCTGCGCGAACGTACGGGTTTGGTCGTATCCTTGTTCGGCGGCTTGGGGATCAATGTGTACCGCACCAAAATAGATCAATTGGATGCCTTGGGCCAACGATACAACTATTTTTCGATCAATGAAAAAAACAGAAACAGCCAGATTAAAGCCGATTTGGGCAATTTGCGCGATGCCGACTTTGAAACCGTGGTGGATGAAACAAAAATCAACTGGATGCCTGCGGTCGGAATCGAATTGGGTTACCAAGTTACGCCGCATTTTGTTGTCGGAATTGCGCACAAAGTAACCTTCAGCCGCACCGACCTGCTCGACGGACAGGCATGGACCAATCAAAACCAACCTACCGGCAACAACGATTTGCACCATTATACCAGTTTGCACCTGCGTTGGGACCTACAACGCGCCAAGCGCACCCAACCTGCTGCGGAGCCCCCTCAAATTAACATCCTGGCACCGCAAACCAATCCTTATATCTCCCAAAGCGCCTATGCCAATTTGCGCGCCCGCGTCCTGCATGTACGCAACAAGGCCGATATTTTCTGCTATTTAAATGGTGTAAATCAGCCATTTACCTTAACAGAAACCTTACTGGAAAGCAACTTGAATTTACGCCCGGGCCGGAATGAAGTGCGTATCGTGGCCAGTAATACGGCAGGCAGGGATGAGGCAACGACGGTCATTATTTACGAAGAGAAAATTGAGGTGCCGCCCACAACACGATATGCACCGGAAGTGCGGATTGTGTTCCCCCAGCGTTCGCCTTTTACCACAAACCAGGATAATATCAGTTTGGTGGCCGATGTAAAATATGTGCAGGGAAGCCGCAATGTGCAGTTAAAAGTAAACGGCGTCAATGCGCAATTTTCATTTGCCGAAAACCTGGAAGCCAATGTACGCTTGCGGGAAGGTACCAACCGGATTGTCGTGGAGGCCAGCACCCCCGACGGCCGCGCCAGCGATGAAATCGAGGTGATTTATCGTCGCGAAACCATTCCGCCCGTGGCGCAACCGAGTGTGGATATCACTGCTCCAATCCAGGGCGCTACAACCGATCAGCCAGAAGTGCAGCTTCGTGCCAATTTCCGGGAAGTTCGGAATAAAGAGCAAGTCGTCGTTATATTAAACGGGGTAGCGGTGCGTAGTTTCGAATTTGATGCAGCCAATCAAAATTTGCGCGCTACCTTACGTTTGCGAGAAGGCAACAATGAGATCCAGGTGGAAGCAAACACCGCCAACGGCAAAGCATCTGATGCGGTAGCGGTG
>JAIYAP010000078.1 GCA_027488935.1 Saprospiraceae bacterium | reverse complement strand
GGAGATGACACCTCGGGGAGATGACACCTCGGGGAGATGACACCTCGGGGAGATGACACCTCGGGGAGATGACACCTCTCGAGATGACACCTTGGGAGATGACACCTCTCGAGGTGTCACTACGGAACATAATCCATTGATATACAACCCAAAAGCAAAAATATGTACTACAACGAACATTCTATCCTATTCCTCGACGGCCAATGGATCAAGGCCGAAACAGCACAAATTAGCCCGTATTCGCAAACGCTTCATTACGGAAACGGCGTTTTTGAAGGAATTCGGGCTTATTTGACGACTTCAGGAGTGCGCATTTTTAAGGCAGAAGAGCATTTCGAGCGCTTGCTGTATTCTGCGCGCAAAATGCATATTCCACTTACTTATACCCTGGAGGAAATGACCGAACTGGCCTATTTGCTCCTTGAAAAAAACGAATTGGAAGACGCATATATCCGTCCCTTGGTTTATACCAGTCCGAATATGTCGCTCACGCCACCCGACAAAGCGCATTTGTTTATGTGCGCCTGGAAATGGGGGAAACTCTTGGGCGACAAAACGGTGGATGTCATGACCTCTTCTTTTTGTCGGCCACATCCGAAATCTTGTTTCGTGGAAGCCAAAGTGGTAGGGCATTATACCAATTCTATTTTGGCAACGACCGAAGCCAAAGCGAAAAATTTTGATGAAGCGCTGTTATTGGATGTGGACGGATATGTAGCTGAAGGTCCGGGCGCTAATTTCTTTTACGAAAAAGATGACGTGCTTTATACCCCACCCACAGGAAATATTTTACCGGGCATCACGCGCAGTACCGTGCTTCAAATATGCAAACGCATTGGTATGCGCGTAGAAGAAAAGCGCTTCCGAACCGAAGATGTACACCATGCCGACGGGGCCTTTTTTGTCGGAACCGCCGCAGAGGTAACCGGAATTGCGAGCTTGGACCGTATTCCTTTCCGGAAAAAATGGGAAAATACCCTCGGGCATTCCCTGCAAATGCTGTACAAAGCAGAAGTACTCAATGAAGTAGTCACGAATTCCTATTTGTAAAACATGAAAAATTATAGTCACCGCGTAACCCAAGATGATACCCAGCCGGCTAGTTTAGCCATGTTGTATGGCACCGGACTTCAGCCGGAGGACATGGACAAACCGTTTGTGGGCATTGTCAGCAACTGGTATGAAGGAAATACCTGCAACATGCACCTCAACCAGTTGGCAGGGGCCGTAAAAGACTCGGTAAAACAAGCGGGACTCGTTGGTTTACAATTTAATACGATTGGCGTTTCGGACGGTATCGCGAATGGAACGGAAGGCATGCGCTATTCCCTGGTTTCACGCGAAATTATTGCCGATAGCATCGAAGCAGTCATGGGCGCCCATTATTACGATGGACTGATTGCCATCCCTGGTTGCGATAAAAATATGCCCGGCGCTTTGATCGCCATGATCCGACTCAACCGCCCTGCTATTATGGTGTATGGGGGAACGATTGCTACTGGAGAATACAACGGACAGAAATTAAACATTGTCAGCGCTTTCGAAGCCCTTGGCGCTCAATATGCAGGGACCATTACCCCGGAAGATTTTAAAGCCGTTATCCGGCATGCTTGCCCAGGCCCGGGCGCATGCGGGGGCATGTACACCGCCAATACCATGTCGTCGGCCATTGAAGCACTGGGTTTGTCTTTGCCTTATAGTGCCAGTAATCCGGCGGTTGGACCTGAAAAACAGGCAGAATGTGCGGCAGCAGGTGCGGCAATACGGCTTTTGCTGGAACTGGATCTGAAACCCTTGGATATTTTAAGCCGGGAGTCTTTTGAAAATGCGTTGCGGGTTATTACCGTATTGGGTGGTTCTACCAATGCCGTTTTGCACTTAATTGCCCTTGCACGCACCGCAGATATTCCGTTCTCTATGGCAGATATCCAAAAAATATCCAGGAGTACGCCCGTTTTGGCCGACATGAAACCTTCCGGGAAATACCACATGGAAGATATTCACCAAATCGGTGGCATTCCGGCCGTGATGCGGTATATGTTGGAAGAAGGATTATTGCATGGCGATTGTTTGACGGTTACAGGTAAGTCCTTGAAAGAGAATCTTTTAGCACTTTCTGGGTTACCAGCAGAACAAACCATAATCGCACCCACGACCCAACCTTTGCAAGCCCACGGCCATTTGCGCATTTTATATGGCAACCTTGCCACAGAAGGTTCGGTCGCCAAAATCACCGGAAAAGAAGGCGAATTATTTGATGGCCCGGCCATTGTATTTGATAATGAATTTGAATGTATTCAGGGTGTCCGCGATGGATTGGTCAAACCCGGTCATGTTGTTGTGATTCGGTATGAAGGTCCAAAAGGCGCCCCGGGCATGCCTGAAATGCTAAAACCCACCTCCGCCATTATGGGCGCGGGACTGGGAACCAGTGTAGCCTTGATCACCGATGGTCGTTTTTCGGGCGGCACCCACGGATTTGTGGTGGGGCACGTAACACCAGAGGCTTTTGATGGCGGATTGATCGCATTGATTGAAAATGGCGACCGCATCACGATTGATGCCTCGCAAAATTCGATCCATGCACACCTGAACGAGGACGAAATAAACCGGCGTCGCCGGAATTGGGTACAACCAGATTTCAAAATTAAAAACGGTGTCCTGTACAAATATGCAAAACAAGTCTCCTCAGCCAGCGAGGGATGTGTCACAGATCGTTGATAACTCCGCGCATCCTAGTCCGGCAACGCCTGATATTCAACAACTTACCGGGGCCGAAATCATCATGAAATGCCTGATTGCAGAAGGGGTAAAAACCATTTTTGGTTATCCTGGCGGTGCAATTATGCCAATTTATGATCATTTATACGACTATCAAGATCAATTACAACACATTTTAGTACGCCACGAACAAGGGGCCACCCACGCTGCCCAAGGCTTCGCGCGCGCATCCGGACAGGTAGGTGTGGTGTTTGCGACCAGCGGACCCGGGGCCACCAATTTGGTGACCGGATTGGCCGATGCCATGATCGACAGCACGCCGATGGTGTGTATAACCGGCCAGGTATTTGCGCACTTATTGGGTACCGACGCATTTCAGGAAATTGACGTGATGAACATTACTACGCCGGTTACCAAATGGAATTGCCAAGTAACCGATGCTCGTGAACTACAAGCGGCCATGGCCAAGGCATTTTATATCGCGCGAACCGGTCGGCCTGGTCCGGTACTGATAGACGTGACCAAAAATGCCCAATTGCAGTTGACCGATTTTACACCTTACGAGCCTTGCCGCCGTTTGCGCAGTTATCGGCCCAAACCGATCGTTCGGCCTGAATTTATTGAACAAGCCGCCGAATTGATCAATGCGGCGGAGCGCCCGTTTATTATTTGGGGACAAGGTGTGTTATTAGGCCGCGCCGAATCGGAATTTAAAGATTTTGTCGAAAAAAGTGGCATTCCGGCGGCTTGGACCATCCTTGGAGTGAGTGCTTTACCCACCGACCATCCGCAAAATGTGGGGATGCTGGGCATGCACGGCAATTATGGACCCAATGTACTCACCAATCAGTGCGATGTGTTGATTGCCATTGGGATGCGCTTCGATGACCGGGTGACCGGCCGTTTGGATAAGTACGCCAAACAAGCCAAAATTGTGCATTTAGACATTGATCCGTCTGAAATTGACAAAAATGTAAAAGCCACGGTAGGCGTTTGGGGCGATTGCAAAGAAACCTTGCCTTTATTGACCCAAATGATTGAAAAACGGGATCATTCGGCTTGGATTGAACGATTTCACGATTGTATGCAGGAGGAAATTGCTACAGTAATTCAACCTGAATTGCATCCGGAAGGTCCGGTTTTGAGCATGGGTGAAGTGATTCGCAACCTCAATGAACTTACTCAGGGCGAGGCCATCATTGTAACAGATGTAGGTCAACATCAAATGGTGGCAATTCGATACGCCCAATTTAACCAACCCAACAGCAATATTACTTCGGGCGGCTTGGGAACGATGGGATTTGCCCTTCCGGCTGCAATTGGGGCAAAATATGGCGCCCCGGATCGCACCGTTGTGGCGGTAATCGGCGACGGTGGTTTCCAAATGACCATCCAGGAACTTGCGGTGATTATGCAAGAAAAGGTAAATGTTAAAATATTGATACTCAATAACAATTACCTGGGAATGGTGCGCCAGTGGCAAGAATTATTTCACGAACGGCGCTACTCCTTTGTGGATATGCAAAACCCCGATTTTGTAGCGATTGCGAAAGGATATAGCATTGAGGGACAAACCATTACGGAGCGCCAAGACCTAAAACCAGCGCTGGATGCCATGCTCAAGCACAATGGAGCATATTTGCTCAACATCATGGTGGGCAAAGAAAACAACGTATTTCCCATGGTGCCCCAGGGTTGCGGGGTGGCCGAAATCCGACTAAAATAACAGGCCATGAAACAGGAATATACGATTACCATTTATACTGAAAATCAGGTGGGATTGCTTGCCCGCATCGCCATGATTTTTACCCGCCGAAAAATCAATATCGAGAGCATGAACAGCTCTCCTTCCGAAGTAGAAGATATTTTTCGGTTCACCATTGTGGTCCATGAAACAGAAGAACTGTTGCGCAAACTGGTGCGGCAAATTGAAAAACAGGTAGAAGTACTGAAGGCTTATTTCAACACCAACGATGAAATTGTGTGGCAAGAACTGGCCCTGTATAAAGTCCCCACCGATATTATTGCCGAAAAAGTGGTTGTAGAGCGGCTTTTACGGACATACGGGGCACGCGCGGTGCTCATTCGCAACGACTACACAGTTTTTGAGGTGAGTGGTCACCGAGAAGAAACCGACAAACTGTTGGAAGTGCTGGAGCCTTTCGGGTTAATTGAATTTGTACGAAGTGCGCGGGTTGCTATTATTAAAGGCAGCCACGATTTTCACGAACGTTTGCGCGAATTTGAGGCTGCGGAGCCTGGCGAAAGCGTTTCCACAAATGCCTTTTTGGATCAACAAGAAGCCGTTTTTTCCATGTAAAACGGAATATCCATTTTCAACTTTCAACTCAATTAAAGTGTAAAATATGGCACAACTCAACTTTGGTGGCACGGTAGAACCAGTTGTTACCCGCGAAGAATTTCCCTTGGAAAAAGCACAAGCCGTGCTGAAAAACGAAGTCGTAGCCGTGATTGGTTATGGCGTACAAGGTCCGGGACAAGCTTTAAACCAACGCGACAATGGCGTACATGTTATTGTAGGTCAACGTTCTAACTCCCGTTCCTGGGACAAAGCCATTGCCGACGGATTTGTTCCGGGTGAAACGCTGTTTGAAATTGAAGAAGCCTTGGAGCGTGGTACCATCATCTGCTATCTTTTGAGTGATGCTGCCCAAATTCAAATGTGGCCAACCGTAAAAAAGCATCTTACCCCGGGCAAAGCCTTGTATTTTTCGCACGGTTTTGGCATCACCTTCAACCATCAAACGGAAATTGTCCCGCCCGCGGATGTGGATGTTTTTTTGGTGGCACCTAAAGGTTCAGGTACCTCCTTGCGCCGCATGTTTTTACAAGGACGCGGTTTGAACAGCAGTTACGCCATTTTTCAGGATGCCACGGGTCGCGCGTACGAGCGTGTGATTGCCCTGGGCATCGCAATTGGCAGCGGCTACTTGTTCGAAACCAACTTCAAAAAAGAGGTATATTCTGACCTGACCGGCGAGCGCGGCACCTTGATGGGCGCCATTCAGGGCATTTTTGCCGCACAATATGAAGTTTTACGTTCAAAAGGCCACACACCTTCCGAGGCTTTTAATGAAACGGTGGAAGAACTCACGCAATCCTTAATGCCTTTGGTTGCTGAAAATGGCATGGACTGGATGTACGCCAACTGCTCCACTACGGCCCAGCGCGGCGCTTTGGACTGGTGGAAAAAATTCCGGGATGCTACCTTGCCGGTATTCAACGAATTATATGAGAGTGTAGCTGCTGGGCATGAATCTGCCCGCTCTATTGCTTCTAACAGTCAACCGGATTACCGCGAAAAATTAGAAGTAGAACTGAAAGAACTCCGCGACAGCGAAATGTGGCAAGCAGGTAAAACGGTGCGCAGCTTGCGGCCGGAAAACCAGCCGGCGCCGGTGGATGTGGAGGTGTAGGGTGTAGGGGAGGTGACACCTCAAACATCAACCGCCCGAGGTGACACCTCCGACATCAACCATCCGAGGTGTCACCTCAAACATCAACCGCCCGAGGTGTCACCATCGACATCAACCACCCGAGGTGACACCTCCGACATCAACCATCCGAGGTGTCACCTCCAACGTCAACCACCAGAGGTGTCACCTCCGACATCAACCATCTGAGGTGTCACCTCCCCGAGGTGTCACCTCCAAAATAATCCCCCAAACATCCACTTCCATCGTACCTTTCGGCAACCATGGAACGTAAAAAGATCATCATCGTAGGTGGAGGCCCCGCAGCCCTGATGGCGGCAGATGTACTCACGCCCCATTGCCAGGTGGCTATTTACGAAAAAGCCAAAACCATCGGGCGCAAATTCTTAGTAGCTGGAAAAGGCGGTTTTAACTTAAGCAATAGCCTAACTGGACCTGAGTTGCTGCAACAATACCGCCCAACCGGTTTTATGAATGCATGCTTGCAAGCCTTTGATACCGAAGCGACCCGCGATTGGCTTGCCCAACTCGGTATTCCAACCTACATTGGCTCTAGCGGACGGGTGTTTCCTACCCCGCCTACCAAGCCTTATGAAGTATTGAAAGCCTTGAAAAACAAACTCTTATCCAAAGGTGTCGTTTTTCATACCCAGCACTTGTGTACCGATTTCGACCAAAATAAATTGGTGATCGAACACCAGGGGAAATCAGCTTTCATTACCTTCGATTATTGCATTTTTGCCCTCGGCGGCGGCTCCTGGCCGGTGACTGGTTCGGATGGTAACTGGGTTGAGATGTTTGCCAGAAAAGAAATCAAGGTGCTGCCATTCGAGGCCTCCAATTGTGGGGTCAATATTGAATGGCCTGATGCTTTTGTTCAATACCACGCTGGTAAACCACTGAAAAACATTCAGTTACAAATAGGAAATGAAGTGCGGCGCGGGGAAGCGTTGGTGACGCGCTACGGATTGGAAGGCAATGCAATTTATCCGCTGGTGCCTGCGGTGCGGCAGGCTTTGGCCCAAGCAGCTGAACCACTGCTCTTGCTCGATTTAAAGCCGAATAACACGCTTGAAAGTTTATTGGAAAAAGCACGAACAAAGCCTTGTACCTCAAAGGATTATGCACAGCGCTTTAATCTGGACACCATGGAATTAGCGCTGGTCAAAAACGCGCTGGATAAATTTACTTTTCTGGATCCTTTAAAATTTGCCCGTGCCTTAAAACAGGTTCCTTTGTATGTGCATGCGTTGCGGCCTGTGCAAGAGGCGATTTCAACGGTGGGAGGTATTGATTTGCAGGAACTGAATGCTGATTTTTCCCTGCGCAAGTACCCACGCGTGTACGCGATCGGGGAAATGCTTGATTGGGATGCGCCTACGGGTGGTTTTTTATTGCAGGGGTGTTTCGCGATGGGGAGTTACGTTGGGGTAGGAGTGCTTAAAAAGGGTTCCGCGGAATAGCTTGGAGGTACGGAGTTACACAGAGATTTTAAAAAAAGGGGTTCCGCGGAGTAGCTCGGAGGTATGGAGTTTCGCGGAGAAAAAGGGTTTCATGAGAAGTTCGGAGGAACGGGGCAGGACACAGAACAAATAAAAACTCTGTGTAACTCCGTACCTCCGAGCTCCTCTGTGGAACCCTTTTTATCTACGGAATCCGCCCTTAGGTGCTCCCATGCCCGGCAATCCCATTTTACCCATCGGAGAATTTGCCATTTGATGCATCATCTTCCGCATATCATGGAAATTCTTGATAAACAGGTTGATTTGTTCCAAGGTCTGACCACACCCGCGTGCGATGCGTTTTTTGCGACTCAAATTCAATAAATCCGGGTTACCACGTTCATCTGGCGTCATGCTGTGGATGATGGCTTCCACACGACCCAGGGCTTTATCATCAATGGGAGCATCCTTGAGGGCTTTGCCCACGCCCGGTATCATACTGATGAGGCTTTTTAAATCGCCCATCTTTTTAATTTGCTGCATTTGACCCAAAAAGTCATTAAAATCAAACTTGTTTTGTTTGATCCGCTTCTCCACCCGTTTCGCCTCTTCCTCATCAAATTCCATCTGGGCTTTTTCCACCAACGACACGATGTCACCCATACCGAGGATCCGTTGCGCCATCCGATCGGGATAAAACACATCCAAGGTGTCGAGTTTTTCACCCATCGACACGAACTTGATCGGTTTCCCTACCGTGTATTTGATCGTCAGGGCCGCACCACCGCGGGTATCGCCATCCAATTTGGTTAATACGACACCGTCGAAATTGATGCGCTGGTTGAACGCTTCTGCGGTGTTCACCGCATCCTGACCCGTCATGGAATCCACGACAAACAGCGTTTCTGTCGGATTGATTGCCTTTTTCACCGCTTCTACTTCGGCCATCATCGCTTCATCTACAGCGAGACGACCGGCAGTATCCACAATGACCACATTAAATCCGTGCGCTTTGGCATGTTTGATCGCGTTTTGCGCAATTTCCACCGGATTTTTATTCTCTATTTCTTTATAAATCGGCACTTTGATGCTATCGCCCAATACCGTCAACTGGTCGATCGCCGCCGGACGGTAAACATCGCAAGCCACCAACAAAGGCGAAAGTTTGCGTTGCTCCTTCAGCATACGCGCCAGTTTGCCGCAAAACGTCGTTTTACCACTACCTTGCAAACCCGCCACCAATACCACCGCCGGACTGCCTTTGGTATTGATGCCCACACTTTGTCCACCCATCAGTTCGGCCAATTCGTCCATGACGATTTTGACCATCAACTGACCCGGATTTACGTTTTTGAGCACGTTTTCCGAACCCAACGCCTTGTCTTTCACTTTATCCGTGAATTCCTTGGCAATTTTATAGTTTACGTCGGCACCCACCAGGGCGCGACGAATCTCCTTAATACTCTCAGCAACATTCAGTTCGGTAATCTTGTTGTTGCCGCGCAGTACCTTAAACGCGGAATCAAGCCGGTCGCTTAAACTCTCAAACATGCGATATCGTAATTAGTATGACTTTACAAAAAAACGCCACAAATGCCTGATTTTAAATAAATTATAAAACCAAAACATCCGCGATTTTTACCCCGACCACAAAACGCCTACGCGCGCATCCAGCCGGGCCGCAAATATAAAGCAAATTAGGCGCTAATCCATATTCCTCCTAAAAGAGAATCTATGAAACAACGCTTCCAAGCAAAAATCGGAAATCAAAAATCCCTACCACTTCCCATTGGGATTTGCCCACTGCCCCATGGGCGGAATTTCCTCCACAATATCCCAATGCTCCACGATGCGATTATTGGCGACCCTAAACAAATCATAATGCGCTACAAACAGGCCATTACCGGCCGCTGGATCGGGGTAACCTTGCGACATCACCAACGCGTAATCGCCTTTTGCGTAAATAAACCGAATGCTTTCATAATAAGGCGTGCCATCGGGAATGAGTGCCACTGAATCGCGGAAAGCGATACCATTCGTTCCCCAGCCATTGCGGTGTTGCGCAAATTTAGTCAAGTCAAAATAATTACTCACCTTACTCCAGTTACCTTTAATAAATAATTCATCTGCGGCACCCGCTACTAATTTTTTGGTCGCTGCTGTACTTACCGAAGCCGAAATCAGTTTGTTGCCATTAAATTGTGTGGTACTGTCCATATCACTTATTTCCTTGGTGCGGTTGTTCCAATACTCTACAATGCGGCCGTCTTCGAAACGGAAAACGTCAAATTGAATCCAGGTCGTTGCGGTATCAACGACGCGCCGGGAGTGCATCACTACTACATTGCTATCCGTAAAAACCCGTTGAATCGTCAGGGTATCGCCGTACAATTGGCCATTTTGGACCGCTTGGACAAAAGCGTTGGCGCCATCGGGCAGGCGCAGGTCGTGCTGAATAAATTTGGTGCCACTCAGATATGTCACCGGTGCATAGGCCTTTTTGGTTTGGGTGCTCCGCAATACAGCCACCGCCATATCTTGCTGATTCCCCACGTCGATGTTGTTGTCATCTACATCTGTTTTATTACCCGTATAGTTTTCTGGCCGGTCGCAACCCGTTGTGGTCACATTCACATTGCCCAGGCCGTCGCCATCCACATCCTCGTACCAAACTGTGGTTCCGCAGGTTTCCTTTGAACAAGCGTTTATCATCAAGTACAAAACAGCCCCGAAGGCTAAAAAGAGGGTATATTTTTTCATAAAATGCAAGATTTTTGTGTGTATGGGGCGGACAAAGGTACACGGATTTTGAAAAACGGTTGGTGCAGAAAGTATGGGTTGGGTTGCCTTGGAGCACACTTCCTGTGTTTAAAAAATAGGAGATATCAATATAATTTACAATAAATGCTCTATGGAGGCCACATAGGTATCCCCTAAGGGTAACCAGACCCCAGCAACACGTACTTGTGATTTTTGTCTTGCCTCGAGTTTTTCAAAATTGATCAAATACGAGCGATGTATACGTCGGAAGCCATGTTTTTCAAGTCGAAATGTCAGGTTTTTCAATCGTTCAAGGGTCAATACCGGTCGCTCTACCCCAGCGAGGTAAATCTTGACATAATCGCCCATACTTTCAATGTATAAAATTTCACGAATCGTAATTTTTACTTGCTGGTATTCTGAAAATACAAAAAAATAAGGTTCGAGGATCGGTACAGCATTTTCTGCTTTTTGGCGCAATTCGAGCAAATCAATGGCTTTTTGCATCGATTTTTTGAATCTTTCGAACGCGATGGGTTTCACGAGATAATCCACGACATCCAGGTCAAAACCCTCATAGGCATGCTCTTTGTGTGCGGTTGCAAAAATGACCATGGGGCGTTCATCTGGCAGGCTGCGAACAAATTGCAGGCCACTCATATCGGGCATATTGATATCAGTCAGCAATAAATCCACCGTATTTTTTTTCAAAAAATCGGCTGCAGCGGCCACATCGTTAAAGGTGGCAAGCAAATGCACGGCTGGAATATCTTGCGTAAATTTTTCAATCACAAGGAGTGCCAGCGGCTCGTCGTCCAATGCAATGAGCGTCATGTTATAGGTAGATTATAAGTTCAACACGGTGTTTTTTTCCATTGTTTTTAATATCTAACAAATACTTTCCGGTGTAGCCGCGTTCAAGGCGCTGGCGTGTATTGGCCAAACCAATACCTGATTCGGTGCGATTTTCTTCCGTTTTTTGAGGAAAAATGTCGTTTTCAACTTCCAAAACAAGTCGGTTGGCTTCAATTTTTATGGAAATAAAAATGACGCAGGGGTATTTGGTCGTGAGCCCATGTTTGAAGGCATTTTCGATGAATGGAATTAAAATCATGGGTTCAATTTCCCGGGCAAAGTTTCCCGTTGGCAAATCAACCAGCAACATAACATTTTTGGGCAGGCGTAATTGTTGAAGTGCTATGAAGTTATGTACAAATTCGAGGTCTTTTTCCAGTTCTATTTTGGGTTTATTACATTCATACAAAATATAACGCACCATATCCGAAAGTTTGAGCAGTGCTAAAGGTACTTTTTCTGTATCGGTGAGGGAAAGTGCATATATATTATTGAGTGAATTGAGTAAAAAATGTGGATTAATTTGCGATTTCAAAAGCGCAAGTTCAGCTTCGAGGCGACGGCGATTGGCATTATCTTCATCCTTTTTTTTCTTTTCAAACTCCGAAAACCCGCGTAAGGCTGAAGCGATCCCAAAAATTAAAAGTCCCGATAAAATGGAGGGTAAGTACGTGAAATCGAACATTTTGTCGCCTCCAAATTCGGGATTGGGCAATGCCAAAGCCTCTCTTATCTGGGCGGACGGGATATATAAATCTGATATAACTGACAACGCAACATACCCTGCATATAAAAGGGGGGCTAACCAGTAAAATGCACGTTTTTTCCCTGAAAAATATAAGGGTGAGATCGCGTAATAAACTAAATTGAAGAATGTAGCAAGCAGGACAATTCGGGAAAAAATCATCCATATTAACCCTGGCGGTTTTTCTACGGAATCTAATAAATAAACTGGAATGGACATAATGACCATCCAGACCGCTATTTGAATAAAGATCGTATAATAAAATCTCATGTTGTTTTATACCCAGATTTAATTGGATTTGAAGTCTGCAAATTAAAGAATACTTCCATCGGCAAGTTCAATGATTCGGTCGCTCGCAGCGGCAAAATCGGCATCATGCGTAACGGCAATGATCGTTTGTTGATTTTCGGTGCTTAATTTTTTGAAAATATCGAACACAATTTGCGCATTTTTACTGTCCAAATTACCCGTTGGCTCATCACAAAGCACAATTTTGGGTTCATTGATCAATGCCCTGGCAATTGAAACACGTTGTTGCTGACCACCACTCAATTTGGATGCCGGTTTTAAGGCCTGGTCTTTAAGTCCGAGCAAATCTAATTGTTGATAGGCGCGTTCCTCAATTTCAGCCGCTTTATATTTTCCCATTTTAAGCGCAGGAATCATGACGTTTTTCAGGCAAGAAAACTCTGGCAATAAATAATGGAATTGAAAAACGAAGCCGATGCTGTGGTTGCGTAGGGCCGCCAATTGGTTGGGTGTTTGTCCGGTAACTTTTTCGCTTGCGATGAAAAGTTCACCTTCATAATCGGTATCCATGGTGCTCAAACAATACAGCAAAGTAGATTTTCCGCTGCCACTTTTGCCCACAAGCGTCAAAAATTCGCCCCGATATGCTTCAAAACTGACATCATTTAACACCTTGAATTTTTCGGGTTCGTAAAAATACTTGCCGATTTTTTGAGCAGTGATGATAACTTCTGGTTCAGGCATGATTGTAAGATTTTAGGCGCCTTTTGACTTGATGATTTTTCGATTTGCGTTTAAATATTGATAATAAACCTTGGATATTCTAAAACTAAACTGAACGCCGACGTTAAATGTGATTGGATTCATTTTTTGATTTACCACCACGCCATTGACAATGCCCCCTGCATGGTTGGTAATTTGATAATTTGCATTAAAAATAACATTCATGCGCGGAGTTAGCGCATAAGAAAGTCCGCAAGAAAGAAAAGGATACACAAACTTGTGGGACAATTTAGGGAAGTCATCTCCGCCATTATTAAAATCCAAGCCATCTGGCGCTCCTCCGCCCGATCCTGGAGAAAAATTGGAAACATCGATGGTTTGTTCTATAGTCGAACGTGCAGAATTAAAAGAAATTTGGGTAATACCAATTCCTGCAAAACCCTGGAAGCGTTTTCTAAGGGTAAAAAAATAGTTTGCCTGGAGGGCTGCCTCGATGTACATGTGGAATTCCATCTCTGCCCGGATGGTCTGTTCGCCACCTGCTGAAATATCTAATTGATTGAGCACACTGCTTTGTAATTTTTTTTGGTTGGGTATTTTGAAACTCCCCATTAACTTTCCAGCCAACTGAATTCGATTGGTTAATTTATAATTTAACAATATGCCATATTTGAGTATTTTACCGGGAAGAAAAGCCGTATCTTCTTTAAAAATATTTTGTGTATTACTACCAAACACCAACCCAAGGCCAAGTCTATTGGTCTTTTCCGTGATTTTTATATTTTTCATCTCAATATCGGAAACATCGATTTGCCAAAGATACTTGCTCCTGAACCTTTCTAAAATTGGGGCAAGTGGAATGGGCGCCTCATTTTCCGTGGCAGGATAAGTTTCCACATCTGCGAAAATCAATTTATTGGTCAAGCAATTCCGAACAACCGGATCGGTTTTAAGCATCAATAAATAAATTTTTTTCTTATCGAAAAATCGCGCATTTTCAGAACTATTCAACAAATCATTAATCATTTTAGCAATCGAAGTAGTATCGAGTTTTGCACCATATATTAACAAGAAATGGGGTTGTTCCCATGCTTCTTGCGCAAGAGACTCCACACTTTTCAACAAAACATCAGGCCGCTCACTTTCATCCATCAAAATAACCAAGGGTTGGCTAATGCCGGAATTTAACAGCAGTTTTGAGGTTGTTTGCGCTTGAAGCCAAAGTGATAGCCAGCAAAAAGAAAAAGTAAATAATTGCTTCATTGTGTTTTGTTTAGGAACTGCGTCAGGGTGCTTAAATCAGCAAGGGCTTATCGCCTGAAAATCGTAACCGGATCAACATTTGCCGCTTTTCGTGCTGGCAAATAACCGGCGAGGGACGTCGCTAAAATCCCAAAAAATGCACCGAGACCAAACACTTTAGGTTCAAAGTAAATCGGGAAATAACCGGAGGGCCCTCCTACATACACCTTGCTTAAAAAATGAATACATAAACCGCCAACCAACAAGCCCGCCAATACGCCCAGGGTGCCCATGATGATGGATTCGGTCAAGAATATCCGGACAATATCGCGCCCATTAAAACCGATGGCTTTCAAGATGGCAATGTCGTTCATTTTTTGGGTAATGGTCATGTTCATGATATTGTAAATACCAAATGCCGCTACCAACAAGATACTCAGTGTCACCGTATTACCCATTACATCCCGGATTTTTTCGCCCGAAAGCAAGTCGGCATTGGTCACCTGCCACGGATCCACCTTGTAGGGCGTGAGGGTTTGGATTTGCGTGGAAAACTCGGCTGCTCGATCGGGATCAATCGTATTGGCGTAAATATCGGTCACGAAGGTGGTGCCTTCTCGGGCCAATTGTTGGGCGGCGGAAAGGTTGATGTATGATTTCGTATCGTCGGAGTTTTTGTTGTTGGCCGAAAAAACACCCACGATTTTCATGATTTTCAGAACGCCTTTCGAAGAAGAAATGGTGAGGTTTTCTCCCAAGTTGAGGCTGAGTTTTTCGGCCAGGCCCCGGCCAATCACAATGCCATCCAGATTGCCCTGCAGGTTGTCTAAACTGCCCGAAACCATGGTGGAACGAATATTAAACATGGCATCGGCAGCGTCAATATTAATTCCATTGGTAATGCCTTTTCGCTGCGAATTGCCTTTGTTGTAAAATACGTCTACGTTTACTTGTGGGGCAGCGGTGGTTACAAAAGGCATATTTCGAACCATTTCCAACAACTTTTCCGGATTATTGAGTGCTTTGGAACTGGTTGTAAGGGCGGGATTAATCAGTACACGTTTCATTTTTTCACCAGCCGAACTTGGATAAATTGGTTCGCTGCGTTCGTCTTCCCGGAAAATGCGCAGGTGGGGGTTGGTTTTAAAAATTTCTTTGCGCGAATATTGCCCGAAGCCCGCCATCAGCGAATTCATGAAAATGTACATTCCAATGCCAATGGTTACTCCAAGCGAGGCCACCAGGGTTTGCCTTTTTCGGGTCAAAATATGCGTAAGCGCGATGTCAAGATTGACGTTGATGGCCATTTTGAATTGATTTTGGATGTTAAAGTTCGCTCTGAGGCAAAGTATTTCCTTTCGAACTGCCTTCGATATTGTGGGTGGTTAAAACCGACTTTTCGTCAATTCCTGATAAAATTTGCACCCAATCGCTGGAAATAAAATTGGTTTCCACCTTTACTTTCTCCCGCTCCTTGCCATTTTTCACATAAACAAAACCGCCGTATTCCAGGAAATTGCGCGGTATCAGCAGGGCGTTCCGTTGCGTATCGATCGTAATATTGGATTGGAGCTGGGTTTTTACAATCGCAAAATCCAGTTTTTCCGAAAATTTCAATTTGCAGATAAAGGATTGCTGATTTTCATCGAACGAAGGAAGGATCTCTAGCACCCTGGCCTCATACGCTTTTTCCTTTTGCGCATTCAGTTTCACCAAAGCAGTCTGACCAACTTTTACCTTCGAAATACTACTTTCGTCTACTTTTACTTTTGCATAAATAAAATCGGGATCTCCGATCGTCGCAATAACATCTCCTCGGCGGACAAAATCGCCCACACTTTTAAGTTTTTGATACACCTTTCCTTTTTCTACAGCCCGAATGGTGTTTTTTCCCAAGGTGATTTCATTGATTCGTTGTTGATTTTTGGGCGAAATGGTTTGTTGCTGGACGTCTTGTTCCAGTTTTTTGACCGCCAGCACCGCACTTTCATAATTGTTACTGGAGGTTTGAAAATTCAACAAAGCCGTTTCGTACTCATTGCGGGCAATGCTGTTGCTTTCGAGCAGCCGTTTGTAGCGTTGCTCCTGAATGCGGTCTTGCTCCAGTTTTTGCTTGGCGTTGGCGACCGAACTTTGGGCCTGGAGCAACGCTGGGGCATTGCTTTGGGCATTTTTTAAAGCGAAATTGTATAAATTGGAGGCACTTTCGGCATTTAGTGCATTTTCGCGATTTTCGATTACCGCAATAATTTGTCCTTTCTTTACAAAATCGCCTTCTTTAAAGTTTACTTCAACCAAGTAACCGTCGTTGAGGGCGGTCAAATTATAGGTGTTTTCGGCTTCCAATACGCCGGGAGCAAAAATGGTCTCAATGATATCCTGGCGAATAGGAAGGGTTTCTATCGACGGTTGCTGGCAGCTAAACAGCAGCACCGCGACAAGGAAAAGGATCATATATAGATGGCTCATCTTACTGGAATTTATTCTTGATGTCAATTTTTGCCGCTGCCAATGCTACGCTTACTTGACTGGCAATGAGGTTGTATTCGGCATTGAGCATGGCCGTAAAACTGGTCAGCGTACGGTCAATCCCCTGAATACCTTCCTCGTAGAGATTTTTGTTTTTCAAATAGGTATCCCGTTGCAAATTCAAAACCTGGGCATAAGCCTGTTTTTGAGAAACCGCTTTATCCCATTCAGTCACCTGTTGTTGGTGTTCTAAAGTGGATTGGATTTGCGCCTGTTCCCGCTCTTTTTGACTTAATAGCAAGGCAAACCGGGCATTTGAACGGTTTGCCACCGTGTTAGCATTGGGCAAATTGACATTCATGCGCAGTCCGATATACTGGCTGTGAATCCAGTTGCCGCTGAAAACAGAAAAATCCGGATTATACAAGTTGTAGGAATTATTGGCCACGAAAGAAACTGTAGGCAAAAATGCTCGGTTGGTTTTTCTTAACGATAACTTGCTGGATTGTTCCTTTAATTGAAAATGCCGCACGTTTACATCTCCTGGCAGTATTTCGGGCCGTACTGCCGTCCCATCAAGAGCATTTTTTTCAACAATGGCAATCGCAGTTTCATCCGGAATATCCGCCAAAATTTTGAGCGCCAAATATTGCTGTTTGATCAAAAACTCCATTTGTCGGGCATTTTCCTGGATATTGATTTGATTTACCCTGCTGTCATTCACATCCTGCTGTTTGGCAATGCCTTGTTGGTATTTTCGTTCCGCGATGGCGCACAACGTGTCGGCTGTTTCCCAATTGCGGCGCGTAATTTCGAGTTGTGCCTGCAGCTGGACAATGGTGAAATACACCCCGGCTAAATTCTCGTATAAGTTCCTTTGGTTGAGCGACTTATCGGTTTGTGAAATGACAATGTTCAGTTTAGCAAGTTTCAAGTTTTGCCAGCCCTCCCAATTCAACAACTTGATATCCAGATTCGTGGCAATTGCAGTATTGTACTGTACCCCCGTTTGTACCTCGCGATATTCGCCTTTTTGCCCGCCAAACGCTTCCGCCGGGAAAAGATTGACGGGTAACTTGGTGTTATTGGTAAAATTGAGTGCATTGTTGAGCACCGGATCTGGAATGGCGGCTATGGCGGCCAACCTCGCCTTTTGGGCTTGCAAAACTTTTATCTCCCCTGTTTGTGCCGCCAGGTTTTGTTGGTCGGCAAAAGCAAGCAATTCCTGAAAATTGGAAAATGTCTGTTGAGCATTCAAAACGGTGGAAAAAAGCAACAGTACAAATCCCATAAAACATAATTTCCCCATTAGATCATTCCAATTTTGTTTGCCCAAATTTTGTATATTCATCGAATGATCACCGTTTTTTCTTGGCTAGTATGCGCCGAAAAATAACCCAATGCCCCTCCAGACAAATTGCTGACGGGATTGCCTGGCACCGAGGCATTGGGGCCATTGCCCGCAGAGGCGGCCAAGGCGTAGAAATATTTATAAATCGGTTTGTCTATGGTCTGCATTTCAACCCGAATCGTATCATTGACCTCCAGATCTTCACTCAGTACAAAAATGGGTTGGGAAATCGTGCGCCCGTCGCTGTTCTTATCATCGCGAACATCAATATCCGATAAAATAGAGCCGTTTCTCCATAAAACAAAGCGGTAGTAATTGCCCAAACCCAAGGGATCCTGGTAACCCGGCACGACGGTGAGGGACTCGCTTCCACCCAAATTGATTTTATCCTGCCACAACGAATCAAACTTGACCAGCGCCAACATTTCAGAATTGGCCTCAAAAATCTGTCCTTCCGCCTCCACGCGCAGGTAATACGTACGGCCGGGTTCGCCTTTTTGTGCGTCGGAAGTTTTGTAAATGCCGGGTGCTGTTTCGTTTAAGGTAAATGTTTGGGTGCCGTCGGAAATGGTCACTAAAGCACCGGATACGGCTGGATACTCGTTCGCCTGATCGAAATTAACCGTTTTATTAATTGACACTTTGAAGGGCTCGGTTTGGTCGGTTACACTACCCTCAATGACAATTTTGGGGTCGGTTGTATTGAGGTCAACGTCAATCACTTCCTCGCAGGAAGTAAGCGCAAAGGCACTGATCAAGAGAAAAAATAAAAATTTTATATGCTTTTTCATGGAAATGAGCTGATTTTGTGGTTAAAATTTGAAATTCCAGGAAACGCTGGGAACGATGCCAAAAAGCGCGGTTTTTACCGCCTCGGTAGTTCCAGGCGTAGTTTCCGAATCGCGGAAAGTGATGGTGTAGGCATTTCTACGGTTGTAGGCGTTGTACATACTAAATGCCCATTCCGATTTGAAACGCTTGGTTTCTTTTGCCAAAAAAGTGGCGCCAATGTCGAGTCGGTGATAATCGGGCATCCGGTAGCCATTGCGCGCTGTGTAGAGGTAGGTGGTCGCACCGTCTACCGAATATTTTCCACTGGGGAAAGTGACTGCATTACCCGTGTACCAAATCCAGTTGGCTGATAAATTCCATCGATTTGAAAGTTTGTACATCGCCACGAGGCTTACATCGTGCGTGCGATCCTGTTTGGCAGCGTACCATTTGCCGTCATTAATGCCTTCAATTTTGCGTTCTGTGCGGCTCAAGGTGTACCCGATCCAGCCGGTTAACTTGCCGCTTTGTTTTTTTACCAACAATTCCACCCCATAGGCGCGCCCGATGCCGCTCAACAAATCGGCCTCCACATCGCGGTTGCCCTGTACTTCTGCACCCGTGCGGTAGTCGATTTGATTCGACATGGTTTTAAAATACGTTTCTGCCGAAAACTCATATTTCTGGGTTTGGCCAAAATTTTGGAAAAAGCCAATCGCTACCTGGTCAGCAACTTCCGGTTTGATGTTTTTTGTGGTCAATACCCACGAATCGGTCGGATTAGAAGTAGAGGCATTGGACAACAAGTGCAGGTTTTGCGTATTGCGATTAAAACTCAATTTCAAGGAATTACGATCGGTCAACTGGTAACTGGCCGAAAAGCGCGGCTCGAGGTTAAGGTAAGTTTCTACAATTTCGCCGCTGGCAGGTGTTTCGCTCGAAAGCACATTTCCTTCATCATCGTACGTTTTAAACTCCGTCCCACCCAGCACATTGAACATGGAAAACCGAAGTCCATACAGCAAATTAAGGCGTTGGGACGCTTTCCATTCATGGCTTACATAAGCAGCAGATTCGAGCCCCTTGCGCGGATCGGCAGGTAAGGCGTTGATGCTGCTGCCTTCGGAGGCCTCCACATTACCGGGTGTTACGGTGTGGTGGATAAAATTGATTCCGTACTTAACCGTGTTGCGGTCGTTCGGAAATGCCTGAAAATCCTGTTTGATATTCCAGTCTTTGATATCTGATTTAATCTTGAAATCATTCGAACCGCTTTTAATCTTGATGTTGTAATCGTAGCTGCTGTAAATCAACGAGGTATTTGAAAATAAGCGGTCCGAAAACAGGTGGTTCCAACGCAAAGTCCCGGTCGCATTCCCCCAATCTACCGTGAAATTATCGCCAAAACCCAGCACATCGCGCCCGAAATACCCGCTACCGTAAATGCGATTCTTATCATTGATCTGATAATTGACCTTCGCATTCAAATCATAAAAATAGAGTTTGCTGCTGCTGATCGTGGTATCGGAGGAGGCTTTTAAGAAAAGGTCGGCATAGGTGCGACGTCCGGTAACCAAAAACGAGCTACGCCCTTTTTGAATTGGACCTTCAATATTCAACTTACTGGAAATCAATCCAATACCGCCGCTTACTTCGTAGTCTTTGTTATTGCCTTCGTTCATTTTGATGTCCAGCACCGAAGACAAACGTCCGCCGTACTGGGGTGGCATCCCACCTTTGTACAACGTTGCATCTTTAATCGCATCGGCATTGAAGGTGGAGAAAAAACCGAGCAAATGGCTTGCATTATACACCGGCGCTTCGTCCAGCAAAATCAAATTTTGGTCGGCGCCGCCACCGCGTACATGAAAGCCCGCATTGCCTTCCCCAGCCGATTTCACCCCCGGAAGCAGTTGAATTGCTTTTAAAATATCGCGCTCGCCCAGCAACATCGGCAAGGTTTTAATGTCCGCCATGTTGAGTTTTTCCACACCCATGAGTGGTTTTTCGATATTCTCATTGGTTTTTTCGGCTTTGATGACCACTTCATTGAGCACAGCCGCATCTGTCAGCGTGATATTCAGTTTTTGACTTCCTTTGGTCAAATCTATTTTTTGGGCAAAATTTTCATAGCCGATGTAGCGAATGACCAGCGTATAGGTACCGGGTGGTGCTGAAATAGAAAAGAATCCGTATTCGTTCGAAGTTGCGCCCGATTGTGGCCGCTCAGCCAGTTGTACCGTAGCGCCAATGAGCGTTTCACCATTCGATCTATCGGAAATGGTACCGCTGATGGTAAATTTAGGTTCGTTTTGGGCAAAAATTGCACTAGCCCCACAGCAAAGGAGGGCAATCAATATTTTAAATTTCATGCGAAAAAGGGTAATTTATTATTGTTTTAAAAGTTTCTCTGAGGCCAGTAAGGTGCCGTTTTCATTGAAAATTTGAAGTAGGAACAGGCCGGAGGCAGGTA
This sequence comes from Saprospiraceae bacterium, assembly GCA_027488935.1. Classification (GTDB taxonomy): domain Bacteria; phylum Bacteroidota; class Bacteroidia; order Chitinophagales; family Saprospiraceae; genus M3007. The sequence continues at coordinate 33,253 of JAIYAP010000078.1, read as the reverse complement.
GTTTGCCAAGGTCGATGGACAAACCGGTATTGGCATTTGAAAAGACTTGTTGGGAAAGCAATCTTCCTTGTAAGTCATTGATTTTTAATAAAAAACTACCACCGGGCGGGAAGTTTTTAAACTGAAGTTCGGTGGATTGGGAAGCCGGGTTGGGCGCAAGTGAAACGGAGGGCTTGGGCGCGGTCAAATCAGCAATTGCCGTGATGGTCGGGATAAACTTGTATTGCGCAGCTGTGACCACACTGCCCGAATTATCAAGCGTCAGCACGGCGATTTCCTCTTTTTCTGTGGCGCTGAAAAAATGGAACGTGAGGGTAGTGTCTTTGCCAATTTGTCCAAGTAAACTACTTCCACCGCCGCCGAGCAAACTACTTAAATCTACCCATCCCAAAAAGGTGTGTACATCAATGGCTGTTTCGGTCGTTTCCGAGCGTTTTTCACGCAAAACCGGGAAAGTCCCCCCGGGTATGGAGCAGGTTCCCCAGGCATCTACCACGTCGAGCCGCTTGGTGTGTATGCGGATCCGAAAGGAATCGACCAGGGTCCCTAGTTGCCCCAACAATGAATCAGCCAGCGCACCGGTCGGCAAGGCGTAATTTAAATCGGTTTCAAAATTGTTGATGTCAAAAAAGTGCATCGGTGCACGTCTTTCCGGGAGCGGTGGTTGATAACGCACCGTGGTGTTTAATCCCAGGTTGAGTTGATCCGCGCCCGTTGTGCCGAGCACTTCAAAAACGGTGGTTGTTTTCCTTAAATAGGTTTCGCTCAGGGGGCCTACAGTGCGCAAACCGGCATTCGGAAACTGTGAAAAGCCGGTGCCGGAAGCCGCATCTAAATAAACCGTAGTTTGAGTTGGGCCACCTTGCAAATCGGTGAAATCCCAAATTTGATTGGCCCCACCTGTAGTTCCAAGGTTTAAAACAGCCGGATTGGGATCTGTTTTATACCGCAGTGTATCCCCAATTCCGGGAAAAGTGGTGTTAGTGACTGTGATTTGTGCCATACCCTGCACTGCAAATAGCATCGAAAAAAGGACCGTTTTAACCCTCATAATGACCGTTTTAAATGAAAAACGATACAAACATAAGGTACGTTCGCTCCAACCAACGGATAGCTCGATGAATGGGTAAAATGTATCGTTCAACCGGAAAAGGGCAAAAAAAATCCCGGTCAAAAACAGGAATTTAACTGTCAATGTGCTGCGGCTTTCCCTAATCCGGTGGAGCAACCGGTCATAAAAATGGTTTTCATGTTTTATATGGTAAATTTTAGAGTAAATGCTCCAAATTTGTGGTAGAACATTTGTTTTTCTTTATGAAAAGATTGTGTGAATTTTGGTCAACGCAAAAAGTCAGAAGTATATTTGCCTAAAGATTACCACAAATGAACAAGGTTAGGGATTTTAAATAAGGAATTGATTTACTGGCGGGAATTTGAGATTTTTTGGATAAGGACGGTGGTAATTATGGGATGCATGCATGCTCTGGGATGGGTAAAAATTGGAACAAAAATTTAGCGAAAGCCCTTGCTTTCCTCCAAAAAAACATACCTATGAAACATCTTTTCGTTTTAAGTTTACTTTTCCTGTTCACTTCGATCCTAAGTGCGCAGGCCATTGACCCAAAGTTTGTCGATTCCCTGCAGCGAAAGCTTTCTCAGCAAATTGAAGACAGCACGCGGGCAAAAATAAACATTAAATTGGGCAGCCACTACCTGGATGCAGGCTTGGGAAAGGAGGCACGGCCCTTTTTAGAAAAAGCCCTCGAATTACTTAAAACTCAAAATAACCAAAAGCGCCTAACCCTGGCCTACAACTTGCTGGGAAACTCTTATTATTACACAAGTAACTACGAACAGGCTGAATCTTATTGGCAAACAGCACTGGACATAGCGGTACAAATGCAGGATCAACCCATGATCCTTTCGATCAAAGGCGATATGGCCAATGGCTTGACCGCACAAGGGAAATACCCGGAAGCATTGAGTGCCTTTTACGAGTTATTGGCCGATGCTGAAAAAAAAGGCGATAGTAGTACAGTCGCCCTGGCGCTTTCCAACGCTGCCATCGTTTATGCACAAATCGGCGATAACCAAAAAGGAATTGAGCTGCTTGAGCGTGCCATTCCAATCTTAAGCAATAACAAAAATTATTTCGTTTGGCTTTCGAGTCTGCAAACCTTGGGCAACCTCTATTATGCTATTGGTACATACCAAAAATCGTTTGACGTGTTCAACACGGCTTTAAATATTGCTGAAGCACAGCAAATGAATGATTGGCTCCCCTCCGTTTACCTTGGAATGGGTATAGCCTGTCAGAAAATGCACCGTTACGATGAAGCGTATGATTATTTGCAAAAGTCTTATAAAGCCAATATAGAATTAGGCGAAGAACGTGCGCTTGATGCCGCCATTACGATGGAAAACCAGGGATCGCTTTATTACGACATCGCCTTCGATGCCGACTCCAGGTGGTTGACAAAATATTTTGGTGGCAATAAAAACAAAGCCCTTGCTGCATCGCAACAATTAATAGAAAGGTCGATCAAAGTTTTTAAGGAATATGAGGACCTTGAAAACCTGAAAACTGCCCTACAAGCGCTGAGTAAAACAGAACGCGCCCTGGGGAACTATGAAAATGCATTGAATTATTTTGAGCAATATCAGCTATTAAGTGATTCGCTGTTCAACCTGGAAAAGGATAAAAAAATAGCGGAAAAGGAAATGCAATATGCCTTCGATAAAAAGGAGGCGCAGATTCGTTCGGAACAAGAGAAAAAAGACATTCGGCAGCGGATTATTCGCAATGCAGCCTTTATTACGTTAATTGGTGCACTTTTGTTTGCTTTTGTGGTTTTACGACAGCGCAACAGAATATCGAAAGAGAAAAAACGGAGTGAAGCATTGTTGCTGAATATTTTGCCCAAGGAAGTAGCGGAAGAATTAAAAATCAAAGGCGAGGCAGAAGCAAAATTGATGGATGATGTAACCGTATTGTTTACGGATTTTAAAGGATTTACCGAATTGAGTGAAAAACTTACCCCGAAGGAACTACTCAAGGATTTAAATGGCTGTTTTACCGCATTTGATAATATCATGCAAAAGTATGGTTTGGAAAAAATCAAGACCATCGGTGATTCCTATATGGCAGCCGGTGGATTACCAACGCCCAGTCCCACCCATGCTATGGATGTGGTGCAAGCAGCAATCGAAATTCGAAATTTTATAGAAAACGGGAAAGCAAAAAGAATTGCAAATGGCGCTTCATATTTTGAAATTCGCATCGGCGTGCATACCGGACCCGTGGTGGCCGGCATTGTTGGAGTAAAGAAATTCTCCTATGATATCTGGGGCGATACGGTAAATACCGCAAGTCGTATGGAAAGCAGCGGAGAAATTGGGAAAGTGAACATTAGTGAAACCACTTATGCATTGGTGAAAGACAAATTTGAATGCAGCTACCGAGGCAAAATTCAGGCGAAACATAAGGGCGAAATGGATATGTATTTTGTGGAGGAATTGGGCGCCTAAAATTGATCTTTTTTAAAAAAACTAAAAATCAATACACAATGAATAACTATTTTATACATATTAATGGCGCAGAAAAAGGACCTTTCTCCTTCGAAGCCTTGAAATCAATGAACATTAACCGAAATACCATGGTTTGGTACCACGGTTTAGACAATTGGGTCAAAGCAGAACAGGTGGAGGAACTCAAACCACTTTTTGAGATGATGCCGCCTAAATTGGTAACACCGCCGCCCTTCCCTGGCACCCAAGTTACTGAAAATGTAGCCCCTCCCATCTATACCAACATGCCACTTCCGCAAAACCAGCCGGTACGATCACAAAACAATATGAAATACTGGCCCATCGGCTTTATACTTTTATTGCTGACAGGGCTTGGTATTTGGTATTTTACACAAAAGCAGGACACTCCATTAACGCAAATAAGCACCAACGAACCGCCTGTAACGGCAAAAGCCACAGAGAAAAAACAAAAGCAATATAGAAAAGTAAAAAAAGACGAACTAGAAGGCGCTTATATCTTAAACTCAAATGGAAACAAAGTGAATGTACGGCAATCGCCAGACATGAATGCACCTGTTTTATACCAGTTAAACAAAGGCGAAGAAGTAGTGTACCTGAATGAAAAAACAGATTTTAGAACGAATGTAATCGTCAAAAGCATTGAACGGGAAAACTATTGGTACAAAGTGCAGCCCATGGAAAATGCGGATGTGATCGGCTGGGTGCATGGCGATTTTTTGAACTTTCCTGGAAATTTTCCTCGATAAACACTTCAAATTTCTTTATTTTGCAAATAGAAAAGTAAAATTCCAGCGTTTTTGTATTTTTGATTATCTTATAACAACCAACCATTGTCAATAAAAATACAGAATCGCATGAAGTATGTTTTCGTCCTAGGTTTCCTGTGCTTTGCAATTTGCTTGCAGGGCCAAACCATTGATTTGAACCAAGGAAATTTTATTGCCAACGACTATTTCATTGAACTTCCCTACCAAAATATCAATGATAAAATAATTATCGAAGTAGAATTGAGGGGCAAAAAAAGGAAGTTTATCGTGGATACGGGCGCACCACTGGTTTTATCCAAAGCCTTGTTTGAAACGTTAAATTGTCCTGTGCTGTCAAAGCAACCAGTATCGGATATTAACCAAAAGAAAGACTCCCTCTTATTTGTGCGCGTAGACAGCCTGAAAATAGGAAGCAACTACTTAACCGGAATACCCGCTGTTGTTTTAAACAACAACGTGATCATGGACTGTTTGGGTATTGATGGATTTATTGGCAGCAATGTGCTTCGCAATTCCATCATTCAATTTGACGCCAAAAATGAAACCATTAGAATCACTAATGACCTTTCAAAATTAAATGTAGATGGTACCAATGGGACCGATTTAATGCTGGATCAACAAAGTTCGCCTTATTTAAAGTTTAACATCGGTAAGAAAATATCTGAATTTGCTTTATTTGATTCCGGTTTAAATAAGTTTTATTCGATGGCACATGGAAAAATTGAAAAGTTTATCAAAGCAAAAGACTTCAAAATTATGGCTAAATCCAATGGCTCCAATACAATGGGCATGACAGGAGTCGGGAATTATCAAGAAACTGCTTTACTTTATATTCCATTTGTAAAACTAAATGGGGTACAAATCGACCACATCGTCTCAGAATCTAACAATGACATAAATTCAAGTATCGGCGTAGAAATACTGCAATATGGAAAACTTACCATCGACTATAAAAACAAAAAATGCTATTTTGAAAACTACGAAACGTCAAACGAATTTAAAAACGATCAATTGCAAATCAGTCCCAACTATATCAACAACAGCCTTTGTATCGGCAAAATATGGAACAAGGAATTAGCAGGAAAAGTAACCATTGGTGATAAAATAGTTTCAATCAATGGGGTAAATGTTGAAAATATGACCATGTGTGAAGCCTTAACGAAACCATCTCTGAAAGGAAATGCTAATACTAAATTGGATGTTAAAAAAAGCACCGGCGAAATAATATCAATCGTAATTGATAAGGTTACGTGGGAAAAGGAATAGCAGTAAAAATATATTTGGATAAAGATACCTGGCGCTAAAATGCATTGAAATGCTCAACCTGTGAATAATGTAACGATTTCCCCAATTTATGTAAGTCCATAAACACCAATAGCCCGCACCTTTGGCAAATGGATAAACCCCAAACTGCAAAAGGTGCCTGGCGAAAAGTTTTCCGCATTGCCATTTACACGTTGGGTAGCCTCCTGCTACTGATCCTGCTGGCGATTTTTGCCCTCACCCTGCCCCCCGTACAGCAGCGCATTACCCGGGAAGTGCAATCCTTTTTACAGGAAAAAATGGATACCCGGGTGGAAATAGCGTCTATTGGACTGCGTTTTCCTTATTATATTGCTTTAAAAGGCCTGCTCTTGGAAGACCAACAACAAGATACCCTTATTCGGATCGGCAACTTAGCGGTTTCCCTGGACATGTGGAAACTGATAGACCGCAGCATTGTAGTACGCGAAATACAACTAAAGGATGCCAGCATTTACCTACACCAAAAGGACAGTATAAATAATTACGATTTCATCCTCAACGCATTTTCAAATCCCAACGCATCTAAATCACCGACGCCAACAGGAAATCCGTGGACAATAGCAACGGATCTGACAAGTATTCGAATTCAAAATGTGCATTTTTTGATGCAAGATGCCGACAGCGGCACGACTACCCGGGCCGATATAGGATTGCTGGAAACAGTTTTGCAAAAATCGGACCTGGATAAACTGGATTTTCAGTTGGGCAAATTATACCTGGAAAATGCCAACATTCAATACATCCTAAAGCAGCCCATAGATACCAGCGCCACAAGCTCCAAGCGTTTCAGTTTTTCCGTGGAATCGGGCGCGATCAACAATTCCCATGTTTTATATTCGACCGTCGAACAATACCTGGAAACGGACTTAGCGGAGGCCAATTTTGCCAATTTATACTTGAATTCAACCGAAAACGACCTTTTAGTGCAGGCAAAAGCGATGGAGGTAGCAAACAGCGCGATCCTATACCGCGATGCAACGGTAACACCTACACCCAGGCACTTCAATGCGGGCGACCTGGACCTGCGACAACTCCTTGCCGATTTGTCCGCATTTTCCTACCAAAAAGATTCATTGTACCTACAAGCAAATGCCCTGTCCGGTATTGACAAAAGTGGGGTGAACATCCATTCCCTGCAGGCTTCCATTCAAATGACCCCAAGCGGGGTAACACTGAAGCGTGTAACGGCGCACTTGAATCAAACGCAAATAATCGGCGAGGCATTGCTCCTCAAAAAAGACGCTGCTAATTATGGCTTCATGCAAGTGCAACTGCGGCAACTCAAGGGCATTGTAGGCGATTTACTGCTCCTGTCGCCGCCTATTGATAACCAGGATTTGGCGCAATGGCAAAACTTGCCTTTCGAAATTTCCGGCCAGATCAAAGGTTGGTTGGAAAACATGCAGTTGAACCTGAAAGGCGCCTTAGGGGCAATGCCAAGCGACACGGTCCGTGCTACAACGGTTACCCTGCCGCTGTCTTTCCAACTATCCGGCAACTTAACTTCAGCAAGTGATGTGGATAAATTAGGCATGGATCTAAGCATCCAACAACTCGATGCACAACCCGGCTTTTTTGCGGCGGTAACGCCAAACGGCGTCATTTTCCCCGACCTTTTGCAGGCCAACGGGACCTTGAAAGGAACCCTGTCCAATTTGCAGACGAATTTGAATTTCAAAGCTTTACGGGGCGGAACAACCAGTAACATGACGTTTCAAGGGCTCCTCAAAAACCTGCAAAACCCAGCTCAACTCGGCTTCGATGGCAAGTTGCAGGCTGATCTGGCCCGTGCCGAAATACTGGGATTTGTTCCGAGTATAAGTCAATCCGTGCAATTGCCCGCATCGGTTCAGGTAACAGGCGTTGCAAAAGGCACGGTGCAAGATGCGATGGCTAATCTACAAATTGTCCTAGGCAGTTGGGGCGTTGTGGATTTAGACGGAACCCTAAAAGACAGCAGTTATCAGGTTAAAATGGTGGGCCAAAACATGTTAGTGCATCAATTGGCAAAAGACAGCAGCCTACAACCACTTAAAAACATGGGTTTTCACGCCCAACTGACCGGAACCGGGTTTAAAATATGGGAAAGTGCCCAACTGCAACTTGCTGGCAAGATCGACTCTTTGGTTTGGGACAACGCTATTTTTCGGGATATTAGCCTCGAAGGAAACGTGGATGGAAAGCGCTTCCAGGCCAAATTGGTATCCATCGACGAAAGAGCGGCCATCAACGCAACGGTTGCCGGTGATTTTGAAACTACCATTCCCATGATCGACGCCGATATTCGCCTCAATTGCATTGATCTTCGCAGCTTTGGATGGAGTAATAGGCCTACCCATTTGTGTGGGCACCTTGTATCCCATTCGGAAGGCCTGTCGTTGGATACCCTAAAGGCCCGCGTGCGCATTGAAAACCTTGATTTACAATATGATACTGTGCATGTGACGCCGGGCGACATGGCGCTGGATATCAGCCTGGATCAACGCCAAAACCAACTGGAAATCAATTCCGACTGGTTAAAAGGCGCGATCAAAGGCTATTTTTCCTTGACCGATTTGCCGAAAACCTTGTCCAATATTTTCGAGCAATACTTTGTAGTGGATCGGACGGCTTATGTGCCCAGGGTCAGCCGTGATTCTGTTTCCGTCGAACTGGATTTGCTGCAATCGGACGTATTGACCACCGGACTCATTCCCGGCCTGACGGAACTCGCCCCCTTACACCTGGAAGCGTCTTTGATCGGGCAGCGCAACTACTTTAACCTGCTGATAAAAGCGCCCCGCATTGGGTACTTGGGATGGGTTGTGGATTCGATGAATGTCCGTTCTTATGCCGGAGATTCCGCTGCTTTATTTGTGCTGACCACCCCCAAAGTAAAAAAAGGAAATACCGATTTTATTGAAAATGCGGTGCTTAACGGGGCATTTTTGGCCAATATCGCCACTGTTTCGTTCAAGGCAACCGACCAGGCTGGACAAGAACGCTTTTTACTGGCCGCAGCAGCCACCATCGACCAAAGCACCCGTAAAACCATCGTAAAACTCGCCCCCCGTCAATTGATTGATTTTAAAGAATGGGCGGTAGATCCCGAAAACGAAATAAAAATAAACCCAACAGGTATCGCGGTACAGCAACTGAACCTGAGCGGCGCGGGCCAATCTTTGGTGTTAAACGGTTCTACCCAAAACCTACCCGGGGGCAAAATCGGGCTCGATTTTACCTTAGACATTAATCGTTTGAACTACAACAATTTCGATATTTTCCTGTCCGATGTATTGCTCGATCTGGGCGGTTGGGCGGAAGCAAACGTCAGTATCAAAGGTCCGACGGATCAGGTGCAACTGCGGGGCTCCATGCAATTACACGATACGTATTTTACCCCAAAACAGACCAATGTCCGCTATCAATTGAGTGAAACCCCGCTTGAATTTACCGAAACCGGCATCATCCTGGATGGCCTGACCCTGGTGGATCCCTTTGGTAAATCCTTGAAAATCAATGGCTCCCTGGCAACTTCCAATTGGTTGGACATTCAAACCAAACTCAGTCTGCATGCCGATCAATGGCAGGTTTTGAATACAAATAAGCAGCAAAACCCGGTGTATTTCGGAAAACTATTCGTTTCGCTGGACGGTACCATTCAAGGTCCCATTAGTCAGCCCGATCTGAGACTGTCGGTCAAAACGGCCAAAGCATCCACGTTTACCTACGTGTACGATGTAGCAACCCAAGCCCTGCAACGAGAAGGCGTGGTGTATTTCACCCAGCCCCCGCGCGCGTACGTGCGACCACTGATTTATGATGCTCCGGTCAATAAACAGCCGTTTACCCTCAGCGCAAGCATCGAAATTGATTCCAATCTAATTGTAAACAGCGTTGTAAATCCGGTTACAGGCGATGATTTTAACGGCAAAGCGAGCGGCAAACTGCAATTGGATGTGCTATCGAATGGCGCAATGACCTTGGTTGGTCGGCTGGAGTTGGTGCGCGGCATTTATAATTATGCCTACCAATCTGTTGTGAAACGCAGTTTTAATGTAAGTACGGGCAGCAGCATCACCTGGACCGGAGACATCGAAGCGCCCGAACTGGATATCAAAGCGCGGTACCGCTTTAAAGCCTCCCCTTTCCCCTTGGTTGCCAACCAGTTAGCGGAAGCATCTGCGAACGAAACCGCGCAATATCGAACATCCCAAACCTTCTTTTTGCAAACGTCCATCGCCGGATCGGTGACCAAACCAGATGTTGGTTTTCAATTTATTTACCCAAAAGACGATACCCAGGGTGCTTTGACTGCAAATTTTGGCAACCAGGAGACCAATTTGGTAGAAAATGCCCTCAACAACGTCAACCAGGATAAAAATCAACTTTCCCGGCAGGTATTCGGCGTTTTATTATTGCGCAACTTCATTGGTGATGCGTCTTTTTCGGTAACTTCCATCGGCGGCGGCAATCCATTGCAGGCAGGTTTGACCAATTTCTTGACCAATCAAATCAATGCACTCGCCGATCAATACCTGACCTGGATTGACATTGATTTATCGGCGGGCGATGCATCCAACCAGAAAACGAGCTCCGACGAGGCAGCGACCAACTACCAATTGCGGCTGCAAAAATCATTTTTTGGCGACCGACTGACCTTCAAAATATCGGGCGGCACCACCGTTGGCAACACCACCGGCGAAACCCGCAGTGCCCTGGAAAACGCCTCTGTGGAATATGCTATAACTCCCAATGGGGTTTTGAAGGTTACCGTGTTTTCAGAACAAGGGTTTGAATTGCTCAATTCCTCTACGGGCAACCTGCGAAACTCAGGCGCGGGTTTGATTTTCACCAAAGAATTTGGCAAAAAATAGACCATGAAAACACCGTTGATCTCTTATGCGTTTGCATGTACCTGGCTGGTTATCGGAGCAGGCTGCACCGGTACGGGTCGCCTGGCAGATGGAGAACGCCTATACACTGGCGCACACATAAAAATCGAAAAAACCGATAAAAATTGGTCGACCAAGCTCCTGAAGTCAGACTTGAAAAAAGCCGTAATCCTTCCGCGTCCCAACAAAAAGATATTATGGATGCGACCCAAATTGGTGCTGTACGAACTCTTTAAAAACAGCAGGGAAAAGAGTTTTGGAACCTTTATTGCCTATAAATTAGGGGAAAAACCCGTTTTTTACGAACCCAATATTGTTAAACGACAACAGGAACTATTGGAAGAAAGGGCCGGAAACGACGGGTATTTCAGCGTAAAAGTGGAGTCAAATGCCGTCCTTAAAAAACATAAAGCCAGCATCGGATACCAGGTTACCGTGCTGGCCGACCGCAAAAAAGTAGACTACATCGATTATCCAGCCGATTCCAGCCGCATTACTGCTGCCATTGCGGCGTTACAATCGACCTCCCTGCTAAAACCCGGCGCATACTACCAACTCGAAAACCTGATCGCCGAACGTCAGCGCATTTCCGACACCTTGCGCAACCACGGGCGGTACTTTTTTACTCCTGACAACCTGATTTTTGAAGCAGACACCCTGCATCCGATCGGCAGCTTAAACCTGCATTTGCGCTTGAAGCAGGAAACCAGTGCGCAGGAACGCCAGCAGTACGCACTCAATACCATCGTAGTTTACCCCAATTACGATTTAGCCCAAGAACAAGATGCAACCCAAAATTCAAAAGATACCCTCCCCCAACAATGCCCCACCTATATATATGATCATATGCACACCAAACCGTCCGTGCTCAACCAGCAGATAAAACTCCGGTGTGGCAGCCTGTATTCCAATGAAGCGTATCAATCGACCGTTTATCGCCTGCTAAACCTAAATATATATAAATTTATTAACATTCGTTTTGAGGTGTCACCTAAGGAAGATACCTTGCTTGATGCGCGCATTTACCTGACAAACTTTCGTCCGCAACGGATAGAAAGCACCGTTTCAGGGATCTTTTCTGCCGGTTTTTATTACGGCGCCCGCACAGGCCTAGCGTACAACCACCGCAACCTGTTTGGGGGAGCAGTAGCGCTGCGCGTTGCGGTGAACGCCGCGTATTTACGCACCAACAATGACAATTACGATTTTCAGGATTTCATCGTCAGCGATGCTTCTGTGCGCATGAGTTTGCCGCGGTTTGTATTTTTCAAGCCCAAAGACCGCCGTTCTTTCAGCAAAACCACGTTTGGCATGCGGCATGAAACCAACTGGTTCAAATACGATTTGCCGGAATTGGGGGCATTTCGGATGAGCTTACAGCGGGTTTCGGGCGAGGCCGGTTATTCATGGAAAAACCAGCGCAGTGGCTCTATTACCCAGGAATTCAATCCAATCAACCTGGGATTGCAATTTTCGACCTTCAACAAAGCCCTGGTGCGCCAAAAAGTATTCGAAAACATCCCTTCCGATACCACCGGCACCACGGCATCGCTCTTAAGTTTTTTGGAATACAAACCCAATTATACGTTCACCTTGGATGAGCGTTTAGGACCAAATCGGCAATTAACCCGTTTTGTACGCCTGCGCGTGGCAGGCCAAATCAGCGGTTATAGAAGAAATCCGTACCTGCCCGCTGATTACAAATTGGCCAGTCCGCGCAACTTCTTTATTGAAACCGATTACCGGCAGTATCAAAAAACCACCGCGCACCACGTATTAGCGATGCGCTTAGCCATTGGGGCTGGCATTCCCCTGCGCACGGGCGGCACCATCGCTTTGCTCGACCGCTATATTGTGGGTGGCGCCTCCAGCGTACGCGCGTTTGCCCCGCGCACCATCGGGCCGGGTACGCAGCCGCGCGACACGAGCCGCAACACCCTTTCGGTAAGCAATTATACCGGTAATTTGTTGATAGAGAGCAGTATAGAATATCGGGTTGCTTTAGGCCGCTACCCCGAATTGGCGTTTTTTTTAGATGCCGGGAATATCTGGCTAACGGCAGGCCCGGATGCCACAAAAGCCTCCCAATTTCACGTGAACAGTTTTTACCGCGCCCTGGCGGTCGGCTCCGGCATGGGACTAAGGATCAACCTTGGCTTTTTTGTTTTGCGGCTGGATGTGGCGTTTCCCTTGTCCAAACCCTTCCTCCCGACTGGTGAGCGCTGGGTAGGTGACCAGTTGCGTTTTGGCAGCGGGTTGTGGCGGAAAGAGAATTTGAATTGGAATTTTTCGTTTGGGTTGCCGTTTTAGGCGTTATAAGTTGCAGTTCTAAAACCGCGTAAATAACTCCGTAAACTCATCCTTTTTGATCCTTGAAACCGGAATACTAACCTTATTCGGCATGACCACATACCCGCCGTCTCCGCGTATATAACTTCGAATATGGTGCATATTGACCAAAAACTGCTTGTGAATGCGAAAAAAATCGCCACCGCTCAACATTTCTTCCACATCGCCTAAGGTCTTGGTAATCAGGTACATTTCGCCAGAAGTTAGGAAAAATTTGGTATAACTGCTGTCTGATTCACAATACATAACATCGGCCAGTTCCACAAAGGTGTAACCGTGGGCATAAGGCAAAGCAATTTTGTCAAAACGTTTAGTATCCGGTGCGTAAAGTTGGCGGCGCAACAAGTCTAATTGTGCTTTTTCCACCCGCTGTTTTTCGGCAGCCTTGTCTACTGCTTTGCGCAATTCTTCGGGATTTACAGGTTTCAGCAGGTAATCCACGGCGCTATATCGAAACGCTTTCACCGCAAAACGGTCGTAAGCCGTGGCAAAAACCAGGGCGAAAGGTATATCGCCCAGTTCTTCCAGCAATTGAAATCCGTTCATCATCGGCATCTCAATGTCCAGAAAAACCAGGTCCGGCTTTAGGTCGCGGATGGCCGCCAGTCCTTTTCCTGGGTTCGTGTATTTGCCGACTACAGCGACTTCCGGGCAGATTTCCATGAGGGTCAGGTGAAGGGCTTCTACGGCATCTGGTTCATCGTCAATGATAAGGGCTTTCATGGTCATGATGCTATGTTTGGGCTATAATTGAATTTCCATGACGACTTTTGTTCCTGCTGACTGGCCGTTTACTTCGGTCAGATCAATGGTTTCAATATGGGCTAATTTGCCGGTTGATTTTAAACGTTCAGCCGTAATTTTTTGCCCCAGGCTTTTTTTCGTCAAGGCGCTTTTGCTTTCCAGTTCCTCGGCTGCGGCACGGCCAATCCCGTCGTCTTCCACTTCAACTCGGAGCAAGTTTTCGGCGGGTTGGGTTACGCGCACGGCGATTCGACCGCCCGATTCGCGGTGCATGAGGCCGTGCCAGATGGCATTTTCTACATGCGGCTGAATGAGCATTCCGGGTATTTGCAGAAAAGTCGGGTCGATTTCAGGGTCGATTTCAAGGAAAAATTGAAGTTTTTCCTTAAAACGGAGCGCTTCAATGTCTACATAGAGTTGCAGGGCTTCGAGGTCGCGCGCGAGGGTAATTTTTTCGGTGCGGCTGTTTTCAAGCACCAGGCGCAACAGGCTGCTGAATTTTTGCAGGTATTTGGCGGCGGTATCGGTATCGCGTTCTTTGGTATAACGATAGATGGAATTGAGGCAATTGAAGATAAAATGCGGATTGATTTGCGCGCGTAAATTGGCAAGTTCCAATTCCGTGCGGCGGCGTTCCTGGCGTTGACGGTAGGTGTAAAAGCCAAACGCAACCGCGCCCATCAAACCCAGCAACACGACCATAAAAATAAGCCGCTGTTGTTGACTTCCAGCATCTCGTAAGGCGAGTTCACGATCTTGTGCCGCTTTAACAAGGGCTTGTTTTTGTGAAAACTCGTGCGTCATTTCTACCTGCGTGAGTTTTCGGGTATTTTCTTCATTGAACAGTGAATCGCGGGCTGCAATATGTAATTTGTAATATTTAAACGCCTCTTTGGTTTGTCCGGTGCGTTCGGCTATTTGGGAAAGGCCGGAATACCCTTCCGACAATGCTTGCCAATTCTGCCATTTTTCCGCTATTTTGATGGCTTCCTCAAAATTAGTACGCGCCTCACTAAGCCGATTTTTTTTCAAATAATATAAACCCAATAAGATTTTTACGTCAAATGAATGAACAGGGAACTTGCTTTTTAAGTTTTTTTCTGTGTCAATATATTTTAAAAGCCATTTAAATTCCGTTGCATCATCTTTTCGCAGTGCTGCTACGAGGGACAAATTATAATATGCCAGTAAAAGTTGATCCGTTCTAACGTCTTTTGGCGCCGATTGCAAACCTTTTGTCAGGTAGTATTCAGCACTATCAGGCTGTTGTATTCTAGTAAATATCTCGCCCACATCTAGCAGGCTATTTACAATGAACGAACTGTCCTTTAGGCTGTAAGCGTTTGACAAACCGGCTTTTGACCAAAAAAGGGCTTGATTATATTGCTTTATGATGCAATAATGGGAAGCAAGCACCGAGCTGGCAAAACTCATGTTTCTCAAACTATTTGCTTGTTTAAAGCGCTCGTATGCAATCAAAACGGTATCGAATCCTTCGCTATATTGCTCATCAAACAGGTAACTTAGTCCAATATCTAGCAGGGCCCGCGTTTCAATTTCTGTTTTTTTCGATGCTCTGGCATGATCAATTGCAGCATATAAATACTTCCGGCCCTCCTGCATTTCCCCGTGTTTTACAAGGCAGGTGCCAAGCCCTTTTTCCACTTCCGCAAGCAGGCGAAGTTCTCCAAATTGCCTGGCATCCGGCAACAACTGTCTATACAATACGATGGCGCTGTCTATGCGTAGTTTAAGGGTATAAATGTAGGCCTCATTTTCCCGGGCTGTCAATTGCCCTGCCTTGTAATGGATTGAATCTGCCAATAACTTAGCAGATTTATTAATACTTAAAGCCAAGTCAGTCCGGCCTTTATTAAAAGGATAGAAATATTCAGTTGAAAGTTTAATCAATAATTTAACCTTATTAGAGTCCGGCTTTGCTGTCAGTAGTTTATTTTGAATGGAATCAATCCTGCTACTTTGCGCATATCCACGCATGCTGGCTGACAGGCCGATGAGTATTAAAAAAATCAAACGAACAGTATTCTTTTTTCTAGTAGACATAAGAATGATTTGCTGCAAGGTATTGTCAGTAGAGTATCTGCCTTCTTGTTTTCTAAGGAACGGTGGAAAACAAGGGTGGAATGGTGAAAAAAGCGGTGCTGGCCTTAGAGTTTGGTAGCATTGAATTGATTCAGCGGAAAGGTAGGGCAGGTTTTTTAGCCATTTGTAGAAAAATTAACTAGCCGTTCGGAAATTATTGGTCGGTCCATTAAAATTCACCGTTCACCCGTCATTTTTCGCCGATGCTTAGAAACTGTGTGTGCTTATGTGGTTGATGCGTTCATCTTGCAGCATCATTTAAGCAAACTACTGCTCATCAAATCCTCCTATTCCTTTATGAAAAAAGTGCTCAAATGGGCCGGAATCATCCTTGGCCTGATGCTGCTTTGCCTCGCCGGAACCGTACTATATCTCAACAGTGCCGCCAAAAGCCGTTTGGATAAAAAATACGAAGTGCAACCCAAACCAATCGTTATTCCTAGCGATTCAGCCTCTATTGCAACTGGTAAACAATGGGTGGATGTGCTTTGTCGCGGATGTCATGGTATAAACCTGGCCGGTACGAAGTTTTTCGACGTCCCAGCGCTCGGTTTGATTTGCGCCTCTAATATTACCCCAGGCGGCGTGGCTAAAAATTACACCAACCTTGATTGGGACCGTGCGCTGCGCCATGGCGTAGGCCAAGACGGTCGACCGCTGCTGATCATGCCTTCCGAAAACTTCAAATACATGAGCGATGAGCATATCGGCCAGGTGATAGCCTACCTGAAAACGGTGGCTCCTGTGGAACAGACCTGGGAGCCTCGTCGGACAACACTCTTCTGCAACCTGATTTTCCAGTTAGGTGCTTTTGACAAATTAAACGTCGAAAAGATTGACCATACCTCCCCTTCGCATAGTGCGCCCAAGCGCGGGGCAACGGTTGAATACGGCAATTATTTAGTGCGCATTAATGGCTGCCGCGTTTGCCACGGGGAACAATTAAATGGCGGTAAACCACCTGAACCCGACGCCCCTTTAGGACCAAACCTGACGCCCGGCGGCAGTTTGGCGCAGTGGGATGCACCAGGTTTTGTACATACCATGCGCACAGGCACTACGCCCTTCGGCAAGGAACTCAACGTGTTTATGCCTTGGAAAGAAATGAATCATTACGATGACGATCAATTGCAGGCTATTTATGCCTATTTGATGTCGCTGCCAAAGTTAGAAATGGCAGAGATCAAAAAGTAAAAAAACTAAAACAAATAACAATTTCACAAATTTCAAACCTTCATTATCCATGAAAAACATTCTAATTTCCTTCATTTTGCTTGCGTTGAGCTTCGGTTCCGTAGGTGCGCAAAGCCTTTCTGCAGCCGATCAAAAGGCCATCGACGAAGTAATGGCGCTTGGACAAACGGCATTTCAAAAAATGGATATTTCCATTTTGACATCCTTGTTCAGTGAAAATGTAGAACAGATCGTCCCCGACGGAACCATTGTACGCGGCAAAGCCAATGTTGCAGCGGGAATGGGTGCCTACATGAGTTACCTCAAAACCCAGCCTAAACCCGACCGTTATGAATCAAAGAAAACCAGCGAACAATACCGCTACCTGTCGCCCGATTTGGTATTGGCTACGTCCTCCGAAGTGAATACCACTTATTTCGGCGATAAAACCAAGGTTGAAAAATTGACAACCGCCATGGTTTTACGCAAAACCAATGGTAAATGGCTCACGGAATTGATCGCGCTTACGCCGGTGACCCAATAAAGACAATCCCTTATCTGTCTTTAGTAGTCCGCGTATCAATCCATTTTTAGCCTCAGGGCGCTTGTAAAAAGGGAGCAATTGGGTTAAAAGCACTGCTTTTAGCCCAATTTTATTTTGGCCAATACGTTTTAGGATTTGAATTAACCCAAATAAAATCCCAAGTATCCCACCCCAACAAAACCAACCCCAATTTTTTTCCTTACATTACACACTGAAAACCTCAAAAACTAAACCACACTCCAGGCATCCCGCCACCATCCTAAAAAATCCATCATGGAATTTATAGATTATTACAAAATATTAGATGTATCCAAAACAGCCACACCGGAAGAAATTAAAAAATCTTATCGCAAGCTTGCCCGCAAGTACCACCCCGACTTAAACCCGAACAACAAAGCTGCAGAAGCCAAATTTAAGGAAATCAGTGAGGCAAACGAAGTGCTGAGCAACCCGGAAAATCGGAAAAAATACGACCTGTACGGAAAAGACTGGGAGCATGCCGATGCTTTTGAAGCCCAAAAACAACAGCAACAAGAGCAGCAATCCCGGCGCAGGACGGGTGGTCAGTTTCGACCAGAAGACACCGATGATTTTTCGGCGTACTTTGAATCGATGTTTGGGGGAAATGGCAGACAAAATCGTCAAACAAGATTCCGAGGACAAGATATCAATGCGGAACTGCACCTTGCATTGACGGAAGTATATGAAACCCAAAAACAAGAAATTACCATCAATGGCAAGAGCATTCGACTGACCATTCCGGCAGGCGTTGAAAATGGCCAGGTAATTAAAATCGCAGGACATGGCGCACCTGGTGTGAATGGTGGCCCAAATGGTGATTTGTACATTACGTTTACCATTGATAATGACACCCCTTTTAAACGAGACGGCGATCACCTTTACAAAAAACAGGAAATTGATCTTTACACCGCTTTGTTGGGGGGCGATATTCAGGTGGATACCTTTGACAGTAAAGTAAAACTGAAGGTTGCGCCAGAAACACAAACGGGAACGACGGTCAAACTAAAAGGAAAGGGGTTCCCGGTTTACAAAAAGGAAGGCAACTTCGGAGATTTATTCATTCAATATGAAGTCAAACTTCCCACCCAGCTGACGGAGGAAGAAAAAGCATTGCTGTTGCAATTAAAAACCATTAGAACCTATGAAGACAAGTAACTTAGTCCGTATCGATCAAGTAATTACGCATTATCATGTGGATGCATCTTTCATTCATTCCTTAAATGATTTGGGGCATGTAGCATTGATCGTTGAAAGTGATGAATCTTACATTTTGGAGGAGCAATTAAAGTCGCTGGAAAGCCTGATCTTTTTTCATACGGACCTTGAAATAAATGTAGAGGGCGTCGATGCAATCGCGCATTTATTGAGAAAAATTGAAGACTTGCAAGGTGAGTTATTGGTTGCTAAAAACAAACTAGGTTTATATATAAATGCTTGAAATAAAACACCCTGAACCATTATTTCGTATCAATTCGAACGACCAATACTGTCTTCAAAACAAGCCCATTCCCAAAATCCGAATTTAGTTGGGTACGGTCATTGCCAATTTTGTACAAAGGAAAAGCCATCGTAGCCTTATCCCCCATGGAATACGTGCGGAAACGACGCAAAAAACTGGTACCCGCAAACAATTGCAGCTGGGCAAGGCCAATTTTTACCTGCATATAGGCACCGCCTTCATTGGTGGCTTTTTCAACGTAGCTTGGCTTTTCAGTGTGCAAATGATAACTTTTATTGAATCCGGAATAGCGCACACCCGCCTTTACATTGCGGGTGAGTTGGTAATTGATATCTAAGTTTAAGGGCAAATTCGCATTGATTTCTACGTTGTTTTTTAAAAGGTAAAATCCGAAAATGGGCACTACAAATAGGCCAAATAGATCGGTATTGGCATATAATCCAAACTTATAATTTAGCGTAGGGCTTTTTTCGTGTTTCAGGATTGCGAGACCGCCCATTTGAAAATCGTTTTTTCCGATAGATTGGAAGTCTGAATTTAATTTAGGCAGCAACATATAGGTGCCGCTCCAGTGTGCGCCATGTTTTTTGACGAGGCCAATTTTGCCCATCAGGCTGTAAAAGGTAGTAGGATGTTCCCCTGGATTTAAGGAAACGCGGTTACGTTCGGCGGTAAAACCGGTGAGCAGCACGACGCCTTTTTGGGTAAGATTGGCTTTCCGGATAGGGATGGTTAAGTCGATAGAAGTTTCTTGCAGCGGGACCCGGGTATTGGTGGAATCGAAAGTTTGGCCTAAACTTTCTAAGTGCTCTACTTTTAAAATATCTACATACTGTTGGGCTGCTGCGCGAATAGGTGCGCATGCGAGCAAGATGTATATTACAAACTTAGTTGGGTTTTGGCGGGTAAACATGGTGTTGGTTTTATTATGCTTACAAAACCCTTAATTTTGCCAAAAGTTCAACCCGTTTTACCATGCCAACACCCATTCGAGCAGCCTTTATGTAAGCCATGCACAACGACAAAAAAGATACCTGGATACAAGCCGGTTATGCATTATTTGCAGAACAAGGCCCTTCGGCTTTGAAAATAGAAGTGTTGGCCAAGTTGGTGGGCATTAGTAAATCGTCATTTTACCATTATTTCGCAGACCTGGAGGTTTTTACGGAATTATTGCTTGCACACCACTTGGTGCAGGCGCGTAAAATGGAGCAAAAAGAACAAAACTGTGAAAATATTGATCCCGCATTAATATCTATTTTATTGGAACACAAGATGGATTTATTCTTCAACCGGCAATTGCGGGTACACCGGCAAAATCCATTGTATGCGCAATGTCTGTCAAAATCGAATGAAATCGTGGGGATGGGTTTTATAGAAGTTTGGACAAAAGATCTAAATCTTAAACTTGCCCCAAACATCCTGCACGGGATTTTTGAACTGGCCCTCGAAAATTTTTACCTGCAAATCACACCCGATACCTTAACCCAAGCCTGGTTATCGGCTTATTTTAAAAACCTGTCGCGCATCGTTGCCAATTTCAATCCATAAAAATTGGCTTGTTGTACGGTACCGACTAAAATGTGCCTTTTATCCTTTCGACTTTTGTGGTATTAATTGAATTTTAAAACAATGCACATGCAACAAGTATCGAAAACAGCGCAAAACAGGTTCAAAACCCAGCAATTTCACAAATTTTGGCTAAAAGTTACCGCAATTGTGGTGGCATCTTTCGGTCCGGTATTCTTCTTAGGCACCATGGCAGCCACCTTGGAACCCGCCCGCCTTACCCTTGATTTATTGAGTTGGCCCATCGATGGCGCAACCACGTATGCATCGCCTGATACCCGGTTTTTATCGGCGCTCACGGGTGGTTTTCTGATGGGCTGGGGTGTTATGATTTGGTTATTATCAGTCTGGGTGTATGACAAAGCCCCGGAGGCGGTGCGTAAAACCGTATTAATTGGTATTTTATGCTGGTTCGTTTTTGACAGCAGTGGGTCGATTGCATCTGGAAATGCCTCGAATGCCTTGTTTAATGTTTTGGTGCTTCTGTTGGCCGTTGGACCTTTGTGGCGGCCTGCTCAATAAAAAAAACAAAATGTGTTAAAAATGGCATTAGATTTTGTAATTTACATTGCTTTCCTTTATTTTTGTGTCTCAAAATTTGATAGTAGCCCTTTATTGGGTAAAAAAAGTTAAATAAAATGCTTTAAAAGATAACATTATGCTGATTGCCAACCCTATTTACGATGTGGTATTCAAATACCTGCTGGAGGATTTGGACATAGCCAAAGAATTACTGTCGACCATTCTGGGAGAAGAAATTCAAAGTTTGGAGTTAAAACCACAGGAGACGGCCACCGAAAGATCGGGCGGAAACATCAGTATATTGCGATTTGATTTTAAGGCAATTATCAAAAATAAAACAGGAGTAACCCGCAAAGTGCTCATTGAGTTGCAAAAAGCCAAAAAAGCCTTCGATGTGATGCGTTTTCGGCGTTATTTGGGCGAAAATTATCGAAAAGAAGATACCATTCTGAACGAGCAAGGCCAGATTGAAGAACGTCCCTTGCCCATTTTGACTATTTACTTTTTAGGCTTTCAGTTGGATAGTATTCAGTCTGGAATCGTGAAAATTAACCGGGAATATCGGGATGTGGTTACCCAGGAACTGCTCGATATTAAAGAAGATTTTGTGGAGTTATTGACGCATGATTCCTATTTGATTCAGGTGCGAAAATTGCCTAAACAAGCCCGCACCAAGTTGGAGCGCGTGTTGCAAATTTTTAGTCCATTGTACCAAACCACTGCCGATGTACACCAATTGGACTTTCAAGGCGAAACAGACGATCCTTTGGTAAAAAAGATGGTAGACCGACTTGGGCGTGCTATTGCCAATGAAGAAATCCGCAATATCATGGATGTAGAGGATGAAGTGGATCGGGTTTTTGAACGGGCTATGAAGAAAAAAGATGAAATTATCGCAGAAAAGGACATCCAATTGATGGAAGAGCAACAAAGGGCAGAAACAGAGAGACAAAGAGCAGAAGCCGAACAACAAAGAGCAGAAGCCGAAAAACAAAGGGCGGAAGCCGAAAAACAAAGAGCAGAAGCCGAAATTCAAAAAAACCTTGCCCTTCAAAAGGAACTGGACGAATTGAAAAAGCAAATTAAGCCCTGAAGATCTTTAACGAAAGCAACACTTCTGTTCTCCCTAAAATGGAAATCCCATTGATTGACAAGGACTATCTAGTCCAAAAACAACCAGGAAAAGGAGCTTGGTTTTTTGTGGTTATTTCAGAAATTCCGGCTGCTCAAAAACAAGCACTCGGATTAATCAGGGTTAGCGGATTTATTGATGCGTATGCATTGAATCAATTCAATTTGCTGCCAATGAAGGATGGGTCCATGATGTTACCGTTAAAATCGGCCGTCCGAAAGCAAATTGGCAAAAAAGAAGGCGATACCGTACACGTTACCCTTTATGCGGATGCGTCGCCCGTGGTCGTGCCTGATGATATTTTGATCTGTTTATTGGATGCGCCAAAAGCCTACCAGTTTTTTTTAACCCTCTCAGACAGTAATCAAAAATATTATATCGACTGGATCGAAGCAGCAAAACGCCTAGAAACCAAGGTTGATAGAATTTGTAAAACGATAGAACGGTTGGAGAGTGGGGTGAAATTTTATGACTGGTGATAAGTCTATTATATTTGACTCAAAATATTTGCCATGAAGCCTTACTTGATCGCTGCTTTCCTGCTTTTGACGAACCTGTCAATATATGCCCAAACCACTTGGCATAAAATCCCCTTGCCCGGCTCAGGTTCCTATTCCAACTGGGGCATACAGCCCGTGAAAAATGGTGCCATTCTGCGCTCAAAAGACGGAAATAGGAATATCTTCATCAGCACCGACCAGGGCCAACATTGGAAACCCTTAAACGGCCCGTTTGACGTGCTGAATGAGCCCCTCAATGCGGGAATTCGCGCCTTGCGGTATGGTTCACAAGATTCAATCATCGTCATGGATGGCACAGATGAAAACGGGCTGGTGCGTTGTTTCCTAACCAAAGACCTCGGCCAAAGCTGGCAAGAAATCAAACCTGCGCCAGAAGGCATTACCACTGCCCCATTGATGGTTCAAAAGGGCCAACTCTTAACATATGGCTATTTCCCTTATCGGTACAATACATTTAATAATCAATGGGATAAAATTATTAATAAGCCCTTACGCCTATACGCGCAAGGGCCTACGTTGTGGTTACACAGCCAGGCAGAGGCCCAAGACAGTATTTATAAATCATTGGATGGTGGCTTGACCTGGATAAAACCGTTTCGACTTTCGGGTAATCGAATGCTTATTCGGGGTGATACCTTTATGACCACCTACCCATTTCAGCGCAGTTTCGATGGGGGCCAAAATTGGGAGCCCTTGCCACCTTTTGGGCCCGTCAATGAATTGTATGATGACGGTAAATATCAATATATCGTCACGGACCGTAACACCTTTCGATCCACTGATTTTTTTCAAACTTATGATACCTTGTTTAACCAATTGATTACCAATATCTTTCGATTAGATGGCCAGCATCTAATAAGTTCCGGCATCGATGGTTGTTATCTTTCAAATGATGATGGATTGTATTGGGAACGAAACAATACTGGCATTGGACCAAGCGATTATGGATATGGGGTAAACACCGTGGGTGATTATCTGGTTGGGAATTATACCTTTTTTGGGACTAATGGAAATCGGTCGTTGCAGGCTTTTTCTTCAGATGACGGGAAAACATGGAAGGGTAGTATAGAACATCCCTTTTTATACCGGCTTACAAAGGTAAAAAACGAGTATTTTGGAGCATACGGCCCAGCGCTTTTCCGTTCGCAGGGCGACATTAGTCAATGGGATCCTATCAATTTTCCCGAATTAGCGGCATATTCAGATCCGCGTCTGGCAGCGAGCAACGATACCCTGCTGATTTTTGCTAACCAATCTGACCCTTTACAATGCCGCATGTGGTGGACAAAAACCAGTGTCGAACCGCTTGTTTTTCATGCCATTAGCCCTGCTTTACCTTTCATACCAAAGGGCTACGTAATGCATAAAGGTGCTTTGTATATCACAGATGATTTCAAAATCCGGAAAACAAATAACCTGGGTCAAAGTTGGGAAATGGCAACTATACCAGGCATCGGTGGTGGATTATATAGCGACAACAACCGATTGTATTTTATTGGATTTCAAGGTATTAAATATTCAACGGATGGTGCCGTAAGCTGGCAGGATCTACCATTTCCAACCACGATGGCACAGCAATTACAGGCAGTTACGGTAGCACCCTCCGCCTTGTATATTAATGATAACAATGGTCAAATTTTTTACCAAAACGCTGGCGCTACGGTTTGGGATTCCCTGCCGAATTTTCCGCCCAACCTGGGCCCTGGAAGGGTCGCCAGCATCGGTGATTATTTGTTTATTCCGGATTATTTCGGGAACATCTGGACCAATGATCCAAATTTCGTGGGCTCCCAAGCACCGAAAGAACTGCCGGAAATACTGATTTTCCCAAATCCAGTGAGCGATCAATTGTATATACAATTTCCTGTAAAAAACAACCCACAAGCCGTGCGTATCTTCAATTTGCAAGGATCACTGTGCTGGGAACAAAAAAATCCGGGCCAAAGTCTTGTAGTAGATACTAAAGCATGGCAACCAGGGGTATATTTTTTGGTTTGGGAGGCAGAAGGGAAGGTATTTGGGAAAAAAGTGGTGAAACAAGGTAATTAAATTAAAAATATAGACAACTTAAAAATCTGCTCCGTTTTGTCATGAAGCCATACCTTATAAGTGCCCTCCTGCTTTTTATCAACTTGCAGCTTAAGGCTCAAACCAATTGGTACAAAATCCCTTTACCTGGTGCAAGTAGTTACTCCAATAGGGGTATAAAGTCTGTAACCAATGGCGCTATTCTGCGCATTTTAGATAAAAATAGAAATTTATTCATCAGCAACGACCAGGGCCAACATTGGAAACCCTTAAACGGTCCATTTGCCGTGCTAAATGAACCCCTCAATTCGGGCATACGAGATTTGCGGTATGGCGCACAAGATTCGGTTATTATTGTAGATGGCACAGATGAAAACGGGCTGGTGCGCTGTTTCCTGACCAAAGATTTGGGTCAAAATTGGCAAGAAATCAAACCAGCACCGGAAGGTATTACTGACGAACCCTTACTGGTGCATAAAGGCAATATATTCACATATCGCCAATTCCCTTATCGGTACAATGCCCTAAAAAATCAATGGGATACCCTTTTTAAAAAGCCTTTGCGCCCTTACGCGCAAAGCACAACACTTTGGCTGCACAGCGAGAATCCAGCGCAAGATAGTATTTACAAATCGGTGGATGGTGGCTTGACCTGGACTAAACCGTTTCGACTTTCGGGTTATCGGATGCTCATTCGAGGCGATACCTTTATGACTACCTATCCATTTCAGCGCAGTTTTAATGGGGGACAAAATTGGGAGCCGCTGCCACCTTTTGGACCTATATCTGAACTTTTCGATGATGGGAAGTATCAATATATCACCACCCCTTACCATACTTTTAGGTCTACTGATTTTTTCCAAAGTTACGATACCCTATTTAATGAAAGGATTAACAATGTCTTTCGAATAGATGACAAGCATGTTTTGTGCGCTGGAGAAAATGGTTGCTACCGTTCAACCGATGATGGTGCACATTGGGAGCGCAGCAATACCGGCATGGGTCCCTCCGATTTCGGCTACAGTTTGACCACGCTGGGCGATTATTTAGTTGCGAGTTATACCAGAGGAATTTACGAATATTTTCAATCTTTTACTTCCGATTACGGCAAAAACTGGAAAGCTTGTGTTGAACCCACTTTTTTATTTCGCCTAACCCAGGTAAAAAATGAATATTTCGGCGTGCTGGGCCCAACGCTTTACCGTTCGCAAGACGATATTAGCCAATGGACGCCAATTGTATTTCCCGAATTAATAAACTATCAGGACACACGCTTAGTTGCAAGTAATGATACCCTGCTCCTGTTAACCAATAAAACGGACCCATTCCAAAGCTCGATGTGGTGGACAAAAACCAACACCGACCCCCTTGTTTTTCATGCCGTTAATACGAACCCTCCTTGTTTTCCGAAGGGCTATGTGGTGCACAAAAGTGTATTATATATAACCGACGATTTCAAGGTTTACAAAAGTGCGAACCGGGGCCAAAGCTGGCAGCAGGCAGCAAACCCAGGCATTGGAGGTGGATTATACAGTGACGACAACCGATTGTATTTTATTGGATTTCAAGGCATTAAATATTCAACGGATGGTGCAGTAAGCTGGCAGGATATACCCTTTCCCGCCACAATGGCACAGCAATTACAGGCCGTTACGGTAGCACCCACCGCTTTGTATATCAATGATGGTAATGGTCAAATCTTTTACCAAAACGCTGGCGCTACAGTTTGGGATTCCCTGCCTAATTTTCCGCCCAACCTGGGCCCGGGAAGGGTTGCCAGCATTGGTGATTATTTGTTTATTCCAGATTATTTCGGGAATATCTGGACCAATGATCCCAATTATGTGAGCACTACAGCACCTAAAGAACAGCCGGAAATACTGATTTTCCCAAATCCAGTGAGCGACCAATTGTATGTACAATTTCCAAAGAACACGGGTCCACAAGCAATGCGTATATTCAGTACGCAAGGAGTATTGTGCTGGGAACAAAAAAATCCGGGCCAAAGTATTACGGTAGATACTCAATCCTGGCAACCGGGGGTGTATTTCTTGGTTTGGGAAGTAGAAGGGAAGGTATTTGGGAAAAAAGTGGTGAAAAAAGCACCTTGATTTCCATTTATTTGTGCAAAAGATTCAAATGAAGTAATCCCCCACCCTTCCGCCAAACTTCCGGCGTAACCCCAACCATTTTACGAAACACCCGCGAAAACGCCCGCCGATCCGAAAACGACAATTCAAAGGCAATTTCCGAACAGGAATATTGTGCCGATAACATTGTTCGGGCCTTTTCCATACGCAATTGCAAAATATGTTGATGGGGTGGCATGCCATAAATTTGTTTGTACAAACGCAACAAATGATAAGGCGAAATACAGGCAATTTGGGCCAAAGCATTGAGCGATAAAGGCTCGGCAAAGTGGTCCAATACGTACCCATGGGCGCTACTTACCCGCTGGTACAACGCCTGCCGGGTGGTGTTTTTGGCAAAAGGAAGTTGATCTAACTGGGTTTGTACCGCAAACAATTGTTCCACCAAGGCTTCGGCTACCCCGTAAAAAAGCGTATCCAATTCCACTTGCGGATGAAGTGTTTCCGATTGCAGGGTGTGCAAAATACATTCGATGTGCTTACCCAGTTTGTGCCCGCCCTGGCTGTATTTATGCAAAACAAACTGATTTTTATTCCAGGGCAGGTTTTTGCTGTTTCCAATTTCCAATTCAGTCGTCCCTTTTGCAGACGTGTATACTTCGGTCAGCGTTTGTTCACTCAAAAACAAACACAAGCCATCCACCGGTCGGGCATATTGTGCCTCCGCCAGCACCTCCTGCCCGGGCAAATGCACCATATATTGCCCCACCGCCACTTGATGCCGCTGTTGATCCACCCAAAAATACTCCGGACCATTGATCGGGATACTAATATGCAACTTGTGGCTACTCACCGGATGATATATTTCCGAAATAGTGGTCCGTTTCATCTCATTGCCTGCCAGGTTGGGCATACTACTCCACGACAGTTCCCCCTGGGTAGCATGCGCATGCATCAAAGCGCCTTTAAAATAGTTTTTCACAAATAAACAAAGCAATTTTTGCCCCCATTTCGAGCGGACAAGGGTGATAGTTTTGCGGTACGTTTGGTATTGTTCGACAAAGTTATCCGACATAAAGGATCACCATCTGCTGCCAGCGCAAACGACTTAAATTAATAGACCAAAACATTTTTTATGATGAAGTTTGTAAAATGGATGATGCTCGGCGTGGCTTTATGGAGCCTGCAACCCCAACTAAATGCTCAAAATGTACCACCCGCCCTGCAAATGAAATTTGATCAGATACTCGACAGCATGCAAGGGGTATTGAAAATCAAATCATTGGGCGCTGCGGTTCAACTCAACAACGATGCCGTATGGACAGGTGCTTCGGGCATCTCTACCGTGAACCCCTTAGACAGTGTCACTACCAACCATGCCTATTTGATCGGCAGTGTGGTGAAAACAATCACCTCAGCCTGTATCCTACAGTTGGTCGACGAAGGCGTGTTGTCGCTCAACGACAGCCTGCACAAATGGCTCGATACCATCGAATACGTCAACCCCAATATCACCATCCGGCAATTGTTGCGGCACCAAAGCGGTCTTTTTGACGTACTGTATCACCCCGATTTCAACAGTGTCATTCAATCCAACACCAATTATATCTGGAGTTTATCGGACGTGGTCAACACCTTTATTTTGGCACCTAATTCACAGCCGGGTACAACTTGGGCTTATTGTAATACCAATTATATGTTGCTGGGCATGATCATCGAACAGGCGACAGGGCACCCTTATTACGAGGAATTCAAAACACGCTTCTTCCAACCGCTGCAATTAAACAGCCTGAAAATCCCGCCTTTCGATGGTCTGCCCGATACAATAGCCCATGTTTGGCTCGACATCAACAACGATGGTCAGCTCGACGATATCCACAACATTTATGTTACCTGGAACTCCTTGTTCTCGGCGGCTGGTCCGGCAGGCTGCTATTTTGCCAAACCCGCCGATATGGCCGTGTGGATGCGTACTTTTTTAGGTAAAAACCTGGTATCTGCCAATATGTTGAATGAAGCCAAAACGACCGTAGCCACCAATTTACCCGGACCCACCCGGTATGGTTTAGGCGTTATGGAGCGCAACTATCTGGGTATCAAAGGCTATGGACATGGGGGAGACCTGACCTATTCATCCACCGTTTTTTATTTTCCGAGCAAAGACATCAGCATCGCCGTTTTGGCCAATGATGGCTCCAAAACTTCCTGGAAACTCGCCCCGGTAGTGACGGCCCTGCTTAAAGGATACATGGATTATTGTGCCTTGGTTGCCGTAAATGGACCAGAAAAGCCGGATATTAAACTGAATTTGCACCCAAATCCATTCCAACAATACCTCGAACTGGATGTAAACTTGCCGCAAACAACTATTGCCCTGCGGGTACAATTGTACAATGAACAGGGACAAAATTGTGCTGCCAAAACATTTACATCCTTGCCAGCGGGCACTCAAACCCTGCGTTGGGATGGACTTGCAGATCTTTCACCCGGCATGTACCTCCTGGAAATCTCGGTGGATGGGCAGCTTTTACAAAGCAAAAAGGTGTTGAAACAAATTAAATAAGTTTTAAAGTTTGGTTTTCCGGGTTGGGTTGACAGCAGCATTGCCTTACCTTTACGGGTAAATATTAAAAAATAAAAATATGCAACCAACCGTACTCCTCACTGGCGGAACAGGCTATATCGGTTCCTGGATTTGTAAATACCTGCTCGAAGCGGGCTATCGCGTGCGCGTGACCGTGCGCGACCTGGGCAAACCTGAAAAATTTGCCCACTTAAAAGCCCTCGAAACGGGTACGCAAGGTGCCCTCGAATTTTGGGAAGCCGATTTGCTCCAATCCGGCCAATACGACGCAGCAGCTACAGGCTGTGAAACCATTTTTCACGTGGCATCGCCTTTTATACTTCAGGTAAAAGATGCTCAAAAAGACCTGGTTGATCCGGCCTTGTTGGGTACCCGCAATGTCCTGGAGGCCGCCAATCGTTCGGGTACAGTTAAAAAAGTGGTACTGACCTCCAGCGTGGTGTCTATTTACGGGGATGCCAAAGAAATGACCGACCTGGGACTCAATGCATTTACGGAAGCCAATTGGAATACCACCAGTTCTTTGACCCACCAGCCTTATGCCTTTTCAAAAGTAACAGCCGAAAAAGCGGCTTGGGAAATGGCCAAGGCGCAGGATCAATGGAAGTTGGTGGTTTTGAACCCCGGTTTTGTAATGGGCCCCTCGCTCACCGACAACAGCGATTCGGAAAGCATCACCCTGATGAAAGACTATTTAAAAGGCAAATTTGCGACCGGTGTACCCAATGTTGAATTCGGATTGGTGGATGTGCGGGATGTCGCGCTGGCGCATGTACGCGCGGCCGAAAACCCAAATGCAGAAGGACGTACCATCCTGTCAAACGTCTCCGTGAGCATGCTCGAAATATCAAAAATGATCAAAAAAGTGCGCGGTTCCGGTCGGGGATTGCCCTCTATGATCGCACCCAAATTTGTGATCAAACTGATTGGATTTCTGTTTGGCATTACTGCCGAATTTGTAGAAAAAAACGTGAATTACCCTTTGCGCTTTGATAATACTAAAAGTAAACAAATGTTGGGTTTGGAATATCGCCCTCTTGAAGAAACTATGGGCGATATGGTGCGGCAGCTTACCAAGTAAACATCTAAGCAATTTTATTTCGACCAAAACCTAAAGCGCCATATATTTACCCTTATTTTTATTAAAATTACTTTTTTTCATGATTCAATTTTTACTACCTGCCCTGCGCAACTGTCATGCATGGGCGCTTTCGGTGATGGTATTGTTGTGCTTAAACACCACAACTGGTTTTTCCCAAGGCCCCGCTGGTTACATTTATTGCGCGCCCGAAAACGGCACCTTTACGTTACCCGCCAAAAGCCATGTAGCATACGGGGCCGACAATAAATTCAAATACCTCTATAACCAAACCGGCACCATCACATTTGACAATGAAACATTTGGGGGGGATCCCATTTTTGGCACCTACAAATCGGGCTACTACAAACTGGCCAATGATGCCGAATCGGTCTCTATCCTGGAGGCAGCTATCCGAAAACTAAAAAAACACCTCAATGGTACGGCAACCTTGAGTCCCACGGCCATTAATTTAGTAGCGGATACCATTCAAGATAATATTTTTGTGATGGGCGACTCCAGTTCGGTGGTGTTAACCGCTTTCGATTTGGTCTCATTTTATGAAACCCAACAAGGTGCCTTTTTTTTAAGTGCTCCCACAAAAGGCGGTTTTCCGAATAATCCAGGCGCAAACGACGGGTTTGAACTGGTTCGCGCGGTGTTTAAAGTGCAACAAGGCATTCAAGACTACATATATACGCCCGAAAAAATTAAAAAGTACAAAACCATTTTAACCGGTCGTAAATTTCAGACGGCCAATTTCTTTCCGGGTGTTTGTCCGGCTCCTACCAATCCGCAAACTAGTTATACCGCCAGGGTAAATGCCTCTATGCCAACGGAATACGGCAAAAGAACGGCTTTTTCTTCTACGCCTGCACGACGCCCAACGGGGTACTACCTTGCGCCTGGCAGTATTGGAATAGTGCATGTTCCAACCAATTTGGTCAACAAAGGCTTTAAAATCCTCGTAGGCGCGCACACATTTGAGCGCACTGGAAATAATCCGGTGCGGCGCTTTTTCCGAGTCACCAATACGTTCCCGATTACCGATACGCTTACCGAAATAGCCAATCCATTCGGCGGCGGTATTTACATCATCACCCCTTATGAGGCGAATGAAGGCATTGCGGAAATTCAACTGACGAACGTTGTGCCCGCACCTTTCTTTTCGGCCAAAAGTTTTGACCAGACGACCCTGCAAAACTGGCTGACCGAGCAACGCAAAAACCCTGCACCCTGGGCTGATTTTGAATCAGATAAATATATGATGCAGGTTCCCACCAGCTGGATTTACAATTACGCCGATCCGGTCACTTTGATGCAAGACTGGGACGACCGCATGGATGTAGTTTCCAAATTATTGGGATACCCGGCCGTTCGCAACAATACGATTTTATACCTCCAAATTGATGTGGATATCATGTTTGGCGGTTATGGCATCGGAAACCCGCAGATCAACAATACCTATAACCCACTGAACGTAGAAAATGGCAACAAAAACCATTGGTTTTTACAACCGGGGGTCGATTTTTGGGAAACGGAATTTCATGAATTAGGGCATGCACAGTTATTTAGCGGTTTCCCAGGCGAAGGAGAAGCTGCAGTCAACTTGCTGGCCGCAGCCATTTACAACCGTAAATACGGGGTAAACATCGATACTGCGCTGGGTAAATCGTTCAATAATATTCCACAAGTCACCCGCGATCAGGCGGCGCTCAACTGGATGGTAACCCCTAATTTCCGCGCAGGAAACCCGATGGATATTTCTAATACGACCAAGGATGAGGTACGCTACCAGCAACGTGGCTATGCAAAATATGTGGAAATGGCGGCGCTGTTTGGCTGGGGCGTGCTCGATTCGTTTTACAAAAAAGAACAACTGGATTACATCGCCCAAACGCCTCCCGACGGCTTGAGCGAGGTGGATAGCCGAATTTATCGGTTTTCAAAAGCGGCCGGTATTGATATGCGGCCCTTGATTCATTTTTGGGGTGTTCAACCCAAAAACGCCGCAAAACTTAAAACCTATTTAGATGCGGCCAATTTGGGGCCTTCCAAGCGCATTTGCGAGCGGTTGAACCATTATAAATCCATCATTCCACTTAATAATGCCCAATTTGTAATACACGCCAATACCTTTTTTGGCGGCAGTGTTCCTGCAGGCGGCGACCCTGATTATGGTTCGGGATGGTACAATATTTGGCTACCGCAATATAACGCCAGCCACGGCAACCTGGCGCAACAAGCCATGCAAAATATCATCGACCTGTATTTTCCAGGCGGTTGCCCGGTCGAAACCCCTACCCCGGTGGTTTCTGTAAATGATGCCGGCATTTGCCCCGGTCAAACGGTAACGCTGACTGCCAGCGGTGCAATGTATTACCAATGGAGCAATGGCGCAACTGGCAATAGTATTGTAGTTAGTCCGGATAGCACCACCACCTACACCGTCATTGGCAATACCGCCGGATATGATGCTGCACCGGTAACCGCAAAAGTAACGGTTACGCCGGTTCCAAATATTTCGGTAAATAGTGCAAGTATTTGCGCGGGCGAAACCGCAACCTTAACCGCAACGGGCGCAGAGAACTTCCTTTGGAGCAACGGTGCTACCAGCCCAAGCATCCAGGTCATACCCGACGCAAACGCGACCTACACCGTAAGCGGCACCACCAACGGTTGTACTTCTACCCTCGTCAATACCGAAGTAACGGTACACCCCATTCCGGCAATTTCGGTAAATAGTGCAAGCATTTGCGCGGGCGAAACCGCAACCTTAACCGCAACGGGCGCAGAGAACTTCCTTTGGAGCAACGGTGCTACCAGCCCAAGCATCCAGGT
>JAIYAP010000026.1 GCA_027488935.1 Saprospiraceae bacterium | reverse complement strand
CGGCATCTTTGTAACACCAACGTAACCCGTCCCAGCAGGACGGCATCTTTGTAACACCAACGTAGCCCGTCCCAGCGGGTCGGCATCTTTGTAACACCAGCATACCCGTCCCAGCGCGACGGCATCTTTGTATATCGCCCTATCCTACTTCCCTTCCTCCGCAATCGCTTTTAACACCGCTTTCAATAAATCGTAAAATTTCCGCACAGCCGGGATATGCACGCGCTCATCGGGTGAATGTGCGCCGGTAATGGTAGGCCCGAACGAGATCATTTCCATGTCCGGGTATTTATTGCCCAGGATACCGCATTCCAGACCAGCATGAATGGCTTTGATTTCGGGTGCAACGCCTGTTTGTGCTACGGCTACAGTTTTACAGATCCGCAACAAATCCGATTGAATATTGGGCTGCCAACCAGGATAACCATCGGTTTGGATCACTTTTGCGCCCGCCAACTGAAACGTCGCGGCCACACTGGCTGCAAAATACTTTTTAGCGCTTTCGATGGAGCTCCGCTGACTGGTACCAATACGTACTACCCCATTTTCCACCACAATCGTCGCTAAATTGGTCGAACTTTCTACCAAATCGGGGATCGCCGCGCTCATTTGCAACATCCCGCAAGGCATCGCCAACAAGGTATGGATCAATTTGCGCATTAAACGGGTGGAAAAAACGCTGGCCGGTAACTTGGCATCCGCCCATTCCAATTGAATATCTTCCTCGGTGATGCTAAATTCATTTAAAAACTGCTGCTGACAATGCCCAATAACCTCACGGGCCTTCGTAACAGCCGCAGCAGGCAACACTACGGTCACTTCTGCTTCGCGCGGGATCGCGTTGCGCTTGCTCCCGCCCGAAATATCGGTGATCATCGGTTTCAAACTTTGCAGCGCATGCAGCACCCGCGCCATTAATTTGATGGCATTGGCACGACCTAAATGAATATCCACGCCGGAATGTCCGCCTTTTAAGCCGCCTACCCGCAAGGTAAATGCGTGCCATTCGCCTGCAGGTAAATCCGTTTCTTCCACAGCAAACGTTCCTACTGTATCAATGCCGCCCGCGCAACCGATGCAAAATACATTGTCTTCTTCCGTATCCAGGTTGAGCAGGTATTTTCCCCGTAAACGTTTGTCCGACAATTGATTAGCGCCTGTTAAGCCTGTTTCTTCATCCACCGTAACCAATATTTCCAGCGGACCATGTACGGTGGTTGGGTCGCTCAGAATGGCCAAAGCGGCTGCTACGCCAATGCCATTATCGGCCCCTAACGTAGTACCATTGGCGGCAATCCATTCGCCATCGCGGATCAATTGGATCGGATCTTTATCAAAATCATGCACGGTGTCGCGGTTTTTCTCGCACACCATATCACTATGCCCTTGCAATACGACGATGGGCGCTTTGCTGTATCCCCGACTGGCCGGAACTTTTGCCACCAAATTACCCACTTTGTCGCGGGAATATTTCAGGTTGAGCGATTGGAACAAGGCCTCCAAATGGGCCGTAACTTTTTCTTCTTTTTTGGATGCGCGTGGAATTTGGCTCAATTCAAAAAAGCGTTGCCACAACACAGCGGGTTGCAATCCATGGATCGCCTGATCGTTAGATAACATATTTTAGAATTTTTTACTTTAATTCAGAAAGACAAACGCGCCAATAGGCCGCCTACCCAAGCTGCAAATAAACAACCGAAACAAGCCGCAAAGGTCATCCATTCCGGGTTATAAAATGCCAAAAACTGTACAATTCCGTAAAAAAGAATGGTAAATCCGGTAATCAACGGCGGTGGAAAGTTGACGGGTGGCGTAAGTTTCTGGGTGACAAATCCGCCTGCAAACGAACCGCCCAACATGGTTGCCAATAAAATATACCAATCGTTGGTCGTGAGGGTTTTTACCCAGTTTATATAAGCCAGTGAACCTTCCCAATAAGTAACACCTGCCGGGGGTTGAAATGGTGCAAAAGCCAATACAGTTCGAAAAACAGCGATACCCACCGCTACACCCGCCGAAATGGCAATTACCGCTCGGGCTGCAACGGGCAATGTTTTATAAGTTGAAAAAACGGACATTTTTTTAAAATTTGGCGCAAGATAGGACTTTGTTGGCGGTACAAATGGGCCGCTTTCGTCATGATCCGATCATAAACTCCAACGCATGCTGCCCGCCGATCGGTCGTTCCATATTTCAGTGCCCACTAAAAAAGCCGTCACTACCGTAGACAACACAAAATATGCCGCGATGGCCATCGGTGCCCAGGACAGCAAGGCCGACATACCAAACCAATCGCCCCCCGCTTGCCAAATCCAATACAAACCCAGCCCATTTTTGAGCGTTTCCCACCCCAAAGCCAGCGGATTGCGGTCCATCAGTTCGGTAAAGCTGTAAATGCTCAGGTAAATAAACGCGGCGTACAATACCAGGTTGCCAACGCCAATTCGGGCAATATTACCAAAAAAGTAAAACAACAAGAGCACCACAAAGCTAAACTGCACACTCGCCCAAAGCCGCAAAGCCGGGGTACTTTTGGGATCATAGCGCTCAAAATCATGCGGATTTTCAATTTTTTGTACCGGAAACCGCGCTTCTACATCGGCAGGACGCCAGCCGGTGGGCATCCACCAAATGCGAATTTTATCCCAAATACTGCGCGTGCGCCAGGCATCCTTGATCAATAACCAGATATGTTGGAAATTGATTTTGATCGGATTCCAGGTATTAGCAGGACGGGTGATGCCGTAAATAGGTGGTACACCCGGCAATTCATCCTGAAACGTGCCAAATAATTTATCCCAAATAATGAAAATCTGACCGTGGTTTTTATCCATGTACTCCCGGTTGAGCGCATGGTGTACCCGGTGGTGCGCGGGTGTAACAATAATATGCTCTAAAAACCCCATGCGTCCAATATGCTGGGTATGGTACCAGAATTGGGCAAACAAATGCAAAGGCGCCACTATGGCAATCACTGGTGCCGGTACGCCCAATAGTGCTGCTGGCAACAAAAAGATGGTAAACAAACTAACAAAAGATGAAATCGGCTGCCGCAATGCACAGGCTAAATTAAAATCCTCACTGCTATGGTGAATGGCGTGTTTGTTCCAGAAAAAATTGATTTCATGGCTCAAACGATGCACCCAATAGCCCGAAAAATCGAGCGCAATGAAGGCAATGCCATACACCAGGAAACTGGATTCGACATGCGTAAGCGCCCAGTGTTGTACCATCCACCCATAGGTTAAAATGGTGATACTCAAGCCCAACACGTCTTTTATCACATTGGTTACGCCCGAACTGAGGCTCGATAACATATCCATGGTACGCACCGTTTGTTTTCCGCGCAACTGGCCATACCAGCGTTCGAGCAATACCAGCCCTAAAAAGATAGGCATGGCGATCAGTAGTATTTTGCCGTATTGTTCCATCGTATCAAAAAAAAGCGCTTGAAAGTTACTATTGGGGAGGTAAAATTATTATTTTCGTTTTAAAACGTAAATTAAAATATTAAAAATTAGCCCATACCCTTTCAATATTTTGTTTTTTATAAATAATGCCTACAAAAACCAACCTCGGCAGGATATCTTGCGTCTTACCAACTGTTTTACCTAACCTACATTCGAACTAACCACTTAATTTACCCTGTTTTCATGTTTCAACCGCTACTTCGTACATTTTGTCCCCGGCGACACGTATTCACGGGACTTTTCCTGTTTGTCCAATGCCTTGTTTTTTGCCAGTCGACCCCCAAATACACCATCAGTGGTTACATCAGCGATGCGAAAAGCGGTGAACGCCTGATTGGCGCAACCGTAATCGACAAACGCAGTGGACAAGGCGCGGTGACCAATACATATGGCTTTTTCAGCCTGACCCTGCCCAAAGATTCGGTCACTTTATTGGCCAGTTACATCGGATTTCAGGCCCAGGGCATACAATTGTACCTGAATGCCAATGTTGAAATCAATTTGCCGTTAGAATCTTCTACCGTGTTGAAAGAAGTGGAAGTGGTAGCCCAACG
The DNA here is from genome assembly GCA_027488935.1 of Saprospiraceae bacterium. Lineage (GTDB taxonomy): Bacteria > Bacteroidota > Bacteroidia > Chitinophagales > Saprospiraceae > M3007. The sequence continues at coordinate 67,234 of JAIYAP010000026.1, read as the reverse complement.
CTATGAACGCATCGAAAGTCGGGCACAAATGAGCCGTATTGATGTGCCGATTCAACAGATTAAAAACGTACCTGCGCTCTTGGGCGAAACCGATGTATTAAAGGTGTTACAGCTGTTGCCGGGCGTTTCCGGCGGGGGGGAAGGGCAATCGGGCATCTATGTGCGCGGGGGCGGGCCTGATCAAAACCTAATTTTGCTGGATGGGGTGCCGGTGTACAATGCGAGCCATTTGTTTGGCTTCTTTTCGGTGTTCAATGCCGATGCGATCAAAGATGTTACCCTCACAAAAGGCGGATTTCCAGCGCGTTATGGCGGCCGCTTATCGTCGGTGATTGAAATTAACATGAAAGAGGGCAATGAAAATGAATTTCACGGCGAAGGCTCCATTGGTATTGTGGCTTCCAAACTCACCCTCGAGGGTCCGATTAAAAAAGGCAAATCGTCTTTCCTGATTTCTGCGCGGCGCACCTATATTGATTTGTTGGCCCGTCCACTCATCAAGGCAGGCTTCCGTTCCGAGGGTTCGGAAGGCGTTGCGGGTTATTATTTTTATGATTTAAATGCCAAAGTAAATTACCGCCTTTCCAATAAAGACCGGCTTTACCTGAGTTTTTATACCGGAAAAGACAAGTTTTACCTCGATTTAACCGAAAAAGACCAATCCAGCAACAGCAAATACGAGTTTACCTTGAATACAGGGCTGGGATGGGGCAACCTCACCACGGCAGCACGCTGGAACCACGTGATTAATCCTAAATTGTTTGCCAACACTACAGTCACATACAGCAGGTATAATTTTAACACCAATACCGGCGCAACGGACCGCGAAACCTTTACCGATGGCACCCCCAATACCGAGTATATATATGAGGTGGCTTACATTTCGGGCATCGACGACATCGCGGCAAAACTCGATTTTGACTATGCGCCCAATCCAGCCCATCTGATCAAATTTGGTGCAAATGCCATTTTTCACAATTTTGATCCTGGTGAATTCAACACCCGCATTAAAGACAGCGATACCAACAGCGATCAACGCTCCAAATATGGGCAAACAGCCGTGGATGCGCCCGAACTTGCGGCATATATCGAGGACGACTGGAAAATAAGCGATCGATTGCGCACCAATTATGGCCTGCACCTTTCGTCGTTTATCGCCGGTGGGAAAGCCTATTTTTCGGCGCAACCCCGTTTCAATATCCGGTATTTGCTTAACCACGACTGGGCTTTGAAAGGGGCTTTCAGTACTATGCGGCAATATATCCACCTGCTCACCAACGAAACCATCGGCCTGCCGACCGACTTATGGCTGCCGACCACCAAAACCATCAAGCCGCAAGATGCCTGGCAAGTGGCCCTCGGGGCAGCAAAAACCCTTGGTAAAGACTACGAATTCAGCATAGAGGCTTATTATAAAAAGATGAAAAACGTGATTGCTTTCCGCGAGGGGGCAAGTTTGTTTCAGTTTACCGATTGGCAAACCCGCGTAACCCAGGGCGATGGCACGGCATACGGGGCGGAGTTTTTTATCCAGAAAAAAACCGGACGCTTCAGTGGTTGGCTGGGCTATACCCTTTCCTGGGCTTACCGCCAATTTGACGAACTGAACCAGGGCCGACAATTCTTTTACAAATACGACCGCCGCCACGATTTTGAGGTGGTTGGATCCTATAAAATCAGTCCGCGGGTGCGTGTATCTGCAACCTGGGTGTATTCGACCGGCAACGTAACTACCTTGGGCAATTCCCGCTACCTCAACCCCACCGCTTATTCAAGAGACCCCGTTTACTATTTTAACCAAACCACCAACATAACCGAACGCAACAATTTCCGGCTCAATGCCTACCACCGTTTGGATGTGGGCATTGATTTTACCAAGAAAAAACGGCATCACGAGCGGACCTGGTCGTTTGGCGCTTACAATTCCTACAATCGGAACAATCCGTTTTTCCTGTTCCTAAGTGAATCTGGCTCTTATGATAACAACGGAAATTACAAAAACAATGTTCAACTCAGGCAGGCCAGTCTTTTCCCCATCATTCCTTATTTCAACTACAGCTTCAAATTCTAAATAAACCAGGTTATGCTGCGCAAACTCAGTTTTTTTGCTTTCGTTATCCTATTATTTCAGGCTTGTTCCGGCGATTTTTTCGAACAGGTTGTCAATATTGATCCGCCGGTGTATGAAAAGTCGCTCGTGGTACATGCCACTTGTAGTAGCCTGGATACGGCGTTTCGGGTGCGGGTTACCCGCAATTTCGGCTTGCTGGATGTGGTGGAAGATTCTGCCTTTTTTGTTAAAAATGCGGTGGTGCAGCTGTATAAAGAAGGTCAGTTGGTGGCAACAGCACCAGAAAGCACCATCCGGCCTGATGGTTGGTACGAGATACCACTTGCGTCCAATATCTATGAAGTGGGCAAAACGTATGAACTCAAGGTAAGTCACCCCGATTTTCCTGGCATCCAGGCAACGCAAACCTTGCCAGCCCTCGTTGCGGTGGATTCAGTACGTTACCGCAAAAATGGCGGCATCAGTCCGGACGGGTCTGAGTTATTTGCCATCGATGCATTTATCAAGGACAAAGCGGGTGAAGACAACTATTATGGTGTGTATGTAACCCGATTGTTTTTAAATGTGATTCCGATTTTTGATGAAAACAACAATTTTATTGGGTTAGACACGATAGAAGACGATGCATACAAGATTTACCCGGAAACTTCCGACGATCCGAATGCCCAGGTAGCAGATGATATGCTGGTATTGACCGATCAGTTTTTTGATGGACAAGCATACAAAATCTCCTACAAATCTTATTCCTACAACTCCAATGACGCGGAACGGTACAAAGTGTATGTACGCGCATTGACGAAAGACTATTATTTGTATTTGTTGAGTGAGGCACGCAAGGGAGAAGCCGAAGATTTGCCTTTGGCGGAACCGGTTACCGTGCATACCAACCTCAGCAATGGCATTGGTATATTCGGGATGTATTCGGAAAAAGTGGTTTTGATCAAATAAAGGGCCGGGTGTTTGTACATTTTTGGCAATTTCAATCCAACTTTGCCGTTATTTCGAACAAAAGGAACGATTGAATATGCACGTTTTGAATCAAACTATGAAGTTTTTTTTGATTTTATCTGGTTTTGTAATGGTTTTTGGGACCCATGCATGCCAAACCAATCAGAAATGTAAGTACAAACCCGAGCCAATTTTTGAAAAAGGGCTGCCCCGCGTAGTGCAATATAATTTTGAAAAAAACGGCACGCAATCTTTGGAAAGCCTGCTGCTCGATTCCGGTGTTTTGCTGGAAATTGGCCAGGATGTATGCAACAGCACCAAGCAGGAATACCGTTTTATCGTTCAAGGCGACTATTCTCAATTTCCAGACTCCCTGTGGATGAAAGAAGCGGGCAAACAAATGGTGTACCTAAGTGCCTTATCGCCCAAACACGCATCGCTTAAGGCCTGGGCAGATGTTTTAGAGGCCAGTCGAGCGCAAATGAAAATCGGTGAAGATTTTGAGGTGCAGGCAGGTATTAAGGTGCGGGTAGACAAAGTCATCAGCAGCGATCAAAGTACCTTGATCTTGTTGTTTTCTCAAGATTAACCAGTACAAATTGGTCTTGGGATATTGGCAACGCTGGGATTTATTAGCTTTTTTTGCGAAAGCGGATAAATCCCAGCGCCCCGTTCAGATCAGGGGAAATGTTGAAATAATAAACCGCAAGGCCTAAAAGCAGTACATAAGCGCCGGCATGTAGGCCCAAATCCAATAAAGGAACATGCACCGCTGGCATCAAACTGGCAAGTCCAAATGCCGTACAAGCCAATGCAAGTACCAACAAAGTTTTTGAGGTAAAAGGTTGGAGCCGAAATAACCGCCATACCATGCCAACCGTCACCGTATTGTACCCAATAATGCTGCACAACGTGGCAATAGCCGCACCTGTAATGCCCATCCGTGGAATCAGGTATAAACTTAACGCCACATTTAGGATCGCCATAGTACCCACCGAAATCAGGGAGTACACATAAAACTTGGAGTAATAAACAAGGTAATTATTGAGTCCGGTACCCATTTCCACCAAGCGCGAAACACCGATAAAAAAGAGTACATATTGACCGGCCCGCATCGCATCACCTTGTGGAATCAATTGAAAAATATACTCCACCGACACCCACATTGCACCAAATATCAGCAACCCGGCAACGAGCAGGTTAATCGAAACTTTTTGGTATAAAACACCCAGTTCGAGGCGATTATCATCATTTAAATGCTTGGTTACCAATGCGATACTCGCGCCATACAAACTTTTGGTGGGCACATCAATAATGGCCGCCAGGTAGGCGACAATCGCATAAATACCCGTGTTTTCGAGCGTGGCGTTGGTACCTACCAACAAGATATCCGATTTGGCGGCCATTTGTAAAGCAAAACCGCCAAAGGTGCCAAATAGTAAAAAACGCAACATTTCCTGCCGCAATGCCGGATCTATAAAGGACCAACTCGGCCACTTCCAATGCCATTCGCCCAGATGCCGCAGGTAAAAAACAAGACTTAACGTGACCAATATGGCATGTAACATTAATCCGTACAGCGCCGTATCGATGCTGATCCAGCCGAATAAAACACTTCCTAAAAGAATAGGCAAAACCAGTTTCTGAGAAAAATCAAGCAGCAAACTGGGCACTACAATGCGGCTAAAATTGGCGGAATACAAACTCAACACCACGCTCAGCACATAAAAAAACGACAAGGGCAGCGCCATCCATAAATGCGCGCCCAGTTGGGGGGAATTGAGTTTTAGCCAGGGGGCAAATTGGTTCCAAAACAGGGCAGCAATGGACCAAAACACCAGGGAACCACACAATACCATCCCCAAAAGCAGGGGTAAAAACCCGTGATGTCCCTGTTCTTTGTCCTTAAACCGATGAAAAAACCGAAAAACGATGGTATTTGCTCCCAAACTAAACAGTGGCAGACCAATCATGCCCACCTGCAATAAAATTTGCATCAACCCATATTCGGCACGTACGTACGGATAAAGAAAAAAAACACTCAAGCCGCCAATGCCTAAACCGACTAAATTGACGAATGAGTGTTTTAAACTTTGTCTGCGAACAATGCCCATTATTGTCCGACCACCAACCGTTTGGTCAGGGTACCTTTATCACTTTGAAGCATTAAAATATAAGAACCGGCGCACAGTTGTTCCGTCGGAATTTCAAGTTGTTGATCACCGGCCGACAATTCGAGGGGAAAGTTCAGACAGGTACGGCCAGCGAGATCAAGCACCACCAAACGTCCATCGAGGGTGGTACTGGTGCTGATCATTAGGTTGGCTTTGGTACCAGCAGCAATCGGGTTGGGCATCAATTCGAACTGCAAATTGCGCTCCAGCCAGGTGGTACCAGACAGGTTTTGGGTTTTGAACACCCCTACTGGTAAGGGCGTTGGCGGCAAACAAACATCCCACTCATTATAAACTAGGACACGCCAATACAACTTGCGGTTATTAGGCATGATTTTGTCAATATGGATACTGACCACCGCATCGTCAGGATTGTACACCGATTTTGAATAAATCGTGGGCACAAAATTTTCAAACAAACCGACCTCCAACTGATAGATAGAGCCGTTGGGCGGTGCATTAAATGTCATGGTTATATTATCAAACTGCACCAATTGAGTATCAATTGGCGACACGAGTTCCGTACTAATGTTATTGGGAATACCTGCCAGGGGATCAGAAATTTGCAGGTAATCACTGTGTTCTGTATAAAGATTGGTGCGCATCGCTTCAATCTGTTCGGGGGTAAAACGCCCGGTACAATCGTCTACGGCATAGCCCATGTAAAGCGTTGCGTCGGCGCGAAACGTGCTGTCGTTCGGATCGTGGAGCAGCAAGGTACTTTCGAGGTTGCCGTTGCATGACCAGCGATAGTTCAGATAATCTGGACGGGTATCGCAAAAACGGTCGCCTGAAGTGTAACAATTGGAACCGTCCATTTTTTCAACTGGATAACCATAAATTTCTGCCGGAGCAGGTTTGGAATAATCCCAATCAAAGCCTTCCCAGCCATAAAACGGGTGTGGAAGTGAGAAATGGTGCCCAAGTTCGTGCGACCAGGTAGAATTTCCTGCCGCCGAGCAACTGCGGCCCATCACCACGGCATCCTGCCAAGAGTATCCACAGTTGCCTGCCGGGTCGGCCACCACAAAATTATTGACGCGATTGGGCAAGCGGTTGGCATTAATCATTTCGGAGCCGCCATCCCAGTCGTGTTCGTACCAGCTGCTGTTGTTGTGGTAAACAAAAGGCTCGCCCGGCACCAAATAGAATTGGATACGTGCCGGTACGTATTTTTCATTCATTTCGCAAATAGCACGCATGGCCTGATTGACCGGAAAATAACCAGAACCGGCATCATTACCGACCAAATGCATGGTCATGGGCACATAAAGCCAGGTTGTATCGGCTCCGCGCTGTGCTTTGAGGCTATCGCGGTGTGCAAAATACCAATCCAGCCAGGGGGATTGTCCTTTCGTGCCACACCAATTATCTGCAGGTTGTTGCGCCTGCACCATTTGCGCACAAATCAGGAGCGCAATCGTCAATACTGTATTTTTAACAAACATTTGAAAGTCAGGTTTGATGCTATTCGTTCATATTCGCCGCGAAGGTCAGCTTTGCCAAACAATAATTTGCTATTCCAGTTCATAGAAAGCAAAACCGCGACAAACTTTATTTTTAACGGGGTGCCAATACGATTCGTTGGGTGTATGCTTGCCGCGTTCCCAGTAATATGAGTTGATATATACCCGCAGCCCAGGTTTCAGCCGGCAGCAAAAGTTGGGCTTTCCCTTGCACAAACGGTACATTTTGTTGCAGCATCAATCGGCCCATGGCATCAAACACCAGGATTTGATGGGCTTGCGTACCCGTTTTTTCGCCGCAAGTAAGCTGTAAGGTGGCTCCTGCGGTCAGTAAGGTCGGGTAACAGGCAAAATCAGCAGCAGTGGGCTCGTAACTATCTGACAACAAACCCGTTGTAAAGGTGCGCACGTCCGTATAAGGGGCGCAGGTTGAGTAATCATTGAACGCACGCACCTTCCAGTAATATTTACGGTTGGGTGCCAGCACGGGGGTTAAAAAAGACGTATCCGTTGTAATGGTTTCAATATCCCGCAGGGCAAAAGAGCTGATTCTCGAACCAACCACATGGTAATAGGTAGCATTGGGTACAGGCGACCATTGGAGGGATGTTTGAATTCCCTGGAGCACTGCCAGGTTTTCGGGCCATTGATTTGCGGCGGTGCTTGTTACTGCTGGCAGGGCGGGGGCATTGGAAAGCCAGGCTAGTTTTTCAGAATTTAAATTTGCCCGCATGCCCTCAATTTGTGCTGGAGAAAAGCGGTTTTGGCATTCATCGGCGGCGTATGACATATATAAGGTGCCATCCACTTCAAATTCAACGCCGGCGGGGTCTTTCAATTTGAAAGGGCTGTTGTTGTTGGTATTGCAATTCCACCGATAGCTGAGGTAATCGGGCTTGGTATCACAAAAGCGATCCGCAGCAATGGCACAATTACTGGCATCTACGAATTCCACCAGGGCCGTATCGAGCGGGGCTGGCACCGTTGTTTCGAGGGTATCGTGAAAATAGGTATAATCGTAGGTGAGCAGTTCGGGCGTTGGAATACTGTAACTGTACACTTTACCTTCCCAACCGATGAACGGATGGGGCATCGCAAGTGCGTGTCCGACCTCATGCGTCCAGGTATGGTCCGATGGATTCGCACAAGAATGGTTGATTGCGACTCCAGCATAGGGCAGGTTATAGCCACAATTGCCGGCTGGATCTTGTACAAAATAGGTATTCAGGGCATCCGGGGCATTGTTGGTGAGCATCATTTCAATGCCTTTCGGGATGTTATCGTGGGCATACCAGGTCGAATTATTGAGCAGGTTCCAGGGATTTTTAAAATAAAACCGGATACCAGCGGGCGCAAAGTCGGAGTTAAGTCGACAAAAAGCATCCAAAAGGCGTTCGGTGGTAAATCGGCCGGTACCATTATCTTTGGCGAGCAGGTGAATTTGAACACCCACTACCAGTGTATCCTGGCTTCGGCTGGCGTAATTTTGTGGGTATTGCTGGTAGCGCAAAAGCCAGGGATCGATACCGGATGGCGTACCACAAGGAGCAAAGTCATATTTGTTTTTTTCTGTTTGTGCAAGCAAAAAACAAGGTAAACAAAGAAAAAAGAGTATTCTTAGCATCATAGTAAAGGTAAAAAGTGGATGACCCGGAAGTGGGACCAAGGTGGAACATTTGAGAAAAAGCATAAGATTTGTCTCAATTTGGCGCTAAAATACGCACATTTTCAATATACAGTCGACTAGAAAAAAATAGGGTAAAAATTGTGGTAAGCGTGACGAAAACAAAAAGATGCGTATTAAGGCCTAATAAAATTGGGTGAAAAGACACTCCATTTGAAATCAGCACAAATTTACAAGCAAGGCCTACCAACAAATTGGTACGGTTTTTGAAAACAACAAATTGCAAGCACAATACTACGTGTACTTGTACCAAAAACCCTTGCTTACTGCATTTTTTTAATCCCGTCATCCACGCTTCTAATCCTTGATTTTTCAATTCGTCAAAGGATGCAAAATTTAATAGCTCAATTCAGCGCAATATCGCTAAATTTGCGCCGTCTTTTCAATCCTTTAATCCACTGTTTTCGGTTGGTTTCATGTGTTTTCCAGTTTCCGTATATCTTCTCAATCCTCAGTTTCGCTCAACGAAACCGAAATTGTAAAACAACATTTATTCATTCCAAACCGATTTCCTTGATGAAGCGACCTACACACTTCTTCACGATACCCTCGTATTATTCTCTTTTCCCATCATCAAATTTGTTGACCATGAACAACTCAACTACACCTCGCCATTGGGCGCTGGGTGTGCTGGTATTTTGTTGCATTGCCTTCAGTGGCCCAAAAGCAGCGGCACAGTGCACGCTGCAACCATTTCCGTTGTATGCTCCAGTACCGACCTTTACCTTGCCACTTGACGCTGTTTTTCCTGGAGAAGCAGATTTAAATGGCAATGTTTTGTTAGGATACTTTAATTCCGATTGCGCCTTTAACGGCCCAAATGGAATCATCAGAATTTACGATTCACCGGATCCGATGATAGATCCAATAGGTGTAAGTTCTGAGGTATTTACGTGTGCTCAAGTCGGGCAAACGTTTAACCGTTGGGTTACGATTGAAGGACTAATCCCAGTTCAAGCAGAAAGTACCCCTCGGAAACAGATTATCGTTACTATTGTGGATAATATTGCACCAACCATCGTAGTCCCAGCAGGTCCATTTTCAAGAAATGCAAATGCTGCACCCGCTGGCACTTGCCGGTATACCATTTCTGGCACAGAATTTAACCCGACCACTGCAAATGACAATTGCTCCTCTACTTTTTTAGAATACCGCATTGATGGTGGAAGCTGGATTGCCGGCTCAACCCTGGCTGGTTTGAACTTAAATGGTGTGGGTGCTCACACGATTCAATGGCGCATTACAGATGGTGCATTACCAACTGCCAATGTAACAACCGCAAATGCCTTCACCGTAAATATTACAGATATAACGCCACCGTCGATTTCTTGCCCCGGCAACCAGACAATCAATACCAATCCGGCTACCGGCTGTACCGCAGTGGCTTCTGGCATATCTGCATCTTTCAGCGATAACTGCGCGGTAACCAAATTAACATGGTCTGCATCTGGCGCTACAACCGCTTCTTCTCCTGCAACAGGAATAAATGATGCAAGCGGTACGACTTTTGACAAAGGTGTAACTACCGTTATATATGTTGCATCGGATGCGAATCCGAATTCCAGCACCTGTGCCTTTACGGTTACGGTAAATGATAATGTTGCACCTGCGCTGGTTAGTACGCCTGCGAACGTAACAGTTGGAACCTCGACCGGCAACACACTTGCCGGATATTCCTGTAACAGTCCGCTTGAAATGTGTGGCACCGCTTCATCCTTTAATGCTATCACTGGTAGCGGTAATACGTCTACCTATCTTTCGAGCGGCTGTTTGTCAACAACCCGCAATGAATCATGGTTTTACATGCATGTAACAACAGCGGGTACCGTAATACGTAATGTTGCGATCACACCAAATTATGACATTGACTATGCTGTTTGGGGGCCATTCCCGAGCCTTGCCAGTGCGAACTGTGCTGCATTGAGTACAGCCAATGAAGTTGATTGTGATTATTCAGGTAACAATGGTGGCACCATCAGCTTCGGTGCGAGTGTTGGCTACTATTTAGTTGTTATTAATAATTTCAGCAACCAAGCAGGGGTAGTTAATTTAGCAGCAAATAGTGGAACTGCAACCATTGCTTGTGGTGAGCCTGCAAACCTTTGCCTGGGTTCAGCCTCTTGGACCAACCCGACTATTACAGATAATTGCGCTAGCCCCTATACCTTAACCATGCAAATTGGAGGTGGGCCCGCAACAACTGTAACACAAGGTGGCTACTCCGCGAGTGTATTCGCCCTTGGTTCTACCACCATTACCTATGTAGCAACTGATAATAGCGGTCGTACTAGTGTTTCCAGTTTTACCGTAACGGTCCAGGACAATGTTGCCCCTGTCGTTTCTGGGCCAACCAATCAAGTCTTTACCGTTTCCGTAAACAGCAGCACCTGCGACAAGGTAATCAGCTGGACGCGCCCATCCATCGGCAGCCCGGTTGATTGTGGACCTGTTACCATGTCTGAAACATTTGTAAGTGGCCCTGACCCAACCGTATTAAATGGCTTGGTACCCTTTAACACAACGACGGGCGGCGGATCAGCAACCACCAATTTCCCATCCGGCACTACCGTAATTCGGTATTCCTGGATTGATAACTCGCCGAATTCGCCCGATTTTTCAGTGCTGTACACCTTTAATGTGACAGAAGATGTTGCGCCTACTGCATTATGCAAAAATGTTTCTTTGCAATTGGACGCTAACGGCGAAGCCATCTTAACCACCACTGCGGCCGATTTCAGTTCGACGGACAACTGTCCATTGGGTATTTCCTACGTATTACAGTGTAGCAATGGTGCGACCATTCCGATGAGCACCAGCCTACTGTTTGATTGTGGTGATTTGGTCATGCAGCCGGGCAGTGGTTGGCCTTATAGCCTCATTGTTTCGGATGCCAACAACAACAAAGACACTGCGGCTTGTTTTGTAACCATTTTGGACTTGTTGGCACCTGTATTAAGTTGTCCAACGAACCAGGTTGTGTACACAGCCAACAACAACTGTAATGCAACCATCGGTGCCAATGGCAACCTGGTGTTAGATGCAAACAATGTTTTAGTGCCTGGCGAGTACGATGGCAACTGCGCCGTTGTAAGCATCACGGCTACTGCCAACAACAATGCTGACTTGAGTGCAGCGGTTGGTGTACAGGCATCAGTGAACTTTACTGGTACGAATCCATCGGCAACCTTGAACAGTGCTGTTTTCGCAAAAGGTACCACCAATGTGGTGTACACTTGCTCCGACCAATCGAACAACAATGCTACCTGCGCCTTCACGGTAACGGTACTGGATACCATTCGTCCGTTAGCGACTGGATGTCCATCAAATGGTGTTATTTTGTTACCAATCAATACCTTGTCTTGTAACCACATCCCAAGCGGTGCCTTGTGGAATGTAAGTTGGAGTGATCCAGGAAGTTGTTCCTTGCCTTTGAATATCACGACTGTAGGCGGCGCTCCTAATAATTCATATCCACAAGGAGAAACGCAAATTACGATTACTGCAAATGACCAATCGGGCAATGTCGGCACTTGCGCCTTTATTGTGGACGTATTTGACGCAGTTCCACCCGTGGCTTTGTGTAAAAACATCCCAGTAAATTTGAGTACGGCGCCGATCACGGTTACTGCCAGCCAAATCAATAATGGCAGTACCGACAACTGTACCCTCCTCAACTCAACCAATTTTGCCTTGCAAGGCTACCCTACTGGTGTTCCGGTTACCAACAGCAGTTGCAGCAATATTCCAGTTACCCTGGTGGTAACTGACCGCGATGGAAACACTGCTACTTGTACTGCAAATGTGGTGATCACCGATAATGTTGCACCCGTTTGTACCACTAAAAATGTGGTCAAAGTACTGAGCAGCACCAACCCGGGCAGTGTAAGTGTAGATGCAATCGAATTCAACAATGGCAGTTCCGACAACTGTACGCCCAACAATGCGCTGATTTTCGAAATTTCGAGCGCAACAGGTACCCCTGCAGGTTTCAACACTGCATTGACCTTCGACTGTATGCCTTTGGGTGCGAATACGGTAACTTTCCGTGTAAAAGATACACAAGGTAATATTAGTGGCAACTGTACCGCTACTTTAACCATCCAGGACGCAACGCCACCTGTGGTGGTTTCGGCACCTGGTAATCAAATTGTATCTTGCGAACTGGTTACACCAAGCATCCAGGCCTATTTGAATACGTTGGCCGATGCTACTTTTTCTGATAATTGCACAGTAGCCAATGTCGTTGAAATTTTCAGCACCACCAATGGCAGCTGCCCAAGCAACTACACCATTTTGCGTACCTGGACGGCTACAGACGGCGCGGGTTTGACGGCGCAAGCGCAACAAACCATTAATGTACTGGACCTGACGAAGCCAAGCATCACGTTGCCAGCCAATGTGACCATCAACCTCTCTTCAGTTCCTAACTGTTTCCCAACCGGCAGTTATACCGCAACTTTGTCTGACAATTGCACAGCCAGCAATACCCTTGCGACCAATACAAGCTGGGTGATTGACTATGCAGATGGCGCTGCGGATGATTTAGGCAGTGGCGCAACCGCTACTTCCATCGCAGGCTTTGCTACGGGTATAAACACGATTACGTTCACCACCACCGATGCCTGTGGAAATACCAGCACCAAGTCTATGACGGTTACCGTTGTGGACAATGAGGCACCAATTTTTGTAAATTACTTACTACCTAACCCAAATCCGACCTTTACATCTTACTGCGGGTACAGCTTTGTATTTGATAATGCTCCAAGTGTTTGCGGTTATACGTTCCAGTGGATTCGTCCTTACAATGGAAATGTAGATGAATGCAACAATTTCACTTTTGGACCAGAAAGCATTGTAGCAAATGGCAACCAGACTGTTTCTGCAAACTTCCCATGGGATCCTACCAATCCGTTTACCCAGTTTATTCCGGTATCGGTTACATTACCTGTTGGTACTGCGGTATTCAAGTACACGGTAACGGATCAGGCTGGCAACTCCAGCACTTGCTCGTTTACCGTAGAAGTAGAAGATGTACAAGCACCTATATTAATTGGCCAACAAACGGCCCTGCTTACCTCCATTTGCCCAACCCAAACCATTCCGGATTACACCGGTCTCGTGAGTGTGATCGACAACTGTCCATCTGGCAACACCCTCACGCAGGTTCCTGCAGCAGGTACGACACTTTCGGCCATCAACACCTATATTACACCGGGTCCAAACCCAGCCGATGGCTCCCAGTTTGTGGTAACGATTACGGGATTTGACGGTACGAATTTCTCCGTTCCTAGAAACATCACCGTAACATTAGATGATAATACCGCACCGATCCCATCGCAAAATGCCTTGGCAGATGTAAATTCAAACTGCGGATTTATTATCCTGCAAACGCCTACCGCACAACCAAACTGTACCAATGGCTCGACCATTTTTGGTACGCCTGGTGGTGTGAATGCGACACCTGAGACCACCAATGGCAATATCATCACCAGTTATCGGGTAACTTTGGTCGGAACAACCTGCCAGACTTATTTCGTAACCTGGTCCTATAATGATGGCAATGGTAACGTTTCTACCCAGTTGCAAAAAGTAACCATTTGTCCAGATGTTGCGCCACCGCTTGCAAAATGCAAAAACACGGTGACAAATATTAACCTGTCGCCCTTTAATGCAACCATCACGCCGCAAATGATTGATGCCGACAACGGAAGTTTTAGCATCAATGGCAGCCACGACCCAGACAATTGCAGTGCAGTACCAACACCGAAAAAAGTAACCTTGAGTCTCAGCCAAAGTGTGTACACCTGTGCCGATCTGAGCAAAACAACGGTTACCCTTACAGCAACCGACAATGCCGGTAATACAGCCTCTTGTACGGCTTCAATTAAAGTAATTGATGTTAATGCACCTGTGATTACGGGAACCTTGCCTGCCAACGTTACCATCGAAGCATGTGTAGATGCAATTCCTGCATTGCCTGCTTTGCCTGCTGTAACAGATAACTGTAGTGCAACTGTAACCGTAAATGAAAATACCAACCAGGCTTCTTCCGGGGCTGGCAAATACAATTATGTGATAACCCGCACCTGGACGGCTACCGACACTTACGGCAATACCACCACGGCATCGCGTACCATTACCGTACGGGATACGAAAAAACCTGAATTTACAGCACCGGTACCATCTAGTCTGTTATTCAATACTGATCCAGCAGATGCAGATTGCGCGCAAACAACAAAATTAGTCCTTGCTCCAATTGTAAAAGATTGTGCTCCAGACAATGAGTTGGTGATCAGCAGCAATCCTGCTTACTTCAGCCTGACCGACAGCCTGGAAATACTGCCCGTTGGTAGCCATGTTGTAACTTTTACAGCAACCGACCCAAGCGGCAACAGCGCTAGTTTCTCTGTAACGATTGTTGTTTCAGATATAACTCCACCCGTTGCTTCTTGTATCAACGGTATTTCAGTGGCCCTCAATCCAAACGGACAAGCCATTGTTACGCCAAGTTTGGTGAACAACAGCAGTTTTGATAACTGTACCAGCGTTCCAGTAAGTTTGCAAGTGCAGGAACTCTATGAAGCCAATGGCGATACCATCGGCAGCCCGGTCAATCAAATTATTTTTGATTGCGATGAAGCCGATGGCGATACCAAATACCCGATTATTCTGGTTGTGAAAGATGCCGTTGGAAACTTCTCGTTCTGCGAAACTTACGTTGTCATTCAGGATAACGTGACGCCAACGATCACTTGCCCAACCAATAAAACGGTAAATTGCAGTACCACCCCGAACACCGCGTTTGCGACTTCGGTATTGGGTAATGCAACTGCCACCGACAATTGCCCAATCACAGCGGGCAGCATCACCTTTGTGGATGTGCCTGTAAGCAATGGCTATTCCTGCAATTCATTTGTGCGGACGTTCCGTGCGACCGATCTATCTGGAAACTCTTCTACTTGTAACCAAACGGTCACGGTACAAGATTTAGTAAAACCCGTGTTTACCAGCCTGCCACAAAGCGATACGATCAGTTGCAGTGACCCATTGGTGTTGGCACCAACCTTGAAGGCTACGGATAACTGTACACCTTCCGATTCGATTAAAATCGTATTTACACAGGTTAAAACAGACTCTGTTGGGGAATGCGGCAAATACGAATACAAAGTAACCCGTACCTGGACTGCAACAGACAAATGTGGTAACACGGCTGTACACACGCAGATCCTCAAAATTGAAGACCTTGGAGATCCTGTGTTCCTGGGTATGCCGGATACCATTACAGTAAGTTCGGCTAATTTCCCTACCAACACGGATTGTACAGTGCCATTGAGCTTTAATGTAGCACAGTATCTATCTGACTGTCAGAACGATGCGGATATTTTAGTAACCAATGACGCGCCACACGGCAACCTGTCAACAGATATTAGTGGCAATTACACCGTGGGTAATTATTTGGTTTCCTTCTCAGCAATTGATGCTTGTGGAAACGTTGGCCTGGATAGTGTGTTTATTGTCGTCCGCGACAACAGCGTACCGACCGTAATTTGTAACAACAACGTAGTGATCTCCCTGGGTACCAATGGCGTAGCAAGTATTTTGCCGGATGATATTGACCTGGGTAGTACCGACAACTGCGGTATTGACAGCATGTGGCTGTCTAAAACCGATTTCGATTGCGGCGAACTAGGTACGAATTCGATTCAATTGTTTGTAAAAGACGTAAACGGAAACATGAACAGTTGTACAGTGAATGTACAAGTAGCCTTGGGCGTAAACACTGGGTTTAACGTAACGGCAACGGCTACAGATGAAACTTCATTTGGCGCCAACAACGGAACAGCATCGGTGACGGTTACAGGTGGAACAGGTAGTTTCACTTATTTGTGGAACACTACTGCAAGCACGCCTACTATTAGCAACCTTGTTCCAGGTACTTACACTGTGACCATTACAGATACGAATACAGGTTGTGTAAATAAAGCAACTGTAGTTGTGAACGAAGGTCCAAGTTTGGTCATTACCGCGGGAACAGCATCTGGTTGTCAGGGCGCAGTAGTAAGTATTCCGGTAACAGTTGGAAACCTGGTAAGTTCTACAGGCTTCTCCTTTACGTTGAACCTGACCAACAATACGGTCGGAACCTTCACAGGCTTGACAAGCATCAACCCGGCTTTGACTGGTTTGATTTCGAATGTGTTGCCAGGTAACACCCTGGGTGTATTTTGGGCAAATGCAGGCGCACCGCTTAATTTACCAAACAACACAGTATTGTTTAATGTAAATCTGACCTTGGGTACTGCCACAATTGGAACAACCAGCTCGCTCAACTTTGCGAGTTCGCCAATACCGTTAGAATTCAATATCAACAATGCTGGCATGGACGTAACCCTGGATATCAACGACATTGATATCAACAACGGTAGCGTAACCATCAATTGTGTGGTGAACGACTTCGATATCACGGGTAAAATTGAAACCTGGCGTGCACCTGTGAAACCTGTACCTGGTGCAACGGTAGCATTAACCGGCGGTATCAGCAACAGCGCGATTACACCGGCCAATGGAACTTACGCATTTACCGTACCTGCAGGTAACCTGACCACCCTTACCCCAACGAAATCAACAACGGGTAATGATGGAATCACGGCTGCCGACTTGCTGTTCATTTCCAACCACATCTTTGGCAACCTGCTTACTTCTCCTTACCAATGGGTGGCAGCCGATGCAAATGGCGATGGCAACATTACCCTGAATGACTACCTCCGCATTCAACGGGTAGCATTGGGTACCGATCAGCATATTTTGGGTGCACCAGACTGGAAGTTTATCCCAAAATCATTCACCTTCCCAACGCCAAATCCACTAAGTCCAAATACCTACCCATTGAACTTCAGCTTCACCGCTTTAGCCGATGCAAATGTTGACTTTGTGGCAGTGCGAATGGGTGATGTAAACGGTAACATTACGCCTTCATTCAACAACGACCAGACCGAAGACCGTACAGAAGGAAACTTTAACTTCCGCATTGAAGACAAAGGCTTTAAGGCCAATGAAATCATCGAAGTGCCTTTCCGTGCAAGTGACTTCACCAACCGTCAGGCATATCAGATGACCATTGGCTTTGATGCCAATATGATGACCCTCGAATCGATTGAAATGGGTGCATTGCCTAAATTGAGCAACGAAAACTTCGGTACTGCACAACTGGCGGAAGGCAACCTGACCACCTTGTGGGTGAGCAAAGACCCTGTAAGCATTGCTGATGATGAAGTGTTGTTTACGCTTCGTTTCCGCACCTTGCGCAGTGTTCAGGCTTTGTCTGAAGTGTTGAGCGCCGGTTCGCAAGTAATTCGCGCAGAAGCATACGACCTACAAGGCAGTGTTATGAAAGTGGATCTTGAATTTACCAAACCAGCAAATGGTCAGGATATCGCACCATTTGCTTTGTATCAAAACCAACCAAACCCATTCAGTGCAGAAACACGCATTGGTTTCCGTTTGCCAGAAAGCGGCCGCGGTATCGTGCGCGTGTACAACATGGGTGGTCAATTGGTTAAAACAGTGGTGGGTAACTTTGAAAAAGGATACAATGAGTTGAGTTTCCGCAAAGATGAGCTGGGCAAGGCTGGCGTTTATTGGTACGAATTAGAGACCTCTACACACAGCGATCGCAAAAAGATGATTTTGATTGATTAAGACATAGCACGTTGCTATAATATTACAGTTGAGAAAGCCAGGCAAAATCAGTACCGTTCAAGGTTGCTGTTTTTGTCTGGCCCCCTCAACCTGTGCTTTGGTACCCGAATCCGGTTAAGACAATCATCCATTTTCCAAATTGTTATTGACATTTAAACCATGAAGAATATCGTACTAATCCTAATCCTATTCGCGGCACTGGCATCTCCAGGTCTTGTGTCCGGCCAAGCTGTGGTCCTTAAAATTGATACAGTTTCGGTCAACTGCGCTTCAACCGACACGGTTTTAGTGCCAGTAAGGGTAAGGAATTTTACCAATGTGGGTTCCTTTCAGTTTACCATTTCCTGGGATACCACAAGGCTTCGTTTTATCAATACTACAGCCCTTAATACCCCTTTCACTGGGGCCGGCGTAAACTTTGGTTTTGATAAAACTTCTTTTATTAACCAAAATCCTGCAAAAATCACGTTCAACTGGACAAAAGTTGGCGGTGGCGCTGTGCCCGATGATACGCAGGTGTTTGCCATGCAATTTAAACGGATTGGCGGCCCCTTTGCTGCCGTCCAAATGATTAGCAACCCGGTGGCGATTGAGGTCACCAATGCGCTAGGCGATGACCTTCCAAAAACGGTTATTCCTGGTGGTGTAAGACCAATTGATGATAAAAAGCCAACCCTCAATTGTCCTGCGGATGTGGTTCAAATGGTATCGATCCCCACTGCCGTAAATAATATTGCACCGTCGAATGTAATGGATAACTGTGCAATCAGTACAGTTGGTTGGGCATCGGTGGGCGCAACCAATGCGAGTATGCCAACTGATCCGGACGCAAGTGGCGCCGTTTTCAATTTTGGCATTTCTACCGTAACGTATACGGCAAGTGATGTAGGGGGAAACACGGCAAGTTGTTCTTTCAAGATCACCTTACAGCCCTCTTCCACCAGTGATACATTGACGATTTTTGCACAAAATGCAACGGCATCCTGTGGACAGAACCTCTCCATCAATATATCTGCCCTAAATTTTGATGCAATGGGATCACTTCAGTTTTCCATAAAATGGGATACTTCGGTGATAAAGTTTATGAATATTAACGGATTTAACCCTGCGCTCAACCTGGGACCCAGTAATTTTGGTGTAATCCTTACAGCAGCAGGTACCCTGTCGTTTAACTGGACGACCGGTCAATTGGCTGGTACTACCCTACCTCCAGGTGCCAACTTATTTACCATCAATTTTACCACGACCGGAAATGTGGGCGGGATTTCTCCCCTTCAATTTGTGGACATTCCCGCAGTACGAGAAGCCTTTGAAAGCTTAAATGGGCAACCCAATGAAATACCCGCGATTTGGATCAATGGCACCGCTGCGATTGTAGACCAGACGCCACCCGTGATTTCCTGTCCACCCAATACCCTCGTGGATGCCGCCGCAGGCACCGCCTCGGCCACCGTAAATAACCTCCAACCTTTGGCATTGTCCGATAATTGCAGCGGAACCGTAGCGTTATCCTATGTTCGAACGGGTTTGACCACCGGCAGCGGCACTGGCAATGCCAATGGAACTTATAATGCCGGAACCACAACGGTTGTTTATACGGCTTCAGACCTTGCAGGAAATACCAGCACTTGTTCCTTTTTAGTAGTGGTAGATGCTGGCACACCGGTCACGCTCGAATTAGACTCGCTTACCAGTGATTGTACCGGTGCAGGCAGTCAGGTAACCAGTTGTTTACATGTAAGCGATTTTGCAGATATTATTGGTTTGCAATTTAATATTAACTGGGATGAAACCGTTCTGCAATTCAACGCTATTACGAATCAATTCCCGGGCTTAAACTTGACGCCCAACGACTTTAACAACTACGCAACAACACCGAATGGCCTTTTGAAATTCCTGGCCGGTAACACAAACGGTTGGCCTGATATCCCCGACGATGGAAACCTTTTTTGTATTGTTTTCACCGTACTAAATTCAAATGGCACTACTCCGATTGAGTTTATCGGCCCCTTTGATGCTGCCAACAGCGCTTTGGATGTGGTACCCGTAAATCCAATCAATGGCTATTTTGAAAGTGTGGATCAAAGCCCGCCTATCTTGGTTTGCCCTGCTAACATAATAGCAACGGCACCATTGGGCACTTGTAAAGCAACCGTGATCATCCCTTCGCCCCAGGCAAGCGATGCCTGCAGCGGTATTCAGGGCGTAGTACGTACTCCACTTTCTAACGAATTTCAGGCAGGCAACACCGTAGTGACCTACACCGCTACCGATAATGTTGGTTTGAGCACCGTTTGTTCGCTGACGGTAACAATCAATGCCAATTCAACACCGGTATTGACCGCCTGCCCTGCCAACATTACCATCAATGCACAAGGTGCAAATTGTACGGCAGCCGTTAACTGGCAAGCACCTACTGCTGTGGATGCATGTGGCATTACCCCCATCGTTCCAGTGCCATCTCAGGGCCCAAACACTTCTTTCCCGGTTGGCAATACCAATGTAACTTATGTTGCTACCGATGGACAAGGTAATTCAAGCACCTGTTCGTTCACAGTAAGCGTACGGGATGTGCAAAAACCGGTGATCACCTGTCCGGGTAGCTATGTTTTACCGATAGATTCTACCGAATGTTGCGCGCCTGGTGGGTTCCAAATACCCGCGGCGACCGATAATTGTGATGCCAACGTGTCTGTCACGGGCAATCGCCTCCCAGCGGATTTGTTCTGCGTGGGTACGACTCAAGTGAACTACACAGCGACCGACGATTTTGGCAATACTGCTACTTGCTCCTTTACCATCACGGTATTGGACCAAACAGCACCAAACGTAATTTCTTGCCCGAACGATATTGTGGTGAGCACCAGTCCAAACAACTGCGGCGCAACCGTAAACTGGACCGTTCCGAAATTTGAAGACGTTTGTGATGGCACGAATTTGACCATCATCAATGTTTATAATCCGAATACCTTGTTTGCTATTGGTGAAACTCTGGTGGAATATTATGCCGCCGACAGTGCTTCCAACCTGGCACTTTGTTCCTTCAAAGTAAAGGTAAATGACCTAACGCCGCCAACCATCAGCGGTTGTCCAGGTAACCTGACGGTGCAAGTATCCAGCACAAAATGCGATACAATTCTGAATTGGCCTTCGCCTTTGGCCATCGACAACTGCCCAAATATTACCCTGAGCAGTTCACCTACGCCCAATACGCCCTTCCCAATCGGTTCCAGCAATGTTATGTACACGGCTTTGGATGCCTCGGGCAACACGTCTACTTGTAGTTTTTCAATCCTGGTATTGGAAAAACAACCACCCGTGTTTAGTAATTGTCCGGGTGATTTCTTGCTGAAGGATGTTGATCCTTGTACGGCGATTCCAAACTGGACGGCCTTCCCAACAGCAACCGATAACTGTTCGAGCGTTACCATCGACTCTTCAATTTATCGGCCGGGAGATGTTTTCCCGGTAGGTGAAACGGTGGTTGTTATTTTGGCAACCGATGCAAGTGGCAATCAGGATACCTGCGCTTTCAAAGTAACCATTATTGGCATCCCACCTGGATTTAGCAATATTCCAGAAGACATCAATAAAATTGGTTGTGCACAGGAAGTTATTTGGGACGAACCCATCGTTGTGGGCATTTGCAACCTCGCTACGGTTACTTCCAATTTCAACCCTGGCGATACTTTCCTGCCAGGTGTAACCGTAGTAACCTACATTGCGACCGACCTGAACGGATCAACGGTGAGTATCTCTTTTACCGTTACGGTTTTAGACGATATTCCGCCGGTGATTATTTGTCCAAGCGGCCCCATTGAGGTGAATATCGGCGGAACCGTTTTATCCGACCCAAGTGGCTTTATTCTAAGCACCGATACCGTTTCGACCTGCGAAGGCGTGGAACTGGTCTTTGAATTGCCGATCGCCTCGGATAACTGTACGGGGGTAGAACTTGAACAAACCGAAGGCAGCGCAACCGGAACAATTTTCCCCTTGGGCATTCAAACACTCAATTTTATCGCAACAGATGGCGTTGGTAATACCGCCGTTTGTCCGGTCTCCATTGATATACAGCCTTTAGCGGCTTTGCGCCCAATCAGCGCACCCAACCCTATTTGTAATCCTGGAACTGTAATTGTAACAGTAACGGATTTGCAGGATGCGATCTATATCTGGGAGGGCCCAAATCGGAAAGATACCTTGTCTGTGAACGAATACAACGTAGTCATTGGCAAGGAAAACAACGCCTACACCGTATATGCGCAAGTAAATGGTTGTAAATCTTCAGTAGACACGGTGCGTTTGCAATTAGTAAGCAGACCGGATGCCGTGAATGATACGTTCTTTATCCAGCCAGGCGTTTCCGACACCCTTTATTTGTTGACCAATGATGGACTTTCACCTGGTGATGCGGGCGTGATTACGTACCAGCCCAACCCAATTGAAGGCTTAACCCAGATCCAAAACGGCGTGTTTGTATACGATGCGACGACCGGAACCAAGGCAATTTCCTTCTTTTATCAACTGTGTTCCAGCATCTGTGATAGCCTGTGCGACAAGATAAATGCCACGGTGTACATCTTCCAAAAAGACGAAGATTGTTCTTTTATACCCAACTCATTTACACCGAACGGCGACAACAACCACGATACCTTCTCGATTCCTTGTATTACCCTGCTCGAAAACCCATGCACCCTGGTGGTGTACAACCAATGGGGCGACAAGGTATTCGAATCTGATGATTACGACAATAAATGGGACGGTACCCTGATGGGCAAAGGCAAACCGCTGCCGGATGGTGTGTATTTCTACATTTTCCAACCATCCAATGCAGGTGCTACAACCAGAAAAGGCTTCGTAGAAATCATTCGCTAATCAACCCTGAAAGCACCGCAACTGCGTGAACAGGGGCGGTGCTTTTACCAAAATACAAACTATGAAAAAAGTAATTTTTACCATAGCGTTATTGGCTGCATTTTGGCAGGCAAATGCCCAACAAGAACACCATTATACCCAGTTTATGTACAATAAACTGCTTATAAATCCTGGTTATGCTGGCGCGCGCGGCGTTCCATCCCTCACGGGTATTTATCGCAACCAATGGATTGGATTTGATGGTGCCCCACAATCTACCCTCCTGAGTTTCAATTCACCCTTTCTTTCCCAAAAGGTTGGAGTTGGTGTGACCCTTTCTCAAGAGTCAATTGGTTTGCAACGCAATATTTACGGTGCCTTGGCCTATTCTTATGAATTGGCGAAAACCGACAACCTTTCCCTGCGCCTGGGGATTATGGGTTCTATCCGCTCCCGAGGATTCGATTTTGCAAAAGCGTCCCTCGATCCGCAACAGATTGCCGATCCATCCATTGGTGGTACGGAGTTTGTAAGAGATGCATCTGGGAATGTGGGAGCTGGTGTATATGGTACGATTATGCAACAGTTTTACTTTGGCGTTTCGGTACCACATATCTATACCAATACCATCGGCCGCAACCCGGATGCTGTGTTGCAAGGAAAAGAATACCGCCACTATTATGCAACAGCAGGCGCTATTTTGCCCATCAGCGACGATATCAACCTGATGCCTGCTTTGTTGCTAAAATATGTAAAAAATGCACCATTTGATGCCGATTTGAACCTCAACCTGGATATCCGTAAAAAAGTTACAGCAGGTCTTTCTTATCGCCTGGGTGGCGACAGGGCCGGAGAATCGCTCGATTTATTGGTGTTCTGGCAAATAAGCGATCAACTCGGGTTTGGCGCTGCTTATGACTTTACCTTGAGCAAAATAAAAGACTACAGCTCCGGTTCAGTTGAAATTATGCTGCAAGCCGATTTAAAGAAATCGTCGAGCGGAAAGAATAATAAGAAGAAAAACATGACGAATCCTCGTTTCTTCATGTAATTGTACATCCTTAATCAAACACAGGGGAACACATGATCGCCCATAAATATTCACTGTTCTTAGGCTTGTTTTGCTGCCTGAGCCACTTCTTGCACGCCCAATCAACCACCCAACCCATTACTGTGGTGGCTAAGAATGAGGAAGCTATTAATACCGATGCACTCGAATTCAGTCCTACCTTTTATGAAGACGGCATTTTGTTTATTTCAACGAACGAACAAGTGCTTAAAAAGCAAAATGTAGATGAAAAACAAAAAATGATGATGTCGGTCCTCAAGGCAAAACGTGGCGAGGACGGGATGTTGGCTGCACCAGAGCCTTTCTCCAAAGAACTGTCTTCTCGCAACCATGAAGGACCAGTTTGTTTCGACCGCACCGCCGAAACGATCTATTTTTCCAGCAATGCTGTGATTAATGGAAAAGATCAGTTTGCAAAAGATAAAGTACAAAAAACAAGACTGTACTTCTCTAAAAAGGTTGGTGGTGTTTGGGGACCTCCCGAACCATTGCCTTTCAACAACAATGAATTTGACGATTTTCACCCGGCGATCAGCATAGACGGCGATAAATTGTTTTTTGCATCCAATCGTCCCGGCGGTTTAGGTAGCACGGATATTTACGTTTCCTATAAAGTTGGTGAATCGTGGAGCGAACCTGTCAACCTTGGTGCTGAACTTAATTCACCCGGCCGTGAAGCATTTCCGTTTATTCATGCCGACAACACGTTGTATTTTGCTTCCGATGGCTTGCCAGATGGCGCGGGTGGATTCGATTTGTATTTTGCAGTACCAGAAGGCAATTTGTGGACCAAGCCCGTCAACTTAGGTGCGCCCTTTAACAGTGCCGGTGATGACTTCGGATTGATTGTCGATTTGAATAAAATTAATGGCTATTTCAATTCAAACGGTTTATCAGGTAAAGGCGGCGATGATATTTTCAGCCTCCATACGGAAGGCGGAAACCTGGATGCATACCTGCTGCAAAACAACCGTACGCCCGATCGCATCCTGGATCTTAAAGTAGTCGTCACCGACAAATCCAACAGTGCCCCTATTGGCATGGCCCAGGTGCAGGTGCTCAATTATGATGTGAACAACGTGATTGGCCGAGATGAAGCAGGAAATTTGATTATCCTGCAAAACATTGATGGTCATGACGAAATGAAGGTAATGTCACCCGATAAAGGAATCAATGGCGAAACAGATAGCAAAGGCCGTTTTTCTACCGAAATCAAGCCCGGTAATTATGTGATCATCATAACCCACCCAAATTACCAAACCAAACAAATTCGTTTGCAAATCTCCAAAACCGGGAATGAGGTAGCCGCCCAACTTGAAAAACCTTATGGACCCGGTAATTCTGGTAAAGTTCAATGGAACCCTACCCTCTTCAATTACCTGACCAATGCGCCGCTCGCGGGTGCTGTGGTGGTAGTGACCCATCCAAAAACTGGAAAACAAGACACGCTTGTAGCCAATTCAAATGGTATGGTGGACCATTACCTCGATGCAAATACCAAATATAAGGTTGATTTCTATCAAGGTGGTCGCTTAATCGGCTCTACCGAAGTAGACACGCATGGCGTAAAACCAGGTCAAGCGCTGACGCAGAACATTTCGCTGGCACCTTTATTACCCGGTGCAAAAATTGAACTGCCCAATATTTACTATAATTTCAATGACGCTACCCTGCGCCCGGATGCAAGGAAGGACCTCGATTTGCTCATTGCCCTGATGAAACAACAACCCGGCATTGTCGTCGAATTGGCCAGTCATACGGATTGCCGTGGCAACAGCAAATACAACCTCGAATTGAGCCAACGCCGCGCAAATGGCGTGGTTGAATACATGGTGATGAAAGGAATTGCCCGTAACCGACTTACCCCCGTGGGTTATGGAGAAAAAGAACCCCGCAATAAATGTGTAGACGGTGTGCCTTGCTCCGACCAGGAACATGCCCGCAACCGCCGCACAGAAGTACGGGTTCCCAACAACTCCGCAGGCGGATCTATGGTGTATGTAGACGGTTACAATGGAAACCCTACCCCACAAAAAACCTCTGGGAACACAAAGGTGAAGGTAACACCCGCAGAAAAAGATACCTATTATGTGATTTCTGGCTCATTTTTAATGCAAGAACGCGCCAATAACCACATGAAAAATCTAAGAAACATGGGCTTCGGTGATGCCAATGTGACCCAATTCCCTGGTTCTACGTTCTTTTCCGTTTCAGTAGGCAAATTTAAAAGCAGAAAAGAGGCACAAGTGCTGGAGAAAAAACTTGAGTCAGAAAATTTTGACAGCTTCATCCGGGCGGTACAATAGTCCTTTGTACCTTTGCAGTCAATTTTCAAAAACGACAAAGGTACTATGGCGATCATAATAACAGATGAATGCATTAACTGTGGCGCATGCGAACCGGAATGCCCTAATAATGCAATATACGAAGGTGGCGTGCAATGGGCTATTTCTGATGGAAATACTGTAAAAGGAGCATACACGATTGAAGATGGTTCAACCGTAGATGCTGCCCAAAAACTCGCCCCCATCTCTAACGAGTACTACTATATTGTACCCGATAAATGCACGGAATGCGTGGGCTTTCACGAAGAACCCCAATGCGCCGCTGTTTGTCCGGTAGATTGTTGTGTGCCCGACCCTGATCGGGTTGAAACCAAAGAAATACTGCTGGATCGAAAAGCCAAACTACATCTTTAGTTGTAAGTTGTTAGTTGTTAGTTGTTAGTTACTTTGATGGAACGTTGTCCAAACTAACAACTAAAAACTAACAACTAACTAAAAACTACATCTATGCTTTCTTTGATCATTGCGATGGCATAGTCCAGATCTTCCTGGGTATGCGCGGATGAAATAAAGCCGACCTCATAACCAGAGGGTCCGAAATACACCCCACGTTTGAGGCATTCGAGGTGCATGATTTTAAATAAATCCATGCCTTTTCCGTCTATTTCGTCGGCACGCTGGATGCGGCTTTCGCTGAAAGTAGGCCAAAAAATAGATCCTACGTGTGGGAATCGCAAGGCATAACCCTTTTCTTGGCAGTATTTTTCCAGGGTTGCGGTAAACCAGGCCGTTTTTTGCTCCAATCCTTCGTAAAAACCTGGTTTTAATAATTCCAATAAGGTGGCGTACCCGGCAGCCATCGCGACCGGATTTGCACTCAGGGTACCTGCCTGATAGACTGGACCCATCGGCGCAATATGCTCCATGATGGTGCGAGAAGCGGCATAAGCGCCTACGGGCATGCCGCCGCCAATGATTTTACCAAAAGTTATAATGTCGGGTTGTATGTCGTAGAGTCCCGCGGCGCCTTCAAATCCTACCCGAAATCCGGAAATAACCTCATCAAAAATGAGCAATACCCCATGTTCTGTGCATAGATCGCGCATTTTTTGCAAATAAGCCCGATCCTGGAGCAATAAGCCATTGTTGGCCGGAATGGGTTCTACGATTACACAAGCAACATCCCCGGCATGTTGTTTTAAAGCCAACTCCAGTGCTTCCGCATCGGCCAAAGGGACCACAATGGTTTCTTTGGCAAAGGCTTCCGGTATACCCGCCGAAGTGGAAATACCAAAGGTTACCAAACCCGATCCGGCTTTTACCAGCAAAGCATCCACGTGCCCGTGGTAACAGCCCTCAAATTTGATCACTTTGCTCTTGCCCGTCACACCGCGCGCCAAACGCAAAGCACTCATCACCGCCTCGGTGCCGCTGCTCACAAAACGCACCATTTCTATATAGCGGTGATTTTCAAGCATCAATTTGCCAATCAGCAAGTCGTGCGGGGTTGGGGTGCCAAATGACATGCCTTTGACGATGGTTTGTTGCACCCGTTCTAAAACGGCAGGCGGACAATGACCCAAAATCAAAGGGCCCCACGAACAACAAAAATCGATATATGCTTGTCCGTCTACATCCCGAATATGACTACCCGACCCTTCTTCAAAAAATACAGGCGGACCTTGTACACTCCGGAAAGCCCGCACGGGACTGTGTACGCCGCCGGGAAAATATTGTTTGGCTTCTTCAAACATAAGCGCACTCGTCGCACGCGTAAACGTAGCAGGTGTCGGATAATTCATCTTTGTCATGCCGCAAAGGTAAGCGTGGATACAACATCCGGCTTTCACAATCTTGTCATATTCAAAGCCAATAATTCCACTTGATCACAAAAGCCCGGTTTTTTGCACCCCATATTTTCACGGCATAATTGTCGGTAAACACCACAAACAAATCGCTCATGGGTCGGTACCGCCATTGTAACCGACTGTTGATGTTGAAGTTATCCGCCTGGGTATTGTACTGTACAAAAGTGGTCCAGTTCAAGTTTCGGTTGATAAAAATTTCAATACGGGGGGTAATATTGAAAAATTCTAAATCGCAGTAAGGGTCTGGGAAATCCAGCAAATTATATTGAAAACGCAAGGCAAAATTCCCCCAGGGCTGTACGCGATACCGCAATCCAATGGAAGCGCTCACCTGGTTCCCATTGTAAAATCCGCCCGCAAGCAGGTTGGTTTCCATTAATAATTGTTTGCGCGTATCGGTGCTCCAACTCAGTCCCATGGTGCTGTATTGATAATGGCCGGCAGGTAAAGCAGGGCATTCCGCCAATCCGGAATCATCAAATTTAAAAGAAACGGGTACTTGTGCCTCGGTATGGTCTACCGTAAAAATGATATTCTGGGTATTTTTGAAAAATATCCGGTACTCCAGGGCATTGTATTGTTCGTTCAAACTGCCATTGGGATTGCGCACTGAAAAATTAGTAAATCCCAATTCTGTCAGGTTTAGCCGTGATTGATCGCGGTTTTGGGGCATAAAACGCAGATTACCTTCCGAATAGATAAAATTATACCCAATCCGAATGGTACTGTCCGAAATCACGTCATAGTTTTCGATGCGGGCCTCAAAACCTTGCTCGGCGTAATAATTTTCACCCATGCGCAAGAAGTCTACCAACAGGTCGAAGCGGCGGCTGGTGTATTGCACGCCCGAGTTGCCCCAGAAATTTTTACCCTTGATGCCTGGTTTAAAGGATCCATGGGTGGTTGCCCAATAATTCCATTTGCCATCATTGGAAGTAAAACTGAATTCCAAACCTGCATTTCGCGCAAATTCCCCCTTTTGCACCTCCGATCCTTTGAAAGATTGTTTGTTTAGGAAATAGCCATTGATCGAGCTTCTGGTTAATAAACGCCGATTGAAGGTGAGGGCCGAAAAATTTTGCGATAAATTGCCGTTGCGCGCGGCTGTTTGCATGTTTAATAACCCAATCCGGGTGCTGGCATTGATATTACCCGTCAACCGAACACCGCCCAGAATCGGAATTTGCCGCCCATCAGGGTCCAAACCAATCCGCCGGGAAAAAAACGGACGAATTGGCCCGATCCCGAAATTGCCAAACAAATCAGCGCTTTCGAGAAAAAAGGTGCGTTTTTCGGGTAATTGCACATCAAAACGGGTGAGATTTACCACCTGTTCGTCAATTTCTATTTGAGAAAAATCAGGGTTGATCGTCAAATCGAGGTTAAGCGCGGTACCAATCCCTATTTTGGCATCCACCCCCAACCCCGGCTTTACCTTATAATCTTCTTTGGCTTCTAAATCGCGTGATACTGCCGTCGAAACATAAGGTGAAAAGTTATAATTGCCTTTTTCTCTTTTGGGCGGGGCGTCCCAGATGAGTTGGCCCGTAAACCCAAGGTCCGTTCCTTCAAACTGGAGCGGCATTTTCGTCCAGGTATGCCATTGACCATTGGAGGCATCATTTCGAATAAAATTGATGCCCCACGCCACTGCTTCGTCGCCAAACCGGATAATTTGAAACGGAATCGCGAATTCGGCCGTCCAACCTTCGTTGGTTTGCTTCACCTCGGCATACCAACGATTGTCCCAGGTAAAATTATCCTCCCCACCCGTTGAAAGCAGTCCTTCTGTTTGGGCACCCGCAGGGGTGAGCCCAAAAAAATAGCCATTGGTAGCCTTATTGGCCGGGTCGAGCACCACCGCGATGCCATCGGAATCCCAATATCCCACGTCGCGTTTAAGATTTTGAATGATGTATTGCCGTGTACTATCAAAACAACTTGCGGCGATGTACAGAAAATGTGCGTCATAGGTTAGCCGCATTTCCGTTCGGGTGGCGGCGTGTTCATTGTCGCGCGGCCATTTTATCCAGAAATTTTGGGCGGGTTCGGCGATTTGCCAAGCGGCATCATCC
This sequence comes from Saprospiraceae bacterium, assembly GCA_027488935.1. GTDB lineage: Bacteria > Bacteroidota > Bacteroidia > Chitinophagales > Saprospiraceae > M3007. The sequence goes on along the minus strand of JAIYAP010000026.1, from coordinate 37,038 downwards.
AAAACACCATCTATTTGGACAGGCGTAGTAGCCTTGGTGATATGCACCTGAAATTGCGCCTGATTTTCCTGTCGATTTTGTGCAGGCAGGTGAACATGAAATAAAACAAAACAGGCAAGCAAGTAAAAAGGACGCATAGGACAGAGCAGGTTGTTTTCATAGCATAGCAGGGATTAAAGGAAAAATCGGTACAAAAATCGGCATTGTCCTTCAAGAACCTACAAAAACGATAAATGATTCCCTGCCCGAATCCGTATTTTAGATGAATCGGAAGAAAAGACCGGATTTCGGAGAAAAAGGGGTTACACGGAGCTTAGAGGGACGGAGAAAAGGGGTTACACGGAGAAGCTTGGAGGTATGGAGTTACACGGAGTTAAGAGGGTGCCGCCTTTTTTCTCTGTGTAACTCCGTCCCTCCAAGCACCTCCGTGGAACCCTTTTCTAGGCGCGCAAGCGCCTATTTTTACCAAATACAGCCCAATCCCCACCAAAAAACGAAAGCCTCCCGGCTCCAGCACTCCCCCGCCCCATCTTTGTATCATCAAACAGCGCAAAACGCTACAACATCAAAAAAAAGTTACCATGAAATTCTTCGCAATCGTCCTCGTTTTCTTCCCAATGTTGCTCACCGCACAGTTCGCTGCAAAATTGCAAAACGCATCCAGCCCAGTCGCTGCTGAACTGCACCTCAACAATACAAACACCAACAACAACGTAAAATACAACTGGAAACGCGGCATTCGCCAGGCGATCCTGCCAGGAACTTTGGCTTTCGCTTCGGGTGTTTCCGGTGGCTTGCGCGAGTCGATCCTTTGGAGAAAAGATGTATTCTTCAAGCGCTTCCCAAATGCAAACCGCAACTTCTGGACCGCACCAAACACCCTGAAAGACGCCCCTGCCAACGCACAGCCTTACTCAAAAGCACACAAAGTGCTCACCACCACACACAACGCATTTTTGGCAACGGCTGTAATCAGCGCAACCATTCCGCTCGTAAAACACGGCAAAAAAGAAAAATTGGGCCACAAACTGGCAGACATTGGCTTGCAAGCACTCGCCATCAGCCTGGGCTACTCGCTCGGATTTGAAGGCACCTTCGGCCACTTTTTCAAAAGATAAGGGATAACACAGACAACAAACACAAAAAAACCGGGTAACTGAGTGGAAGAACAGTCCTGGTGACAATACAGATTGGTAACTTTGATTACGGCCGCCCGAGGAAAACTTGGGCGGCCGTTCTTTTATCAAATATCTTATCGTTGTAACATAATTTTCGGACCTGGAGAAAAAAAGAGGTTACACGGAGAAACTTGGAGGTATGGAGTTACACGGAGTTAAGAGGGCGCCGCCCATTTTCATCGAATTTCGAAATAAAGGAGCGCTGCTATTGGCATTGGTTATTTGCTTGGCCAGGAACAACGCGACACTTCGAAATTCGGTGTTCGATATTTTTTCCCGCCAATGCCCCAGATCCTCCAAATGGAAGCAATTCTCGGACTTGTCAAACAAAAAATTTTTTATTCAAAACAAACAAAACAAATTGACTTATATTTGCAGTCTTACGACGCGTTTATGGATAATTTGATCATACTTTTTATTGGCGGGGCGGTCATCCTCGTGCTTGCCTTGCTGCTTTTACAACAGAAAAAAGGGCCATTAACCACCGAGGCCATGGTATCGCGCGAACTTTACCAAACCATCGTGACGCAGCACGAAATGTTGCGCACCGAACTTCAGGCCAAAGAGCAGGAAATTCGAACTGCGCAAGCCCTCGTTTCTGCTCGGGATCAAACCATCCAACACCTGGAAGACCGACTGGTGCATCAAAAAGGAGAATTAGAGCAATTACAAGTCCGGTTTAAAACAGAATTTGAAAACATTGCCAACCGACTACTCGAAGAAAAAAGCAGGCATTTTACCGACAAAAATGCGCAGCAGATGCAAGGCATTTTAGCGCCTTTGCGGGAAAAAATCCAGGAATTTGAAAGCAATATTGAACGCAAATTTTTAGAAGAAACCCGAGAAAAAGCCAGTTTGAAACGCGAAATTGAGCAGTTGCACCAAATGAATATGCAGCTCAGTCAAGATGCTAACAATTTGGTGGGCGCCCTGAAAGGACAAAGCAAAGTGCAAGGCGACTGGGGGGAAATGCAACTGGAGGTACTGCTGGAAAAATCAGGACTGTCGAAAGGAATCCATTTTATAGCACAAAACACCCTGCGAGACGACCAGGGCAGTGCCAAACGCCCCGATTTCATTATCCACCTGCCCGACGACAAACACCTTATTATAGATGCAAAAGTTTCGCTGACGGCATTTGAACGTTTTTTTAACGAAAACGACCCTACCCAGCGCGAACGACACCTGAAAGCACACATCGAGAGCATTCGCGCGCACATAGACAACCTGAGCCGAAAAAACTACCAACAGTTGCATCAATTGCATACGCCCGACTATCTTTTGCTGTTTATTCCGCTCGAAAGTGCCCTTAGTACAGCAGCCCAGGCCGATCCGCGTTTATTTACCGATGCCATTGAGCGCAACATCATTCTGGTCAGTGCTTCCAGCCTGCTTTCTACCATGCGTACTGTGGCATTGTTGTGGAAACAAGAAAAACAATCGCGCTCTGTACTAGAAATTGCCCGGCAAAGCGGCCTGTTGTACGACAAATTTGTGGCTTTTGTGGAAGACTTGCGCGCCATCGGCATACGCCTCGATCTTGCGCGGGAGGCCTACGACGCTGCCATGCACAAACTCACCAATGCCAGCCGGCCGGGCGATACCCTGATTGGCAAAGCCGAAAAAATAAGGGCGCTGGGGGCAAAAAACAATAAAATGTTGCCACAGGACCTGCTGGAATCGCAGAAAGAAGATGTCCCGCCCGCCAATGCGGACCTGGATTTGCATTCGTGAACTACTTTTCCATAGAATAAATACCTCAAACCCAAATCAAAACGTAATTTTGCGGCTTTAATCAAGTGTGTTATGGCATCTTTGTTGATTCGAAATATTCATACCCTCGTGCTGGCCGATAAAACGCGTCGCCGAACAGCGGTAAAAGGCCCCGAAATGGCCCAACTTCCGTGTCTGCAAAATGCATTTTTATTGTGTGAAGATACCCTAATCAAAGCATTTGGCCCCATGGAGGCTTGTCCCGAACGGGCAGATACGATCATTGATGCTGAAGGCGGCATGGTGTTCCCCTCTTGGTGTGATTCGCATACCCACATTGTTTTTGCTGCAGCCCGGGAGGAAGAATTTGTAGATCGCATCAAAGGACTTTCCTATGAAGAAATTGCAGCGCGTGGCGGTGGTATCCTGAATTCGGCCAGGCGTTTGCAAGTTTGTTCGGAAGATGATTTGTATGAAACAGCCTGGAACCGATTGCAAGAAGTGATTGGCTACGGCACTGGGGCGATTGAAATTAAAAGCGGTTATGGCCTTACCCTGGAAAGTGAATTGAAAATGTTGCGGGTGATTCGCCGTTTAAAAGAAAAAAGCCCCATTCCAATTAAAGCAAGCTTTTTGGGTGCCCATGCAATTCCCCTCGAATATAAACAGCAGCGCGAAGCCTACATAAATCTGATTATCCATCAGATGTTGCCACAAGTAGCTGCCGAACAATTGGCCGATTATTGTGATGTGTTTTGCGATCGCGGCTTTTTTACGGTAGCAGAAACGGACCAGATTTTAAAAGCAGCCTGGCAATACGGTTTAAAACCCAAAATCCACGCCAATGAACTCGATTACAGCGGTGGCGTACAAGTAGGGGTTGCAAATGGGGCAATCTCTGTGGATCATCTGGAATACACCGGCCCGGAAGAAATTGCAGCCTTGCTGGATGGCCATACCCTTCCAACACTTTTGCCTTCTTGTGCTTTTTTTCTGGGTATCCCATTCGCCCCAGCGCGCCAAATGATTGATGCGGGCCTACCCGTAGTACTGGCCAGTGATTACAACCCAGGATCATCTCCGTCGGGCAAAATGTCGTTCGTTGTTGCGCTTGCCTGCATAAAAATGAACATGCTGCCGGAAGAAGCGATTTATGCGGCCACCCTGAATGGGGCTTGCGCACTCGAACTGGCCGACGATTATGGCAGTATTGCGGAAGGAAAAAAAGCCAACTTGTTCATTACCAAGCCAATACCGTCAATCGCTTATTTGCCTTATGCGTTTGGAAGCGATATTGTACAACACATTATCTTAAATGGCCAGGTACACTAGCCGCCAACAGAAAGCAGTTATAAAAGTTGCAATAAAAAATGTTAAAGCGCCGTTTTGTGGCGTCCCCATTAAAACTGCCCGAAATATTCAAACATTTGTTTTGTGTTTGATATGTTAGATCGCGGCTTATTGCCTAATTTTGCGGCCACTTATCGCGATGCGCCTAGTTTTAGGGGCATTTTAATCCTAATCCCGACCTAAAATAGTTAAAGTCATCTTGTTCAAACAGCGCGTTTCATATAAAAGGTATCCTAACAAGATGCAAAAATCCCGCTTTCTGAACATATCCATCAACCTTTGTAAATCTTACGCTCGAATGCAAAGAATTCTAATCCTCCTGTTTGTGTGCATGGCCTTCAACGCCACGCACCTGCTCGCCCAGGTTCCTCAGAACATCTCTGTCCCGTATCCAGTTAAACCCGATTTTAGTGGTACCCACTCCCCTGAATCGGTCTGTAACTTCGCGGGAACGTTTCAACTGGGAAGTCCTGGTGTTAACACCCAAAGCAATGATCTCAACCTGAACCAGATTTTCCTGTGCTTTGGTGACTCCCTTTTCATCAACCATAATGGCGATGCCGATATTAGTGGCGACCCAATTCCTGCAACGCCAGGCGGTATCGGTTGGGCATTTTACAATTGCAATCCTACCATCGTGGGCGATAATCTTCAAACCGTCATCACCGATCCCTGTTTAACACCAGGTGGTGCCAACGGAATTTGGGTTTATACCGGTACCAATCCTGAAGGCGATGCATGGTTTTTCAATACCGGCGTTTTGCAAAACACCTTTAATGCTGGCCAACCTGTAGAATTGTTTTTTGCACCAATTACCTTGGACGTTTTCAATCCCATTGGGTTTGAATCGACCCAGGTGGGCTTCCCTGCAGGACCTTGTGTCAATGTAAATACAGCCGCAGCATTTTCTGTCGTTTACCTCAATGCAATCACAGAAAGCGGTATTTCTACCAATTTTGGCAATGATTGCCTGGGTAAATTCCGTATTCAGGGTGGATACCCGGAATTTGAGCCAACAGCCGTTTACACCATTAATATTGCACTCAAAAGCAATCCGAATGTAAAGGCCTTGATTCAAACACCTTCTATTTCGCAATTATACCACAGTGCCGACGTTATTTTCTCTGCGCCTCAACCAGGCGTTTATGTCGTAACGGTAGAAGACGGTATCAGCTGCGGACACACCTTTGAAATAACCATGGGCACTTGTAATGCAACCGACAACGTTGTATTGTCTTTCCCGCAGGTAACAGCACCTCCTGGCTCTAATATTTGTATCCCGGTTACCGTTGAAAACTTCAACAGCGTTGCTGCCTCGTTTTCAATGACTTGGGATCCTACCATTCTCCAATATACGGGCTTTAACAATGCCGATCCTTCTATCGACGGCTTTACTGCAAGCAATTTTAATACACAAAATATTACCCTGGGTCAACTGGGTGTTTCGGTGTTTGACAACAATCCGGTTGGTGCGCCCATCGTGATTGCCAACGGAGGTACCCTTTTTTCTGTGTGTTTCGATGTAATCGGTGCACTTGATGAATGTACGACCCTGGGCTTTACCAATACACCAACCCCCGTTATCATTGAAAATAATGTGGGCTTGATTCAGGCGGTCACGGCCGATACCGGTCAAGCTTGTGTCGGTTTCAAACCATTGGCCTGCGTACTGGACATCGATACCCTTTGCTTTGGAAACGCATTGATCAAAGTAAAACCAAGTGGCGGTATTGCACCCTACGAGGTAACTATAGAAAAATTGGTCACCGGCCCTACCTCACAAGGCATTGTACCCAACGACGGTGGCCTGTATATTCCAATGAATAGCAGCACCAACGGCGACTTCAAAATTTCGGTGATTGATAATAATGGCAATGGTGATACCGTTGTTATTTTGCTTACCCTCGACATCGAATCGCTGGGAGCGGCACTTAATCTGACCGATTTGCCCACTTGTAGTGGTTTAAATGATGGTTCCGTAACGGCTGAAGTTTTCATTGGTACCACTTCGATCACCAATCCAGGACCAAACATCAGTTTCGCATGGTCTGGCCCAGGTGGCCCGCATCCTGCTACGCAAACCCTCAGCGGCATCGGTGCAGGTACTTATTCGTTAATTGTTACAGATAGCCAAACAGGCTGCTCTGCTTCTGCGAGTGGTACCTTAGGCCAACCAACACCCATAAATAACGGTCCCATTACTGTTGCGCCTGCCGATTGCTCCGGCGTATGTAATGGTACCATCAGTTATGTACCCGAGGGTGGCACAAAATATCCCGGTGGTAACTATGATTACGTATGGACCTACGCTCCAGATGGAAATCCTGCGAATGCAATTTCAGATGCAATTGGTCAGGACAGCTTGATTACACTTACAAACCGTTGCGCTGGTACGTATTTTGTAACAATTACGGATCAAAATGGCTGTACATTCACCGATAATATAGTCATAAGCAATTTACGCACGGTGGTAATTGACACCACCAGCGTCATTAACATCGGTTGTAACGGCGCAACCAATGGTGAAATTTGTGTGCAAGTAATTGAAACACCCGCTTCCGGCAACGCCAACTATAATTTCTTCTGGTCACCACCTGGTTTTACACAAACAAGTGGATCCGTAGTAACCTCTTGTTACTCCGGACTTCCGGCCAATAGTTATGACGTTTTGGCGGTAGGCACCGTGAGCGGTTGTATCGCATCAGCAACTTTTGTTGTAACGGAACCCACAGCTGTTGTTGCTGTAGCCGATATTAAAACCAATCCACTTTGCGACCAGCCAACCAGCGGTCGTATTGAAATCCGGGGAACCGGTGGAACGGCCACTGTTGACCCTGCCAGCTATGATTACCTTTGGAACAACGGCGAAACAACCCGCTTGATTGAAAACCTCGGTCCTGGCACTTATTGCGCTACGGTTACCGATTTAAATGGATGTACCGATACCATTTGTGTTACCCTTACCATTCCTACGCCACCTGCAATCACCGCACTGGATTCGACACAAGTAAAATGCGGCAATGATGGCTGTTTAACGGTTACCGTGGCGGGTAATAACCTGACCTATACTTGGAGCAATATAGACGGAAGCCTGATCCTCACTGGTCCAGAAAATTCAGTTTGTGGACTAAATGGCGGTGATTATATCCTTAATATTAAGGACCAGGGTGGTTGTTCTACCACAGATACCTTCACACTTGCTTCCAAGGCACCGCTAAGTTTGAGCGATACTACCTTTGTGGAACCAACTTGCGCTGGCCTTTCAAACGGTATTATTTCTGTGGCCGCAACAGGTGGCAACGGTGGTTATACGTTTGTTTGGAAACCAACGGGCGCTACCGGACCTATTCTGCTCAACGCAGCAGCAGGTTGCGATACCCTGATTGTTCGGGATATTGAAAATTGTTCGCTGACAGCCGTACTTTGCTTAAGCGAACCTCCTGCGATCACCAATGTATTTGATATCACCTTTATCAAAAATGTAAGTTGCTTTGGCATCTGCGACGGGGAAGCATCGCCGATCACCAATTATTCCGACGGCAGCAGCGGTTCCTTTATCTTCCAATGGGCCGATTTGGTGACCGATTCTAATCGGGTAAATTTGTGTGCAGGTTTAAATATTGTGACCATCAGCGATTTGAACGGTTGCTTCCTGATTGATACCGTGACGCTAACCAGTCCAACAGCGGTTAGTGCATTTGTAGAACAAATTGATTCCGTTTCCTGCTTTGGCGGTTCGGACGGACGCATCGGCATCGGCGGTGAAGGTGGTAATGGTATTCCTTACCAATATCAATGGAGCCCAAATGCCAACAATTCCAACAATACACCGATTGTAAATAACCTGTCTGCAGGTATTTATGCAGTGACCATTACCGATGCAAAAGGCTGTACCGGCGTAAGCTCCTTTACGGTAGCGCAGCCTGGCCAAATCGTGCTTGCTGTGGATAATGCAACCAGCATACCACCTACTTGCGCTGGCGGAAATGATGGCGTTATTGGTTTATCAATTGTTGGTGGTAACACAGGCGCATTCACTTACAACTGGTCCAATGGTACCAGTTCGGTTGGTAACACCAATCCCTTGTTAAACCAGCCTGCTGGGGTATATGCCGTAACCGTAACAGATGCAGAAGGCTGTACTGGCTTGTTGGAAAATATTCTACTCGAACAACCAGATGCTATTTTTGGTCGCCTGGATACACTGGACGAAATTCAGTGCTTTGGAGACCAAATCATCTTGAGCGTCGATACCATTTTTGGTGGTAAAGGTGGGCCATACCAATACAGTGTGGACAATGGCGTAACCCTGAACCCGTCCTTCCCAATTTCGATTGGCGGCGGTATTCACTATGTTTCCTACTTCGACCAAACGGGTACTTGCTCTTTCACAGATACCATTAATATCCCGGAACCACCGCAAATTGAAATTGACTTCAATCCAGCTTCAGTTGAATTGGAATTGGGCGACTCCCTTCAATTAAACCCAATTTTCACGGGCATCATTGAAGACTCTATCGCAACATTTGCCTGGTCGCCTTCAGATCGTTTGTTGAACTTGCCTTCCCTGCGCCCTACGGTTTATACCTTCGAAAGTCAGAAGTATTTCCTGTCGGTAACCGATAAAAAAGGCTGTACCGGTATTGGTTCAATCCTCATTAATATTGATCCAAACCGTAACGTGTATATTCCAAACGTCTTTATCCCGGGCAACCCAACTGGCTTGAATGACCACTTCAATGCATGGATTGGCAAAGGCGTGGAGAAAGTAAACAGCTTACAGGTATTTAACCGCTGGGGCGAAAAAATGTACGAACGGGTCAACTTCCTGCCAGAAAATCAGCCTTCTGAAGGTTGGGATGGCCGCTTCAGAGGTGAATATGTACAGCCTGCTGTATATGTGTACGCCATTGAAGTAACGTTCCTGGACGGACGTGTATTGGTTTACCGTGGAGATGTAACTATTTTCCGGTAATAGACCTTTCAAATAAGCATAAACATGAGTCATCCCGAATTTTGGTGAAACCCAAAATTCGGGATTTTTTATTCATTTTACCGAACACCCAGCAAAGCGGAAACATTTGGGTAAGATATTCGACCTCTAGCGAGGTCGTGCGGAAAAAATACCATTGGGCGTTGCTACAAATATTTGACCTCCAAGGAGGTCAGTGCTTTGCCTTTGAGGTTCCAGGTATCTTTTTAAGGAGATGATTTTAAATCAATAAATCATTGGGCAACGCGACGACCTCGCGAGAGGTCGAACATTTGTAGAAAAGATACAATGTTTGAACCCGCTCACGACTTCGGAGAAGTCGAACATTTGTAAGTCAATAAGTCGCAAAATCGGGATTTGAACAATGCCGGAAGAAACGCAAACTAAAGATCTCAAAAAAGAACAGCGTCATCCCGAATTTTGGTGAAAACTAAAATTCGGGATGACTCATGTTATTATCGGCTTAATCCGCCAGGCCTACCACCCAAAGGGTAATTACCCGTTCCGCGTCGTTGACCGTCACTGCCAGGTCTGTCGGATTGACCAGGTTGAGCAGAACGCTGTTATCGAAGCCTTTGAACAAGCGCAATTCCTGGGGCGCGTAAGGATCGCTGTGGTAATCGAAAAACAAGGTGGTTTCTACCAGCATACGGTCGAAAGAAAACCAATTATCGGCATCCACCCGGAAAAACCAAAGTGCAAAAGCAATGGCAGCTTCCGGGGTATTGTTGGAATAGGTATCGATATAATCAGTTAAAACGCTGCTTGTGCTGCGTTCGGCCTCCTCGCTGGTAGATCCCTGGGTTTCCATGGCGGCCCGTGTAGCCAGTTGGTGTACGGCTTTGCGGAAGGCGGTTGCATCGTCCACCAATGCGCGGTGCGCTTCGTCGGTTTCGGAAACAAATTCGTACCGCAGCACCGTCCAATTCTCGTATAAAAGGCTTTTATCGAACAAATTAGACTCAAATGCTTCCGCTGCAGGCCGACCAAAGGTGTAATAAAGGTCTTCGATTTTGTCGGGGCCCACACCGGGGATCGCATCAATTTGTTCGAGGGAATCAAATCGGAAGGAGGTGAGGTTGTTGCGCACTTCGAGGATGCGCTTGGCCACTTTGGTGGTAAAAACCGCCGTCTCGTTGTCGCCCGGGTCATCTTTTACCCCTTTAACGATTTCGAATGCGGATTGAACGCTGTTGAAGAAGCGAACGATTCTGTTCGCGGTGCCGAGTGTCATTTCTTGTTTCATGGAACAAATATAGTTGGCGGGTGTTCATCCAATTAACGCGTTCACAATAGTTAACGTAAAATTTACAAGTGTGGGGAATTTTAGAATTTAGTGTAAATTTGACTGAAATAAATCGGGCATCAGCACCCGCATTCCAATGAGCATCAATAAACTTTTTATGCCATGAAAAAAACGCCGCGCTTTCGTATCCTGCTGTTCCTATTAGTTTGCTCGGTGCCCTGTTTTACGGCATTGCAGGCACAAAGCTTTTTATTTGGTTATCCGAATATCGGGGGGGGAGGCGCCATCATTAGCATAAATTTAAATACCTGTGAAGAAACCGTAATTTCGACGATTACGCAATCAGGCAATTTCACGGATTTTGTTATGATGCCCAACGGTGCTATTTATTTGCTGGGCTTTTCAGGCAGTACGCCTGCGGTGCTGCTGCTGGATGCGCCTGCTGGTACCTGGACGGTGCAAACAGTACTGGCCAGTCCGCCACAGGGGGGCGGCATGCTGGCACTCAGCGATTCCACTATTTTGATTTCAACCTTGGACAACTTTTATATTTACAATACCAATACCAACGTTGCTACCAATATTGGGAGCATCCCTGGCTTTACCGGTTTTGGAGAAATGTTTGAATACAACGGGCAGATCTATATCACACAATCCGGTGGCGGCAATTATCCCTCTGGTACGTACATCCTCAACCTCAGTCCGCTCACACTTACACCCACCCCTTTACAGGGCGAGGTGTTTACCAGCATTTGCAATAAGGTCATTAGCCCTAACTATCCCGTTGGAGTATTCAATATGACAACAGGCACCATCAACCCGCTGTGTGAGACTGTCTTTATTGGGGGCGGAGGTGGTTTTGGTAGTACTGCCTCAAACTTGCTGAACGCTACAGGTCCCTTGTGCGATTGTACAACCGACGCTGGCACATGGGCAACCAATCCTTCGTTCATTCGTGTTTGCAATTCGGAGCAGATCACCCTGCCACACAGCGGGAATGAAGTGCTCGATGGCGATGATAATCTGGTATTTGTGTTGGTGGATGGCAATATTTTAACCAATTATCCCAATAATATCCTCGGCGTATTTGATGATCCGGTGATTAGTTTTCTGCCTGGCATAACGGAATTTAATACTATTTATCGGGTGTATGCTGTAGCGGCCAATGCACTAGGCAGCGGAATTGATTACAGTGATCCTTGCCGCTACATCCTAGATGCGCCCTTTGTTGTGGAATGGGTATCTGATCCAGCCGTATCTTTTACGCCAGTTTCAGAAAATTGCAACACGGGCTGCCAAACCATTCGGGCTACCTTTACTGGTTCAGGGCCATTTTCTTTGACGTATGAGGTAAGCACCATTGCGGGTGTGATCGGGACATTTACCCAAAGTTCAAACGGACAAAACGTCAATATCAATGTGTGTCCGCCGCCGGGCTACAGCGGTCCATTAACGATTCAGGCCACGGCTGTTTCCAATTCGGTTTGTACTTGCGACTAGAAACGAAGGCATGAAGGAAGGGTTTTAAGCAGCATCGCAGCACAATTCGATGCATGGAAGTACATAATGCCCAAATTTATGCCGGTATATTCAAGCATCCACATTCCAATGTAAATAAATAACAAGATACCTTTTATCTTATGAACAATAAACCTATGTTACGCATCCTCTTCCTCCTGCTGGCTTGCTCAGCACCTTGTTTTACGGCATTGCAGGCACAAAGCATTTTATATGGGTTTCCGAATATATCAGGGAATGGAGGTGCCATCATCAGCATGAATTTAGTTACATGTGAACAAACCGTATTGTCGACGATTACCCAACAAGGCAATTTCACGGATTTTGTCATGATGCCCAACGGCAATATTTATTTGCTGGGCGGTTCAGGCGGCATCCCTGCGGTGCTATTGCTGGATGCGCCCGCCGGCACCTGGACGGTGCAGACCTTGTTGTCCGGTCCACCGCAGGGCGGCGGTATGTTAGCGCTAAGCGACTCTACCATCCTGATTTCAATTTTAGACAACTTTTATATTTATAACACCAATACCAACGTTGCGACCAATATTGGAGGTATCCCTGGCTTTTTAGGTTTTGGAGAAATGTTTGAATACAACGGACAGATCTATATCACGCAAGCCAATGGCGGCAATTATCCCAATGGCACGTATATCCTCAACCTAAGTCCGCTGACACTTACGCCCGCTCCTTTACAGGGTTTTGCTCAAGGTCCGCTTACCAGCGTTTGCAATAATGTCATTAGTCCTGGCGGCATACCCGGGGAATACAATATGACAACTGGCACCTTGAACCCGCTGTGTGAAGTCGGTTTTTTCGGGGGTGGAGGCGGTTTCTCCAGTACTGCCCCCAACCTGCTGAATGCTACCGGTCCCTTGTGCGATTGTACAACCGACGCTGGCACCTGGGCAACCAATCCTTCGGTCATTCGTGTTTGTAGTTCGGAGCAGATCACCCTGCCGCACAGCGGGAATGAAGTGCTCGATGGCGATGATAACCTGGTATTTGTGTTGGTGGATGGAAATATTTTAAATAATTACCCCAATAACATCATCGGCGTATTTGATGATCCGGTTATTAGTTTCCTGCCAGGTGTTACGGAATTCAATACCATTTATCTGGTGTATGCCATTGCAGCCAATGCACTGGGCAGCGGAATCGATTACAGCGATCCTTGCCGGTACATCCTAAACGATCCCTTTGGTGTGGAATGGGTGTCTGATCCGGCCGTATCTTTTACGCCAGTTTCAGAAAATTGCACCACGGGCTGCCAAACCATTCAGGCTACCTTTACCGGTTCAGGGCCATTTTCTTTGACGTATGAGGTAAGCACCACTGCGGGTGTGATCGGGTCGTTTACCCAAAGTTCCAGCGGACAAAACATCAATATCAATGTGTGTCCGCCGCCGGGCTATAGCGGTCCATTAACGATTCAGGCTACGGCTGTTTCTAATGCGGCTTGTACTTGTGACTAGGTACGAAGGCATGAAGGAAGGGTTTTAAGCAGCGGCGCAGCACAATTCGATGCATGGAAGCACATAATGCCCGTATTTATGCTGGTGTATTCAAGCATCCACATTCAAATGCAAATCAATCACAAAATACCTTTTATCTTATGAACAATAAACCTATGTTACGCATCCTCTTCCTCCTGCTGGCTTGCTCGGCACCTTGTTTTACAGCATTGCAGGCACAAAGCATTTTATATGGGTTTCCGAATAACGGAGGAGGAGGCGCCATCATCAGCATGAACTTGGTAACTTGCGAACAAACTGTACTGTCTACGATTACCCAAACAGGCACTTTCAATGATTTTGTCATGATGCCCAATGGTGATATTTACTTGCTGGGCTTTTCAGGCAATACGCCTGCAGTATTGCTACTGGATGCGCCCGCCGGTGCCTGGACGGTACAAACGTTACTGCCCGGTCCGCCACTGGCAGGCAGCATGCTGGCACTCAGCGATTCTACCATTTTGATTTCAACCTTAGACAACTTTTTTATTTATAATACCAATACCAACGTTGCTACCAATATTGGGGGCATTCCTGGCTTTTCCGGTTTTGGAGAAATGTTTGAATACAACGGGCAGATCTATATCACACAAGCCGGTGGCGGCAATTATCCCATTGGTACGTATATCCTTAACCTCAGTCCACTGACTCTTACGCCCACTCCTTTACAGGGTTTTGCTATAGGTCCGCTTACCAGCGTTTGTAATAATGTCATTAGTCCTGGCGGCATACCCGGGGAATACAATATGACAACGGGCACCATCAACCCGCTGTGTGAAGTCGGTTTTTTCGGGGGGGGAGGCGGTTTCTCCAGTACTGCCCCCAACCTGCTGAATGCTACCGGTCCCTTGTGCGATTGTACAACCGACGCCGGCACCTGGTCGACCAGTCCTTCGGTCATTCGTGTTTGCAGTTCGGAGCAGATCACCCTGCCGCACAGCGGGAATGAAGTGCTCGACGGCGATGATAACCTGGTATTTGTGTTGGTGGATGGAAATATTTTAAATAATTACCCCAACAATATCCTCGGCGTATTTGATGATCCGGTTATAAGTTTCCTGCCGGGCGTAACGGAATTCAATACCATTTATCTGGTGTATGCCATCGCAGCCAATGCACTGGGCAGCGGAATCGATTACAGCGATCCTTGCCGGTACATCCTAAACGATCCCTTTGGTGTGGAATGGGTATCTGAACCAGCCGTATCTTTTACACTGATTTCAGAAAATTGTAACACGGGCTGCCAAACCATTCAGGCTACCTTTACCGGTTCAGGGCCATTTTCTTTGACGTATGAGGTAAGCACCATTGCGGGTGTGATCGGGACATTTACCCAAAGTTCCAGCGGACAAAACGTCAATATCAATGTGTGTCCGCCGCCGGGCTACAGCGGTCCATTAACGATTCAGGCTACGGCTGTTTCTAATGTGGCTTGTACTTGCAACTAGTATTATACACCGTGAAAGCAATGACAAAAGATACCAAGCTTGCAGAAGGGCATTTTGAATATGTTAAAGCGGTTGGATAATACCAATATTTGTGTGTATACCGTAGGTGTAAAAAACCAAGAGCGGCAAGAAAATTTCACTACTTTTCGGTCAACAAAAACAGATGTATGAAAAACGCCCTAACATTCGTCCTTGCCTTCCTGTGCATTTTCGCTGCACAAGCCCAAATAATCGTCACCTCCGCTACCTTTCCCGCCGCAGGTGACACCCTACGGTACGCGCAGGTGCTCAATCCCAATCTACCGAATATCATAACCCCTCCCGGGGGCGGCCAAGCCTGGGACCTGAGCAGCTTATCCGCCAACAATACCTCTAAAACGGTTTATTTGCCCGCCGCCCAGGGGCAAAATGTGTCCCAATATCCTGGGGCAGATTTGGTGGTGCTTTCCACCGCCGGGGAGCAGTACTACAACGTTACCAGCTCGAAATTTGAATGGATGGGCTATTCCAGCAACACGCTGTTCGGTTATAACTTCAACGTCCTGTTCAAATACCAACCGTCGCTCATCGAGCGGAAGGCGCCGGTCCAGTTTTTCGACATCAATCAACAAACGTCGAACCTGATTTTGCCGATCCCCAAGGCCGACCTGCCACCCGCCCTCCTGTTGCAAATTCCTAATTCGCAATTGTTCGACTCCATCCGCATTCGCACTAACATTCAGGTACTCGACGTGGTGGATGGATGGGGAACCTTGACGATACCCGGCCCGCCATCGCTCTCGCAGTACCCCGTGCTGCGCGATAAACAAACACGGTACACCACCACCGTACTGGATGTCCACAGCTTTTTGGGCTGGATAAACATTCTGACAGAATCCCTGGGAGGCGGATTACCTGCATATTTCGGGACAGATACTACTACAACCTACCGCTTTCTGAACGATGTGGCGAAGGAAGAAATTGCCGTATTGACCCTCAACAATGCGCAGAACGCGGTGCAATCGGTGCTTTATAAAAACAATGCGATGGTAAGCTCCATTGGCGGTACGCCAGTATCGGACGAACCCACCGTTCGGGCCTGTCCCAACCCCGCTTCCGATCGCGTGCGTTTCGACTGCGCCAACCTGCCTGCCGGCACATACACCCTTCGCCTGTTCGACACTGCCGGACGGGTTGTTGCTTCTGGTATTTATCCATTGGCCGGCAATCAATCCATACCCATGGAACTCAGTCGGTTCCAAAAAGGCATATATAGTTACCGGCTCGAAGACGAGAACGGCAAGGTGGCGGTGGCGAATTGGTTAATCGTGGATTGATTGGTTCTAGGAATTGCCCCCTATCTATTACACCATTTGTCACAAATTGCCCCCTATTTGTTACAAGTACAGGCCCGCGAAGCGATCAAACAGCGGTGGGAAGAATATAAATATCTCTTTCTACCAGAATGAAATTTGTAATTGATAAGCCCGAAGGGCTGACATTATTCTAGAAAAATCATATATAATAATCGCCACCGGCGATTAAAAACAAGAAAACAGTCAATTCTTGACCATATTATATTGATCTTACTCATTTAATCGCCTGCGGCGACCTTTTCTTTCATTTTTTCTAGAATAATGTCAGCCCTTCGGGCTTTAGTGTTTCAAGTTTAATTCAGAGTGGCTTAAAAAGTCGCTCCTTTAGTCTTGGAAGGAGATTTTGGGATGGCTCCCGATCACACCCGCTTCCGATAAGTCCAAACCGCCAAAGCATTCACCACTGCAGCATAGCCCAACACGGTGTACAAATTGCCCTTAATGTCCTGAAAACCAGCCCCTTTGATCAATACCATGCGCATAAACTGTACAAAATAGGCGATCGGGTTGATTTTATTGGCCGTTTGCGCCCAATCGGGCATACTTTCAATCGGGGTAAATAATCCGCACATCAAAATAAAGATCAGGATAAAAAACCAGGCGGTAAACATGGCCTGCTGCTGCGTATCGGCAAAATTGGAAATCAAAAATCCGAGTCCTAACACACAAGGCATGTAAGCCGCCGTATACCCAAATACCAGCCACAAGCTACCCAACAGCGGAATATCAAATACCATTTTGCCCACGGTTAATCCTACCAGCATGATAAACAGGGAAATGATCCAAAATGGGATGAATTTGCCCAAAATAAACTGCCATTTTTGAATAGGCGTCACATTCAATTGCTCGATGGTGCCCAACTCGCGCTCGCGTACGATGTTCATGGCGGTCAGAAAACAAATGATCAAGGAGACGATTTCACCCAAAATACCCGGCACCATGAAGGTTTTGTAATCGAGCCGCGGATTGTACCAGTTGCTATACGTCACTTCTATTTGACCGCTGGGAGCAGACTGAGTGATTTGCTTGGGCAGCCATTTGGCGATAAATTCGGCATTAAAATCGCGGATAATGCTGTTCGCATATCCACTTGCCAGACCCGCTTTTTGCGCATTGATGGCATTGAGCGATAAAGAAACCGGCACATGCCCTTCCCGCACGAGATCGCGTTCGAAATGGGCCGGAATTTCCAGCAGTAAATCGGTTTGGTCTTGGGTGATTTCGTCCATGGAAGTCTGGAAAGAAAACGACGCGGATTGCACCTTAAAATTAGGGCTGGCCGCAAATTTCCCGGTCAATTGCCGCGATGCCGTCGACAAATCATGGTCGATAATGCTGATTTTCAGGTCTTTTACCTCGTAATTGGCTGCAAAAGAAAGCAGCAACATCTGAAAAATGGGCATCACCAGGATGAGCGGCAACATGGTTTTGTTCCTGAAAATTTGCAGGAATTCTTTTTGAACGAGGTAAAAAACGGTACGCATATTTAATTAGTTTAAAATTCGAAATTGGGATTGAAAGGGCGTTTTACAAACGATCCTTAAAATTGCGCATGCTCAATACCACAAATACCAGGGCCATGACGCCCAACACACAAGTTTGAAACCACAATACCTCAATACCCGCGCCCTTGATCATCACCCCTTTGATGATCTGGTTGAACCAGGTGGCCGGAATGATATTTCCCAATACTTGCAACACGTAGGGCATGCTTTCGCGCGGAAAAATGAACCCGCTGAGCAACATGGTGGGCATCAACAGGCCCAGCGCCGACATAAACAAAGCGGCTTGCTGGGTAGCAGCGCGGGTGCTGATTAAAATACCCAGCGACAAGGCGACAAACATATACAGCGCACTTTCCAGGCCTAATAACAAAATACTCCCACGAATCGGCATCCCAAAAATGAACACGCCAATCAGCACGACGATGATGGCATTTATAAACGAAAGCACCAAATATGGCGCGGTTTTGCCCAAAATAATCTGAATTGGCTTTAATGGGGAAGCCAAAAGCACTTCCATCGTACCCATTTCTTTTTCTTTGGCAATGGTAATGCTGGTCATCATGGCTGAGATCAGCATCAAAATGAGGGTCATTACACCCGGCACAAAACTGTACACCGCTTTTAATTCCGGATTGTACAACATGTGGGTTTGCACCTCAATTTGATAGGGCAATACAGCCTCCGCTTTTCTTTGCGCCGAAAAATCCTGGATAATATTGGCCGCATAATTGATCAAGGTCGTTGCGGTGTTCGGGTCGGACGCGTCGCCGAGCAACTGAATGGGCGCGCTGCCGTCGTGGTCCAATTGCCGGGCAAAATCAGGTGGAAAAACCACGGCCAATTTGATTTTACCTTCTTTAAAAGCGGGGTCTAGTTGGCTGGCGGCCTCCAAATTCTTTTCGATGCGAAAGTATCCGCTGGAGGCTAATTTTTGAATCAAAGCGGTGCTTTGCGCATCTTTGGACGGATCAACAATGGCAATCGCGGCATTTTTGATCTCGTTGGTCAACACAAAACCAAACAACAGCACCTGGGCCATCGGCATCCCGAACAAAATAAGCAAGGTGCGGCGATCGCGCAGGATATGCCGGAATTCTTTGATGATAAAAGCCGTAAATCTGTTCATTTCAGTAGGCAATTGAGATAACTTTTGAAGATCAGGCGTTTTTATCCGCGCGCCAGTTTGCGGAATACTTCATCCATGCTGGTCGCGTTGTAGGTCTTTTTCAACTGACCCGGTGTATCTAAGGCTTCTATTTTCCCATCAACCATCATGCTCACGCGGTTGCAATATTCTGCTTCTTCCATATAGTGCGTTGTTACCATGAGGGTTACGCCATCGGCTGCGGCTTCGTAAATGAGGTCCCAAAACTGCCGGCGGGTGAGCGGGTCTACCCCACTGGTGGGTTCATCCAAAAACACAATGCGCGGTTCATGCAGCATCGCTACCGACAAGGCCAATTTCTGACGCCAGCCCAAGGGCAAACGCAGCACCAGCTCATCCACATGGGCCCCTAATTCCAATTTATCCACTAATTTTTTGGTCTTTTCCCGAATGGTTTGCACTGAAAGCCCATAAATACCGCCGTAAAACCGAATATTCTCCCGAATGGTCAGGTCTTCATACAAACTGAATTTTTGGCTCATGTACCCAATGCGGCGTTTTACCTGTTCAGGGTGGCGCATCACATCCACGCCTGCTACCATGGCAATACCACTGGTCGGTTTGAGCAAGCCCGACAACATGCGCAGGGCGGTAGTTTTACCAGCACCATTGGCGCCAAGAAAACCAAAAATTTCGCCCGCCGCTACCGAAAATGAAATCTGGTCAACGGCCGTAAAGGACCCAAAGGTTTTGGTCAGTTTATCCGTAAAAATTACATGTGCTTCCATGATGTTCGGTTTTTAACGGTCTTTGGTACTTGCGATGAAACAATCCTCCACACCGGGCTCGGCGCGCAATACCTCGATTCCGGTGTGGTGACGGCTTTCAAGGTATTGTTGCAATTCAGCCATAACGCTATCTGCTTGTGTATCAAACCCTTGTAGGCTTTGCTGCAAGGCAAGATGGGCATATTCGCCAAAAGCATAGCAACTGTAAGCGCCCGGCCACTGGCGCAAATCCTGGATCAAACGGTACATCTCATCCGAACGAACGGCAAACAGTGGCCGCTCGTAACTACCGCGTATGCCCGCAGGCGTGTCCATGGCCAGGATGCGTCCGTTGTGCAGCAGCGCCACACGGTCGCATAATTCAGCTTCATCCATATTGGGCGTGCTTACTAAGATAGTGATGCCCCAACTTTTGAGCCGTTGCAGCATATCCCAAAATTCTTTGCGCGAAACGGGATCTACGCCGGTGCCAGGTTCATCGAGCAACAATACCTCGGGTTTGTGGATTAAAGCGCAACAAAGCGCCAGTTTTTGCTTCATCCCGCCCGAAAGTGCCCCAGCCCGGCGATTTTTAAAAGGCTCCAATTGCACATAAATGTCTTTGATCAGGTCGTAGTTGTCCTCAATACGGGTACCAAACACGGCAGCAAAAAACGAGAGGTTTTCCTGAACCGATAAATCCTGGTACAGCGAAAAACGGCCCGGCATATACCCCAGCAACGACCGCAGGCGCTTGTAATCGCGTACCACGTGCAGGTTTTGCAAGTAAGCCTCCCCCGCGTCGGGCAGAATCAGGGTGGCTAAAATGCGCAGGAGCGAGGTTTTCCCGGCGCCATCCGGACCGATGATCCCGAACAATTCGCCTTTGGCCACCGACAGCGAGATACCGTCCAAGGCTTTTACCGCTCCTTTGGCCCCGTAGGATTTTGTAATTTGTTCAACAACAATTGCTTGCATGCCTGAAATTTTGATGCGACTGCGAAAAAGTGCACGTTCAATGGTTATTTCGGTGCCGACCAATGCACTTCTGCAGGCATGCCAATTTTCAGGGTTCCGTCGTTGGGCACCATGATTTTGATGGCGTATACCAGATTGACGCGCTCGTCTTTGGTTTGAATAATTTTGGGGGTAAATTCCGCTTTAGACGACACCCAACTGATTTTGCCGGTAAAATCGCGCATCGTATTGTCCGGGCCATCAATCGAAACTTTTACCTCCTGCCCAACTTTTATGTTGCCCAACTGGTCGCCCGCTACGTACGCGCGCAAGATGATTTGTTGCAAATTGGCGATTTTGTACAACGGTTTGCCAAAAGATGTAACTTCACCAGCCTCGACTAATTTGGTGAGCACCGTACCATCGATCGGGTTGACGATTTTGCACTTGGCAATTTGATCTTCAATTTGCGCAATTTGATCCTGCAAAGGCAAAATTTCGGCTAAAAGGCCATTTTTCTGGGTATTCAAGTTGGCATCCGAGGCGCTGCGCTGTTCGGTTACTACGTCCATTTGGCGTTGTATCTGTTCAATTTGGGCGTTCAAGTCGTCGAGTTGTTTGGGCACTGCCGCGTCTTTTTTCAGCAAATTCTCGATGCGTTGTTTTTCGCGCTGCAGGGTGGCCAATTGTTGTTTGTTGGCATTGAGTTGTTTTTCAAATACAGCCAATTGAGCCGCAATTGCCGGACTTTTGGCCGCAACTGCGCGGATATTGGCTTTCAATTGGGCAACTTTCAGCACCAACTGGGTCGAGTCGATGCGGCCTACCACCGTTCCTGCGTTTAGGGTTTGGGCTTCTTCCACGGAAAATTGGATGATTTTGCCCGATGCTTCCGCGCCTACAATCAGTTCGTCTGCTTCAAAATTGCCGTATGCATCTGCTTTGGGGGCTGAGCGTTGGCAGGAAAGCGCCAGGAGCGCCAAGGCTACAAAGGAAAAATACAATGGTTTCATCTTATTTGGATATATTGTGATGTTTGAGTTGAAAAGTGAAAGGAGAAACGCCTATTGGTCGCCATTTTTGGCCAATTGAAGTTCGCGTGCCTGCAAAGCCTGCATTTCATGGGTTTTGCGGGTGATTTTTGCCTGGGTCAGCAAATTGAGTTGCGTCAAATAGTCGGTCGCTGTCATCACCCCATTTTGCAATTGCGCATCGGCCCGGCTGATTATGTCCGTTTGTAAGGCAATGATTTCGTCGTCCTGTTTGAGCAAAGCCTGGTATTTAAGCGCATCCTGCTGGTCGCGTTGCAAGGATGCCTGCAAGCGTTGTTCAAAATGCGCTTTTTGCACTTCGATATTTTTCGCCTGAATATCCAACACCTGCTGGTCGCGTTTGGTATTACCCCAGTCGATGGGCGTCCAGGCAGCGCGTAATCCGATGAGCAAGAAGGGGCTAAAACCTTGATCGAAGAAATTCAGCGGATTCGGGTTGCCCAAGCCCGTTTGCGCAAATGCATCGAGGCGCGGTTGGGTGCGTTGCTGCAGCAGGCTTTTGTTCAGTTGCAGGCTTTTTGCCTGTACATCGAATAAATGATACTCTGGCCGATTGAATACCGTGGGGGCAATAGGCGGTGCAATGCTTCGTGCTGTAATGGAAAAATCGGCGGCCGGGCGACCGATCCAGATGGCCAAAAGTTCCAGCAAGGTTTTAAAATCGGCGGCAGTTGTAGCAATTTGCTGGTCGTTTTTCAGCAATTGAATCCGGATTTGATCGGCGGTGGTACGCAAGGCAATCCCCTCCGAAATGCCGGCTTCGGCCTGTTTCAAGCGCTGTTCGAGGTCTTTTTTAGCACTTTCCAGTACCGCGGCCGATTCCTGGAGCAACAGGGCTTTGCAATAAAGGTCGGTAACCAGTTCGCGGAGTTGGTAAACATCCACCTCGGTTTGGGCCAATGTAAGTTCCTTTTCGAGGCTTTTTTGTTCGGTGAGTGTTCGATTCAGGCGGCCGTCCCAAATCCGTTCCGACACATCAGCAGTTAGTTTGTATTGGTCTTTGGGCACTTTTGGGATTTCAACGCCTGGAAAACTGATCGGCAGTCCGAACACGTCACTTTGCCAGCTCGCCTGGGCGCCTAAATTAATTTTAGGCAGGTTATTGCTTTCCAGGGAGCGGATTTGTAGGGCTGCGGTGCTTTCGGCTAAGCCTTTTTTTTGTTGCAGCGGACTGTTTTGCACGGCGAGTGCCCTGCATTGGGCAAGGGTAAGCGTGTCGCTGGCGCGCAAAGGTGCATACATGCAAAGAAGGCAGGCAAACAAAGAAAAATAGCGCATATTTAGGAAAATGGTTTAACTGTTTGGTTAACACAGGTGCAAAAAAAAGCCCGCTTATCGGGGGCGCAATGCAGCAAAAATGAATTCCGTAACTTCCGTTTTTCGTTGCTTCAGAAACTGATCGGCCTCCGGTTTATTCATCCCTAACACCATTTGCATGATTGGGCGGGCTACGAAAGGGAACACGCACAAGGAAATAATATTGAGTAACAAATGCTGTGGATTTATGGGCCGAATGGTGCCGGCCGCCACGGCATCTTCCACTTGTTTCAGAAAAATTTCGGGGCGCGGGAGCCGCGCTGGCAGAATTTTTTCCATAAACTGCTCGGGGTGTTTATTCATTTCAGAAATGATAAACAGGGGGATAAAGGGGTTTCTTCGAATCAAATCGATGTAAAAATCAACGAATTTGACGATTTTTTCCTCTAAAGGCAAATCTGATTCAATCGTTTTTTGAATAATCGGAATGCCTTGGTGAATGATGGATTTTGCAACCATTTCGTACAATTTATCTTTGGTGCGATAATAATAATGCAATAAAGCCTTGTTTATACCCGCCCGATCGGCGATCTCCTGCATTTTGGCACCGTCTAATCCTTTTTGTACGAACAGCTCGTGCGCTGCGTCAAAAATCTTTTGCTCTGTCGAATCATTCGACTTATCCTGTGGTGTCATATCTGTTGCGCGCATCCGTTTTTTAACCATTTGGTTAACTGGGACAAATATAGGGGTGTGGGTTTTAGATGTGCAAGCTTTTTCAGATTTTTTTTAACCAAATGGTTAAAAACATAAAATCAAGAAATCCGAGCAGTATCGTTTAAACCAAAACGCTTCTATTTTTTCGAGAAAATCCCAAAAGCATAATTCAGTTGAATGGCAAATATCACCACCAAACTTAAAAAGGGATGCACAAAACACAATGCAGCACCAACAGCATAAAAAGTCTGTGAATAGAATATACGCTGTCGAATTGCTTTGTGGACCAGCGTGGCATCGTTTTCAGCCAGCGCCAATAATTTTTTGCGGTAAGCATAATTCCAGTGCAGCAACAGGGCCAAGCCAAGGGCTAAAATATTGAGCCAATATAAAATAACGGCCACTTTATTGTCGATATGACTACCCAAAATGGAGGTCGTAAACGGCAGCAACGCAACGAACATCAAGAAAAAAAGGTTGAACCAGTACAGGTTTCGATCCGAACGCTCCAGGTAATCGAATTGGGTAGAATGGCCCGTCCAGAAAATGCCCAAGGTCATAAAACTCAGGAAAAACGAACTGATATTGGGGGCAATACTCCACAAAGCGGCCAACAATGCTTCGTCGGTTGCCTGGGTGGCAGCCAGCGGATCCTTGAGGTTGAACACCAAAAACGTCATGGCGATGGAGAATACGCCATCGCTGAGCGCTTCAATGCGGGGCAGTCTTTTTCCGGCAATCTGGTTGTACATGTTTGTAGGGATAGGATTTTTCCAATAAAACAAATTTGGTAGTAAAAGGGTTTTCAATTTCTATTCCTCGCCCCAAGTGACTGTAAATCAGTAAAATTGGAATACTTCCGGGCACCATCTCCGAATCGCATAAACATTTCCCAACACATCTCCGCCCCACAACTTATCTGCATTTATATTGTTGAATGATTCCAGATAAGCGCCTGCCTTCCGAAATTTCGGCCTCTCCTTTCACCGTTTATCGTAATTGTTGCGTAGTTTTGTCCGCCTCCCGACAACACCAGCAATTGAACATGCAGTAATTTTCAAATAGGGCCCACTGAAATATACTGACGATCAGCGGGCTTATATTTAAACAGCATTTATCGAAACAGCATGGCAACCATTCAAATGAAAGAAAAGGTCAAATTTGTTGACCCAGAAAAAAGAATGTTTTTCAACACCTTAAAAGCACGTGTTGACCAGTATTTCAAACAAACAGGCCTCTCCCCACACGCCAATACCACGATGGTGGTCAAATCTATTGTGCTTTTTATCGTATATTTTACCCCTTTTGTCCTCATGCTCACCGTTCCAATGTCTACCGGAATGGAGTTGGGGATGTGGAGCCTCATGGGCCTCGGCCTGGCCGGTATTGGCATGAGTGTGATGCACGATGCCATCCACGGCGCCTATTCTTCCAAAGGTTGGGTGAACCAAATGATGGGCTATTCCCTCAATTTTTTGGGCGCCTCTATTTTCAACTGGCGTTTCCAGCATAATTTGTTGCACCATACCTATACCAATGTGGTCCACATGGACGACGACATTGACGATAAAGCCATTTTGCGCTTTTCACCCCATACAGAAGTAAAAAAGATCCACCGGTTTCAATTCTTGTACGCTTTTGCATTTTATGGCATTATGAGCTTGTATTGGATTGTATTAAAGGACTTTGTACAATTCCGCCGCTATGTACGCAATGGGGT
The DNA here is from genome assembly GCA_027488935.1 of Saprospiraceae bacterium. Classification (GTDB taxonomy): domain Bacteria; phylum Bacteroidota; class Bacteroidia; order Chitinophagales; family Saprospiraceae; genus M3007. The sequence continues at coordinate 11,646 of JAIYAP010000026.1, read as the reverse complement.
AAACCAAAAAAGTGCAAAAGAAAACACCATCGCCATGACGCGGATTGTTATCCTCAAAGTGGTGTATTTTACCATCATGATTGGAATGCCGGTGTTTATCCTGGGCACTTCCGACCTTGTGACCGTGTTGTGCGGATTTTTTTTTTTTTTTTTTATTGCAGGCGTAATCCTTACGGTGATATTCCAGTTGGCGCACACTGTGGAAGGCACCAGCCATCCGCTGCCCAATGCGGAAGGAAACATTGAAAATGAATGGGCAATTCACCAACTCAATACGACGGTCAATTTCTCCAGAGGCAACAAATGGTTGTCCTGGTATGTAGGTGGTTTGAATTTCCAGGTGGAGCACCATTTATTTCCACGCGTATGCCACGTGCATTACCCGGCGATCGCCCCCATTGTAAAAGAAACAGCCGAAGAATTTGGGGTTCCTTATTTAGAGAATCCTACTTTTGGCACGGCATTGCGCTCGCACCTGACAACCTTGCGACGTTTTGGCAAATTACCCGATCTTGAAGAGGCAATTGGATAAAACAGGCCCGCTATTTGTCTGTAGGCAAATAATAAGCATCCTTCAAATCCACTTTAATCTTGGTATATCTTCAAACACTTAACATGTTTTGTCTTCGATCGAAACATGTCCTCAGGTTTCGTTCAAACATGCGCCGAATTCTGCTATCCTGTCTGTTATGTTGGTTAAATTTAGGTCTTTATGCGCAAAATACTGCGCAAAGCCCCGATGTTTTTTTACATCGCCCTTTGGGGGAACAGTTTACACCACACCATCAATTGACCGCATATTATGATCAATTGGCAGCCAATTCGGGCACAACCATGCGTTTGGCGCAATATGGAACGACTAATGAAGATCGCCCCTTGCGCCTGGCTTTTTTTTCGACACCCGAAAACATCGCCCGATTAGAGCAAATAAGGCTCAACAACCTAAAACTTGCGGGCGCGTTACCAGGCAAACCCAGTACAGATGCGCCGGTCGCCATTGTTTGGATCAGCATGTCGGTACACGGCAACGAACCTTCCGGTGCGGAATGTAGTATGGAATTGGCCTGGCGCCTGGCAACACAAACGGACCCTAAAATACGCGAATGGCTCAAAAACACAGTGGTTATCATTGACCCCTCCCTTAATCCGGATGGGTACGACCGATACACCCATTGGCACCGGGGCGTAAGCAACCTGATTCCCAATCCCAAAATAGACAGCCGCGAGCATCAGGAACCCTGGCCCGGCGGAAGGGTAAATCATTATTATTACGATTTGAACCGCGATTGGGCCTGGGTAACGCAAAAGGAATCGCAACAACGGATCGCCATTTACCAGCGCTGGTTGCCCCAGGTACATGCCGATTTGCACGAACAATATCCCGAAAATCCTTACTATTTCGCCCCCGCCGCAGAACCTACCCACGATTACATAACACCCTGGCAACGCGATTTCCAGACGCAAATCGGTGCAAACCATGCCCGCTATTTTGATGAATTCGGCTGGCTGTACTTCACCAAAGAGGTGTTCGACCTGTTTTACCCTTCTTACGGCGATACCTACCCAATGTTCAATGGCGCCATTGGGATGACCTACGAACAGGCCGGACATTCGGTTGCCGGACGCGCCGTGACCATCAGCAATGGCGATACCCTTACCCTGCGCGACCGCATCCTGCACCATTTGACCACCAGCTTGTCGACCATTGAAATTACCAGCAAAAATGCCGACAAAGTGGTGCGTAGTTTTCAGGAATTTTATGAAAAATCCCTGACACAACCGCAAGGACAATACAAAGCATTCGTCATTTCAGCCTCCAATGATGCCAATAAGATGAAAACGCTCTGTAATCTCCTCGATCAGCACCAGATAAAATACGGCAGTGTGGGCGCAGGTTTTTCGGGTGTAAAAGCCTTCGATTATATCCAAGGCAAAGAAACCAATATTTCTATCCAACCGAATGATTTGCTTATCAGTGCCTACCAATTGAAATCGACGTTGGTGCAGGTATTGTTTGAGCCTGAACCACACCTGACGGATTCCCTAACATACGACATTACTGCTTGGTCCATCCCATATGCTTACGGACTGAAAGCATATGCATTAAAGGAGAAAATTGTTCCCAAGGCAGACTTTACGGCTGCGAAAGTGCCTGAAATTTTGCTGGCCGCTGCGCCCTATTCCTGGTGCATCCACCGAAATTCACTGGCAGAATCTGTTTTTTTAGGTGCATTGTTGCAAAAAGGCGTGCATGTGCGGTATGCCAGCAGAGCTTTTTTGATGGCCGACCAGCAGTTTGAAGAAGGCGCGTTGGTAATTAATCGAGGCGACAACCGAAATTTCGTTGGTGACCTGGATGCTTTCGTCATTGAGGCGGCAAAAAAGGCCAATGTAAAACTGCACCCCATCTTCACGGGCTATGCCGGGAAAGGACATGACCTTGGCTCGGAAGTATTCCGACTGATCAAAGCCCCGCAAATTGCCGTAGTATATGGCGATGACGTGGAAGAAAATGCCTTTGGACAAACCTGGTTTTTCTTCGAGCAGGAGCTCAAATATCCCCTTACAGAAATTGCGCTGGAGCGCTTGAGCCGTATCAACCTATTTCGGTATACTGTGCTGATTTTCCCCCATGGCAATTACCATTTAGAGGAAAAACAGTTGGAAATACTCAAAGAATGGGTACAAAAAGGCGGTAGATTGATTGGATTTGACGGCGGCGCCAAAGCATTTGCGGATGCCGAGGGCTTCGATTTAAAAACCAAAGAAGCACCCAAATCCGACAGCACCGCAGCGCCCAAACCCTATCGCTCCCGCGAGCGCGCCAATGTGAGCGATCAATTGCCCGGCGCGATCATCAAAACCAAAGCCGACCCTTCCGATCCTTTGGCGTACAGTTTGGGCGACACCTATTTTACCTTAAAAACCGACGCGGATGTATTTCAAATGCCCGAAAAATCCACGGCAGCCATTTATATTGAAGAAAACTACCAGTCGTACGGGTTTATTGGTGCGCGGGTGAAGCCCCAATTGAAAAAAACGCCCATTGCCATTACCCAAACCATGGGATCTGGCTCGGTGGTTTATTTGATCGATAACCCGCTTTTCCGCAGTTTTTGGCAACAAGGCAAGGTATTATTTGCCAATGCCCTGTTTTTCTAATCCTGCTGCCGGAAAGGGAAAGTAAGGATAAAACTGCTTCCCTTGCCCACTTCACTTTTTACGTCAATCAGTCCTTTGTGGGCCGTCATAATGGCTTTTACATAACTTAAACCGAGTCCGAAACCTTTCACATCGTGGATATTGCCGGTGTGGGCGCGGAAGAATTTGTCAAAAATATGCTTTCGGGTTTCCTTGCTGATGCCGATGCCTTTATCCTCTACCGTAATTTCCACGCCCAGCGGTACATTGCGGGTATGCAGGGTGATTTCGGGCTTTTCGGGGCTGTATTTATTGGCATTATCCAGCAGGTTATGAATAATAGAGGCAATGTGCGTCGCGTCGCCTTCAATCACCGGGCGGGAAGCCTGAAAATCCGTTAAAAGCGTGCCTTCGCGTTTTTCTACTTGCAAACTAAAATTATCCACCGCCTGCTGCAACACCTCATGCAGGTTCATTTCGCCCAATCTGAGTTCAAAATCGCGTTTATCGATCAGCGCCATTTGCAATACCCGTTCCACTTGACTGTTCATACGCCTGTTTTCCTGTCGGATGATATCAATAAACCGCTTGATTTTTTCCGGATGGTTCATAATCATCGGACTGCCAATACTATCTGCTGCGAGGGAGATGGTCGCAATAGGCGTTTTGAACTCGTGGGTCATGTTGTTGATAAAGTCATTTTTCATTTCCGACAGTTTTTTCTGCCGGAAAATGACCCGAATCGTGTACCAAAAACAGAATAAAATGACCCCTGTGAACACCACAGACAGCACCAACGCATTCCAGACCGACGCCAAAACCAGGCTAGTACGATCGGGGAAATACAGCGACAAATACCCGGGCGACTCAATATCCTGTTGAAAAAGGGCCACCCGATAGGGCGAATTAAACAACGACGCTGCTCCACCGTGGGTAATTTGTGGACCATCATCCAGCACCACGTAATGGTCATTCACCACCACAAAACTGTTTTTAGATTTGGAAAACACCCCATATTGGTATTGTGAATGCACCCCCCGACTGTCCAGTTCCTCTTTCACACTTTGCGCAAGCACATCCAGTTGAATACGTTCTGCCAGCGGTTTGGAATCGACCAACTGGCTAACCTTTATATATTCATAAGCAGTTACCACATCCTGAAAACCTTGTTTGCCTTGTTGTTGAGCAGGATTAGGCAGCAGGCTATCCGATTTGGCCATTTGTCGGGCAGCAAAACCATTTTCGAGGTATTGGGCCGCCCGGCGGATATTTTGATTGGCAGCATTGCTTTGTTCGTGGGAGGAATTGACGGCCAGCAACACCGCGATTTCCTCGTAATATTGCAGTTTATCGCCTACCCGATTGAGTGCCGCGTACACATTTTTGTCAAACTGCTCCTCATTTAGTCGGATGCTCCATTTGATCCAGTAAATTTGCAAACTAATGATCCCCAGCAAGGCCAGGCTCATCATGGCAATAATCAGTCGAATACGTTGTGCGCTCATGCAAAGGTTTGGTTTGGTATGGTTGTCGGCATCGACGCGAAGACGGCAACTATACACAACAGCAAGGACGCAAATTTATGATCGTTTTGGACAGGAATTAATAAAACTTTAAATGTAGGGGAGCGGATTTCAGGTTGTTTTCACCTTAAGAGGGACAACAAATGTGGCTTGTGGAGGAGCAAGAAAAATATGATCCAGCAGATTGCATGGTCTTCTATTCGAAAAACAACGATATGCCACTCCTATGTTAATTAACATTTTAGCGCAATTTAAATAAGATGGAAGCCGTAAATTGGGCTCAATTTTTGTGCAGCCAATTATTCTATAATGCCCAATTGGCGGCTTTTTAATTTCATTAACCGATATACCACCCAAAAGATGAATCGTTTTTCTCTTTTATTGCTCGTTTCGCTCATTTGCCTGTTTTTATCAGACTTAAATGCGCAGCCGTGTACTACCCCACCGGAGTTAAAGCAGGAAATTTATGTTTTCCCTTATGAGGTTAAGGTAGAATTTACATTTGACCTTTGGGGTGTAATACAAATTATTCAAGATGGCGAATCCTTCGACGACAATCCCAAGCAGATTTCCCTTCAACGGTTTGTGTTTTTTCAAGATTTGAAGCCCAATACAACCTACCATTGGCGTGCAAGATACGCCTGCCCAAACGACACTTTCAGTGATTGGTCTGTTGTTTATACGTTCACGACCCCGCCGCCTTGCCCACTGGCACCCGAAATAAAATTAGACTCTGCTTTCACAATAGATTTTCCGGCGCCGGTCTCTCCTGTGATTGGATATTCAAATTGTAATAAACGCACCGATGGGAAAGCACACGTATATCGATTTATAGTACCCGCAGATGGCAGTTACCGATTAAATGTTCTAAATTCCGACACAAACAAAGTCAATACTGGTGCTTTCGAATACAGTTCGAATTATTGCAGAGGTAACCCGGAATGTGTCAGCGTATCTTCATTTCAAGGGGAGCGTTTCACTTTTTATGGAAGAAGTGCAGGACGAACCATAACCTTAGCCTTTACAACAAATCCAGATGTTTTAGTTGCCCACAGGACTTTCAAGATAACTTACGAACCTTGCCCACCACCCACAAATTTGGAATTGGAAGAAATTAAAGCAGATTCTGTCAAACTACATTTTTCTGGTGGGATTGCAGGTGATGAGATAGAAATACTACCAGATTCGAAGTCGTACACCGGAGTCCCAAACATAACCAACATAAATTATCGCGCTACCATTAAAAATTTGGAATCAGGGACAGATTATCATTGGCGGGCAAGGTCCAATTGCGAGGTCAATGTGAGTGATTGGGTAGAAGGGGTTGGTTTTAGCACTAATTACATTTGCGATAGTATTCCCTTATTAAAATGTGATTCTACCTATACATCTGGGTTCAAGGCAGGATTGAACAGAGTAAAAAAATGGCGTTATACGGCTCCCTATTCAGGCAATTTGAGCCTCATTACAACGCCGTTAGATACATCTACATCCGTATTTTATTCCGGTTATTTTGCGGCATGGATTGATTCAACGAAGAATCCATGCAACCAGTATGATATTCCACCTGAATCTTGGCCAAATGGTAATTTAGGGTATTACAAACAGGATACCCTGAATTTTGGTTATTTCATTCGTGGAAAAACGTATGAATTTCATATGGACAAAAGGAATGAAAAAGCGATGCCCTTGGCTTTTCGCTGGAATTGCCTGGATGCCTGTCCAGCGCCAGGACTACTCACCGTACAAGCGTTTTCCTTTGATTCCGTCCGATTATCATGGCATAATTTCGAATTAAAAGAAAAATGTGAAATTGAAATCACGGAAGATCCCGTCAATTTCACTGGAATCACTCCATATTCATCGATAAGCGACTACTTAGAAATAGGAGGATTGAAGGCCAAAACCCGTTATTATTGGCGGGTCAGGTCCTATTGTTCCGGTATTGGGTACGGCCCTTGGTCCGAAATTTCTAACTTTTTAACAGCTCCTGATTGTAATAATGCATATAAAGTAAAATGCGATGACCAAAATTATGCATCTACATCGGATGATTTGCCGGTCCTTAATTGCCAGGATGGAATAGAGCGATTCTATCAATTCGTACCGCAGTTTTCGGGCAAATATGAATTATCCACCTACAATTTAGGGCCATCCTCATTGCTTTTATGCAAGCCGGGTGCAAATTGCAAATTGGATACTTCGTGGATTTGCATTCCGCTTGAGGATCAAAACACTGATAAGTCATTCAACTTAGGGATATTAACGGCAGGCGTTCCAGCCCTCTTTGGTTTTGATTTTAAGGGCCCATTCACAAATCATCCGGAATATCCAAACGTAGGTTTTAAAATAAATTGTCCATCCGCTTGCCTTCCACCAGAAAACCTGGTATCCAAAATTGTAAACAACCATGATGCCCTACTCAAATGGAAAGCCAACTTCAATCAAGTTTCATGGGACCTTCAAGTAAAAAGAACAGATCAAGATTTTTACTACTACATAAGTGATAGCACTGATACAGATAGTATCTTATTTGCTGACCTGAAAGCGGGAAGGCATTACAAGTGGCGGGTTCGGGGAAATTGCGGTGTATGGGGTTCAAGTCAATATTCAGAAACCAGTTATTTCGATATCTCTCCCGATTGTCAACAATGGCCGCTACTTTCTTGCGATCAGGAAATCACCTTGCACTTCCCCCAAGGCATCGGATTTTGGCAAAATTTGCCAGCCTGTGATCAGGTGCCGAAAGGGACTGAATTGATTTTGCAATTCAAAACCGTGGATAGTACTGCCTATTTTCAATTCCGGCCTAAAGACGTTCCACATGCCATTTACTTAAAAGATGCAGATGCATATAGCTGTGCTGATTCTTCAGGATGGATTTGCATAAAAGACACCCATGATGTCTATCTAATTAGTTTAGAACACCTTAGGCCAGGCGGGAACTATTATTTAATGTTAAAAAAATGGGAAACATACGGCGAAGACTCTATTACACTGAGCTACTATTGTGAATCTCCCTGTAAATCGACCAAATATCTTTCTTCAGAAATATTTGGAAATGGCCATGAAGTTGTCCTGCATTGGGACGGTAATAAGGGCGATTGGCGTTATCAGCTCGGTCTTTCTAGTAAGACAACCATTGAAAAACTCAGCGCGCCCGTAAAATGGGATGCTGGTTATGGTGGGTCTTACTTAAGCAATTTGTTTACGTTAAGAACAAATGATCTTTATGCTTGGAGAATAAGATCTTTATGCCCCAACGGCGATACCAGTGAATGGTCTAAGCCGGATCGATTTCAATTGCTTTATTGCCAAAATACCCTCGATTTGCCCTGTAATGATACCATAACACCCCAATATCCCCAACAGACACCCTATACCATTTATGATGTGTGTTCGGAAAGCACCCGAAAAACCTGGCAAGTGTTGTATCATTTTACGGTGAACGCACCGGGTAACTATGTCATGCGTCTGACTAATACCAAGGGCGTGCGTGCGCGTTTTAACCGAAGTAATGATGTTACCAGCTCCTGTGGAACACCCACAAATTGGACCCAATGTTTCTACATCAATTCTGACACAGTAATTTACCTGAACAACCTAAATCCTGGCGATTTTTTGATAAATTTTACAACGATAGGCAACGTTCCATTTACCCCTTTAATCGAAACATACTGCCTTTGCCAACCCGCATCGAACGTTCAGGGTATCTTATATTCAAACGGAACAGCCGGAATAACCTGGCAAACAGTAGATCAAGCGAAAGGCGCCGATATTGAATTAATTCCTGAAAATCAAGCCTTTACAGGATCTCCAAATTACTTTACAGATCTCGACACGGCAACTATAACCGGCCTAAATCCTGAAACAACCTACAAATTCCGGCTCAGACCCCACTGTGGAACCCTGCAAACAAATGTTTGGTCCGACTCTGGTTTGATACATCTCCTGGTCTATTGCGATAGTATTCCCAATCTGAAATGCGGACAAAAAATTGTTTTTCAAGGCGGAACGGGCAATCATGATTTTATGCCTTGTGGATATTCTGCACCAGGGAAGGAAGTTTTCTTTCGAGTAACGCCCGAGTTCACTGCAAAATATAGATTGTCACTCGGACCGCTTGGGCCTACCGCTTACGAATTTAAAGTAAGCAGTTTAACGCAATGTGAAGGCCCAGGCGGTATATTAAAGTGCTTACCTCAAACAGATTACGATGCGATAATTGATTTGAATTATTTGACCATTGGAAAAAGTCTCCTTTTCATGGCAGATCAACTCAATACTACAAATACTCAATACAGAATCTCAGTAGGTTGCGATGTTGAAAATGAGGAAGCTTCTGATATATGGGCTAGTAATTCGTATAGGCTCTCCATCAATGATTCTTGTAAGATTTTTACAAACCAATTCGCAAATAGCAACATTAAAGAACCAGACCCCTCCGAAATGCCCGGAAACTGGAAAGATGGTCCAAAACACAATGTTTGGTTTGGATTCTATGCGCCGGCCAGTGGCACGGTACAAGTAAATGTGAATAGCGTGGCCTCCAAGCCCTTTGATCCGCATGTAGCCTTGCTGGAATTTGCATTTGATTCGATTAATTTTTCATACCCTTATCAGATTTTAGCAACTGGGGAGGACAACGCTGGCCCTAATCCAAACGATGCTGTATTGTATTACACAGGTTTGACACCAGGCGTTTTTTACTATCTAATGGTCGACGGGGCCAACGGTACTACTGGGCATTTTTGTATTTCCATCAAGGACCATCCGGATATACCCATAATTTTGGATAGCTGTCAATCATTTGTACAAACAAATACCGGATTCACCGCACCAGGAGCCTGGCGCAATCTTTATGCAAGCGAAAGTGCCCATGTCACAGGTACCCTTATCGGCGCTATTAAAACGGAAGAAAATTTGGGCAAGATTCAGGTGTCCTCAGGAATTCTACCTGCTGCACCCGTATTACCAGGTGGCCAAAAATTGCTGCCGCGCTACTTCCGCATTGAGCCCGAATACCAGCCAGTCAATCCGGTGACAGTGCGTTTGTTTTTCAGCAAAGCCGATTTGGAGGCCTACAACCTTACCCCACCTGTAGATGTTACCCTGCCTTCCGAATTGGGCCTTACCCATTACGACGGACTGAATGAAGATTGCGATCCCGAAAATAATGGATTGTCGGCCGGCTTAAGTGTTAATCAAAGTATGTCCATGATTTTGGGCAACGACAGTCTGTTTTATTTGGAAGCAATATTTGACCATTTTTCCGAATTTGGCGCAGCGCTCGCCCCTCTTGTGAAAACGCAGGAAGCACCACCTGCGAAGTCTGCACTATGGTTATGGCCGAATCCTGCTTCCAATACAGTTAAGGCCCAAATCGGCAATGTTTCCGATGCAAATTCGCTTCAGTTTGTGTTATACAATATGATGGCTATACCCGTCCGTTATGGCGGATTTAATCCCAATCTTAGCAATGCAGAAGCAGAAATTGACATCGCTGGTTTAAATTCAGGTGCTTATCAACTTTGCGTTTTCCAAAACGGGCATCTATTAGGGAAAGTCGTTGTGCTAAAAATCGATTAACCGTGTCCGTTTCTCACAAACACTGGCTGCCCTCAAATTCATTTACTGATATTTGTTGGTTCCATTGCGAACACTGAAAAACACCCGATCGGGTATAAAAAATTATCCTAAAACAAACCAACACCCGATCGGGTACATTATCAAAAAAAGCACCATTTTTGCACCCAAAAGGGTATAAAATGAACCTTAGAACCTTTGTAAAAGAAAAGCGGCGTGCCGTTAAACTGACTCAACCCGAACTGGCCTTAAAAGCGGGCGTGGGCTTGCGGTTTATTCGGGAACTCGAACAAGGAAAACCTACCCTGCGTTTGGACAAAGTAAACCAGGTTTTGGCCTTGTTTGGGTATGAAGTAGGACCTGTGCCAGTTCAAAAGAAACACTACCAACCATGACCTGGCAAAACGCCCTACAACAATTTCACGCCTACCTCCTTTTGGAACGCGCCATGAGCCCCAATACCCTGGAAGCCTACCTGAATGACGTGCAAAAACTAGTGCGTTTTCTGGAAATTCAGCAATTACCCACCGGGCCCCTGGCAATTACCCAATCCCAACTGGAAGATTTTATCCTGTGGATCAATCAATTAGGCCTCGAAGCAAGTTCGCAGGCACGCATGATCTCTGGCCTTCGGGCTTTTTACAAGTTTTTGATGGTGGAAGATTGGATCGAAGACGACCCCACCGAAAATCTGGAAGGGCCGCGCCTCAAAAGAAGCATGCCTGAAGTACTTTCCGTATATGAAATACAACAAATGCTGGCCGCGATCGACCTTTCGGAACCGCTGGGCGTGCGCAACCGCGCCATCCTTGAAACCTTGTACGCCTGCGGGCTGCGCGTGAGCGAACTCGTCCACCTGCGCATCACCAACCTGTTTTTGGAAGCCGGTTTCATCAAAGTAATTGGTAAAAACAACAAAGAACGCTTAGTACCAATCGGAGAAACGGCGATTAAATACATCCGGCAATACTTAGATCATATCCGCAGCAAACAAGAAAACATACAGGCCGGACATGAAAATATGGTGTTTTTGAATCGGCGCGGCCAACATTTAACCCGTGTTATGGTTTTTTACATCATCAAAGAACTCGCCGCAAAAGCCGGGATTGTAAAAACCATTAGTCCCCACACCTTCCGACATTCGTTCGCTACCCATTTGGTAGAAGGCGGCGCCGACCTCAAAGCCGTTCAGGATATGCTGGGGCACGAAAGCATCACTACCACCGAAATTTACACCCACCTGGATACCGAGTACCTGAAAGAGACGGTTTACCTTTACCACCCGAGAAACAGAATGCGGAGTGATGAGTGATGAGTGATGAGTGATGAGTGATGAGTGATGAGTGATGAGTGATGAGTGATGAGTGATGAGTGATGAGTGATGAGTGATGAACTT
>JAIYAP010000024.1 GCA_027488935.1 Saprospiraceae bacterium | reverse complement strand
TTCGCGTCGTAGAATACAGAGTAGTTCGTTGCGGTTGGATCCGTTGGGTTGATACGTACAACCGTTGGATTCCAAGGCGCCAAAGTGCCCGCTGGTGATACCGTTACACCTGGCAAGTTCGCCGGGTTGTTGGTGATCGCATTTGGGTTCGGGTTTGGTACGTTGATGCAACCCAGGTTCGGGTTGTACGTGCACCAGTTAATTACTGTCCAGGTACGCTCGATTTTGAAACAAGCATCCGGTACTACCGTGAATACTTCATCTTCGAAAGATACACCCAACAATTCGCAGTCTTCACCGAAGAAGGTTGGTGCACCGTAGTTACCTGTGCCATCGCAAACCGATACAATTACGTCGTTCGGGAAACGTACGAAGTAATCTTGTTCGTAGTTCACCACCACGCGCTGTGTGCACTGGCTAGATTGGCCATGGCAATCGAATGCGCGGAATGTACGGGTGATGGTACCTTTATTACAAACCGTGTCGAACAAAGACAAGTTTGCAGAGTGGGTCAAACCCTTTACCCCTAAATAGGACTGCGTATTATCAAGGCAACAGTTGTCAGAAACCGTAGCCTTACCATATAATACTAAGGTTGGGTCGAAGTTTTCACAAGATACCGTCACATTGGCTGGTGCTAAACACACGGGTTTAATTTTGTCATCAACAACCACTTGAACCATGCAATCATTAGAACGGCTCTCTTGGGTAGTTTGCGAAACACTTCCTGAACCAGGGAAAATATCATACACCCGGAGTACCACCGTGATCGTATTTCCAACATCAGAGCAGGAGAAACTCAAATCATCACTGAAATTACTACCGCTCATACGGCGTACCTTAAAGTACACAGCGCTGCAATTATCATATGAACCATCATCGAACGTAATCGCATCTATTACGGCAGAGCCATTTGATCCAAGAGAAACTTGTGTCAACTGATCGCAAGCAGGCACAGGCGGTACCAAATCATCGATCCGCATTTTAAAGGAGCATGTTTTCGTATTTCCGCAATCGTCGGTAGCCGTATACACCACCGTGTGATTTCCTAAAGGCAAACAAGGTGTTACCCCATAATTACCCAGGGTATCCGGGTACTTAAGATCATTTCCTAGGAACGTTGTTAAAGTGCCCCCCACCGTGTACATACCCGTTTGTTGGTTTGTAAACAGATCGAAGGTGGTAACCATTGCGCCGATTGAATTAATCCTGGAGCAATTGTCGGTCATGATCACATTTGGCAAATCAATGGTGCCACAACATGTATAAGGATCGGTTGAAACCGTCAAGTTAGCAGGGCATACTAGCGCCGGACCAGCCTCATCTGTTACTTTAATCAACTGGATGTAGTACTGTGGGTTCGCAGAGGGTGGGAATGGGGTAGTTGGCAAGCACCAATCTACGACCGTCCAAGTACGCAGGATTTTATACGTTCCATCACAAACAGGCAATACTTGATCGGTGTAAGCAGCCTGTAATTCGCAGAAAGCAGGATCCGGGAACAAGCCCCAGTTGATGCCGAATGCTTTTACAAAAGGTACACCCGTTACACTTGGGTTCGTATTTGCGTTGTTTGAATTGCAAGAGATCGTGAAGTCCGCTGGGAACAACACATCATCCACGTGTACACGTTTGAAGTAAATGTACTGGGTGCAGATGCTTTCGTTGCCCCATGCGTCTTTGGCCGTCCATTTACGCACTACATATGCGCTTAAGTCGGCTACACCGTTGAAGCCTTGGCCGCAAGCCAAGTCATGCCAAGTGTCTACAAAAGTCAACGTATAATTAGAACAATCTGTTACGGTTGGGAACGCAGTTGCGATGCCCAATACGTTTTTGATATAGTTCGGTTCGTAGTTGGTGATCGGGCAGAACAGGGTGATGTCTGCGCATTCGATGACCGGTTCTAACTTATCTTCTAATTTGAAGGTACCCCAGGTTTTGTTACAAGAAACGATGTTTTCGATTTCTGCAATCAAAGTTTGGCCTACATAAGAGAAAGGAACCGGGTTCGGTACAGGCAGACCTTGCTGTGTGCGCAGTTTTACCTTGTAATAGCCGCCCAAGCAGAATGCCTGATCTGTGCAGTCTTCATCTTCGCCTTCAAGGATGTCTACATCGTTGATCAATACTTCACAATCAGCATCCACAGATACATAAACGAGGTTATTAGCCGCCATGTTCTGCGTAGTTTTCCAGCAATTCCCGATGTTATTCGCCAAATCCGGGTCATTGTATGTACCATTAAGGTCCAGACCATCGTTCGACAAATCACTGGCAACAAACTGTTGACCGCCATTGAAGAAGTTTGGAATTGGTTGACCCTGGTAGTTTACAGCGTTACCCGTGCCAGAAGCCTGGAACTGCAAGTTCAAAGAGGCTGGTTCTGGAATATTCGAAGGTTTTACCTCAAATACATACCGAACCACCACTTTTTCACCCGGCCACAACAATCCGCTGGTACCGTTGAAGAGTTTAATATCTGATGTACCGTTAAAGTTCGGGTTCGCAACAGGCAATTGTTGTGGGTTTCCTGCCGTGCCACATTCCCAAGTGGAATTAATCACCGTTGGTGTACCCATCGTCATAATAAAGGCCGCACCTAATTGCTGTTGAAGGGCAACTTGCGCCTGAATATTCGCCAATGGAACGGCCATCACATATCCATTTTCAAAACCACCCGTGTTGGTGATACACAAATCAACAATCACCTTGAACTGACCACACTGGCTGCCTTTTTCGACACCTGCGATTTTTTGGTTCAATTCAATGTTTGGCTCCTGTACATAACCAAAGTCTAAACTCAAGTTGGTCAAACGATCCGGATAATTGTAAACCGTCGGAATATCGCCCAAGCTATTTTCATTCAATACACCCAAAGTAGCCGTAGGAGAAGCCAACAGATTTGGCACTGCAAACGTCGTAGAGGGCGTACCATCTGAGTCCGGATTGTCATTTGCCGCCGTATTGTTGGCGATTGTCAGGATTTTACGCGCTGGAACAGCCAACTCAGGGTTTAACAAAATTAACGAATCAATGCCGTTTCCAGTAATTACTGCAGCGTATTTACGCGGAACAACCCGATACTGACCTTGTATCAAACCACAGAAGTAATAAATACCCTGTTGGTTTTCACCTTGTGTACCGGTTGCTGTCAATTTGCGGTAAACACGGTTATCAATTGGCGTTGCTAAATTTCCGTCAGCACCACCCCAAACCAATACCAGGTCAACATTGTTGATACCGGTTTCGGTCAAGAAGTCTTTCGGAACATCGGTGGTCACCTGATCACCGCGCAAGTCATTATCAAACCAAGCATAGTTACCTGCTTTTGAAACCGGAATGTAGTAATCTTCAACTTCACCACCAATCGCCAAACCGGCAGAACCCAAGCCTGGCTGACAGTGGATGCGGAAACGCGCGCGCACCGCACCACCATTGAAGGTTGCTGTAACTGGTACATTGAAACATACATCGCGCACCACATTGGTACCGATAGCCAAAGCCAAATCGGTCACTGCTTGTTCGCCCGCATCAAATTGGTTGTTACCATTATAATCCAACCATGCACTCAAAAACGTATTGTTGGTGCGCACCAAACCTGGCACATCCAAAGCGGTATACGTAATCCGCACACAAGCCTGATAGCCTGGAACCAACGGTGTAATAAACGACACACCGTTTTCGTCATCGCTACCGCCTGCGCAAGCACCTTGCGTACGCGTGCTGCCCGTAAAGTCGTCACCGCTCGCCCAGGTACCTGCAGTACCGTTCGGGTCGATGGTCGCGTTTCGTTCAGCATCTACACAAGTACCGAGGTATTTGGCTGGCTGCTGAATGTGTTGTGCACCGCTGTTATCAGGGGTATCATCGGTTACATAAGTATCTGGCAAATCGCCAAAGTCGATGCTCACAAAACCAAAGTCAAAGGTTTCGTTGGTCTGGTTGTCCGGGAAAGTTCCCAAAACACCAGGCGCATTGTCGCCATTGCCGTTTTCACCCGTTGGCTGTGTGGTGATGCTCGCCAGGGTAATGCTGAACGGCTGGTTCATCACCATCGTCAAATCATTGCCCGTTTGTTCACCATCGGAGTCTCTTACGTCATTACCCGCTGTATTTGCCAAGGTTGGCGTCATATCGCTTGGTGTGAGCGACACAATTTTATAAGTACCCTCGATCAAACCGCAGTAGTTGTATTCACCCACGATGTTTACACCGCTTGCGGCCGACAAAGTAGTGGTAGTATAAATGCGGTTATCACCTGTGGTGGCAACGTTGCCGTCTGGGCCACCCCAAATCAACTGCATGTTCACCCCGCCAATTCCTGGCTCGGTGGTTTGCTGCTGACCATCGAAGTTGTAGTCTTCCCAAACGATGTTACCCACTTTCACTACGTTTTTCTTGTAATCTTCTACCTCACCTTGTGGCATTGGGCTGGTTCCGAATTTATCCGGACCATTCGCCGTCAAGCCACCCGTTGGTGACAAACGGAAGCGCGAGAATACCATACCGGCATTGAAGGTAGCTGTAGAAGGCACCGTGAAGCAGTATGGTGCATTGTTTACACCACCATTCGCAACAACACCGTTGTTAGAGAATACCAATGCTTCCGCTGCATCCAATAATCCGTTGCCGTTCCAATCGATCCAGCCTTGCAATACAGCGCCAGCACCGGTTGTATTCACCGCTGTTACGTTGATGCAAGCTTCGAAACCAGGAATCAAAGGTGTTGCAAACACGATTCCGTTTTCATCATCTGCTGAACCTGTGTTGTTATTGTCGTCACCATCCGCTGTTGCATTCGGCAAACCGTCTTGCTCACCATCAACGTTGCTACCCAGACTCAAACCTGGAATAATAACGTGTACGGCACCGCCGCCAGCCATCGTTGTGCTGAAAGTAGTACCTGTACCGGTTTGTGGTAAATCACCATAATCCAGGAATGCAAAGCCAAAGTCATGCGTTTCGTCAGTCTGGTTGTTCGGGAAAGTACCCACTGCTGCCGGAGACGCATCACCCAATCCATTTTCATTGGTTGGAAGCGCCGTCACATCCGCAAGGGTAAATGTTTCCATCGTCATCGCCAAATTCATACCGACAACTGGGCCGTCAGAATCTTGTGCGTTGTTGGTACCGATGTCCCAACGGGTTGGGGTCATATTATTCGGGGTGGTTGCAACCACTTTATAGGTACCGTTGATCAAACCACAGTAGTAGTATTCACCCTGACCGGTGGTAGAAGCGGTCAAAATAGAACCATACGTCACGTCGTCACCGCCATTGTCAATGGTTCCGTTCGGGCCAGCCCAAATGAGGGTCATGGTTACACCGTTGATACCTGGCTCTCCTAAGTCCTGGATACCATTGAAGTTGCGGTCTTCCCATACGAGATTACCGATTTTACCTACATTCAATTTATAATCTTCCACTTCACCTTGTGGAACGGCTGCCTGGCCATATTTATCCGGACCATCCGCATTCAAGCCGCCGTTGGGCGACAAGCGGAAGCGCGCGAACACCATACCATCGTTGAATACAGCAGTATTTGGTACAGCAAACGTATAAGGCGCATTGCTTACACCGTTATTCGGAACAATACCGCTATTCGTAAAGGTCAATGCCTCATTCGCATCCAACAAACCGTTGTTGTTCCAGTCGATCCAGCCTTGCAACACTGCGTTTGCACCGGTCATGTTCATGGCAGTAACCGTGATGGTTGCGTTGTTGCCTGGAATCAAAGGCGTTGCGAATACAATACCGTCTTCGTCATCTGTGACACCTGTATTTGTGTTATCATCACCACTTGCGGTTGCATTGGTGGTTGCATCGCGCTCGCCATCTACCCCTGCGCCCAATTTCAGGCCCGGGATGATTACATGCACGGCGCCGCCTTCAGCCATCGTGGAGTTAAACTGATCACCATTACCAGATTCTGGCAAATCACCATAATCGAGGAATGCAAAGCCCTGATCGTGGGTTTCGTCATCCTGGTTGTCATTAAAGTTGCCCACTGGACTAGCGCCGCTGTCACCTGTTCCATTTTCACCCGTTGGTGTTGGGAAGGTGAACGTAACGGTTTCCATGGTCATCGACAAATCCATGCCCGTAATGATACCATCGCTGTCTGCCACGCCGCCATTGGTTTGGCTGCCCTGGTTCGAACGCGTTGGGGTCATATTATTAGGTGTGGTAAAGGTGATTTTGTACTGGTTGTCATTTGCACCCGGACCATCGGTCAAGCCACAGAAGTAGTACTCACCAGTTTGGAAGTTACCAGTTCCGGTTGTTGCCGTCGGATAAACCACATCTGCATTTACACCAGAACCACCAATTGCGCCATCCGCACCCAACCAGGTGAGGGTTACGACTGCATTGTTGATGCCTGGTTCGCCAGCGTCTTGTGTACCATTAAAATTGTAATCTTCAAATACGAAGTTACCGAGTTTGCCTAATTGCAATTTGTAATCTTCGATCTCACCGTCTGGAACAAGTCCTGTTTGAGAATCGGCAGCAAGATTACCTGCAGGGCTCAAACGGAAACGGATGTATGCTGCACCACCTGCTGCAAATGTTGCAGTAGAAGGTACATTAAAGCAAAGTTGTGCATTGGCCAAACCGCCATTCGGTACCACAGCACCACCACCTGGGCCATTGAAACTACCAGAGGTAATTGCTTCATTGGCCTGGAAAGTACCATTGCCATTGAAGTCTACCCACATTTGAAGTACCGCAGCGCTGCCGGTTGCATTCATCGCATTTACCTGAATACATGCCTGTGCGCCCGGAATCATCGGCGTAATAAAGGTCACTCCGTTTTCATCATCGCCTGCTGGCGTAGAAGTTCCCAGGGTTGTAAGTCCAGTTGTGTTATCGTCACCGCCCGTCATCAAACCGGCCATTGCCTCAGGCGCGCCATCCACTTCTGAGTCGACACTCGCCCCTAATTTGAGATCAATATTGATTAAATGATTGGGCGCGTTTGTACCAGCCGTTCCATAGGTATTCGGCAAGTCACCATAATCGTAACAACCCAAAATACGGTCTACCAAGCGGCAAAGACGGTTCGTCTCGTCCACTACCGTAACTTTTACCATTTCACCCGGCGCTACATTGTACGGACCGAAAGGACCATATGGCTGACCATAATTTAGGCCCGTTACTACCGCCAGCTGCACAGTTGGCAGGTTCGGACGACAATACTCTATAATTAAGGTGTAAGTATTGCCACCAGCAGTACCCGTTTTGAACGCCGTAATCGACTGAAGCGTGATTTTGTCATCGTTCAGGTTATTAGGTGTACCGTTATTATCGCAGGAAGGAATAATCCGCGTACCAGAAAGGATACAGTCTGGCGGCGTAATACCCATGTCCAATGTAAGGTTCACCTCAGGAATACCCAAAGTTACCATTTGAGACATGCCCATAATCGGGTCAACGTCGCTGTCTAATGCGTCACTGTTGTTGCTGTTTGCATTTTGCAGCGTCACCGCCGTAGTTGGAGGCAAGGTTGCCAGGTCAAACACAACGTAATAGTTGCCAGCAGCAAGGTTGGTAAACAAGTAAAAACCGGGGTTACCATCAATATCAAAGCCGGTAAAGATCGAACCCAAGTTGGTATCATCGCCATTACCTTTAATCAAATCGGTAGATTTAAACAAGGTTACTTTGATATTATTGACACCTTCTGAAAGTGGTTCGTCCTGCAAGCCATTTTGGTTCTGATCCACCCAAACGTAATTACCAATTTCAGAACCAGGGTCTGCTTTCACCGCAATACCTACTTTGTTCGGTTCTGCAGTCAGGAATTCGTTCTGATTGTCCTTACGACGGCCCTGGAAAGCAAAACTGTTCCAGGCAATCTGGTTTGTTGGTGTATTATAAGGTGCAAACATGTGCCAGTCAATAGAAAAAGTATCGGCTGGTAAAATATCAAGATTAGAGAAATCAAGTTTCACCGACTGCACCAAAGACAAATCCGCAGGGTTTAAGGTCCAGTTCGGACCTGTGCAACCTGCCGGCGCAATATCCGGGTTAAACTCGGTGCGGCAGGGGTTCTTTTCATAAGAGTAATACACCTGGATTCCTGCAGGCGCTACAATCGGAGCAGCAAGCGTTGGACGCCATTCTGTAAAACGCGCTTCATCCACACGTAAAACTCCTTTATCTCCTACAAAAGGCAGGATATCAATCAATATCACTTTTTCAATGGTAATGTTACCTGGATTGAAAATTTGAAGGCGGTAGGTAGCATCGCCGCCCGCGAAGGTCCGGCCAATACCATTCAGATTGGTCAAGTTTGGCGGCAAAGCGCCATCTGGGTTGAAATAGACAAAATCATTGTCGCAAACACCTTTTATCCCTTTTCTTGAGCGTACCACCGCTAAAGTCAAGACAGAAAGATTGTTGCTGCAAGCTTGCTGCAAATAAGGCGACAGACTTTCGTTTTCGCCGCTGCCTGCGACCGTAGTAATACGACGTGGGTCGATGTTTGGCCCCTGTCCATCAATCCGGAAGCAGTTATTAAAGGTCGTTCCAGCTGGCGTACCTGCCTTTACGCGTACTTTATAACGGATTTCCTTCAAATTGGAAAGTGCATTGCCCGGATCTGCTCCTGGAAGGCTTGCCCATACCCATTTCAACGCCCTGGTTACGGGGTTATATGTATAGGAGGTAGGGGTTGGCAAATTGGTATAAACAATTGCTTCTGACTGGATTAACTCCAGGTAAGTAGGCAAAATATCCGCAATGGTCAAGTTGGTTACATCAAATGCACCTGAATTCCTGAATTGAAGCGTGTAGAAAAACTCTTCAGTAGGCAATACAGTACCATCTGTTACCGACATGGTCTTATTGGTATTCACTGGTCCAACAGGCTCGATCGAAAGATTATCACAATCGGTTACAGGATCAATGCGTACGTTGTTGCCTTGGCCTATCACGGAGAAACCTTCTACGGAAAAACAGTTAGAAACGGAGCCCGGAGGGGTTCCTGTTTTTACGGTTACCCGATAGGTGATGTCAAACTGCGCACCGTTTCCAGGAAACAGCAAGGGGGAAAAGTCCCATTTCAACAAGGTACGTCCACCTGAAATTGCAGTCGATGTAAATGGCTGAAAACCAGGATTACCTACCTGATAAGCAGTGATCAAGGCCTGTACATTGGCGCTATAAATAACCGTGCCTGGTACAAATGTATATTTTGCAGGCAGGGTATCAATCACCAATACATCGGTTACATTGAAGTTACCGTTGTGGCGCCATTGTAATTTATATTGAATCAAGTCTTCCGGGAAGATCTTGTTCGTTGGAGCGGTTAGGTCCTGACAGAAAATCTTGTTCGGATTGTTGGGACCAACTGGAAGTACCTGAACTGTTTGACAATCCTGAAATTCGGTTGCAACACAAAACTCCATGGCGTCCGGATTGGCAGGAACCGTTCCGTTCACGGTAAAGCAGTTATTGAGCGTCGTTGCCAACGTCATATCATTCACCCGAGCGCGGAATGTGAGTGTATAAGTTGTACACTCAAAGTTATTGGCATTGGCCACCTGATCTCCTGGAAGGCTGTTTGGAAGCGTCCAGGTGAGGGTATTCGCTGCATTAGTCGGATCCCCGAAAGCAGCATTTTGCCATTTTGTGCTACCTGTGATATAGGTAAATTGGGAAGGAAGTACATCTACCAGATTTCCCGCTACAAATGGGTTAAGTCCACAATGATCAAACTTTAAGGTAAACGTAACGGTATCCCGAGGATACACCTGGCCCACATTTGCTGTTTTATCAATGTTTTGTGGGCCCAGATTAGGATCGCGTGCTACCTCGCTGATGGAGCAAGTTTGCGAAGGATTGGAAGCATTGAAGGTGCCGTTTACTTGCAAATTAACCTGCAAACACGCATATCCACTGCCATTCGGATTGTCATCATTACAAACCGTACAAGCTCCATCCTGAATACGCGGATTCGCACCATCTACTGCACCACTACCATCAATGGCATTGGGAACAACCGTATAGCTAAACACCAAAGGCGAACTCGGCATAAAGCCAGCTGGTACTGCGCTTACAAAAGCATAGGTTATTTTTGTCAAATAGGTACCGGCTGCCAAATTCTGACCACCCGTACCAGCCATATTGTTGGTAACGAAATTGTAATTAAACGGACCGCCCGCAGAAGTGAAGTAGGTTACATTTACATTCAATCCGGCAGTATTATAAATGCCCGCCGGGATTTGAGTGATCTGTACTTCGTTCGGAAAATCGACCACCACCGAAAATGGGGTTAAATCGGTATTACCGGAATTGGAATAACTCACATTGGTCGTCCCGGTGCTGCCAATAACGGTCGTTGAAAGCGTTGGTTGTACACAGGCTACATTCGGAGCAGGTGGCGGCGGAGCAGGAATATTTCCTGTTTCAGTGTCCATGCCCATCAAAGCCGTATTACACGTAGGGTTGGTACCGAAAAACACTCCTTTTAACGAAACCGATTGACCTACAGAGAAAATAGGTGTATTATAAATCAAATTTACATTAAACGTCTGATTGGCATTGTAATTAGCAGGTCCCCATTGCAAGGTATCCGGGTTGCTACCCGAACCCGGAATCTGGGTGCAAGCGTCACAAGAACTCACTGTTGCGTCATTTGGAATCGCAACTTTTACAATGGTATTATTCAAGTTAAAATTAGACGAGGCCGAACGGATCAGTCGAACCCGATAATTCGAGATCTGACCAAGGGTGCGTATATTGTCTGTTATAACATTAATCGTCCATGGGTTTGCGGTATCATTTACCGTCACATTTGACGTATTATCGTTCGGGTTATTGTCGCTCGGACCATCCACTGTGGATGCCGAAACCGTGGTAGAAACGACCGTTCCATCACAAATCGTACCCACAGGATAAGTCACTGTCAACTCCAACATACCCTGGCTACCCGCAGGTAAAGGGTTGATGAAGATGATGTCAAAATTGTAACCGCCTGCAGTTGCATTGAGCGATGTAGAGGCTACATCCAAAGTCCCGTTAAAGGAAATCTGGCCGCCATTCAGTACAGGTACTGGAATAAACACACGGATTCTAGCGCCATCAATATTCGAGGCTACTGCGCCTGTTGAATAGTTAATGGTGTACAATACCGGGTTTCCAGCCGTAATGGTGGTCGGATTGGCCGAAATACTGGCGTTGAAGTCGCCGGGCGACATACTTGCCAGGCTCGTCCAATCTACTTTCGGACTTGCAGCAGGATGCCCCACAGGTGCTTCCGCTGGGTGGGCCAGCAACGCAACGGTGTTCCATAATGCAAAAAAAGCCAGCAGCATCCAGCTACTTGCCTTTTTTCCCGAGTGACCGAGTGGGCGAAATGACAATAGGCCTGAGCATCGCTGCCAGGCAATTGAGGAAAGAAAACGCATGTGAAAACAAGTTTTCATGAAATTAAATAAATGAGATGTCGGATGGGCATAGCAATGCCAGGCCGTGGAAGAACAGCGCAATGATTAAAACAGGGAAATCGTAAAAGCAAACGCTTTTAAGGGTCTCAACAAAACGCTGAAACCAACAAAACAAATAGTATTAAAGCCCAACTTGATGGGTAGGGGAGAAAATGAGCTAAGACAAACAGGAGTTAACCCGACTGTACACCGAAAGCTCAGGGAAATAAATTAAAACCCAACTTGATGGGAGGGGGGGGAACTTGGATTAGGGAGCAACACTAAAGTCTACCTGGATTAGAGTACATTAGGTATTAAATAAAAAAAGAAAGTGAAATAGGAAAAATTGCACATTCAAGTGCAAATGTAGTGCAAGCAATGTAAATCCAAAATTAAAGTAGCAAAATTTTAGGTAGCACCACATGCCTTCTACATTAAAATGTTTGTTTTTCTAGACAAAACTACATCTGAATGTAGATACACCTATTAATACTTCATAAAAAATCGTTTAACAAACAGGCGATTGTTGCTTCAATTTCGATTTCCATTCGTACAGACCATAAATTGCCAGGCCTAAAAAGACAACATAAAGTCCGGTAGTGAGGAAAAGTCCTTTGGCGCTGTATTGATACAGGTACACGGCATCTACGGTAATCCATACATACCAATTTCCAAGATATTTTCTGTTCATCCACCATTGCGCCAAAAGGGACATAGCGGTCGTAAAAGCATCTACCCAGGGAAGAGCGGCATCTGTGTAATGTTGCATGGCATATCCTAGACTGAGGGTAATAAGGATCAGAAAGATCAAACCCCAAATCCACTGGCGCCCGTTCAATTGCAACACCCTGATTTTGTCATCCTGCGCGCGGTCGCTGTGGGCCCATACATACCAGCCCTGCGCTTGCATCACCACATAAAGCAACTGCAAGAGCATGTCTGAATAAAACTTGGCTTCAAAAAAAATCCAGGCATATAAAATGACCATTACAATCCCAATAGGAAATGCCCAAATATTGCGTTTTACCACCAGCCAAACGCTGATAACCCCTAAAACGGCTGCAAAAAGCTCTAAATAATTCATCCAATTTTATTTCACATTCAACGCCATACAATTCCACTATAAACACGGCAAGCCACCCTGAAACAGGATGGCTTGCCGTGTGGAATACCCCGAAGGAGATACCAAAAACTACAACGGAATGGTGCCGCCGAGACTATTGCGCAAATCTGAATAATCAGACAGCGACTTATTAGAAGATTTACCACCTTCTACCCGTGTCATTTCATCTTTCGCCAAAACATGAAGATCTTCCTCAAATTTGTCGAGTAAGGAACCTTGCTTTTGATCATCCAGATCATTAGAAGGATCCTGTTTCTTTTTAATAAATGGGAAACTCATTGATTATGATGTCTGTTGATTATCGGATAATGTTGGTCAAAGGTACAATAATTTTCGTAATGAGCAAGGGAACGGACAGATTTTTAAAGAAAACGGTTTCCCGACAAATAATATATTTTAGCGTGTTCGTTTCTTCGCACTGCAAAAATACCTATTTGGTATCGGCTTTTTCCTTATCCAGTCATGATTTTTTCTTGGTCCCGCTACTTTGTGCTAATTTCATCCCTTCAATTTAACCAAGCCATGCACCTGCGCCCAACTCATTTTCTGTTACTGTGCTCCCTTGTACCATTCCTCGCTCAACAGCCAAAACTATGCCAACCAATACCCAATACCATAAACGATTTGCAAGACGGGTTATTCCGTTGTGACCGCGGAAAAATCAACATTCGTTCGGAAGCGCCACTCGAAACCATCCAGGCAGGAAGCAGTCAACTTAAAGGTATTGTAGATGCCAAACAGCGCAAATTTGCCTGGAGCATTGAAATTAAAACACTCAAAGGCTTCAACAGTCCGTTGCAACAAGAGCATTTTAACGAAAACTATATGGAAACAACGCTGTACCCCACGGCAAGTTTTACCGGAAAAATTATCGAAAATATAAACTTTGATACCGATGGAACCTACAACATACGCGCAAAAGGCATCCTCGAAATCCATGGGGTAAGCCAGGAGCGCATCATTAAAGTACGACTGGAACTAAAAAAATCAAAAATTATCCTGCATTCTGATTTTACCATTGCCCTCGAAGAACACAACATCGCTATTCCAAGGGTGGTACACCAAAAAATTGCAACAGATGTGCAGGTTTCCGTTGATGCTGTTTTAACATCCGGGTCATGAATAAAATGGTGCAGATTGCCATCCTGCTCATACACATCCTGTTCATCGGAAATTTAGGTGCCCAAAATCCAAATTTTCGCTTGCTGCCGCTGAAAGACCTGGGAAACATCCAACTAAGTTGCGTTTTTCAGGACAGCAGCGGCTGGATTTGGCTGGGCGCGCCTGGAAAACTGTTGCGCTACGATGGCTTTCAGTTGCAATCGGTCCTGTTGCCAGATACGTTCCTCCACCAAACCGTTACGGCGCTTTTTCAATCCCGTGGAAAAATATGGGTCGGCTTTAACCAAGGTTCTATTGGATGCCTACCCGCCAAAGCCCTGTTTTTGCCAATTTCTAAATCAAAAGATACCAGGCTCCCCAGCTTTCAGGCGGGCATGGAACTTTGGCAACCCGAAGAAGGATTACCCACCAAAAAAATTACCGGTTTTGCGGAAGATGGAAGCGGCGGATTTTGGTTTTCTACTTACGGAGAAGGGGTATATTGTGCCAAAGGAACCCATATTTACCAGTTTAACCAACAAGATGACCGCCTTGCAAATGATGAAATATACAGCATTACCCGCGATGGAAATGGCCGGATCTGGGTAGGCACGGATGCAGGAATCAGTATTTGCACGATGAACATGCAGGGCCAAAAATCGGTGAAAACGCTCAATAGCAGCAACAGCAGCCTGCCCGACGAAATCATCACGTCCTTAAACACTGATGTTGGAGGAAATGTACTCATTGGCACGTACGACCGCGGGGTGTGCCGTTACCTCCTCGCAACCGACCAAATCGATTATTGCACGCCCAATTGGAATTATGGCCCCATTACCAGCATGGCTGCTTTCGGAACCGACGAATTATGGATCGGCACCACCAACAGCGGCCTAATAAAAATAGATACTTACACAGGCGCTATCCAAACACAACCTGCTACCAATGCCGGAGCAAAGCAAAAAATTCGAGCGCTCTGCAAAGACCGTGAAGGCCTACTTTGGGTAATTAATGATAAAGGACAGTTATTGTCGGCGAATATGCGGTTCGGATTGATCCCAACCCCCTATTCCGATATCCAGGCGATATCCATGGATCACTTGAATAGAATGTGGATCGGCACTAAACAAGGGTTGTTTTTATATCAAAATGATCAGTTTAAGACCTTATTACCCTTAAACGAAAACATCCTCTCGCTTTGGGAGGCCCCCAACGGCCATGTTTGGGCTGGCACTTTTGGCAACGGCATCTTCCAACTTGACGCACAAGGAAAGGTAAAACAACACCTTACGGAAAAAAACGGGCTACTAAATGGCAGTATTCTGTCCATTTCAGGGAATGCACACCTAGTTTGGCTCGCAACGCTGGGTGGCGTTAGCTCCCTTCTGCTCAATGAAAACGGAAAGGTGCAACAGATCAGTCAGCAAAATGAGTTGGGCTCCAGCTACGTGTACAAGGTGTATGCCGATCATTCGGGCGGCTTTTGGTTTTGCACCGACGGAAAAGGCTTGCTCTACTTCAAAGATGGCCAATTCAAGCATTTTCCAACCACCGGCACCATCCCCCTCAAAACCATTTATTCGATTGTAGAGGACGCCAAAGGACATATTTGGTTTAGCACCGATAAAGAAGGCCTATTTTGTTATGATGGCAAAAAGTTTGAACAATTTGGCATCGGCAGCGCCTTACACAGTCAGGTGATTGCAGGATTGGCAGTAGCTGGGAAGGACGAACTGGCGATTGCTTATGAAGATGGCCTTGATTTGTTACAACTCGACCGAAAAGCACATGTCCGGTTTTATGATGCGCAATTGGGCGCATCCCTCAACGCAACCTCGCTGAATGCCCTTTGTACCGAACCTCGTGGACATGTCTGGATCGGCAGTGAACGTGGAATGTTGCGGCTCGCGGCATTTCAAGAAAATTTCATAGAAGATCCACTTCCTTCCATTACCGCTGTGGCAATTTTTGATACGCCTTTTGATTTTTTTAAAAAAAATAAATTCGCATACAACGAAAACTACTTCACCTTCCAATTTACCGGGCTGTGGTACACCAATCCAGAATCTGTGCGTTACCGATACCGACTGGAAGGCTTTGATTTGGACTGGAAAATATCAAAAGACCACCTGGCTTCCTACCCCAAATTACCACCAGGCACTTACACCTTTCGTATTCAAACCAGCGAACATGGCAATTTTGAAGGCGTGCCGGAAGCATCCTGGCAATTTCAAATACGCCGCCCGTTTTGGCTGAGTTGGTGGTTTATTACCTTGGCTGCCCTTTTATTATTTGGCAGTTTGTATGGCCTAATCTTTTTACGAGAAACAAGGCTCAAAAAAGCCGAAAGTCTGAAAAAAGCCATGGTCGAATCCCAATTTTCTGCTTTGAAAAGCCAAATTAGCCCGCATTTTCTGTTCAACAGCTTCAACACACTGATTACCATTATTGAAGAAAATCCCGTGATGGCGGTTTCCTATGTAGAACACTTGTCGGATTTTTATCGCACCATTCTGGTGTACCGTGAACGCGACCTGATTCCCTTGCACGAGGAACTCGTATTAGTACGCAACTTCGGGTACCTGCTCAAAAAACGCTATGAAGATAACTTTTTTATCGATGTTCAAAATATGGTTAGTCCGGGCCAAATCATGCCACTAACCTTGCAAATTTTGGTAGAAAACGCCGTAAAACACAACATTATCTCTGCGGCATACCCTTTGCGTATCGAAATATTGGAAACTGCCGACGGGTACATCGCCGTACGCAACAATATTCAGCACAAAATTAAACCGGAACCAGGCACGCATTTTGGACTCAAAAGTTTGATTGAACGGTATGCTTTGCTGGGAGAAAGACCCGTACAGGTGCACGATGACGGCCTTTATTTCACCGTACAAGTGCCCATTGTAAAAACATCGAAAGAAAACGCATCATCCTAATCATCACACCAAAATTGTAAACCACGTTATGAAAATATTGATCGTTGAAGACGAACAAGCTGCTGCCCGCCGTCTGGAAAAATTATTGCTGGAGATTGCGCCAGATACTGAAATCCTGGCACACCTTGAAAGTGTAGAAGCCTGCCTCAACTGGTTGCAACAACACCCTGCACCCGATTTAATGCTCCTCGATATCCATCTTGCGGATGGCTCCAGTTTTGAAATATTTGAACACCTGAAAATTACCTGTCCCGTGATTTTCACCACCGCATTCGATGAATACGCCTTGCAGGCATTTAAGGTAAATGCTGTGGATTACCTCCTGAAGCCCATTAAAAGTATAGAACTGGCAGCAGCCCTGGACAAGTACAAACAATTGTTCCAACAGAATACACCCGACTTCACTGCATTACTCGAGCATATCCGCAAACAGGAGGCCCCCAATTACCTCCGCCGAATGCTCATTCGACTGGGAAACAGCATCAAACTGATCGACATGTCTGATGCCGCGTTTTTTTATACTAAAGATAAAATCACGTTCCTGATTGCGCACAGCACCGGCAAACGATTTCCGGTAGATTACCCACTGGACAAACTGGAAACCATGCTTGATCCAAAAGATTTTTTCAGAATAAATCGGCAGTTCATTTTACGGATCAATGCCATAAAAGAAATGCAACCTTACTCAAAAAGTCGTATAAAAGTGGAAACAACCCCTGCTGCCGACCAGGAAATCATTGTTAGCACCGAACGGGCAGCCGCATTCAAACGATGGCTGGTGGGGGAAGCGGTTTAGTTTTTAAAATTTAACGTGGGCGGCTAAAACTTTGTGTAAACTTTTTTCTGTTTAACCTGTTTCTATAATTTTGCGGCATAATTGACGTTTTGCTTCAACAAAACATTACAATCAGGCACAAAAGCAAGTCCTTCTGCTTTCAATCCATTTTTGTTTAACCTCATCTTCTTTCTAATTTTAACCGATGGCGATTTACTCTATCCGCGACTTAGAGAAACTCACGGGTATCAAAGCGCACACGATTCGAATATGGGAACAGCGCTATCAGCTCATCGAACCTGCACGCACTGAAACGAATATTCGGTATTATACGGATGACAACCTGCGCCACCTGTTCAATGTTGCGTTGTTGAATCGGAATGGTTTTAAAATAAGCAAACTGGCCAAAATGCGCCATGAAGATGTCGCTTCTATTGTTGCCGAAATTGCCGAAAACAATGGCAGCCAAAACGCTCAAATTGACGCACTTACCCTTTCGATGATCGATCTGGATGAAGCCAATTTTGAACGTATTTTCGCTTCTTATGTGTGGGAGCACGGCTTTGAACGAACCATGATCGAATTAATTTATCCTTTTTTGGATAAACTAAATGTACTCTGGCTCACCAACAGCATCAGCCCGGCCCACGAAAAATTTATTAGCAACCTGATCCGCCGAAAATTAATGTCGGCCATTGATAAAGAACCGGTTACGCCCGCACGCGATGCCAGTACTTTTGTGCTGTACACCCCCGAAAGTGAATCGCAAGAACTTACCTTGCTGTTTATTCAATATTTGTTACGCGCTCGTAAACAACGGGTTGTGTATTTAGGCGGCGGAACTTCCCTTAGCGACCTGCGCGACGCCTGCGACCCACTCGGAGCCGATTTTGTGTTTACGGTGTTGCAAGAACCCCTTGCACGCTATTCGATCCAACAATACGTTGACAATGCATCCCAAACGTTGAAAAAAGGACGATTGATCCTCACCGGCGCGCAGTTGTTTATAAATTATGTCAAACTGCCCGCTAATGCGATGGTTCTCAATGGATTGGCCGATACCATGCAGTTTTTAGATAATCTACAAGTGGCGAATCTTAACGCAAAAGCTTAGCGCCTATTTGGCCAACTGCTCCAACGCTTTGGTGTCCTGTTGGTTTTTTACCAGTATTTTTCCTAACCACTTTCTGGCAAGGGTGTCGTTTTCTGCTTCTATGGCCAACAAGGCACAAAGGGAAAAAACAGCGTCATCTAAGGTACGAAAGCCTTGGTCGGTCTGGATCGCAATGATCTCGCCAACCTTTTGAAAACCAGTTCCCCCTTCCTTTTTCAAGCCCGGAAGCACATACCGCGCGTCCAATTGCAATTCCCCTGCCGGACTTTGGGCATACGTTCCCCATACCACCATTTCGGCATTGCAATGCGTACCAATGGCCGTTGCATCCTCTTTATCAGGGTTATTGGCCGCTGCATCGTATTGGTTCAGGATTTCAACGTTTATTGGAAATTTGCTTTTTACTGCCAATGCTTCAATCCGCGATCGCAACAACAATTCCGGACGAGCATCGGATCCACTTATTTTTTGAAACGGCAACAGCAAAATACGCTTGCCCGGATCCACAAAACTGGGACAAATGATGGCTTTCTGGTCTAATTTTGATGAAAAAAGGAATTGTTGCTCCAAAAAAAGCAGCAATACCAATACCGCACAAAACAGTCCGGCCCACAGCATCCATCTTTTTACGGGTCGCGCCGGAGTGCTGTCCATGGCATTGCCTTCCAATCGATCCAATACCTCCAACAAAGTATCATTGGCCTTGCTGTACACGCGCTGGGCATCCTGAAACGATAAAATACCCTTTTGTTCTTCCTGACGGGTCTGATTGATGCCTGCCAACACCACCGAGAGGGTGCGCGCCTGGGCAACATACCGCGCATCTTGTTGCAACACTGGCAATATAAGTTGGTAGGCTTCCCGGGTTTTTCCTTCCAGCAGCAGTGCGCGGGTGCGGTCAATGTTTGTTTTCAGTTCCATGGTTTGGGTGATTGACCGCGCAATTTTGCAAAAATCAATCTAATTTTTCCAAACAACGCAACAAACTTTCGCGCCAATGGGGTATTTCCAGCCCAAAGGCCGTCCGGATTTTACTTTTATCCATCAAACTGAAGTGGGGCCGCATGGCAGGTGTTGGATACGCCTTCGATTCAATGGGCTGTACCGCACAGGGTATGTTTTTAATTTCAAAAATGGCCTTTGCAAAATCGTACCAACTGGTCACGCCTTCGTTGGAATAATGCCATATTCCAGCCAATAAATACGGTGGAACGGCTTCTGTTTCTGTTTTTCGGATAATATCCAACACGGCCGCCGCCAAATCGGGCGCATACGTCGGAGTGCCAATTTGATCATACACCACGTTCAGGTTGCTGCGTTCCCGCCCGAGCCGCAACATGGTTTTTACAAAATTATGGGCAAATTCGCTGTACACCCAGGAGGTACGAATGACCATCGTATTGGGATTGGCCAACATGGCCGCACGTTCACCTGAGCGTTTGGTACGGGCATAAATGCCTTTCGGACTTACAGGATCTTCTTCCTTAAACGGGGTGTTCTGTTTGGTGTGGTACACATAATCCGTAGAGAAATGAATCAATGGAATTCCCTTGGGCGCACAGGCTTCAGCAAGGTTCTTCACCCCGGTGATGTTGATTTTCCGGGCAACCGCCGGTTCTTTTTGCGCCTGATCGACGGCAGTGTACGCCGCACAGTTGATGCACCAACTCACCGGATGCTGCTCGAAGAACTTGCGCACCATCCGCTTGTTGGTGATGTCCAACTCAGAGGAACCGAGGAAATAAAAATATACGGTGGGATTCTGTTCGGCCAGCTGCCGAAAACACTGCCCCAATTGTCCATTGGCGCCGGTAACAAGGATCATAAAGCGAAATTTTTGGCAAAGTTAAGCGGATTTTTGGAGCATTGATGAGGCGAAATAGAGTTGGCAACACGGCCGACAATTCGATTCACCCGCTGTTTGCCATACTTTATATTAAATCTGTCGAAACCCTGCAGCACAACACAAGCCTACAAACTGGCTTATCTAACTTTGCAGCCAAATTCAGATAACATGAAGTCCCTGCTGTCGCTTGTCCTGTTGATACCGGTAATGCTTTGCGCGCAAAATGATGCGCCCACCTTTGAATTACATATTCAAAAAACAAATCAACCCATAAAAGTGGACGGCCTGACCGATGAGCCTGCCTGGCAAACCGCCGATGTAGCCCAGCACTTTAAAATGACGTTTCCGGTAGACAGCAGTTACACCCATTACCCTACCGAAATACGGATGTGTTTTGACGATAAATTCCTGTACATCGCTGCCAAATGCACCCAAAAACGCAACACTTACACCGTACAATCCCTCAAACGCGACTTCCCCAACGGCACCAGTGATGTGTTGAATTTTATTGTCGATCCGTTCAAAGATGGCCTGAATGGCTTTCTTTTTAGCTTAAATCCACTCAATGTACAACGCGAGGCGCTGGTGGATAACGGTGCCAACCTCTCCTACGAATGGGACAATAAATGGCACTCTGCGGTTCAAAATGAAGATGAATATTGGTCGGTTGAAATGGCCATTCCGTTCAAAACCTTGCGGTATAAAGTTGCTTCCGGGCAGAATAGTTGGCATGTGAACTTTATCAGAACCTATCTGAAGACCTGGGAGGTAAGCACCTGGCGACCTATTCCACAGCAGTTTGCTGCCAATAATTTGGCTTTTACCGGCAACTTGATTTGGGACACGCCCCCACCCAGTTCGGGCAGTAACATTGCCCTGATCCCCTATTTTACCAGCCAATACGGGGTTGATTATCAGCGCAATGAACAAGGCGTGATCAGCAACCGGCCCAGTAAAAAGGAACTGGGCATTGGGGGCGATGCAAAGATTGCCGTAACCCCTTCACTCAACCTGGATTTGACCATCAATCCCGATTTTTCGCAGGTAGAGGTGGATCGACAGGTGCCAAACCTGAGCCGTTTTGAGTTGTTTTTTCCAGAAAGAAGGCAGTTTTTCCTCGAAAACCGCGATTTGTTTGCCACATTTGGTTTTCCGAACACCCGGCCTTTCTTTTCCCGTCGTATAGGCTTGGCACGCAATCCGGTGACGGGCAATAACACCACCATTCCCATCCTTGCGGGTGCGCGCCTGAGCGGAAAAATCAACGACAACTGGCGCATTGGCGTCCTCAATATGCAAACCAAACGGGTAAACTGGGATTCCAGCCAGGTGTTGCCCGCAGCCAATTTTGCAGTCGCAACCGTACAAAGAAAAGTGGGCAGCCGCAGTAATATTGGCGCAATCATAATGGATAAAGAAAACCTGCTCAATGGATTGTCCTCCGAACAAAAATCGGGATTCGAACCCTGGAACCGAATAGCCGGCATTGAGTATGATTTGTACTCCGAAGACAACCGCTGGGAAGGCGAATGGTATTACCACCGGTCTTTTTCACCCGATCCGAAAAAGCGTGGCGGCACCCTGGCGAGTTTTTTATCCTACAATGACCGGTATTTTAGTGCCAATTTTGCCTATTTATTGGTCGATAGCAACTTTACCTCTGATGCAGGCTTTATTCAACGGAAGGGCGTCCAAAACTTATACCCTGGCATGAGCATCCGCTTTTATCCTGGCAATACCTCCGTAAATACCTGGGGTTTTGGCATCGACGGAAACCTTACCTACAGCCTGGATTTTCAAGAAACCGACCGCGATGTATTTTTATTCAGCAATGTGGAGTTTAAAAACCAATCGGGATTGAATTTGGGCGTTTATAACTCCTACACCTACCTTTTTGAAGATTTTGACCCTACTAACCAGGACGAAACCGATACCCAACCTTTGCCTGGCCTAAAAGGCTACACCTACAATGGCGTGCGCGGCAGTTATTACAGCAGCAGTAGTTACAATTTGCAGGGTAGTCTTGACTTTAGTGCCGGTTCGTTTTTTAATGGCAGTCTGTTGAATGTGGATGGGAGTTTGTCGTACCGCTGGCAGCCCTATGGCGTGTTTGCCCTGGGGTACAATTACAACCGCATTCGATTACCCAAACCCTATTCCTCCAGCGATTTTTGGCTGATTGGGCCACGCGCAGAACTTTCGTTTACCAAAAAACTGTTTTTTAGCGCCTTTTTTCAATACAATACACAGGCCAATAATTTTAATATAAACACGCGTTTACAATGGCGTTTTGCCCCGGTTTCCGACTTGTTTTTGGTGTACACCGACAATTCGTATGCCGCTACAGCCCCCAATTCACCCGTTCGTTTTTTAGCCCCAAAGAATAAAGCCCTCGTATTAAAAGCCGTTTTTTGGCTGAATCTTTAATCCACAGCCTTGTGATAAAAATAGATTTTAAAGATGGTCGTTTATTGTCATCGGATTAACTTTACCGCTTCCTAGAATTTTTACACCAAATAAACAGCAATATGAAATACGTACTCCCTGTTTTTATCCTTAGTCTAAGCTTGCTGTCTGCGTGCAGCACGTTTAAAAAAACATCTTCAAAAGGAGATTTGACGGACTCCAACGCAGAATTTAAACCAACGGGCAATGCCCAATTGGATTATGTCGCCCAATATCGCGGCGCCGCACAGCTCGAAATGGGCCGCGGCGGTGTACCTGCCAGCATCATTTTGGCGCAAGGGATCCTCGAAAGCAGTGCCGGACAAAGCGAGGTCGCTAAAATGGCCAACAACCATTTTGGAGTAAAATGCGGCAATGACTGGAGGGGCAAGTCCTTTTACAAACAAGATGACGATTACGATGCCGATGGCAAACTCAAAGAATCCTGTTTCCGCAAATACGAATCGGTGCAAGAAAGTTTTCTCGATCACGGCCAATTTTTGCGCGATCCCAAAAAGCACAACCGTTATGGCTTTTTGTTCAACCTGGATCGCACCGACTACAAAGGCTGGGCGCGCGGCTTGCAATCTGCCGGTTATGCCACTTCCCCCACCTACGCCAATCAATTGATCGATTTAATTGAACGTTATAAATTGTACGAATACGACCAACCCGGCAAGGTCGTACAACCCGGCGCGCCGCCCACGACCGAAACACCGGTTATTACCAATACTTCCGGCGAAACCGAACCCGCACCACTGGGCTCCCGCATTGGACGGGTAAATGATGTAAAAGTGGTGTTGACCAAAGACGGCGAAACCCTCGAAGATGTAGCCCGCGCCTACCGCATGAACTCCGATAAGGTGGTTGATTTTAACGACCGGGGTTATCCGCCGCGCGTACGCTTGCGCCCGGGCACCCGTATCTACATGCAACCTAAAAAAGACAAATTTGGCGGCCGCGCTACCGAGCATTATGTCCGCGAAGGCCAAACGATGTTCGAAATTTCGCAACAATACGGGGTAAAAATGGATAAATTGCGCGAAATGAATGGTTTGCAAGCCGGACAAGAGCCTGCTGTAGGCGAAAAAGTCATCCTCCGCGGCAGCCGCAAAAGAGGCGATTATGTAAAAATCAAAGAACCCGTGTTGGACGGCCAGCAAAGTGGCTCCACTGGAACACCCAACAAACCAGGCACAGGCACCCAACCGACTAAAATGACGCCCAGCGAAGATCTCGATTTCGACATTGAAGGCGAAGGATCTACCAAACCGGATACCGACAAAACCAAACCCGATGCCAAACCACCCGTAAAACCAGGCACCACCACGCCCGGCAAGCCCTCCACCACTGGAACCGGCTACCCGAAACAAGATACCAAAAAAACGGATCCGAGTCCATACAAACCGAGCACCACCGAAAACACCAACAATGCAAAACCGGGCTACCACACCGTGGTAAAAGGCGACACTTTGTACAGTTTGTCCAGAAAATACAATACCACCGTGGCCAAACTCAAACAAATGAACCGCTTGGGCGATGATGGCATCAAAATCGGGCAACAACTTAAAGTGCAATAAGTCCAACCGGACCAATTTGATATGAAATATTTACCGTTTGTAGTTTTTGTCTTCCTGTGCAGGTTACTTCCTGCACAGGTAGTGCCCGTGCTTTCCGACAGCGCCCGCATCAGTTTGATGACCGTTTCGCCCGGCTCCGAGTTGTACAGTGTTTTTGGCCACAGTGCCGTGCGGGTGTACGATCCGATTACCCGCATCAACCGCGTGTACAATTACGGCACCTTCGATTTTGATCAGCCCAACTTTTACCTCAATTTTTGCCGGGGTAAACTGCTGTACTCGCTCGATGTGGAATCGTACCGCAACTTTGAATACGGCAATTACCACGACCACCGCTGGATGAAAGAACAGGTGCTGAATTTAAACGGCGAACAACGGCAGCGCATCTTTAGTCTGCTGCAAACCAATGCCTTGCCGGAAAACAAAGACTACAAATACGACTTTTTTTACGACAACTGTGCCACCCGCATCCGTGATTTGGTGAAGGAAACCTGCTTTCACCAAATCACTTTTGACAGCAGCGGCTTGAAGCCCGGCGTCACCATGCGCCAACTGCTCAAGCCTTACCTGAAAAACTACCCCTGGACCGATTTCGGCATCGATTTAATATTGGGTTTAGCAGCAGACCGCAAAGCGCGGACGGAAGATTATATGTTTTTACCCGATCATTTGCACGATTTATTCGGCGCAAGTACGGTAGACGGCAAAACGCCCCTGGTACGCTCCGAGCACAACATTCCAGAGAATAAAATAGAACAACCCGCCTTCACCCCTGGATTTTTAGACCGTCCCTTGTGGGTAATGAGTTTTATTGCCTTGCTGGGCTTGTTGAGCATGGCAAATCCGCGTACTGCGCGCATTTTTGATACGATATTTTGGTTTGTGCTGGGCCTGGCGGGTTTGGTGATTGCCTTGTTGTGGTTTGCGACCGAGCATTCGGCGACCAAGACCAATTTGAATATGTTTTGGGCTTTGCCTACGCACCTTTTATTTTTCTGGCGGCGGAGTAAGTCCGAATTTGTAGAAAATTACTTTACCGGCACGGCTATTTTAGCCGCTTTGATGTTGATTTTTTGGGCTTGGATTCCGCAGGCGTTGCCTTTGGCGGCGGTGCCGGTGGTGGTGCTGGTGGTGGTAAAGGGTATTTGGCGGAGAAAGGGTGCTGCGTAGAGGGGAAAGGGTTCCGCGGAGATGCTCCGCGGAACCCCTTCCCCTCTCCACCTCATACTCCCCAGATCTTCACCACCCGATCATCCCCGCAAGAAATCAATCCCTCCTCCAGCCACAACAACCGATTCACGGAGTTAATATGCCCATGATACCGCAATACATCCACCACTTTAAGCAATTGCAGCGATGTGGTATCCCATATTTTTAAAGTCTTATCCCTGCTTGCCGTAGCAAACAACTTTCCATCGGGCGAAAAAACAAGGTGGTTGATGGTAAATAAATGGGCCGGAACGGCATGCAGTGGCGCCGGAATATTCGATACCTCCCACACCCGCAGCATCGCATCGCGGCCACCGCTGAAGAGCAGGTGTTCGTCGGGGCTGTATTGAACGGTAAAAACGGAGGGTGCGTGGGCTTGCTGGATCGTGTAACGCAAAGCCAGGGTTTCGGCGTCCAGCAGGTAAATATTGCCGTCGCTGGCGCCAATGGCCAGTTCCTTGCGTGTAGGCGCGTAGGCGAGCGTGCGCAAGGCCTGGTTGCTCAATTGGTAACTTTCTACGGCACGCTGGGTTTCGATCGACCAACGGGTGAGCACGCCGTCTCCGCCGACGGAGTACAAGTAATCATCCACCGCCAATAAATCAAATACGCCTTTTTTGTGGTGCAACACATTGAGCGTTTGCGCCGGGTCAATTAAATCGACCCAGTGCAGGCCGCCGTCCATGTTGCCTGCGACCAGTTTTTGCTGGTTTGGCAGGCGGCAGAGGGAAAAAACCTGGGTAGTTACAGTGGCTAAAAGTTTGCCGAATTCAGGTGCATGGAGGTCCCATTGCACGATCCAGCCATCGCTGCCGGCCGACAGGAACGTATGCGACTCAAAACCGGGCTGCAAGGCATATAAGGCCCCGTTGTGCCCTGTGCAGGTGTGCAACAGGCGACAGTCCATATCAGGCTTTAGGTGGCTTCACCAAAGACTGCACGCCCAGGGCTTCGAGGAAACCCGCCGTTTGGGCAGAAGGAAAAAAGTAAATGGTTTGTCCGAAACGACCGGGCGCTTTTAGTTCAATTTGCCAAACATGACGCCCCACGCGGTTTTTCAATTCCAGGTGGTTTACATCCGTCCAGGGATAACGCACGGTATGCCAGTAATTGGTCACATAAACATGCTGGGTATCGGCATCCACGCGTTTGAGGCGCCAAAGGGTGCGGTACAGCAAAAACATCCACAGCACCATCACGATTACGATCCCGATTTGCGCCCAACGGACTGGCACCAACGGAAACAGCATATCGTTTTCTTCGGTGAGGTAAAAAGCCACCATTAATCCGAAGAGGAAAACGGTGCTGAAAATCGGGAAAAACACCCGCCAAAACAGGGTATAATTCGAAGAGAGCAGGCTGGTACGCGACAGTGCCCCCGTGGTAGACACGGGAGCACTGTCGGCATTATATTCAATATTTTCCATGGTATAGTCGATTGGCCATTTGCTTGGCCGCGCAAAGGTAAGGGCTATTCCTTTTTTTCCTCTGCTTTCTTTTTATCCATTAATTTGATCTTGCTGCCGCTTTTCAATTTGCGGGCAATCGCCGAGTACGGACCGCTAATTACCATGTCGCCTTCCGCAATACCCGACAAGATTTCGATATGGTCATTGTCCTGGATACCCGTTTTTACTTCTTTCACGGCCACCGTATCGCCCACGATCACAAAAACGATCTCTTTGATCAGGTCGTCTTTTTTCTCTTTTTCTTTTTGGGCATTGTTCACAACGCTTTCTTCCTCGTCTTTATCCACCACTTTTTTATCGTCCTTTTTGTCTTCCCGCGCGGTCACAGCAATCAAAGGCACGGTGATGGTATTGTCGGCAGTCTGGGTAAACACATCCACCGAGGCCGACATACCCGGACGGAAAGGGTAACGGCGGCCGTCTTTCAAAAGGTCGAGGTAAGAACTGGGGTCGATGCGGATTTTCACCACAAAATTGGTGACCTGATCGGAATTGAGGCTGGTGGTGGTGCCGACGTTGCTGGCGCTGTTGGCGATTTCTGTCACCTTGCCTTTGAATTTGCGGCCGAGGTAAGCATCCACTTCCACATCGGCTTCATCGCCGACTGATACTTTCAGGATATCGTTTTCACTTACGTCCACTTGTACTTCCATGGAACGCAGGTTGGCGATGCGCATCATTTCGGTACCGGTCATTTGCAGGGTACCTACCACGCGTTCGCCTTTTTCAACGTTTAATTTGCTCACGATGCCGCTTACCGGCGCGGTGATGATGGTTTTTTGCAGGCTGGTATTGAGCTCGCGGAGGCGCGCAGAAGCGCTGGTGATGCCCAATTCTGAAACACGAACATTTTCCTGGGCAGAAACGAGGCTGCTTTCGCTGGCTTTCAGGTTGGCTTCAGCGGCATTCAGGCCACTTTCGGCAGCGCGCAGGTTATTTTTGGCGGTTTCAAACTCGGCGGCAGAAATCACGCCTTCTTTAAACAATTTATCGCTGCGGTTGTAGGCATTGGTGGCGGCCTCCAATTGTGCTTTGGTGCGGTTGATTTCGGCTTTCAGCTGATCCAATTGTGCGCTGCTGGTGCGCACATTGGAAGAGGATATTTGTTTTTGGGCACGGGCGGTATTGACCGAAGCCACGCCTTGTTCTACTGCACTTTGGTATTCGTCGGGGCGGATTTTGGCAAGCACTTGTCCGGCAGTAACCGAGTCGCCTTCCTGCACATACAACTGGATAATCTCCCCTGAAACGTCGGAACTGATTTTAACCTCTGTTTCCGGGTAAATTTTGCCACTGGCGGTAACGGTTTCCTTGATGGTGCGCCGTTCTGCTTTTTCTGCATTGACTTCTTCGCCGCGCGGTTTTTGGCGGGCTTTAATCACAGCGGCGGCGATTAGCAATGCCAATACGCCAATTAGAACATACAGCAGCGTTTTATTGCGTTTGGGCGGCTTGGTCGTCATGTTTTGTCAAAAATTTTAAACTTGAAAAATGGTCCGTAATGCTGGCACAAGGTTAAGCATGCCAACAAGGGCAAAAAAAATAGTTGGATTAATGGCGAAAAAAGGCAGATGAAACCATCAAAAAAGCGGTCGATTTGAAGCCGAAAACTTTAAATGCATTTTTTTCGTAAATTAATTTCATATGGAGGGTTTTGGCACGAAATTTTAACACATTTTATGAAATGAAACCTAACCAATTCTTGTTATCATTTACCCACTGGGTTCATCCAAAACATTAACCGATTTAATAACATTTAACATGAAGATAATCCATGCAATTCCCGCAATCGGCCTGCTCTTTTCGGGCGTTCTGACCGACTATCCCAAAAACGCTTTTGTTTTTGTTTCAAAACCTATGATGGCCACTGAAAAAGTAGCGCCTACCCAACCCTCCATGTGGGCATCGCAACGCACCATTTCGAAGGGCGAAGGTTTTGATTTGCATTTCCAAACACCCAACCCCACGTATCTTGGCGTACTCGACCCCAAGGGGCATTTCTTTTACCTTGTTTTTCCAAAAGAAAGCAGCATTGGGCAACTTCAACCACTGGTCGACAGTGAAGATTTTGAACAAATGCGCGCTTTACATATCAATACAACCACGCTTAAAGGCGATCCGTACACGTACGGGGTGTACGAAAACCAAAAAGTATTTACCAAAAGTGGCGTTTATCGGTTTGTTTTGGGCGACAACCTGCACGTTGATTCAGAAGATGCGCTGTTTATCCTGAAAATCCGATACAACCATAAAACCAAAACCGCCCGGGTTTTGAAAAATGATCAATCCAGTGTCAGGGTTTTACCTTGATAAAAGTCCAAAATTTTCAAACGGAACAAATAGTCATACTTTGCCACAATCAAATCGTTTTCAGCTATCGCTAAATTGGTTTTGGCAGTGGTGAAATCGAGTGAATTGATGGCACCCAGCGCATACCGTTTTTCCGAATTGGAAAATGCAATCCGGTTGGCCTCTACCGATTTTTGGGCGGCGGCCAACTGGAGTTTTGCCGAACGCGCGTTGGCGATAGACGTTTGAATATCGTTTTTCAGGGTTTGTCTTGCCTGGTTGCTGGTCAATTGAGCATTCAGGATGCCTAAACGTGCACGCTCAACCGAAAGGCGGGTTCGGCCGTTTTGGTAAATGGGCACACTTAAGCCAATCCCGATTCCCTGTCCAAAGTTTTGATCCATTTGGTCAAAATAATTGACCGATTGGATTTGCACTTCCGGCTCATAAAAAGTAACCGTTACGTCTGTTCCGCCCACATTTACGATGGATGGCCGACCAGGAAGGATATTTCCAGTTGTTACAAACGATTTGTATTGGGTTGAAAAATTGGAACTTAAACTTGCAAAGGCCGAAACGGTAGGCAAATAAGCGGACTGGGCTACCTTTACCGCTTCCTCGGCACTTTTGATCCTGAAATCTGCTGCCAGAATAGAAGGCTGGGTTTGCAAGGCATCGGTATAAATCGGCGTCAGACTTAATGCCTCGGGATTTGCATCAACCGGTGCCTGAAACTGCGGATGTTCGATGCGCAAATCAAAGTCTGGTTCGAGTTGCAGCAATTGTTTGAGCGATAAATAGGCCAGGTCTACATTGTTGCGTGCAACAATAGCGGCTTGTTCTTCGCGGGCAATTTGGGCTTCCACGGTGTACCGTTCGGCCATCGGCTGCGAACCCGCATCAATCAGTTTGAGGGTTACTTTGAGTTGCTCATTGCTTTGTGCTACCCGTTTTGCGGCTGAACGTTCCTGTTCTTCATTGAGCAGGATATTCAAATAGGCGGTAGCAATTTGAAGGCTCAAATTATTCAGGGTATTCCCGGCATCCGCTGCGGCGGCACGGGCATCCCAATTGGCCTGCTTGATGTTATGGAATATTTGTCCGCCACTGAACAAGGTCACATTGGCATTGACGCTTAAACTGTTGTACCCGATACCTTGTGTGCTAAAGGTGTTGGTCGTTGGGTCAATGGTACGACCAAACTGTTCCCCCAGGTTCGAATTGGCGCTCACGTTGGGCAGCCGCGAGGATTTGGCCTGTTTCTCTGACAGCAGGGCAATTTTGACATTCGCCTCTGCTTGTTTGATTGAAATATTGTTTTCCTGAGCGTACTGAATACATTTTTGCAAAGACCAGGCTTCCTGGGCTTTTGCACGCATCATCGCGATCAGGAATACGATGATAAGTGCGCTGATTTTTAAGTTCTGATTCATAAAGAGCAAGAAAAATTTGTTTCTGTCTCCAGCCGTTTTTCCGTGGGCAAGATTACGACACATTTATGGGCCGACACTTAAAATTCTATTAATGCCGGATATTGCTGGATTAATGGACATCTATGGCGTACTTGCCAACTCGTTTTACTTTGGCAAATGCATCAATCGGGCAACTGGATACATCCGATGGGTCGGCTCGTACCAGGGCGAATGGCGGTACACCCAATCCAATTGGGCGGCACTATCCTGGGCAAAATTGGCGTCTGCGCTTTTCAGTGCCTCCAACTCAGCGCGAACTTCCGGATGCTTTTTGAGGTAATCGGCGGCCAAATCTTCAAACACATATGCCGAAAAATACTCTTTTTGAGCAAGAATCGACTCGAAGAAATTCCAGGCAAACCAGGCGTCCGGCGCTTGGGGTTCCAGGGTTTCCAGGATATACCGGTTGGCATCCTGGTTGGTATAAATCAGTAAATCGCCCTTGTGAAAATGCCGCTGTATCGTTTTCCGCTCCACTTTTACGGCTGAATGGAAATAATGGCCTTCCCAGGCGTTGCGGGTTTTAAAATCGCGAATAAAATAGGTTTCGGTTTCAAAAACAGTATCCGCTTCGAGCGGCGTCATGACCACCCCGTTTATTTGAAGTCGCTCAATGACCGCCTCCCAGGCCAGTGGAAGAATGTATGCTTCAGGCTTATTTACCGACAAAACCGGTTTAAAATAATTATAATAAGGTATGGTTTTGGCGTAGGGTTCCGAACGGTCATACCAGAGGCGGGGCAATCCACTTACTTCCGAGGGTTTGTATTTGGCTTCAAAGCCTTTAAAGGTGATCGAATCGTATTTTTCGGTGTCCAGGGCATAATCGAGGGTAAAAGAAGGTTTATTGCGGGTTTGCTCGAATGCCTGTTTACGCACTTGGGCGAGCGCGCCACCCTGCTGTTTTACAAAATCGATCACCACTTCCATGAATGCATACGTGCTCCAAAGTCGATCTTTAAATGGTTTGAGCATGTGGGTTTCGGGCATAAACCCGATGGTATTCCACATAGCGGCATATCCCGTTGAATACCGGCCATAATCGCAAAATCCTGTAATGCCGGAATCAGGAGTTTCGGTGGTCGATTCCACATAAGGCGTCATTTCCCAGCCTTTTTGTTGCATGTGGTCGTACAGGAAAGGCAACATTTGCTCCTGCATAAACTTTCCGAGTGGTGCCTCCAGTTTGTTGTGCTGGGTAGCAATCAGGGTCATTACGTATTGATAATCAGCGCCATTGCTGGTGTGGTTATCTACAAAGACATCCGGTTTCCAGGTTTGAAAAATCTGGTTGAACGTGCGGGCATTGCGCGAATCGCATTTTACAAAATCGCGGTTGAGGTCGTAATTGCGTGCATTACCCCTAAAACCGTAAGCGGCTGGTCCGTCCTGGTTGGCCCGGCTAAACGAATTGCGGTTGAGGCAGCCATCTACGTTGTACACCGGAATAACGACGAGCACCAGTTCTTTTAAAAAGGAGGCTACATCCTTGCGGTTCAACAAATTGCGCAACAAAAGCACGGTTGCGTCGATGCCTTCCGGTTCGCCCGGGTGTATCCCGTTGTTAATGAATAAGATACGTCGACCGGAAGCCCTTATTTTTTCGGGATCAAATATGCCATCGGTAGAAAGAACTGCTACGTGTAAGGGGTTACCGCTGTCGGTGCTGCCGATGGCCTGGAGTTGAAAAACACCGGGATGGTCCTTGGCCATTTGCTGGTAGCAGGTGATGGCCTCCTGGTAGGTAAGTGTTTGATT
Source organism: Saprospiraceae bacterium (assembly GCA_027488935.1). Taxonomy (GTDB): domain Bacteria; phylum Bacteroidota; class Bacteroidia; order Chitinophagales; family Saprospiraceae; genus M3007. Next base: position 13,137 of record JAIYAP010000024.1, on the reverse strand, counting down.
CGGATCGGATTCAAACGGAATTTGGAAGGTAGACATAGTTGGTTTTATTGCACAGGAAACGAAGAAAAGCGAAAAAGCAGCCCAAAAGGCACTGTATTTGATCATGCGTACAAGGTAAGGAAGTGTAAAAACAGCAGGGGCTAAAAACGCAACAAATGTAAAAAGATCAAGTGGCTTTTGGATGCTTACTGTGGAAGTCCATTAACTTTGCCGAATTAATACACCCGTACTTTTCACTTTTTCTTTTTAAAACCGCCATGCAAGTACACGATCGCGCATTTTTACTCATTCTGGATGGTTGGGGCCTCGGTCCTAAATTCGAATCCGATGCGATTGCGCAAGCCAAAACGCCCTTTGTGCATCATTTGAAAGCAACCTATCCATGGAGTACGTTGGTGACTTATGGGGAAGAAGTAGGTTTGCCGGAAGGCCAAATGGGCAACTCGGAAGTAGGGCATTTGAACATTGGCGCAGGCCGGATTGTGTGGCAAGAACTGGCACGTATTAATAAAGCGGTGCGCGACAAGGAATTGCACAACAATGTGGCCTTGTTGGCAGCATTGGACCATGCGAAAGCAAACGGGAAAGCGGTGCATTTTATCGGCTTGGTATCGGATGGTGGCGTGCATTCGCATATTGAGCACCTCAAGGCACTTTGCGATATTGCCACCGAACGCGGCAATACCTCGGTGTTTGTACATGCCTTTACGGATGGCCGGGATGTGGATCCTAAGAGCGGGGCAGGTTTTTTGGAAGATTTACTACAACATATTGAAAAACAACCGGTTAAATTAGCCAGTGTAGTGGGCCGCTATTATGCAATGGACCGCGACAAACGCTGGGAGCGCGTAAAATTGGCCTATGATCTTTTGGTAAATGGCATCGGTACACCAGCCGAAGATATTCCGGCAGCATTGCGTGCCTCGTACGAAGCAGGCGTTACCGACGAATTTATCATGCCCATCGTGCATACTTCCGGTGCGCGCACCATCCAGGCCGATGATGTCGTGATTGCGTTTAATTTCCGCACCGATCGGTTGCGCGAAATGACCACCGTTTTATCACAAACCGATATGCCGGACCAGGGCATGCACAAATTGCCCTTGTATTTTGTCACCATGACCCGCTACGATGAAACCTATCAGCAGGTAGAGGTGATGTTTGAAAAAGACGACGTGACCATGACCTTAGGGGAAGTGCTGGAAAAAGCGGGCAAAACCCAGGTGCGCATTGCCGAAACCGAAAAATATCCCCATGTAACCTTTTTCTTTTCGGGTGGCCGCGAAGAACCCTTTGTGGGCGAGCGCCGTTTGATGGTGCCTTCCCCAAAAGTTGCGACCTACGATTTGCAGCCGGAAATGAGTGCAAATGGCATCAAAGAGGCGATTATGGCCGATATTCGGGACAATACGCCCGATTTTATTTGCCTCAATTTTGCCAACACCGACATGGTGGGACATACCGGTGTATTTGAAGCGGCTATGAAAGCGGCTGAAACGGTTGATGCCTGTTTGAGTGAAATTATTCCGTTGGCCCTGGAAAAAGGATATGGATGTATCGTGATTGCCGACCATGGCAATTCGGATTACATGATCAATGAAGATGGAACGCCGAATACGGCCCATACCAAAAACCCCGTGCCTTGTATTTTGGTCAGCGACCTTTTAAAAGACAAGATCGACATGCACAACGGGAAATTGGCCGATGTGGCCCCTACCCTGCTCGCGTTGATGGGCATGGATAAGGGCGCTGAAATGACAGGAAAGGTATTGTTCACCCCCAAATAAGCGCGCTTGAATTTTCCACTGCTTGTAGCCCGGCGATATTTGTTTGCCAAGCGCCACACCAACGCGATCAACATCATTACCGGCATTTCTGTGTTCGGGGTGTCGATCGGTACGGCTGCGCTGATTTTGGTTTTGTCTGTATTTAATGGATTTGAAGACCTGTTGGCGGGACTTTTTGGGCATTTTAACCCCGAAATCAAGGTGACACCTGCCAAGGGCAAAACCATGCAGGTAGACAGTGTAATGCTCGTAAAGATCAAAGGCATCGCTGGTGTGGCAGTTGTGAGCCAAACTTTAGAGGAAATTGCCTTCTTCGAATACGAAGGTTCCCAGGATTTTGGGGTGTTAAAAGGCGTAGACAACGATTTTTCCAAGGTAAACGGCATAGACTCGACCCTTCGGGAAGGCGTGTATAAATTGGCAGAAGAAGACCGCAACTATGCCGTAGCGGGCGCGGGCGTGCGCAATAAACTGAGCATCAACGTGGATAATTTTGCGGTGCCGATCACCGTGTATATGCCGGTGGAACAAAGCACGGGCGTATTAGACAAACCCTTCAAAACCAGGATTTTATACCCGGCGGGCACCTTTGCCATCCAGCAGGATTACGACAATCAGTATATATTGACCAATTTGTTGTTCATGCGCGAACTGCTGGGCGTATCGGACAGTACCGTTTCTTCGCTGGAGCTAAAATGTGTTCCAGGCGCTTCCCTGGCGGGCATCAAAGACCAGGTACGCGCCCTTTTAGGGGCCGATTTTGTGATAAAAGATGCCTATGAGCAAAATGAAGCCTTTTTTAAAGTCATGCGCTTAGAGAAGTGGATGGGGTTTGCCTTCACCCTGTTGATGCTGGTTTTGATGGCGTTCAATACCATTGGCGCCATGTGGATGATCGTATTGGACAAGCAACAGGATATTGCGATTTTAAAAACAATGGGTGCTACCGACCGTATGATTTACCGCATTTTTATGTTGGAAGGCATTTTACTTACCTTTTTAGGCTTAATCATCGGGTTTATTTTAGCAGTCGTTATCTACATCATTCAAAAGGAATATGGCATTATTACCATTCCGGAAGGGTTTTTAGTGACGAGTTACCCGATTTCTATGCGGTTTCAGGATTTTTTCCCCGTTGTATTTGCGGTCATGAGCATTGGAATTCTTGCTTCCATTGCACCGGCGTTGCGGGCCGTGCGGGTGCCTACTTATTTCAGGGCGGCGTAAAGGATTGTGCTTCCGCTTTTTGCCCATCAGAGACCAAACGGTATCTTTTTTTAAAATAAAAATACCGTTTACGCAACCCGCACACAATAAGTTGCGTGTAGATACAAAGATGATTCGAAGTGGAACTTGATCAAATCATACAAGGTTGCCGTAAAAAAGAAAGGGCAAGCCAGGAGCGGCTGTATGCACATTTCTACAACTATGCCATGACCATTGCGCGGCGTTATGGCGGTAGCATGGAAACTGCACAAGAATTGGTAAATGATGCTTTTTTCAAGGTTTTTACAAAAATGGATTTATATTCGGGGCAATTACCATTTCGGCAATGGCTTCGTCGTATTGTCATCAACACCGCCATCGACCGATTTAGAAGTAGTTTGCATCAATTGCAAACGACCGAGTTACAAGCCTGGCACGATTTGGAGGAAAGTTCGGGTATAGAAGAATCACTTACTTACACCCAAATTGTAGGCATGCTCGACCAATTACCGCCTGCTTATCGGGCCGTTTTTAACCTGGCAGTCGTGGACGGATTTTCGCATGAGGAAATAAGCCAGCAACTAGGGATTAGTGTAGGCGCTTCCAAATCGAACCTGTCCCGCGCGCGGCAACATTTAAAGCTATTATTGTCCACCGACTTTGAATTTTCGAAGCAGATATGAACAATTTTGACGATTTTTTTGAAAAAGAGCTGAACGAAGAGCAGCAGTTTCCAAATTCCGGGGCCAATTGGGGCAAATTATCGCAGCAATTGCAGTCGCATGACCTGGTCCTGCATGCAGTGGCGCGCAAGGTATTGGTTTGGAAAATCGCTGCTGCTGCGGCATTGGTTGGCACGATTGCCAGCACGGCCCTTTTGTATCAAACTCGAAAAGAAAACAGGCAATTAGAACAAACCATTGCCCAATACCAGCAACTCGAAAAAGTGCCCGCGTCTCCTTTGGCACAAATTCCTACTGCGCCCGATACCCTTTCCCATGCAGCGCCCAATGCGCATCAGGACGTTGCATCAAATCAAATACCGGTTCGCGCGCATGCATCAAAATCGGCGGATAATGCGGCTAAATCGCTAAAAACACCCGCATTAACACCATCGGGCGGCACTTCAACATCATCCGAAAGCAAAAAAACCGTTTCAGAACTGGCTGCAAACCAGGAAATAGCCAACCAAACCGCCGAATTACTGGCCGCGCGCAACCAAATTGCCCAATTGCAGGAGGAAGTGGATCGTTTGCAAAAAGCACTTACGGAAGCCGAGGCAAATTCGGTTCGGCCAGCCTTTATGGCGACTTTGGCCCCATTGCCTGCTTATGACCGTAAAAAAACACAAAAACCCGATCGTCAGCCCGGCGTGGTAGCATATCAACCCAAACAGATTCAACCATTTAGAGCCTCCGATCGCTGGCGTGCGGGAGTACAAACCCAACTTGGATATGTGACGCCCCGTGCAGCAGGTGTTTCGGTACTAAAAGGTGGTGGTTTTAATGTGGCGTACAGCCCGGTACGCAACTGGTGGTTGACCGCTTCGGCCGATTGGTTGCATTTTGACATACAAACGGACACCGTAATCAAGCGCCTGCGCCTGCCCGATCCGCCGATGATGAACCCCAACCACCATTATGACCAGTTGGAGGAGATAAGTTCCATCCAACGTCAGCAGCAATATGCCATTGGCGTGCGGTATGTGGTGCCACTGCGCGCGCGCCTGCGCCCGACCTTGCGGGTTGCACATGTTTGGACCCATGTATCGCCCAGCACCGTAACCTTCCGTTTTCAGGACACCAACCACCCGGGCGGACCGCACCAAAATGATCCTGACTACTTTTTCATCAAAACAGCGTCGCATACTTTTGGCAATACCTGGCGCTTTGGCGCAGGGTTAGAACGCAGTTTTGGTCGGTGGGGGCTTCAATTTGCTGCCGATTATGCAAAACAATTCTCGACCCGCGCAAAAGCCAGCAATGCCGTTTATCTGCAAGCCGGTTTGCAATACCGAATTAATTAATTTTTTTTAACCAGCACGCAACCCCCTTTCAACAATACTCGTGTAGGGTTTAAAGAAGGTCAAATAGGCCTTTAGTTATCACTTTAAACTTTCATACATGAAAAAAGTATTGTTGTTTGTTTCCGTATTGGCAGTTTTGTCCATCTACGCGTGCTCCAAAGAAAGCATGCTTTCTACGGCAGTCGTTTCCGATTCAGGCATCGTAACTGATCGCGACAGCACCACTGGCAACCCACACCATGGTGGACACCATGGGCATCATGGCCACTTGGGCGATTCCTTGCATTTCCACATCCTCGATTCATTGGGGCACCACCACGGATTGGATTCATTGGGACACCACCACGGTGACTCTTTGCACAACCACCATGATTCCTTGCATACCCACGTGGATACTACTTTCCACCCAGGCGGACACCATGGCGGACCATTCCATGGCCCGAACCACGGCCCAAATCATGGAAACCAGGATACCTTGAACCAAGGTGGCGTGCACATTCAACCTGTTAGTATTTTAGTAACGGATTTGCCCCAAGCGGCACAGGATTGGTTGACCGCCAACAAACCGGGCGCAACGATTCAGAAAGTATTGAAAACCACCAAACCGGATGGCACGGTGGTTTATGTGGTTAAAATTAAAAACGGCGGCACAGTACGTTTTGATGCCAATGGCAACAAGATTGGTTAAGAATTACGATTGATTGGTAGATTTTAGCAAAATGACGCACTTCCTCCGGCAACTTGTTGTTGGGGGAAGTGTTTATTTTTGCACCTCTTCTTTTTAATTTAAATCCATTTCGAATGAACACTAAATTTTCAATCTTTTCCTTGATTTGTCTTGCAGCATGGATGGTTTCAACCTCTTCTATGCGTAATCCGAGTAGCCCACCAACCGGAAATACCAATGCACCAGGTGAAACCACCTGTGCAAAATCCAACTGCCATGGCGGTGGAAACTTTACGGGTTCTGTTGCTATCGCGGGGGTTCCCGATACCGTTGTAGCCAACCAGTCTTATTCTGTAACGCTTACAGAAACCAGCAACGCGGTACGCGCAGGCTTTCAACTTACCTGCCTAGACAATGCCAATGCTGCTTGCGGTACCTTGACGGCCGGAACCGGCTCTAACATCGGAACAGGTACCGCCAGCCGCAAATATGCGCGCCAATCGACACCGAAAACGATGTCAAATGGCAGTGCATCCTGGACCTTTACCTGGCAAGCACCTGCTACCGCTTCGGCCAATACCATCAAATTCTATTTTGTTGGGCTTGCAGCCAACGGCAATGGCGGTACCACTGGCGACAATGTGCTGATTGGAACCCGGACCGTACAGTTGAAACAGTTGGTGGCCAGCCAGGAGCCCACTTTGGCGGAACAAATTAAGGTGTACCCTGTTCCTGCAAAATCTACGCTTTATTTTGATTTGGGTACAGCCACTTCGGCTACATTGCGTTTGGTAAACCTGGATGGACAACAAGTATTGAACACCACGATTCGTTCAAAAGAAGCGGTACCTGTTTCATCTTTGAAAGCAGGTCAGTATGTGGCGCAAATTGAAGTGGGCCAACAATTGGTGAGCAAACGGGTGGTTTTGATGCAGTAGTATTATTTTTTAAACCATAAAAGGCGGCATAACCAGTCAAAACTTGGTTTTGCCGCCTTTTTTATGCCTTATTGCCAAATAATACTGCCGGAACTTTCGAGCATACCTTCCGCATTTTCTATTCTGAAAAAATAAATCCCTGCGGGGCAAGTACCACGTTCCAAACGGAATTGCGCTTCATGGAGTCGTTGCTCCATGCGTTGTTGTCCTTGTGCATCGAGTAAAACAAACCGCGCATTGTGGAATGGAAGCCCATCTTTGCGGCTTAAATGGGTGAAATCCTGGGCTGGCTGGGGGGTTATTAGCACGCTGGAACTTGGTTTTTGGTTTAAAACAGGACGGGTGGCCAATACAGGCGGTAAGCCGATGGTATGCATTGTTTGATTAGTGATAACGGGCTCGTTAAAATCGAAGAAAATAGCCGCCTGGTTAAATATTTGAGCACCTATGGGTACTTCCGCTTGCTGGTTAATCCGAAAACTGACAAATCCCTGAGACCCTTCCGAAGTTTTATTGCTATCTGGTAACATGATATTATTGAACGTAAACGTAAGGATACCATTTCCGCTCAAATTCCAGGTAAATGGATGCGAACCGATTACGCCATGGATACTTGCCGGATTTAGCCAGGGCGAAAGCGTATCGCGCACGACCACCGTGAATGCCGTATCGGTGCCCGTATTTTGAAAACGGATTAAGTATTTCAATTCCTGGTTGGGTACAATTTGATGGATATCGCCAATACCCTTGGGAAAACCTTGTTTGTCGTTCGGATCATAAGAGCCTGTATTTTCAATGCAATCGCGGTCCCATGACGGGGCATATTCATCCACCGGAAACTTGTTGATATAACCCAGACTATTGAATCCGCCGCAACCTTCTTCAAAAGCCAGGGTAATATGGTTGGAGGTTGCGAATGGCTGACCCGGCTCTTGCATAGATTCGATGCGCCAGGTGAATCCGTTGGCTGGTTGGGAAATCACCAGTTCTTCACCCGGGATATAAAATTTGGAATCCTGCATCATGACCACATCGTCGATGATAATAATGTAATCCAATTGCTCGGAGATGGCGGTACCGATGTTTTTTAACTTGAATTTTACGATGGTATCTTCACATTGTACACTTGCCTGAATTTGCGCGCCCGACCAGTTGGGCACGGGCGTACAAAGGGTATCGGGGAAAGCATGGGCATTAAAACAGTGGGTTTGGCCAAGGATCGTGGTGCCGCATTGCAGATGCACCACCAACTTGAATTGACCGCAATCGTTGGAGGCCAGGTTGCCGATTGGGAATCGATAGGTGTTATTGCCCAGGTCCAAACCAGGAATTTCGGCGCTGACAAAATCGGTGAATTTGTCGAGGGAAACATCGACATAGGCATTTTCCGCAATTTCGCCGCCTTCGTTGCAATAGTTTACCCAAATTGTATTGTCAAAACAACGGCGCATGCCTGGAATCGTAAGATTTACGGTCATCAAGGGGCAAGGCGCGGTGCTGATAACATCAAAATCGACCGTTTGGGTTTGTAAGGACGAATCGAGGGTAACCAGTTGGATGCTGTCACACACACTCCACCAAAGATCATTGATGGTTTTTACCCGAACCTCGTACGTGCCTGTATCCAAAAACATAAGGTATTGACCAGATGAATCAGAATTTGCCCAACTGTTATACGTGCCCTGGGCTTGCACCACCCAATTTTTTAAAGGATTTTGAGCATCGGCCGTACTACAATCATCATCCGCATCGCGACGCAGGGTTCCATTCAAGTACGCCCCTTCCACGGTTGGATTTCGGGTGCGCGCAAAGCCAACATAACGGAAATTGGAAAAAAGGTGTTGGTTTGGGGAAATTGGGTCTACAATAATATAGTCATTATAATAACCAGAAGTGGGTAACTCAGGCCAACTAAGACCTGCATCCACCGAACGGTATTGATTGTTGGCAAATAAATGGCCGATCAAATTACTTGAAAGATAGCTTCCATACAAATTAGTGGGTTGTGCAGGGCCTTTTGACCAGGTATTTCCTTGATCCAGTGATCGGTATATATAGCCATCTCCACTTGCCCAAATCGTTCCTGCTGCATCAATGGTGATATTGGTCGTTGTATTCAGACCAGGGCATAGGGTCCAGTTCATTCCTTGATCATCGGAATACCACAAGTTAACCTCGAATTGATTGGAGAATCGAACCAATGCAAAAATTCGACCACCTGGATGAAATTCCATGCGGGTAAAAGCGGCATTCTGGAAATTGGTGCTTTGCCAACTCTGCCCTTGGTCTAATGACCGCATTACCTTCGTTGGATTGGTATTGGCATTGATAAAAAGTAAGGAATCGTGATTTCCCATTGCTACAGCCTCAGTAAAAATCCCTGCCGCGGGTGTTCGATTTTGCCAACTATCCCCAAAATTATCCGACCACAGCAATTTATTATCGGTGCAGGTTACCAGGTGACCATGCTCACCCAATGCGAAATGACGTCGCAACGAAACACTATATCCCTCTAGAACGCTGTATTTTTGATTCAGATCACTGATTTTTGTCCATGTTTGTCCATGTTCAAAACTGCGATACAATCCATTTTCGGTCATGGCAAACATTGTATCTTCCGATGTAAAATCGAGCTTGAGCACAATGGCAAGGTCCATAGAATCTGCTGCGAACTGCCAGGTAACCCCTCCGTCCGATGATCGGTACAGGGCATTACAAATACCGAAAATGGTGCCATCTGACAGTCGAAAAGGCAGGATTTTGGTTATTCTATGATTGGACAGGATACCATTCCAGGTTTGCCCATTATCCGTGGATTTATATAAATTATAATTTTCATTTGCCATCAACAAACTCCCATCTGACAATTCTACCATACCCCCATCACCGTGAGAGGATGTGTAGATTTTTTGCCAACTAATACCATTGTCAATTGATCTTTGAACCAGTCCTTGCCCTAACAGGATTAAAGTACCATTAGAAGCGGCGTAAACTTGTCCAATTGTGAGATCTGTGGAAGAATCTACGGTAATTATTTCCCAGGAAATGCCGTTGTCAGTAGATCGGTAAATTTCACTTTCAAAAAAACCACGGCATGTAAGATCCCCATTTTGCAACCGTAAAAACTCCACAGATTTAGACGGATTTGAAATGGTACTTCCTGCAACCGTCCAGGTTTGTCCACCATTTTGAGAGCGGTAAATATCATGACCACTTGTAACGCCCACTAAAGCATTATTTTCCGTTTCATATACGGTAATAAATAGTTTATTGAGTGTATAAAGAGTCCAGGTAAGCCCACCATCGAAGGAGCGATAAAGTTTTGTGGAATTGGAGGACCCTTCATTCCGCACCAAATTGAAATTACCGGTTGGTCCCACATTCACATAGGCATTGGCGACACTTCCGTTGAGCATTAGGTTGAGGCGCTCCCAACTCTGACCGCCATTGGTAGATCGAAAAAGTCGAACAGGTCCTTGCGAAAAACCGTCTACACCTATATATGCGTGCGCGTATAAAGTATCGCCTTGTGTTAAGGTAAGTGTTCGGAAGCTTCCACCATAAGGCCCGGGGAATGGTTCCCAAAAACTATTGAGCTGCGCAAACAGCGGACGCGCAAAACAAACCAGCAGAAGCAGAAAGATGATTTTTCTCATAAGATTGTTACTTTGGAAAAGTTATGGCTCAAAGATATCGTGCGCCGTTTGCCATTTGTAAATACAAAAAACAGGATTTATCACAAAATAAATTTCACTAAAATATTGATTTACAATTTATAACATTTATTTTTGTCAAAATTTCACCTAAATGGATGCACAGATAATTCGCATTTTCAGTCGGCTAGGCATCGCTGAACGGCGTGCGGTTGGCGATTTGGCGCGTTGTCCTTACTTCAATCGGCGCGAAGAAGTGGTTCGTTTGTGCGATTATTTGACGGAACACGCCGGCCGCTCCACCCATCCAGCCATTGCGCCGGAGCGTTTATTTGAAGTGGCTTGTCCCGGACTGCCTTATGATGCCAAGCGTTTGCGCCATCTACAATCTTATTTATTGGCCTTGGTCCGGCAATATTTGCTGCTGGAAGAAGCCCAACACGCGCCCGCTCAACAAGTACCCATGCTACTGCGCGCCTTGCGGCAACGGGGTATGGATGATTTATTTGAAAAAACGTGGACGGGACAATTCGCAGACATGGAGCGGCAATTATTACGCGACGCACAGTATCATTTTCAGCGTTATTTGTTATACCAGGAACAACTGGAGCACGCTTCCAAGCGCGAACGTTCGGCCAAACTCAATTTTCAACCCCTGCCGGATGAGCTTACCGTTTATTATGTTTCTGAAATGTTGCGGCATGCCTGTTTGAGCAGCATGCACCAGGCGGTGGCGGGGCAGGCATATCGAATGGGGTTGTTGGAGGCCATCCTCGAGGCGGTTAAACGGGATGAAATGTTGCAAATTCCGGCCATCGCGGTGTATTACCACGCCTATCAAATGTTGCAACACCCGGAAGACAATACCGCTTTTGAACACCTGAAAACGAGTCTGGCCGAGCACCATGCACGGTTTTCGGTCGACGAACAACGGGGTTTGTACTTGCTGGCCATTAATGGTTGTATTCGACGACTGAATGCCGGGCGCAATGCCTATGTACAGGAGGCGCTTGACTTATACCGTGCAACTTTACAGTCGGGTATTTTGCTGGAAAACGGCATTTTATCGGGCTTTAACTATAAAAACATCATTCGATTGGCAGCAGCGCTGAAAGAACATACCTGGGCCGAACAATTTCTCGACCAGTATCGCGCCCACCTGCACCCGCGCGAGCGCGACAACTTATTTCGCTACAACCGGGCTTTTTTGTACTTTCAGCAACAAGATTACGCCCATGCCATGCCTTTGTTGCAGCAAGTAGAACTGGAAGACCCGCTCAATAACCTGGATGCCCGGCGGATGTTGTTGCGCAGTTATTACGAATTGGGGGAATGGCAGGCGTTGGAGTCATTAATACAGAGTTTTGCGGCCTTTTTGCGCCGCCAGAAAAACTTGGGCTATCACCGGACGACCAATGAAAAACTGCTGTATTTTGTTCGCAAACTGTTGGAAGCACAAACGCAATCTAAAAAAGTAAGGCAGGCGTTGCTTTCAGAATTGGAAGCAACGCCGGAAGTAGCAGAGCGAGCCTGGTTGTTGGGCAAGATGAGATTATAATACCCTGAGGCTTTCAATTTGTTTAAATCAACGTTTAAAGGTTTTCAATCCTCCCATGAAATACGTCCTACTTTTCCTGCTTTGCACGATTATTTCCTGCCAAAATCCATCCAATATGCCTAAAGAAACGGTAAAAATGCACGCTTTTCGGCTCAAACCGGGCCAGGACCTGAAAAAGGAAATTGAGGCTTATGTACAGGCCCACCACATTGAAGCGGGCTGGATTGTGACTTGTGTGGGCAGTTTGACGCAATACAACCTGCGTTTTGCCAACCAGCCCGAAGGTGTTAAAGGGAACGGCCATTTTGAAATTGTCAGCCTGGTTGGGACGGTAAGTACCCTGGGGTCGCACCTGCATGCGAGCGTGAGCGATAGCCTGGGACACACTACCGGCGGGCATTTACTGGAAGACAATTTGGTGTACACCACCGCTGAAATTGTGCTGGGCGAAGGCACGGATATGGTTTTCCGGCGGGTGGTGGATGGTAGTACGCCTTGGGCGGAGTTGGAGGTGGGGCGAAAGTAGTTTAATACATCATCCCTTCACAAAACGCCCCACCAACACCCGATCCGCACAGCGCACCCGCACGCAATACCAGCCTGCTGGCAAGCGCTGAATATGGAGTTGCCCTGTGCTGTAATCCGTGGTTTTCCAATCTATGAATTGGCTACAGTTTCTACCCGATGCATCCAGTATTTCAATGTATTCGATAGGGGTTGAGCTGTTTTGCAATTGAAGGTTTAGGTAGTCTTGTGCGGGATTGGGTGCTAGCTCCAACCCAGGTCGTGCTTCCAAGTCAGAAACCCCGGAAATTACCGCCTGGCAGGTATCGGTACTATGGTCGCCGATATATTTAGCAAAATACCTGGAAGGTTGGCCATTAATGATGGTAAAGCCGCCTCCTACATAGATTTCATCTTTGTAATTACCGATGCACAACATTTTATTGTCGAATACACTATTCCCAAAACTGCACCATTTTTCTCCATCCCATACCGCAATATCACTTGCGGGTAAGCCATTGCCCACACAATTGAATATACCCACGACGTATAACTTATCTTGATACACCATCATATCGGTAGCAATATCAAAGGGGCTACACAAGCCGCCACCGACTTCTTTCCACTGGTTGCCATCCCAACGCATGATCTTGTTACCTTTGTTTCCTGCATTTTTGGCAAAATAGCCGCATACGTATAATTCATCTTTATACACCACCATATCTTGAATGAAACTGTCGCCTCCACGCATACCTCCACCCACGCTGTGCCAGGCAGTACCATCGAAGCGCGCAATAT
>JAIYAP010000060.1 GCA_027488935.1 Saprospiraceae bacterium | reverse complement strand
ACGCGGCCGGGGTAATATTTTTCTAATTTTGTTACTTCCGGTAGTATGTTTTCGGCTGCATACAAGGTGCTTACTTGCACACCAGATCCTGTCTTGGACGTTTTTTTCGTTTGCACTTTATACAAATCCGAACTTCCGGTGCTGCTTTGTTTGGCTGCTTTGGGTGTTACGCCAGGTTTATTTTCATTGATCGACTGAATGGTTGCCGGCCGCGGATCCTGGGCACGATACGTGCTTTGTTGGTTGGCTGCACTGGATTGCGGAATCAATAAACGGGCCGCGCCTGCATCGTTTGCGTTGGCAAGTACCCGGCTGCTTGTATTGGAAACTACAGGCTCAACTGATTTTGCGTTGGTTGCGGCGGTGGGAATAACCTCAATTTTCACATTGGCGATCCCATCGTGTACCAATTTGATTTCTTCGGCGGCTTTCCTGGAAATGTCCACAACGAAACCGGCTTTATAGGGTCCACGATCATTGACCGTCACAATAACGGCCAATTGATTATCCAGGCGCGTAATCCGTAACTTGGTGCCAAAAGGCAACGTTTTGTGTGCGCATGTGTAGGCTTTTTTATCATATTTTACACCGCTTGCTGTTTTTCGGCCGTGTAATGCATCGGCGTAATAGGCTGCCTTACCGTATTCTTCGAATGAATTATTGGAAAAAGAGCTTGACAAGAAAGCAATACTCAGCAACACGCAAAAGGTATAAATTGCAAGAATGGGTTGGCGCATTGAATTAAATTTTAAATGTTAGCAGGAATTTATTTTGGCATTTGCATGCTCAGTGTCAACAATTTATAAGCAAAGATAAGGTGCAAATGACTACAAATCGTTTTAAGCACCCGTAAAAATAATTTGCACCGCGTATCCGAGTCCTTGAAAATCAAGCAACAAGGTCTAATTGTTCGGCAATTTTGACCACTTCCATGGCTTGTTTTACGTCATGCACCCGCAATACACGAGCGCCCAATTGCAACGCCATCATGTGCAAAGCAGTTGTGCCATTTAAAGCCTCCTTTGGCTTAACATTCAGCACTTTACAAATCATTGATTTTCGCGATAATCCAACCAGCACAGGGCAACCGGTTACGGCTTCAAAGGTGGGTAAATGCTTCAGCAAGCGGTAATTGTGGGCAATGGTTTTGCCAAATCCAAATCCCGGATCCAGCAACACATCCTGCACGCCTAAAGCGCGTAATTTTTTCAATTCGGTGATAAAAAAGTCGAGTACTTCGGCTACAATATCCTCATATTCAGGACTTTTTTGCATTGTTTGGGGGGTACCTTGCATGTGCATTAATACGTAAGGCACGTTTTGGCCCGCAAAGTTGCCCAGTGTAGTATAATATGCTGGATCCATGCGGCCCGCTGAAATGTCATTGACCAGCACGGCACCTGCTTCAATAGCCTGACGGGCTACTTCCGCACGCCAGGTATCGATCGACAACAGCGCATCGGGGAAGTTTTTTAGAATGATTTCGATGGCAGGCAGGGTGCGCCGCAATTCTTCTTCCAGGCCTATGGTATCTGCGCCCGGTCGGGAAGAGGCCCCTCCTACATCGAGCAAACTGGCGCCTTCCGAAAGCATTTGCTCGGCTTTGTGCAAAAGAGCGGTTTCTGTAGCAAGTTGGCCGCCATCAAAAAAGGAATCGGGTGTGGTATTCAGAATGCCCATGATGTGGGGCCGCGACAAATCGAGCAGGTGCCCACGGCAATTGATGCTTGTATTCATAAGGTACCTACTGCATTGTTTTGATCCATGCCTTCACTAAAGCAATGCCCTCCTGGTGTTCTATTTGTCGGCCCAATTCGGGCATCCTGATTCCAGGGTCGTTGCTTTCCATGCGATAAACAAGAATACTCTCCTGGGGTTTACCAGGCACAATGCCATATCGGTTTTTGCCACTCCCCCGCCCTGCCGCTACGGGCGATTTGAGCACGCCCAGGCGCTCCGGGTTTTGTTGATCGGCCTCTAAAAACAAGCCGCTGGTGCTTGCTGGCCCTTGTGGATTGTGGCAATGCGCGCAATTGGCATCCAGATAAGCGCGGGCCATGCGTTCGATGCTTTCATGTTGCGGGAGCGGCGCATTGCGGTAATCTGCCAGACGCGGCGCAGCCTCGATATCAAACCCGATGGGCAACTCCAACAACCCCTGCTTTTCCCAGGTAAGTAATTGATTTTCAGATGAAATGGCTCGGTTAAGTTGTCTTGCAGTTACCCCAATGGGTGTAAACTGTCCATCCAAAGAATGGCAACCTTTACACTGATTCAGGTTTGGAATCTGGTATTGAATGGATTGATTTTTCCCGTGTATATCCGTCCATTGCACGGGCAGTTGCGCACCGGCCACTTCAAGGGTAGCCTCTGTTTGGTCGGCATTCCAGATATAATCGAGTGCTTTCCAGGTATTGGCTGTTTTAATCAGCAAACGTGTTTCGATGATCTGGCGCCCAAGTTCGGGATGCTGGTTATCGTGGTGGTAAAAAAAGTTTTTAATGATCACGGCGCCTGTCGGAAAATCAAAGGCATTTACAGCCTGATAACTGAGTTTGGTACCGGGCGGCAAATAAATAAAACGCGCCTTTTCGGCATAATCGGAAAAAAGCGGGGCATTTACCTCGTAAGGAAAAACCGTTTGTACCGGTGTTAAATTGGCCAACGGACCATCAAAAAAGCCGTATTCCGATAAATATTGCCGGGGTGCAAGGTCCGGGCTCCCTACAAAACTGCTGAAAATACCCAGCAAACCAACAATACATACTCCAAGTTTGAGGTTAAGTCGCATCGGTATTAGTTTTGATAAACACAATCAAACAAACGCACATCGCGGCTGATTCCATGAAACTTTTTATCGGCCTTCAAATTGGCAAAAGAACCATTTTCATTTCGGTTTACACAGATTTGATACGCTGGTTTCAGTCGGCCGTCGGGTTGTAAAAATTCGGGTTTGGATATGCCATCGAACAGAATATGGGGTACGCGGCGACCAAATTTTAGCCAAAATAAAAATCCAAGTTTGTTTTTCCAGGTCGGCATGCGCTTGCCCATCGAATAGATATTGTCGTGGATATAAATTTTGGACGGGTAAGGATTATACAGACTGTCCCGGATTGGGCGTTCGGTGATAAAATAACTGACAATCGCTGTAGAGACCGTTTTATTATCCCATATTTTATTTTCATAAATTTCTACATCGTTGGTTGCCAGCACCATAACGCCAGTCCCCGCCGGAACTTCCCCTACAATATTGCCTTTGGGTGCGAAATTTTGAAGGTTGTTGCGGGTAACCAGGTTTTTAAACACTTTTACGTGGCCTCCGCGTTTTTTAGGCAAATCGGGCAGGTCAAAAACCAGGATACCGCCGGTATTATCAAACGCCTTGTTGTTCCATACCCAGGCATTGGTGGTGTTTTCAATTTCAATTCCAGCCACATTTTGCTTTGCAACACAATTCGTTACCCACACGGAATCCGACTGGCCCACATAGATACCCGCATCCGAAGCCCCAATGGCAGTACAGCCATCAAAATGCACATTGCTGCATTGCACGGGATAAAGCGCATAGGCACCATTGCTGCTTTTTGGGCCGCCCGTCCAACGTGCAGTAATATTCTTAAACCAGAGCTGGGAAATGTTTTGTGTTTTAATTAAATCACCTTTGCTATTTTCGATCGTAAAATCTTCTAATATAATGTGATGCCCATTCGTAACCTTCAGTCCTTCAGCGCCTTGTTCCTGGTTTATAAACGACAATATGGTTTTGTCCTGACCCGCGCCGCGCAAGGTAATGTGGTTTTTCCCGTCGAGCGATAAGGTGCCCCGGAGGTAAATGGTATCGGCAGGAAGGGTGAGTGTATCCCCGTCTTCTGCCAGAATTAACTGGGTTTGCAGTTGTTTTTCGAGTTCCGCCTGCGCAAAAATGGCATGCGGAATCAAAAGCAGCATCAATCTAAAAAGGCGCATAGTTCAAGTTCTTGCCGCTAAGTTAGCGTCCTTGTTTTTATTATTTCAAACTTACTTTTGAGCTTTGCAAAGGGAGTACGGCAATTTTTTGTCCAATGATCTGTCCGATCCGCAGCCCTTCCTCACAATCCATGCGGTAATGCACGCCACCTACGATACGCGACAAGGCATTTTCGCGGGACATTTCTGAAAAGCTGCGGAAACTGCGGGGCGTACTCACAAATTCATCGCGATCCTGATGGGTACGATCTTCCAGCGTGTACTGGTCGCCAAAGAAATGGGCTAAAACAGTGGCTACAGCGGCACCAAAACAAGCATGTCCGGAAGGATAAGCCGGAAAAGCGGGGGTACCATGTAGGGGCAGCCAATTGGGGTCAATAATGCGTTGTATATAGGTTTGTGGCCGTTCCAGGTTGTACTGGTATTTGCTCGCCCAGCAATGAATGGCCACATCGCCCAGGGCCAGGCTTGTTTTAAGGTACACTTGAAGGGTGGTTTTAAAATCGGGGTTTGTTTTTTCAATCACCTGATTTACAATAGAAATCCAGCGTCCTGCGGGTGTGAGCGTGAAACCTTCCAGGTCATCACTCCAAAATTCGGCAATCCATTTATTTTCCTTGGAAAGTGTTTGGGAAACGCTGTACACCTCCATGGCTTCCGTGTAAAACGGGGAGCCGGGTTTTTCACTAAATGGCATGGGTGGCTGGCTTGGAACGGCCTGGAGGGGAACAATAAAGGTGCGCACCTTACCCCAATTGGGTAGCAAGGCATAAATGCGATCTGGTTCGGCAGATTGCCAGCAGCCTTTGCATTGGGGCGACTGGTATTGACGATCATAGTTGTACAGGTATCCGTTGTGCCCAATGGAATCGGTCATGGAATATTGCCAAACTTGTTCAGCCACTGCTTTTCCATATTTTTCTGAATATGTAAAATATTCATTTTCATTTAATCGGAATTCGTTTTTATATAATTTCTCTAAACGATCAATTTGGGCCAGGACGGTTTTTTCGGCATTAAAAAAGAATCGAGCAACAATATGGGCGTAACAGGCATTCAGGCTGGCGGGCAAGTTCAGGGTTTGATTTTCTGTAGAAAGCGCTGTTTTTTGAAACCCCGGTAAGTCTGTTTCCAGGGAACGATAACCCGGCAAAGCGGGCAACGCAGTTTCATACGCACTCAAAGCCACATAGGCAAACATACGCGCGCTCACAGGGGGGCGATAGCCGGGGGTATTGCGTTCCAGTTCGAGCAAAAGATTGTTCCAACCCAGGCAGATTGCCCGCGCCTGATCTTCTGGAGTGGCTGGTTTATTCCAGCCAGTCGACTTACACTGGCAGCACAGCAAGCACAAAAGCAGCCAGGCCCCCGCTTTAAAAAGAAGCTTCCTGTTCATGTAGGGCATTGGAACGAATGAAATTATGTAGGCTATTCTTTAAAAACGTTGCAATGCATTAGGCTGCTGCCGGAAAATTGAGTCGGAAAGTGGTGCCTTTCCCTTGGGCCGAATCGACATCCAAGATGATTCGGTGAATTTTCATGATACTTTCTACCAGCGAAAGGCCAATGCCAGAACCGCGTACATGGATGTTTTCAGAACTGCGGTAAAAAGGTTGAAAAATGAGTTGCAGGTCTTTCGCAGGAATACCCGGTCCTTGGTCGGTAATTTCAACCCGGTGATTGCCCGCTGCATTGAAAAAGATTTTTACCGACACGCGTTTATCTGGAGAGAATTTGCAGCCATTATCCAGCAGGTTCAAAAATGCCGAACGCAGGAGGGATTCATTGCCTTTAATGCATAGTTCCGCTTCCGTTTCGGGCACGCCTTCTACATCAAACACGATATGGTATTCGGGGTGCATGCGCAACAGCGATTCCCGGGTTTGCAGCATCAATTCATCCAGGCGCACTTCTTCAAAGGGAATATTGGTGTCTTCTGAGTAAACCCGGGCCAATTGCAGCAATTTTTCGGTGATTCCGCTCAAATCGCGCATGTCATCGAGCACCGAATGGAGGGTACTGCGGTACTCTTCTTTGCTGCGTTCGGCTTTATCCAGCGATACTTCGAGTTGCGATATGATAATAGAAAGCGGGTTTTTTAGTTCATGGGAAACATTGGAAATGAAACTTTTTTGCATTTTAAAGGCAAACTGAATCCGGTCGAGCAGTCGGTTGAAGGTTTTTACCAATCGGGAAAGCTCATCTTTTTGATTTTTCAGTTTTAGGCGGGCACTTAAATCGGTAGGCAGGATGCGATCTACCTGGTCGACAATCCGCGAAACGGGCGACAAGGCTTGTGCGGCATAAAACCAGCCGCCGCAAGCAACAATACCAATGGCTATGAAAAAAGTGACCATGAGGATATTGCGCAGGTGGCCAATGTCCTCCGAGCTAAATACCGATTCGGCTAGGATGACGTATTCCTTTCCGCTTTTGCTGATATGGCGGAAGCCGATTATGTTTGATTTTCCTTGTTCAAAACGGTACTCATTCCCCGCTTTGATATTGCGTAAAGAGGCAGCGGAAAGCGGATTTGCATCGTGGTTAAAGGCAAATACTTTTTCGAGGCGATCGTTGTAGATGATGATATTTTCGCGAAACGGCAGCGTTACGCCCGATGGTTTTTCATTTGGTTGGAGGGGTTTTAGGGTATTTTCGTCGTGCAGCACCATTTCGGCAGTCATCAGCGACTTCGAATGCAGGCTATTGTAAAACTCGTTTTCGTTGATTTCACGGAATTTATAATAGATAAAATAGTGTGAAAAAAACAAAATGCCGGCTACCAGCAGGATGAATTGGAGGGTAAGTTTAGTCCGTATTTGCATGACCGCTTTATGCTTCCACTTTTAAGATGTAACCGTTTTTGAATTGGGTATGAATGAGTTTGACCTCAAATCCCTTTTCAATTTTTTTGCGCAGGAAGTTTACATATACTTCCACAATGTTGGTGCCAGTATCAAAATCGAGGTTCCAAACTTGTTCGGATATCTCAGATTTGGAAATTACGCGGCCCGGATTACGCAATAAATATTCCATCAAGGCAAATTCTTTGGGGGTAAGGGAAATCTTTTGGCCACTTCTAAAACACGTTTTTGTAGCCATATCCATTTCAATATCGGCAAATTTCAGATTTTGCTGGGGTTGATATTGGGTATTTGGGCGGCGGGCAAGCGCTTTAATCCGCATAAGTAATTCCCTGAATTCGAAAGGTTTTGTCAAATAATCGTCCGCTCCAGCTTCAAAACCAGCAACTTTGTCGTCTGTAAGTCCTAATGCGGTAAGTAAAAGTACCGGAGTATGATTACCTTTGTTCCGAATTTGTCTAACAAGGTCTACCCCGGTAATGCCTGGCAAAATAACATCGGAAACGATTACAGCATAATCATTGCGCGCGCACAACAATCCACCGGTAGTGCCATCATAGGCAAAATCGACCTCTATTTGGTGCTCTTCCAGCCCTTTTTTCAGGGTTTGTACCATTTTAGGCTCATCTTCAATCAGCAATACCTTCATTGTTTTCAATAATTGATGCAAAACTACCTTGAATTAAGGTTGAATTTGTAATTTTAAGCGCTTTTTAATCTGAATTTAAACGCTTCCTAATCCATTTTTGGCAAAATGGCCCGTCCTTTGCTGTTTCTCATGAATGTTTCACTAACTCAATTGTATCATGCGTATTGTAAAAAACTACTCCCTTTTAGCCTTCGCCCTGCTGTTGATGGGGATGGTTACCTGGTCTTGTAACACCAAAGACGACAATAACAACACGGTTGAACCGACCGACAAAAGCGTTGCGTCATACGACCACTCCGTTGTTTCGTCTTGGAACCAACTTTACCTGGAAATTGAGCGCTATGCTGCTGGTTACCGCCCCGGTCCTGCGCCGCGTTCTTTGGCCTACACAGGCCTTGCTGCCTACGAAGCTTGTATCACTGGAATGCCCGGTTATAATTCGGTAGCAGCCAGCTATCCGGGCCTTGATATCCCGAAGGTACAAACTGGCGCTGAATACCACTGGCCAACTGTAGTAAATACGACCACTGCGTATTTGCTGCGTCGTTTTTTTGCCTCTGTAAATCCCGATTTGTATGCAAAAATTGGTGCTTTGGAAAGCCAAAACAATGCATTGTATGCATCAGAAGCAACTGAAGAAGTGCTTAACCGTTCTAAAACGTACGGTCAGGATGTCGCGACAGCGGTATGGAACTACTCCAAAACAGACGTAGTTGGCCATGATGCCTACCTCGATCCATTTAAAGATTACGACTGGAATACACACTATGATAGTCCTGGTGACTGGGTTCCTACGGATCCGGGTCCTGGAAAGCCGATGTTTGGCAACTGGGGCAAAGTGCGCACTTTTGCAATCAACGAAGCCGACAAACTGTGCCCTCCACCAATTCCTTACAGCGAAAACACCAATTCTGCCTTCTTTAACCAAGGGATGGAAGTGTACGCCAATACCGTAAATGCTACCTACGAAGGCGTTTGGATCGCTGAATTTTGGAGCGATGACTTGATTAACCTGACCTTCAGCCCCGGCCCACGTTGGTTGGCGATTGCAGATCAGGCTTACGTCCTGGATAAGTCGAACCTCGAAAAAGCCTTGTATTGCAATGTGAAAGTAGGGATGGCCTTGAATGATGCGGCCGTTTCTTGCTGGCACTCTAAATATTACTACAATGTTGAACGTCCAGAATCTTACATTCAACGTGTAATTGATCCAAACTGGGAGCCTTTGTTGTTCAATCCATTGACCAACCAGGCTGGTAACACCCCTTCTTTCCCTGCTTACCCATCTGGCCACTCTACCATGGGTGCTGCAGCAGCAGAAGTATTGACCGATGTATTTGGCATTCACTTCCCGATGACCGACAACTGCCATGCAAACCGCACCGACTTTGAAGGCAAACCACGTGCTTTCAATACGTTCTACGAAATGGCGGTTGAAAATGCATGGTCACGCGTTCCACTGGGTGTGCACTTCCGTATGGACTGCGAACAAGGTGTAAACCTGGGCTACCGCTGCGGCCGTAAGGTGAACCAAATCAAATGGAAAAAGTAATTTTAAGTGCATTTTAATAGGCTTTTAAGCGTATTTTAAGCCGAAAGAGGCCATCCATTCGGATGGTCTCTTTTTCTTTACACCCAATATCAATTTAACACATGAAGTATTCTTTTTTGTGCATCAGCGGAATTTTGATGGCTTTTTTTGCTTGTCAAGCGCCCGACCAACCCAAAGAACGCCTGTTGTATTACACCAATAGCAAGGCTGTTCTGCGGCGTTATTTTACCGTAAATGATAAAATTGAAGGGGAAATGACGGAATATTATGAAGATGGTAAAACGAAAATCATACGTCATTTTAAAAATGGATTGGAAGAAGGAACAAACCGACTGTTTTACCCCGATGGTAAATTAAAAGAAACCCAAACGTTCGTGGCTGGACTTCAGCAAGGAGGTGACACCTTATTTTATCCAACAGGTAAACCGCAGTTTATCGTAAACTTTAAAAATGGTAAAAAAGACGGTTTGTTGCAAAAATGGACGCCGGAAGGCAGTTTATCCTTTGAAGCCGTCTATGCCCTGGATTCTTTGAAAACCGTTACCACGCAAATCAAACCCGCAGCGTTGAAACCTGCACTGTAATCGACAACACATGAAAAATCTCCTCGTTATATCGGCTATTTTAAGCACCTTTTCACTGTTCGGGCAGAACATTCCCGATACGACCCAGTCAAAAACCTTGAAACAGGTCATGATTGCCGCCCAAAAAAGCAACATCGAACGCCTGCCGGATGTCAAAGACGGTTATTTATGGTCGGGCAAAAAAAATGAGGTCATTAACGTGCAAGGCCTGGATGCTAACCTCACCGAACGGATACCGCGCCAGATTTTTGCCAAAGTACCGGGTGTGTTCGTGTACGACATGGACGGATCTGGCAACCAGATTAATATCTCTACCCGGGGCCTCGATCCGCACCGGGGCTGGGAATTTAATATCAGGGCCAATGGCGTCATCACCAATTCGGATATGTATGGCTATCCGGCCAGCCATTTTAGCCTGCCCATGGAAGCCATCGAGCGCATTGAGCTGGTGCGCGGTACGGGTGCCTTGCAATACGGCGCACAATTTGGCGGCATGCTCAATTACGTCATGCGCAAACCCGACAGCACCCGCACCTTTGGATTAGAAACGGTAAATGCCGTGGGTTCGTATGGTGTTTTGAGTACGTACAATGCCATCAGCGGAAAAGTTGGCAAATTCTCCTATTACGCTTATTACAATCGGCGCAACTCTGGCGGTTACCGCGATAACAACGACTCCAAATTTGATGCACAGGGCGTCGTGCTCAATTATGCCGTCAATCCTAACCTGAACCTGAACCTTACCCTCGGACGTTCCTACTACCAGATTCATATTGCCGGCATGCTCAACGACAGCATGTTTAAGGAAAATCCAAGACAGGCTTCTCGATCCCGAAATTATTACAGCCCCGAAATTTATGTGCCCTCTTTTACCGCAGACTGGAAACTTAGTCCGCATACCCAGTTAAAATGGACCATTTCGGGGGTATTTGGCTCCCGCAACAGTGTGATGTTCGATAGACCCGTTACCATCGTCGATAAAATTGACCCGGTTACCTTGCAATATGCCAATCGCCAGGTGGATATCGACAATTTCAACAGTAAAACCACCGAATTGAGGCTCCTGCACCAATATCCCTTGCTGAACCAGCAATCCAGTTTATCGGCCGGGGTGCAATACATCAACAACGACCTGAACCGTCGGCAACAGGGCAAAGGCACCACCGGATCGGACTATGACTTAAGTTTGGTAACGCCCGGTTGGGGCCGCGATATGCACCTTAAAACACAAAATATCGCCTTTTTTGCCGAAAACAAGTTTCAATTGCGTCAAAACTGGTCTGTAACACCCGGCATTCGCGTAGAAAGCGGGGCATCCAAACTTACGGGCAAAATCAGCTATTACAATTCGGATAGCCTAGAAACAACCATCAACCACCGTTATCCTTTGCTGGGTATCAACAGCACGTATCAGTTGGGTGCTACCCAAAGCATCTATGCGGGCTGGTCGCAGGCCTACCGTCCAGTCATTTTTAAAGACATTATTCCGGGTTCTGTGTACGAATACACCGATAAAAACCTGAAAGATGCCTTTGGGTACAACTTCGAACTGGGTTATCGGGGAGCCTTTGGAAATTTGCGTTGGGACCTGGGTTTATTTGAACTGCGGTACAACAACCGTTTGGGCAGTATTGCGATGGAAGAAAATGGCGTGGTAACCATTTTGAGAACCAATATAGGCGATTCCCGCACCCGCGGCATCGAGGCGTTTGCTGAATATACCTGGTACATCGGGGAACACCTGCGCCTGAACCTTTTTAACTCTACGGCCTATTTTAATGCGGTGTATGTAAATGGCCAAATTCGATCCGGCAATGAAAACAAGCCCTTGGCAGGTAAAAAATTAGAAGGCGTACCCGACTGGATCATCCGAAACGGCTTGAATGTTCGGTATAAAAAACTGAGCGGATCGTTGCTGTACAATTACACCAGCGAAAATTTTGCTGATCCACTCAATACCGTCAAACCTTCTGCTTCCGGTTCGATTGGTTTGGTTCCTTCCTACAGTATTGTCGATTTGAATTTCACCTATACGGCTTCTGCGCGTTTGACGGTGCGGTTTAACATCAGCAACTTGTTGGACAGACAATACTATACCAAACGGCCTACGTTTTACCCTGGACCTGGAATTTGGCCTTCCGATGGTCGCAGTGTGAATGTGTCGGTTGGGATGCGGTTTTGATACCACAGATTATAATTACCGCAGATTATAATTACTACAGATTATAATTACCGCAGATTATAATTACCACAGATTGCTCAGATTAACACAGATTTTTGATTACCACGGATTGCTCAGATTTGCACAGATTTTAAGAGGAGAAAATTAAAATCTGTGTTAATCTGTGTAATCCGTGATAATATGTAGAATCTGTGTTAATCTGTGTAATCCGTGGTAATATGTGGAATCTGTGTTAATCTGTGTAATCCGTGGTAATATGTGGAATCTGTGGTAGTTAAAACGGATCAATACCGCTTCACAGATTCAATGATATAAGGTGGCCTGTTTTTCAATTCCGTATATATATTGGAAAGGTAAATAGACATTATATACAAATTCAGACAAGTAATGGCGAAAAAGATAGAAATCAATACCACCAGAAAAGCCCAGCCGGATAAGGTTTCGTGGTGATCGCCGAAGATATCAATGTTCGTAAGGCGTACTTTTACCGCATTGTAAATGGTCACACCTGCTACAATGACCGATCCGAGAAAAATCCAGAGCAACACCGTGCGCAAAAAGGTCGTAAAAGAAGTGACGGCTACCAGGGAATTTCGGAATTGAGCCCCCAAACTGGCCCCTGGCTCTGGTTGAAGCGGCACTTCCACCTCTAAAAAACTGGTATTGTACCCCACCAGGGCATAAATCGCTTTTAAGTAATGGCTGTTCTCGCGCAAACGCAGCAAAGAATTGAGTGCCCGCCGACTAATGAGCCGCGAGTGGTGGGCCAGGGGATCAAGTTGTAGCCCCGAATACCGCCGCATAATGGCGTAAAAAAGGGCGTATAATTGTTTGCTGGCAACTGACAACTGGCGTTCGCGGGCGCGCAGGTACACGACGTCATATCCTTTTTGGCTTTTTTCCCACAACTGGGTAATGAGTTGAGGTTGATCGCTGAAATCGAACTCAAAAATGATGGTATAATCGCCATTTGCGCGGTCAAGGCCTGCTAAAATGGCATTGTCGCGGTTGACGGGCGCACTCAGATTTAGCAAAAAAATGTTTTTACGCAATTCCTCCGGCAGCGGTTGCAACGCCGCGTCGATGTCACTTTGCAGGCAATGGTTGTTGATGAGTACAAACTCAAAGTCGCTAAAATGGGCCGATAGTTCAGTAAAGACTGCGGTGAGCCAGTCCGGTAAAGCCCGGATGTTGCGGGGCGACTGGATTACGCCGATGATGGAGATAAAACTGTGGTGCACCATGTTGAAAAAAATCAGATCGGGTGCGAAGGTAGTAAAAGTTTGGAGGGGTGGCTTACAAGCGGAATGGCGTCTAAACAGGATTTAGTCCGTACGCAGCGACATAAGAAAAGATGTACGCATTTATTACCAAATAAAATAAGGCGGGTATAAAAACCCAAAGTGCATCTTTCACCCGTATCCTGACTGCAATACCCGCCAACATCAAAGCAGTCAGTCCACCCGCAGCAAGCAGTAAAATTGGAGGATATTTCAGACCAACCAGCAGGCCAATGGCCCCCAACAATTGCAAAACGGCCGTGAGTGTCCCTATTTTTTCAAGTCCGAAGCGTTTAAACTCACTTTTCATTCTAGTGGACGTAAAATAAGTGATTCCATAAGCCAAAAATGAAAGGCTCGAAATAAAAATCAGGGGACTCAGCAGGTTCATTCCTATATGTATTTAAGCGATACGGCCGCGATAAACAAGCTCATCAGCAGCAGGATCAGAGAAGGAACATGATAAAGGAAGGGATGTTTCAATTTAAAGTGAAAATATTGTGCCGCCATCATCAGCGCTGCCATCATCAAGGCTGGAACAAGCACCAAATCGGGATACCAGATACCTGCGACCAACAAGGTGGACAAGGATATTTTGGATGCACCCACCATATTGCGGGTCAAGTCGCTTAGTTCATATAGTTTAAATTCTTTTTCAACCTTGTAGAAGCGGAACACCCAAATGATTACGATGGAAAGGGCAATAAGAACTTGAGCGATGTGGGAATAAAGGACCATGTGTTTTGAATTTAAGTTGATTTTTCCCAAGTTACGAAATTTTGCCGGGTTGGGCTGACTTATTTTGAGGGTGCTTTGATTGAGTATAAAATCAGTAGCGTGCAGGAAGGCGGTATCCTGCACGCTGCCTGGTTTTGGGCCTGGTTTTCGGCCTAAGTAACTGAAAACTAGTAATTTTTATATTTTGTTGAAAACCGCCCTTCCGTAAAAATAAGGGTGTCGGGAAATATATCCTCTTTCGGGAACCCCTTTTCAATACCATAACATAATTGAAACACGCCTTCCATTTCCTGCTTCACGGTATCTAGTTTGGTAATGACCACAAAACTCTTTGTGTTTGGATAATCGATTCTTCTATACAAATCCAAAGCATGGTCTTCTTTTACAGCATCTAAAAAAGTAGCAGGTTCTTCTTGCGTGGTTGACCGATCAAAAAAAGTGGTATCCGTTGATTTTGGCAAATTATTCATTTCCAAATACAATCTTTGTATGCCGTAATCGTAATATGCCAAGCTTAGGGTAATATTTTGCTGTTTACTCATTGACGCCCCTATTTTAAAACTTATTTTATTTCCAAGGGCAGTAGCCTCGGCAATTCCATCGCCATATGGTTGGTATTGGTCATCCTCCTTGTTTTTTTGGCAGGAAAAATACAAGCAGGAGAGGAGTATTAAGGTGGTTATTTTTAGTTTTTGCATTTTTATTGGATTTAATATTTATTCGCCGCTGCAATTCACCGTTGTTTCATCTGGCAGCAATAGATTCAGCAAGTTAGAATTCCCTCTTTGACGCATGTTCCAATCTCGAAAGCTGTCTATAATGGCTCCAGCTCAATTCGTGACGCAATGTGTCACGAATTGGGAATGCGTGATAAAATTTAAGCAGAGGCAGCATTTACCATCTGGTAAGCCTGTTGCCGGGCTTGCAGGATCACATTTTTTACAGACTGGAGTAGTTGCGCGTTGCTCATCTTACTTTAAAAACTTTACAAACTTTGTGGCGAAGTATCTTTTCATCGCCCAATCGAAACGGACTAATTTCTTCGCAATTTGCGAAACAATTTGTAACAAAAATACAACAAAATATTTAATGGAAGATAAAATGTGGGTTAAACTTACTTGCGAGACAGTATGTTATTATTTTATTTATGCGTTTGAGCATGGGCGAAGTGCTGCCCTACATTGGATTTGCGGGTGGGCATTGGGCAGAATAGGCGTTCCATGCATTGTTAAAGCCTTATTAATTATACATTGACTTCCCAAAAGTTGAGTACTCCTGCATTTCCACCACAAATAAAAGAAAATTTTGGTGTCAAAAATCTCCGAGGCTTTTCAGACACCAAAACTTTCAATTTTCGTTGAAAGAACCAGCAAATTGACAGCCATCTGCTAGTTACAAGGGACTTTGCCACCTCCGTTACAAGTTCGGCACCTACCTTCGTATTGACCATTGCCATTCAAATAATTATATAACTCCTTTCCACTTCCGCTGCAAGTCGGACAAGTACGAGTGCATGGTGGCGACGGTGGGCAATAAATGCCTGTTCCTCTGCAAGTTGGACAGGATTCAAGAACTGTTTTTGTTGGGGTTTCGTCCATTCCAGGCAGTATTCTTCCTACTGGCTTCTCGACCGCCACCTTTCCTTTCCCTGCACAAGTCGAACATGTACATTGTGAGTATGCTGTGTTTGCAATCAGGACAAATGCAAACAGAATGAGGATTTTTGCTTTTTTCATTGTATTGAAATCGATTTGAGTGAAAGAATAAAACCGCCGGGGTGCTTCTTGAAGAATAGCACCCCGGGGTTTGAATTATTTAATTCCGCATCCTGCTGGAACTGACATTGGTTTGGTAAACCAATTTGAGGTGCCAGATTCACGAACCTGAATTTGATACTCATTCATTGGCTCCATGTATCCAAAGACCCATGTTTTTCCGATCCCAAATTTTTGTGCATCAACTCCGCCAGTCGTCAAATTCAGAATTTGCCAATCAAATTTTGTAGCAGAACCAGTTGCAGTCACCTTTGCTGTCCCTTCGCACGTGTACCAACTAGAAGGTTCAGTTGGCAGGCGTTTTTTAGTCCATGTCACGGAAATTGATGTAGGAACGTAGATTTCCTCATCAAGGGAAACGAAATTTAGGGAACGATTTTCATCGCTCAACTCAGCGTTTGTGGTGGCTTCCAACCCGAAACTGTCCGCAAGGCGGAAGAGAGTCAGTGCCAAAAGAAGCAAATACTTCATTTGAAAACTATTTTTAGAAAAAATTGAAAAATTTTCGGTACTCGATAACGGCTTTCCCAATGCACCCCGGAAACCAAGAATTTGATTTCAATTGCGAAATTGCAGGGTTTATCTGTTGCACAAAAAAAATCAGCCCGAATACGAATCGTATTCGGGCCGAAAGCATAAACAGTTGATAGTCAATATTAAACTACGGCTGAAAGATATCTGAAAGTTGCTCATCGGCTTTCATCTCTTCAAGTTTTAATAGTTCGATGTTTTCAGGAGAAATAGAAATTTCCCAGTTCCCTTCCACTTCTGACAACAATTCTTCTTTTGAAATCCTTCCAAACAGCTCACGGGTAAGTTTATCGTTTAAATCCCTTATTAGGATATTATTGAAGTCGGCAGATGTGTAAATCGTTGTCCCTGCAGCCTTAATCTTTATGGTATGTGCAACTCCATTTTTCCTTGCAAGAGCAAGAGACAAGAGGAATTTATAAACGTTGGTAGGGCGACTCATTCGGGTAGCATATGGTTTCGCAAATTTTGAGTTAAAAAGTTCAAAGTAATATTTTCCGTTTCCGTCATTAACTAACCCAATTTTCAGAAAGGACTCAATAGGTGGGTGGTTTTTTAGGTCAAGGTGCGCGGAAATGGCTTGATGAACAGTTGATTCGGCATCACTTCCGGAGATTATTGTATTTTTTGATTTTTTTACTTCGCTAAAAACCCAAGTAAAAGCAAGTGTCAGGAATATTGTGCCTATTGAAGACAATGAGATTAACGAAAGTAAAATGAAAATTACATTTTGGATTTGAATGGAAGTCTTTTCTTCAATTTCTCGAAAATTAAAGCATAAGTATATTTGAGTTTCAATTATTAATAAACAAGCAAATACAGAGACAACACTCAAAACTACCGCTTTTCGTTCTTTGAATTGTAAAAACAACACAAACGCGATTATAAGAAATATCAGAATTGAAAGTGCCACATCTGGCAAGTAAATTAAGGTTTTCTCAATAAAAAGTGAAAAAATCAATGCAACCGTAGGCAAAATCAAGGAAATAATGAGCCAAGAGCCTTGGTCAAATAACTTAAATAATATTTCCTTTTTACTTCTAACTATGTCAAAATACCGAATAGAGTATAATAACATGCCACTATTTAATATAGAAAGAACTCCCTTTGTTATAGGGTCTGGCTCAGTATTTTGAAATACGAAAATTGCATATACAACTTGAAGTGTAAAAAATAAGCCAAGCAACAAAAGTCCCAAGTCCTTTTCTTTTTTCTCGTGTACCTCTTGATATTTAGAAAAATATATCAGAAACAATGAGAGCAACGTAATTGCAAAAAAAGAAAATATTCCAATTTGACTCAATATCAGTACTTTCCTTGCTACACTCAAAGAGCCGCATGATGTAGTTAAATCACCACAAATCAGGCTCCCCAAAATTTTGTTTATATATTCATTTATTGTATTCATATTTCTTTTAATCGGCTCTAACGAGTGGATGTACGAATTTGCAAAGTTTAGGGTGCATTTTCGTACATCCTTAGTTGTCGCCTTTATATTATTGATTTTCAATAATTTGTATTTCCTCTTTACTCAAACCGTACAACTCATACACTATCTCATTTATTCGCTGTTCGGCATAGGCAATTCTGCCTTTTGCTTGTTCATTTTGCGCTGTGTTCGTTTCTATTTGTAGGTCTTCAGTGAGTTTTAGTAATAGTTCTACGTTCTTTACAATTTCATCGTGTTGTTTTTTTTCTTTTTGTTCAGGAATAATAATTGGTAAAGGTTTTAAATTAACTGTTTTTACTTGAGCAAATACTCGCCCTCCTTCTTGAACTCTATTTTGATAGATAAAATTTAGTAATTTACTGTTGAAAACACCTAATAAATATTCAATTGAAATATCTTTGCTTAACAAATGAGTAACATGAGTGCTGTCAAGAGAAAAATAACCTTTTGTGTCAAGAGTAGCAATTAGTTTATCGCTTGTTTGTCTGCTAATGATTTTCTTTGCAACATTAAACATCTTTTCGTCAGTATTACTCCATAAATCTTCAGGGGAATAATATACATAGTTGCTATTAAAATTAGTAGAGTATTTATTTATGTCTTTACCTTTTAGTATTGGCTTCCAGATATCACTACTTCTTTTATCTGATAGGTACTTTTTATTATCGCCTGTTATTATGCCTTGATATATTTTGACAATTGAACCTAATTCAACTACGTTTGGCTTTGTTTTTATCTTGTTCAAGATTTTTGTTGCTCCTGAATTCTGTATTAAACTGTATTCGCTGTCGTTTTTAATTGCCGAGATTGAAACTGTACTTTCAACAGGGCTTTTAAATTCCTCAATATTTTTTACAATAATCAATACTGCATCTTCCTGTACACCTTCTTTGCAGTATGTAAAAATTGCATTGCCTCCAATTTCTGCTTCTTCAAAAACCTTATATCGCAAATCAGCAATTAAAGAAAATGTACCTTGTCCAATTAGGTGTTTTCTTGTTTGACTAAATGAATTTGTATTATAAAAAGTGTTCGGCACTATGAAAGAAAATACGCCTTTTGATTTCAATAAAACTAAGCTTCTCTCGATGAATAGGGCGTATAAATTTATTTTGTACTGGTATGAATTTTTGTATTTTTTTTCATAGTAAGCAAGCATTTCATTATCAATACTTTCTTGTCCTTTGCCTAGTTGCAAAGTTCTGTAAGGGGGGTTGCCAATCACAACATCAAACCCACCTTGGTTAAATACCCGTGAAAAGCCCAGGTTCCAATTGAACGGCTTAATCTTCTTGTCCTCGCCAAAATCTAACGCCCCCTCATAAAAATCAAAATCTATTAGTGAGTTGCCGCTTTTGATGTTATTATCAAGCGTAGGTAGTACTCGTTCAAAAGTCAAAGTTGTTTGCATGGATGCAGCGGTTTCACCCTCCATACACTTCATCAGCAAACTTAACTTGGTTACTTCTACGGCTTGTGTATCAATATCAACCCCAAAAATGTTGTTGAGCAATATTTCCTTTTTGATTTGTGTACTCAGATTGCCTTCAGGCGTAAGTGGGCTATCTTTTACGTTTCGGCTTTTTTTGTAATTCTTTGTATACCAATCCGTATGATAATTGAGTAGGAACTGATAAGCACCTAACAAGAAAGAGCCGCTACCACAAGCGGGGTCGCAAATCTTTATTTTTTCAATTTCTTCGGGTGTTTTGCCTTCAACAAGTTTTCCAACCGTATTTTTTACGATGTATTCAACAATATATTGAGGTGTATAAAAAACACCACCCGCTTTTCTTACTTCGGGTTTCTCTTCTACTTTGGCTTGGTGCCCTGCGGTCAATCGAATGACTTTGCCCAAAAAACGCTCGTAAGCCGTTCCCAATATTTCTGCTCCAATTACAGAAAACTCATAAGGTGATTTTGGATAGTACAGCTCGCTGACAATCGTACTAATTACTTTATTGTCAATAACAACAGACTTAGAAAGAGTATCTTTGGAAAAATCAAAAAGGCCTGAATTGTATTTTCGATCAGCTTCACCAAAAAGGCGGTACATATTGCTAAAATATGCGCCCTCATCTTTTACATTAACAAGGCAGTCTTTGAGTTTACCATAACCCTCTGCACCCCTGTCCTCGCAATTCCGCAAAAAAACAATCCGGTTTATATTCATTTGGACGATATAATTTATCTCGTCCTCGTTCAGTTGCTTGTTTCGAATAGCGACATTGGTAGCTAAAAGATTTCGCCACTCATCCAATGATTGCAAAAAAGCATAATCTACGCTTTGCGTACCTTTTTTGTCTGCTTTAGCGAACTGTTCAAGACTTCCCTTTACTACCTGTTCTTTTGAAAATAAATCCCAAATCCAATCAAATTCTTTAAGGTATTGGTCATAAGTGATGTATTTCAATCGCCCAACTGTTGTGGCGTCATTTTCTTTTGGCTGCTTTGTGCAATCGTACATAGCAAACTCCTCAAAGTCGGTCAAAATTGAAATTGGCAATTTTGCACTCCACCCATAACGCCGCAACTGATAGGAAGGATCAGTATCTGTTTTTATCAGAACGGACGGTTTTTTCGCCTCTAAAAAGAAAATACGCTTTCCATAATTTGTGAAACAGTAGTCTGGTGCTTTTGTCTTGCCGCCAATTTTTAGTTCGTCCTCATGTATAACGTCTTTGTAGGAGACGGGCAAACGAAGTTTTGTATTGTCGATATCCCACCCCAAAGCATCAAAAAGCGGATTGATGTACATTATTCGGGTTTCCGCTTCCTTCTGTTTTTTCTTTAATGCCTCAATTTGACTAGCAAAATGCTCAACCAAATCTCCAATTTTGTCGTATGCTGCCTCTTGAATTTTACTTTTTGTCATTATTCAATTTTGTGTGTAATGTAGTTGTTTGATATTTATTCAGGTTGCCGATAACGCGGGCATGGGCTACGTGGCCGCGTTTAGTCGGCTATATGAGACCATGCAGAGTTCGGTGTTAGGCTTAATTATACCTAAAAAACCTTGTAATTTCAAATTGCTTTTACCTTGTCGGTAAAGTATCGGTGAAATTTTTCCATCCATTCACACAATAATTGATGCTGCCCGATCCATTCGTCTTTATTTAGAGGGCTTTTATCTGTGATAATATAATTGACATGATGCTCTTTTCCTCCGTCTTTTTCAGCCCATTCAATTTCACTTGACAGTACAATTTTAGAATCTTCTTCATATTGCTTTCTCAATGCTAAAAAATTATTTAAGGCATCCTTCCCATAAACCACCAGTTGAACCCCAATCCATTTGTCTCTTGTATTGGCGATGGCGCATATTTTAAAGTCTGTTCTTCCAACTGCGATATTTGTCCAATGCTGGGGCAATGCTTTTTGCATTTTGAAAGATACTTTCTGCTTTTCCACATACTCTTTCAGTTTTTGCCAATATTCATGTTGAAGTATCTTTGTTTCAGTTAGCTGTGCAGCACTTTGAGCCGTTCTTTTTATTGTTTTGCTCCAATTATTTGGCTTTGAAACAATATTGAAACGCGGTGCTGGAGAAGAATTTCCTATTCTATATAATTCTATCTCGACCCCAAAAAACTGGACGGTCTCATCCGTCACGCTATTTAGCCAATCTAGTGTTGCTCGATGTTCATCAACAAATTTCTCTGCAATCCAAATAATTGTTAATGCATTTAGACCTGATGCATAGGTTAGAACTTGGCCCAAATGAGAATGATCTGTTTTGCCAAATTGATTTTCCAAAACTACATATTTCTCTGTAGCTGTGTCACGACAAAGCAAGTCTGCTCGAAATGGACCTACATTTTCTTCTTGTTTAATCAGTTCTAGTCCGACGTTTAACTCGTCAGCTAAAAAATTCAGGTTTTCTTCTCTTGCTAACCAAGTTGTAAAATTAGCATCTTCTCTTGCCCAAACTGATCTTAACTCTACTTTTTCAAGCTTTCCTAGTTCCATATTAATTATTTATTTTATGCTGCTTACACCGGACTCAGCATATTCGTTAATTCCCCATAATAACCCCCATTGCGTCAAACTCCATTTGTTCCACTCCACCCAGTTGTGTGAAGCTAACCACAGTAGTTATCTTCACACAATTAGACCGCACAAAAGTTGAGCAACTCAGTCACCAAATGATACCCCAAAAACAAATTGCGTCAAGCGAACCGGCATGGTTCGCTTGACGCAATTGTTCCATATTAATATCAAAGGTGTAGATAGGTTCATGTCGCAAATTTAATGCGTACAAACCTACGCTAAATATTAAATATCCAAATCCATCCTACTATATATTTTTTAAAAATATAGGACAAACATCCATTTTTATGTTTTCTCCCAATCTACTTATCATTGCTCCAGCCACCTGTAGGCAAAATGAACACAAAAAAAGAGCCTATTTAACCCTCAATCATCGAATACGATCCGACCATTGAAATTTAAATAGGCTCTAAAAAACGCAATTTATACTGTAACCAATGCTAAGTGGTTATGAAAACGGCTGGATTCAAATCCATTGAAAATCAATTTTTATCCGTCCATCCTTTAAATCCACTTAAATCTTGGTCAATGTTACTGCTTCACCACTTTGGTAACACTAGCAGCACCGTTTACAATCACACGGCAGTAATAAACACCCGCCTGTGTTGCTTCGAAGTTGAACATTTGCTCACCCGCGTTCAAACGTGCGTTTACAAGGATTTGTACCAAACGACCGGTTTGGTCAAACATTTCAACGCGTACGTCGGCTTGTTCTACCAATTCAAATACGATGTTGGTCTGACCCGCAAATGGGTTAGGATAAACCTGAATTTGTTGGCCCAATACCGCTGGGTCATTTACAGAAACCTGGGTAGAACCAAGGTAGTCACGGCGTGAAATAGCCAAGGCTACGTTGCGGTTTATCTTTTCAGAACGGCCAGAGATATCTGTTTGCAGCGTGTTATTGGCGCTGCTTGGCGCTTGAATCGATACGAACATGTAGCGGTAGTCGGGTGTAAAGGTCATACCCGTTGGCTCTGAACCAATTGGCAATTGCATGAATACTTCTACTTTTGGAGCAGCCTGGGTGTGGTCTGGACGCACTACCCACACGTGGTTGCGACCGCCATCCTGACAAACCCACAAGTTTCCGCGATCATCGAATGCGAGGTTGTCGTTGCCTTGACCCCAATCTTCGGTTACAACGTCCGCGCCGCTGGTTACACGGTATGATTTGCCCCCAACGAAAGTCTGGAAAGCGCCTACCGTGGTGCCATTGTCCTGGAAGCGATATACCCGACCAGCACCTTTCACCGCAAAATAAATCAGGCCGTCGGTGGTGCTGATTTCTACGTCTTCTACCCCATTAAAGGTGGTACCGTTGGCATTTGCGAATGCTTTTACGCCATTGCGCTCTGCTTTGGTGGTATTTGGCACCAATACCCAAGTACCGGTTGTACCCGTTGGCTCGAAACCAACGACGGGTTGATCCAGTTTCAAAACATACAATTTACCGCTTGACAAGTTGGTCGCCTGGTCGGCTACGAATTTGTAAACGGCGCCATTTGAATCATCTTCACCTTGGTACACTGTTTTTTGATCGGCTGCAACTACCACGTTTTCGTGGCTCATGCGGCCCATTGCCCACAATTTTTCTGGACCATTGCCATAATTGCGCACTTTACGCGTCAATGGATCGATTTCAACGTTCCAGCCCAAATCAGGGTAGCCGTCGTTGTTTGCATCTAAGGTAGTAGCAGTTTCTTCGCTTGTAATCACGGTACCCCAAGGCGTTACGGTACCAGAGCAGTTACGCTGTGTACCTGCAACTACACTGAAATCCACTTTACCCGTTGTG
Source organism: Saprospiraceae bacterium (assembly GCA_027488935.1). GTDB lineage: Bacteria > Bacteroidota > Bacteroidia > Chitinophagales > Saprospiraceae > M3007. The sequence goes on along the minus strand of JAIYAP010000060.1, from coordinate 29,034 downwards.
TCTACTTTCCAAAGTCCGCTGGCAAAATCAAAATTGATATCCAGTACAGATACACCACCTACTGATTCTTCGTGGTTGATCGCCAAGTGACCACCACGGCTGCTGTTGCCATTTGCAGGCACGTAGCCGGTGAAGTCGAATGTACCAGGGATATTACCTCCACCTAAGGTATAGGCCTCATTTTCGAAAGCAATGTATTGGAAAACGTGGCTAACAGGTACTTCAAAGGTATCGCGCTGTTCGCGTGGGATCAAAGACGTAAAGCAACCGATGTGTTTGTCGGTCGCTACTGTGCAACCCAAATCGGTTGGATTGCTTGTGCCAAATGGGCTGTTTAAAGCAATATCAAATACCTGGTCGGCGCTGTTGGCAGCTACCTGGTGTACTTCTGCAGCGATGATATTTACGCCTTGTACCAAAGCAGTTTTTGGCACATCATAGGTAAAGTAAGCCGCTTCTGCGTTACCACTTACGTTGGTTGTTGCCAACGTGGTATTGGTTACCGCACCGGCAGCCAGGTTTTTACGTACTAATTCGGTTCCGTTGATGTACACAATTACACCGTCGTCATGACGTACTTGCAGTTCCAAGGTGTTTGGAAGCGCAGCCAAATCAGCCACGTTTACGCGCTTGCGGAAATAGGTGGTAATGTGTTTGTTATTAGCATCCGCACCAAAACCAACGGTTGTTTTCAGGTCAAGTGCATTGTAACCTAATGGACCTTCGCCAAATTTCCAGGCAGCGTCATCAAATGATTCTGCTTTCCAGGTATCGCCTGGGAAAGTGCCATTGTCGAAGTACGACCAGCTGCCGCTTTTGGCAACCGGGTAAGCAGTTGTTGCGTTGCCGGTAGGTCCAGATGTTGCAGAAACATATTCAACGATCAATTTACAAGCACCGGAAGGAGAACCGTCATACGATTCTGATTCGCGCAAACCGGTACCACGCAGGGTAAATACCATTGAATTGCCAGATGCCCAACCTGCACGGTTCACCAAGGCTTGAACCAATGGTGCAATGTTCGTGCTGCGCTGATCGGCACCTGCCTGACCTACTGTATTCCATGATCCTGCTGGAATAGGCCAGTAAATAGAATCGGCGCTAGCAGGACGTGAAGAAATATTGAACGGGGTGGTGTTGAAAGCCAATGGATTATCAGCGTCTTCTGCTTTAATCCAGATATTACATGGGTCGGTATTTTTTGCTGTAGCATCTACCTGGAATTGCAGGTATGCTTTGGTAATAACGGCGCCTTTTGGCAACGCGAGGTTGTTGAAGCGAACACCAACTACCTGTGGATCAAGGTTGCCGCTTGCTTCATTACCCAATTCAAGGTCGGAGCTACCAGCATCCAAATTACCCACGGTTTGGGTTTGGTTTGTACCTGGGATATATTCTTCCAAATCGTCTTCAGCAGCAGATACTTGTGCATTCAACGTTGCGGTTGGAACGTAATTTACGATCAATTTGCAAGCACCGGAAGGAGAACCGTCATACGATTCAGACTCGCGCAAACCGGTACCAGTCAGGGTAAATACCATGGCGTTTCCGCTTGTCCAATCGGCACGGTCAACTAATTTTTGGACCAATTGTGCGATGTTTGAACTGCGCTGATCATTTCCATTTTGGCCAACGGTGTTCCACGAACCGGCAGGAATAGCCCAATACACAGAATCCTGCAATTTTGGGCGGCTGGAAATATTGAACGGGGTCGTGTTGAACGCGAGGGGCGCTGCATTGTCTTCCGCTTTTACCCAAATATTACAAGGATCGGTGTTTTTTGCCGTAGCATCTACCTGGAATTGCAGGTAAGCCGATTGAATCAAGGCGCCCTTTGGGATGGCCAGGTTGGTGAAACGTACGCCAACGATTTGTGGGTCAACGTTGCCAGCAGCTTCATTACCCAACTCAAGGTCGGAACTGCCGCCATCCAGGTTACCAACTGTTTGGGTTTGGCCTGCACCTGGGATGTATTCTTCCAAATCGTCTTCTGGGGTAGAAACTTGTGCCGTAATTGACGTTGTCGCAATGTAATCAATGATCAATTTGCATGCGCCAGAAGCAGAACCGTCGTATGACTCTGCCTCACGCAGGCCTGTACCGGTCAGGAAAAACGCCATCGCGCCACCTTCTGTCCAGTCACCTTTGTTTACCAAAGCCTGCACCAATTGTGCAATGTTGGTGCTGCGTTGGTCGGCGCCATTTTGGCCAACTGTGTTCCAAGAACCAGCAGGAATTGCCCAATACACAGAATCCTGCAAGGTTGGACGGGAAGAGATGTTGAAGGGAGTCGTTTCAAAAGTGAGTGGCGCAGCACTGTTTTGTGCTTTGATCCAGATATTACAAGGATCGGTGTTTTTTGCAGTAGCATCTACTTGAAACTGTAAGTATGCGCGCAAAATCAAGGCGCCTTTTGGAATGGAAACACCTGTAAAACGAACACCCACTACTTGTGGGTCAACATTTCCAGCCGTTTCGTTGCCTAACTCAAGGTCAGAACTACCGGCATCCAGGTTGCCAACCGTTTGGGTTTGGCCTGCACCAGGAATATACTCTTCCAAATCATCAGAAGGTGTATTCACTTGAACAGTCAGGGAAACTTGTGCCTGCATGTTAAATGCCCAGCACAGTGCTAAGGCAAAAAATAAAATTTTGTTCATGGAAAGAATTTTGATTGACTAGTAAAATAGTAATGCTAACACAAAAGTCGGATCGACATTTGAACGGAACATTAAGTCAATGTTAGGTAAATACTAATTCTAGTACTAAAGTCTATTACCCTGCTTCAAAAACCAGGGCTTCGTGGTCTAACTGTCGGAAATCGACCGGAGTAACCGCTGAAACGCCTTGTTCGGGCATATATACGCCATAGATCGTATCCACGGCTGCCATCGTCGCTTTGTTGTGGGTTACTACGATAAACTGCGACTCGGAAGAGAACTTACGGATAATGTTGTTAAATTTTTCAATATTGGCATCATCCAGGGGTGCATCTACTTCGTCAAAGATACAGAAGGGGGCGGGTTTGAGCAAGTAGAGGGCGAACAAAAGCGCCGTTGCCGTAAGTGTTTTTTCGCCGCCTGAAAGTTGGGCGATGCTTTGTGGGCGTTTGCCTTTTGGCTTGGCGATGATGTTGATGTCCGATTCGAGCGGGTGATCAGGATTGGTCAGCAACAAATCGGCCGAATCGTCTTCGGTGAATAAGGTGCGGAATACCTTAATAAAGTTTTCGCGTACTTGTGCAAAAGATTCGAGGAAGCGTGCGGTGGCGGTGGCTTCAATTTCGAGCATGGTTTGCAGGAGGTTTTCCTTAGCGGCCATGATATCGGCCTTTTGGCCCGCAATACTATCGTAACGCTCCTTGATTTCGTTGTATGCCTCGATGGCCAGCGGGTTGATTTCGCCGTATGAATCCAGTTTCCGTTTCAGGCTGTTTACCTCTTTTTCGAGGGTTTCCCTTTCGAATTTTGGGTCGGGTTCGTTGTTAATGACATCATTCACGCCCATTCCAAATTCTGCGCGCAAGCGTTCGCCGATGGACGTAATTTCAAATTTGACATCCTGAAATTTTTCCTTCACCCGGTTTACCAGCACTTGTAATTCTTGAAGGCGGCGGAAATTTTCACGGCTTTGATTTTCAATTTCCTGAATTTCGTTGCGGGCTTTAAAGTAAGTTTGCTCTACCTCACTCAAAGAGGCCTCCAGGCCTTTTTTCTCGGCATACCATGCTTGCAGGTCGGCATCAATGCGGGCAATATCCGCGTGAATGAGGGCGACTTCTTCGGCATTTTTTTTCTTGTTCGTATCGTTTTGGGTCACTTGGGTACGCAATTCGCTGAGTCGCTTTTCACGGAAACTGAGTTCTTGCTGAAAACCATTGACCTTATTTTGTTGCCGAATAAACTCGATATTTTGTTGGTTGAAAGCCGCACTGGCCAAACTCAGTTGTTCGGCCACATCGCGGAAACTGCCATCTGCGTTGGAAAGCCGGTCTTTTAGGGCCTCCAGGGCAGCGTTGCGTTCGCCTAAATTGGATTCAATGGTGGCATTCGAACTTTCCAGTTCGGCAATTACTTTCCCGGATTCGGCATTTTTAAGGTCAAAATTCTGGACAAATGCGGCTGTATTTTCGAAACGGGCCTGCAAACCAGCTTTTTCTTGAGCAAAGCGGCTTAGTGCCTCGCGTTCGCGTGCGAGGGTTTGTGTTTGATCTGCATTTTTCAAAGCCTGTAAATGCGCACGCAAAGTGGCCAGGCGATGGTTCAGTTCGGAATCGTTTTTCTCTAATTGTTGGATATCGACATCTAAAACCTCGAGGTTCTTTTTGCGGCCTATTTTTTTACCTTCAAACAAGCCTACCGAACCGCCGGAAAGTGAAAACTTTTTGCGCACAAATCCGCCCGTTTTAGACAACAAGACTACATCGCTGGGGGGCGTTGTGGCTGCGGCCTGTGCCTCATCCACCACCATGACATTTTCCAGTAAAAAATCTACCAGCGGTCTGTATTTTACATCACATTCTACCAAATCAGCAGCCCGCATCCCAGTAAACATGGCTAAAGGGGCGGTGTAACCCTGAAATGCATCCAACACAAAGAAATTGGCCCGACCTTTTTGGCTGTTCCCGAGTAATTGGATGGCTTTTACCGCCTCGTCCACATTGGGTACCACATAATAATTCAGGTAGGGTTCAAGGTAATTTTCAATCACAACACGAAACTCCTCGCGCACATACATGAGGTCCGACAACAAAGGGCAGTTTTTGGCCCAATCTTTTTGTTGGCTGAGAAACTTGATACTTTCCGGAAAACCTTCGAGGCTTTCCACCATGCTTTTCGTCAGTTTGAACTCATTGCGTTTGGCATCAAGTCCGCGCTGAATGGCAGCAATTTTCTTTTGCAGTTCGTCGGCACTTTGTTCGGTTTGAACAATATCGGCACGGCGCTTGGTTTCTGCGGTTTCCAGGGTTGTTATTTTCTGTTGCTGGGCAACTTCCTGTTGTGCGAGGGCAACCATTTTCCCTTCAATCACCAGCATTTCCTCGCGGCGTTGTGCCACATCGGCCAGGGTGCGTTCCACATCGCGGCGCAGGTTATCGATCTGGTTGGCCTGCACGGCGCGTTTTTTTTCAAATTCTACGATATCGCGCTCGATCAGTTGTTGTGCACGCACAAACTCATCGAGGTTTCCTTTCATCAAATTATGGTCGGAGCGCACTTGTTCCAGCCTGGCTTTGGCCGATTCGAGCGCTTCTTCCAGTTCTGCTTCTACCCGTTTTTCATAATTCACGTCGGTTTGGTAGCCTTCTACTTCCGCTTCCAACTGCCGAATTTGGTCACGGGCGCGCGTGACGAGCTCTTCCAAACGGCTGGCATCCTGCTCTACAAAGGTGCGTTTTTGGGCCTGCATGTTTTTCTCGTTTTCCTTGCCACGGATTCGGCCGGTCAAACGATTTACCGCTTGTTGTTGCTCGCTCAGACTGGTTTCTTTGTCGAGGTGCAACTTGCGCTTATATTCCATGGAAGCCTCCAGTTCGCGGCTTTTGATTTCGGCAACGCGATAATTATCTTCTTCTCTGGCTATTTGCGCTTCTAACTCCTTGTATGCTTTTTTGTGCCGCGCCAGGTTGTGTACGGCCAATTCGATGGAGAGTAGTTTATACTCGTCCTTCATTTCATAAAATTTCTGTGCGCGTTGGGCCTGTTTTTCCAGTTTTTTCAACTGGTCTTCAATTTCGAACAGCAAATCTTCAATACGGTCCAAATCGGCCGTCGTAGCCTCCAGTTTTTGTTGGGTTTCGTGCTTGCGGGCTTTGTATTTGCTTACGCCGGCCGCCTGTTCAAACATACGCCGGCGCGCCTGTTCCCGGTCGCTCAACAAATCTTCCACCATGCCCAGGGCAATGATCGCATACGAGTCGGCCCCAATACCGGTATCCAAAAACAAGGAAGTAATGTCTTTCAAGCGGCAGCTGACACCATTCAGCCGGTACTCACTTTCGCCCGAACGGTATAATATCCGGGTGATGGTCACCGTGTTGTACTCAATGGGCAGGATGTTTTTGGTATTTTCAAAGGTAAGCGATACGGATGCCATTTGGGCTTCCTTGCGCTTTTTGGTACCATTGAAAATCACGCTGGTCATTTTATCCAAGCGCAACGAACCCGTCTTTTGTTCGCCCAATACCCAACGTACAGCATCGACCACATTCGACTTTCCCGAACCGTTTGGACCCACCACACCCGTTACATCCGCATTGAAGTGGATGATCGTTTCGTTGGCAAAGCTTTTAAAACCTTTTAGTTCGAGCGTCTTTAATCGCATTTTCTGATCTTTACTAAGGCAAATTTGAGAAAAAGAGGCGCGAAGTTAGGTTTTTCACGGATAATCTGTTGACAGAAGTTACTAACACGTTTTTTTAACGGATCAAGGTCGTATTGCCATGCAGCACTTCTTTTTGGCCATCGAGGTAGGTTGCTTCCACCACCCACACATATACGCCTGGGTCGAGGGCTTTGCCGCGGAATGTTCCATCCCAACCGGAAGCCACATCATTGACTGGTATTTCCAGGGTTTCAAAAACCATTTCACCCCAACGATCATACACCCGGAAACTGGTCACTTTGGCCGAATTTTGGCCATGTACCACTAGGCGGTCGTTTTCACTGTCGTCATTTGGCGAAAATCCGGTTGGCACAAAAATCCGACGTGGGCGTTCTACGGAAATGAGGATGCGGTCTTCTGCTTCACAGCCATTGGCATCCACGGCTGTTACCTTAAACCAGCGTTGTTGGAATAGTTTTTCCACCAATGGATCCGCACAAGTCAGGCAACTCAACCAAATGCTGTCTGTGAGGTTCCAGGCAAATTGGACCGGATCTACACCGTTTAGAACTTGTGCAAGCAACTGGGTATCTCTTCCCAGTTCGAGGGTGAAATCGGGTCCTAAATCGACGATTAATTGATCTGGCTGGGTAATAATGGTAGGCGGTAAACTTACGATGCACCCATTGCGGTCTATTATTTTAGGCGTATAGGAACCGGCCTGCAAACCAATTTGCACCGAAGCACCGATAAATGGCTGGTCGTTGAGCGCATAGCGGTAAGGCGGTGTGCCACCTGATCCAACGATGGTCATTTTTCCATCGCGCCCTCCAAAACAGGCCGGATCTTCTTTCGTCGTATTTCCGCTCAAGGGTGCAGCAGGCTCAGGCACATTGACCAAGCCCGGGAATACACAGCCATTTTTATCTGTAATGGTCACATACACAGGGCCTGCTGCTAATTGGCGTACGGTATCGGTACTTACGCCCGTCGACCAATTGAGTTGATAAGGCGCTACCCCACCCTTCGGAACGGCCACCGCACCGCCGGTTGCATCGCCAAAACACAACACCGGAAGGGCAAATAAATCGGCCAACAAACGGCTTGGCTCGGTTACCCGCACGGTCGTAATGTCTGGACATCCTTTTGCATCGGTAACGGTCAGGAAATAGGTACCCGCCCGCAATCCGGTAGCGATCGAATCGGTTTGTACTGCTGCGCCGGGGCTCCAAAAGTATTGATAGGGTGCTGTTCCGCCAAAACCTGCGCCAATTGCGCTTCCACTGGGATCCCCAAAACATAAAACTGGATTGAGTTCTACGATGCGCGCTTGTACAGAATCCGGGTTCCCCAAAGTGACTTCTGAAGTAGCCGAACAACCTTGCGCATCGGTGAGGGTAACCTGGTAGGTTTGTAACGCGGTTAGGCCTGTAGCAACTGCTGTATTCTGAACCGGAACCGTACTCCATTGATAATTAAAGAAAGCCCCATCGGCTGCTGTAGCACCATAAAATATCGCAGATAAATAGGCCGAGCCATCCGTTCCATTGAAACAGCGCGGATTGTTATATGCGCCGACGGCAAACAATTGATCCTTTTGTGTCACGATAGTCGATCCGGTTTGGCTACACAAGTTGGCATCGGTAATGGTTACGCTGTAATTTCCTGTACCCAAACCGGTGGCTACCTGGGTGGTTTGGCTGATGCCATTGCCTTCCCATTGGTACGTGAAGGGGGCGGTTCCGCCAAAAATCTGTACGGATGCCTTGCCATCCGCTGCAGCAAAGCAAATCGTATCGGCAAATTCGGGCAATTGAATGACCAAGGCAGCGGCAGGCTGGGTAATTACTTCATTGAGCGTTACCGTACATGCACTGGCATCGGTGATGGTGGCGGAATAGTTGCCCGCAAACAAACCATATATTAAGGTGTCATTGGCCGTAAAACCATTGGGACCGGTCCACTTGGTCGAATAGGCAGGTGTACCACCAAAAATATCCAGGGTAATGGCACCGCTCGCTTCCCCAAAACAGCGCACGGCCTGGTTGGCAATATTGATGATGATGGCGCTGGGTTGTCCGATACTATCGGTTGCAACGGCGGTACAAGCTTGCGCATCGGTAACGGTAACGGTATAGGTTGCGGCGAGTTTATTGTTCAGGTTTTGGGTATTTTCACCAGAATTCCACAAAAAAGAATAAGATGGGGTGCCTCCTGTTGCGTTCAGGGTTATTTTTCCATCATTTTTACCAAAACATCTTGCATCGGTAGGATTGAGCAGCACCTGGATGGCATTGGGTTGGGTAAGGGTGAGGCTTCGCGTCGTGGTGCAGGCGTTGCCATCCGAAATGGTCACCGTGTAGGTTCCGGCGCTCAAATTTGATGCCGTGGCCAACGTTTGTGCGGCTGGGTCATTCCATACAAAGGTATAAGGTGCTGTTCCGCCCGTGGGTGTAACCGTGGCGTTCCCGGTGCTGGTGCTGTTACAATCCACATTGGTTTGCGCACTGGTAACACTAAGCACCGGCGGTTCGTCGACCGCGATACTTACTGCCAGGGTACAACTATTGGCATCGGTAACGGTAACGGTATAGACTTGTGCTGCCAGGCCTGTGGCCGTTTGAGTAGTTTGGATTGGGGTTGTGTTCCATTTATAGGTGTAGGGGCCTGTTCCACCGTTTGGATTTGCCGTTGCGGTGCCATTGTTACCGCCAAAACAACTTACAGACACTTTGGTCAAGTTGGTTGTTAAGGCCGGGGCCTCTCCAACAATGACAAACGTGGTTTCTGCACAACCATTTGCATCAGAAATTGTGACGGTATAGTTTCCAGCCACAATATTGGCATTCACAGCCGTGGTTGGGCCATTGCTCCAATTATACTGATACGGCGCTACCCCACCCGATCCACTGGCGGTTGCACTCCCTGCTGCTGCACTGAAACAGGGCGAAGTACTGCCCGCTACATTCAGGATCAAATCGGGCGGTTGATTTACCAGCCCCGTGGCCGTGCTTGTACAATTGTTGCTATCGGTGATGGTGACGGTGTAGGTGCCCACACTCAGGTTAGAAGCAAGGACGCCTGTTTGTGGTGTTGTTCCGCTCCAGGTGTAGGTGTACCCTGCTGTTCCGCCGGTAGCGCTCGCACTCAATTGGCCATCGTCGCCCCCAAAACAGCGCACATCTTGCACCAAACTGGTGTTTGCATTCAATGCTGGTTTGCTTGCAACGGTCAACGGCAGGGTATTCGAACAGCCAGTTCCATCGGTGATCGTTACCGTATAGATCCCGGCGGTTAAATTTTGGAACAAACCATTTCCATTGGTTTGCGCACCCAGGTTATAGGCATAGGGCGGGTTTGAACCATCGGGGGTTAATTGAATCGTGCCCGAATTGCCACCAAAACAAGCTACATCCTGAATCGCGATGGCAGGTGCTGGTTTTTGACAACAAAGCCCCGAACCAATATCAGCAGCACAGGCATAAGCCGGGTTGATACCCCGCACTTCGAGGGTTACAGGTGCATTGTTGGGCAAGCCCGAAACATTATGGAGCAGCGTCCCGGAAGCAGGCACCCAGCCGGTTCCGTTTACATTTACTTCAAAACTGGTCGCATTGACCACATTATTCCAGCTAAAACTGGCCATTCCGGTACCAAAACTGGTACAATTCACGGTTGGCGCTTCAATACGCGGCAAAATATCCACCCGAATACTATCCGAAACAGAACAACCATAAGAATCGGTTGCTACCACCGTATAAGTAGTAGGCTGCGTCGGTGTGATGTTGGTGATCGGACAAGTTGGGCAACTTACGCCCACAATAGGGGTCCATTGGTAATTTACCTTGTATAGCGGCTCGAAGGTGATGGTCCAGTCGCGCAAATTACCCACATTGCCAAGGGCATCATCGCGCAATTGCAAGCGCCAGGTACCATTGGTGGGGTATTCCCCATCCCATAAATCGCTCCATTCGCCTTCTGGAAGCCAGTTGCCTGTAAATGGCGTGGCGCTGGCAGGTGCAAACGGGCCGGGAAAATTAATTTTTGTAGTGGCGGTCGGGGTAAAACAAGTATTGGTATAGTCGTTGCCGCTCCCCCCATTATCGGTCGACAATTCGATAAATTGTCCGCCCGGCGAAATCAGGTACATATCAATATCATCGTCCCAACTGTGGCTGATATTAAGGCATACCGAACGCAATACGGTGGGTGACAAAATATTGGGCGTCACCCCAAAAACAGTGATATCTGAAAAGACAGGTCCGAATAAAAACGGAATTTGAAAGTCCTGAAAATTGGAAAAAGACGGAGGCGGTGGCAAAGTAATGGGCAGGGTGCCGTTCAATTGCAAAGCAGGTGCATTTTGGCACAAGGCAGTATCAGGCAGCAAAGCAGGGGGCAACAGGCCATTGTCTTTTAAAGATATATATAAGGTGTCGCGGCTGCAAATATCGCGGCGAAAATCGAAAGCCAACAATTCCTGAGGTTCGGTCAAATTATCTTGCAGGGCAATAATGGGAATGACCAATTCTGTTTGACCGGCCGGAATGACCAGGTTAGCTGGAATATTTTGGTAATCCACCCCGTTTACGGCCGATCCAAAAATGGTATAATCGATGGGAAAATCCTGTGCCTCCGGGCTTGGAAGTCGAAATATAATGCTTCCTTGCGCACAGCCTTCTACCAGAATGCCATCCGGGCTGGTTGTTACCACTTCTGCGCGCAAAGAACCGGTACCGAAACTTTTTGCTTCCAGAAACACGCCGGAATCAAAGGCCGAATCACCAACATCGGCAATTGCGAGGGTAATGGTGTATTGCTGACAAGGCTGCACCACAGCTTCGGCGGTAAATACCTGCGTGTAACCATCGTACACGGGTTGTTTGGTCGAGTTCAGGTTGTTGATATAAAACTGTTCATTCACCGGGTTACAGCCTGCGCCATTTTGAGGATGCAGGTTGTTGATGGCAACGGGCAAAGTAGTACCCGGAATTAAGGCAATATTTTTAGTCGTTGGAAATCCGGGACCTTGAATAAAGAAACCAAAAATGTCGTTGTACGCGCTACAAGCAAATTCCGGGTATTCTTCCGAACCGAAGCAATACCGAAATCGCAGGGTATCAGAGGTTGGAATAAACGTGATAGAATAAACCGATACATCAGACAAATTATCGGTTGTCAGGGCATCCAGGTTGGCATCCGTAGCGTTGCTGCCGTTCGCGTTATTGGCAAATATGTTGCCGTCTTCCGTACAGCCAAAATTGCCGCCAGCGGTTTCCACTAGGCCTGTCGACATGACAATACCCCGTTCGATACCGATTGTATTTTGGCCGCCCGTAAAATAGCCTACTGCCTGAGGGACCCCATTATAGGTGATATTTGTTACGGTTACACCATTACCCAGCAGCACATTGGAAACCAGGTTTTGTGGCGTAAACGGTGCTTGTGTAGCATCCGTGACTTGTAAAGTTTGCGCTGGCAAAACAGCAGTAGCGCATAAAAGGCAGGTGAGGGCAAAAAGTTTTTGGAATGGGTAATGTGTGTATTGCATCCGGTGGAATTGATTAGAATTTGTTCTCGATACTTAGCTGAGATACAGGATGGGACCTTCGGAAGGGCTTCGGATGATGGATTAAAAATCGTTTTAACTTGAAAGCTTAAAAGTAGGTGTTTCTTTGGATTCTCCATTTAATTCCTTTTAAAAAAGGTTCATATTGGCTAAAATTAGATTTTTGCAGGCCAAAATTTTACAATCGTACACCCTGCCTGGCCATGGTACAAATGCGCCCGATCCGTTTACCTGCTAGTTTACATCCCTGAAATCGGCACATTAATCTAATTTTCAGACCTTTTCAGCGTGTTTATTGTTTGATTTGCATTCGAATGCCCCATTCTTTTTACCATTTATTTAATAAAAATAATATGAATCAGTTTTTCAAATTCTTGTTCGCTTCTTGCCTGGGCACAGCCTTGGCGCTTTTTTTGTTGTTTTGGATTGGTATTGGCTGGGTAACAAGTATGGCAGGCAGTGCTACCTCCAAGGAAAAAGTAACCGTAGCGGAAAATTCTGTGCTGGAGCTGGATTTTAAAAATCCGATCCCTGAAAAAACCAACAACCTAGAAATGGATCCGTTTTCTTTAGAACAAGAAGACGTTTTGGGTTTGCAAGACATGGTGCTTGCTATCAAAAAAGCCAAGGAAGACCCCGATATTAAGGGTATTTTCCTGAATGGGACCAATATTTCGGCTGGAAAGGCAAGTGCGGCCACCCTCCGCGCTGCATTGGCTGATTTTAAAACCTCCAATAAATTCATCGTTGCATACGCCCATTATTACTCGCAGGGCGCCTATTATATAGCCTCTGTCGCAGATACGGTGCTGCTGAACCCAATTGGCGGCGTCGATTTTCGCGGTTATTCCAGCATGGTAGCGTTTTATAAAGGCATGCTCGATAAATTGGATGTGCAAATGCGCATTTTTTATGCCGGTAAATTTAAAAGCGCTACGGAACCTTTCCGCCTCGATAAAATGAGTGACGACAACCGCATTCAGGTGCGTTCTTATCTGGGGGCTTTGTACGACAATACCATCCGCGACATTGCACAAAGCAGGCATATCACAGAAGCCGATTTGCGCAAAATTGCCGATAACTACGACGGTAGCAGTGCTGAAGGTGCCTTGAAATCACATTTAGTCGACCGCATTGCCCATGAAGATGCGGTGTACACCCTGCTGCGTAAAAACATCGGCTTGAAAGAAACCGATAAAATCAACCGGGTATCTCTGGAAGATTATTTTGAAAGTCGGGTGAAAAAACTAGATCTGAGCACCAAAGACAAAATTGCAGTTATATATGCGGAAGGTACCATTACCGATGGCGAATCGCGCAAGGCCGGGGAAATTACCGATGGCGAATTTGTCCAAATTTTGCGTAAAATCAGAAAAGACGAACACGTACGCGCGGTGGTGTTGCGCATCAACTCACCAGGTGGCAGTGTATTAGCCAGTGAAAATATTTTCCGGGAAGTCATGTTGTGCAAGCAAGCAGGCAAACCTGTTGTGGTGAGCATGGGTGATGTGGCGGCTTCGGGCGGTTATTATATTGGTTGTCAGGCAGATAGCATTTTTGCAGAAGCCAACACCATCACCGGTTCTATCGGGGTGTTTGGCATGATGCCGATTTTGCAAAATACCATGAAAAACAAGTTGGGCATTACCTATGATACCGTTCGCACGGGCAGGTTCTCCGCATTTGGGACGCCGTTTTTTGATTTCTCGCCCGAGGAGCAAAAAATAATTCAAGCGCGTATTGATGAAACCTATGAAGATTTCCTGTTTAAGGTAGGTACCGGTCGGAAAATGACCCGCGACCAAGTAAATGAAATAGCACAAGGCCGGGTATGGGCAGGCACCAAGGCGAAAGAACTCGGACTGGTTGATGCCCTGGGTGGATTGGATCGCGCCGTAAAATCGGCTGCTTCCCTGGCACACCTGGAAAAATATCGTACGACTGATTTCCCACGCAGTCAAACTGCCATTGAGCAGTTTATCGACAAAATTTCCAATAAGAAAGACCGCGAAGATTATGTAAAAACCAGTGCAATTCGCTCAGAACTCGACGATTTGTACCCAATTTACAAGTCTTTGAGCGATATCCGAAAAAGCAGTGGATTGCAGATGCGGATGCCGTTTGAAATGATCATTCAGTAGCTCTTACTTTTTCTCGGCGATTCTTTTCAGTTCGTTGAGTTTCCAAAGTGCATCCATGGGGGTCATGGTATTCAAATCGAGCCCAAGCAGTTCTTCTTTGATGCGCAGGGTGAATTCATCCACATCAAAAATATGCAATTGTAGGGGCGATGCGATGTTTTTGACCTTCTTTTTCAAATCAGGCGTTTGCGGTGCAGACGCCTGATTTTTTTGTGCATCAGCATGGATTGGATTGGCCGGGGCATCAATGTGTTTTTCTTCGAGTTCTTTCAAAATTTCCTGCGCCCGTTCTACCAGCAATTGGGGCATGCCTGCCATACGCGCCACATGGATACCAAAAGAATGGTTGGACCCACCAGGCGTTAATTTGCGCAAAAACACTACTTTTTGGCCAATTTCTTTGGTGCTCACATGGAAATTATGAATGCGGGGTAGTTTTTCGGCCAGTTCATTGAGTTCGTGGTAGTGGGTAGCAAACAGCGTTTTGGGTCTTGCTTTCCCATTATCGTGCAAAAACTCCACAATACTCCAGGCAATACTAATGCCGTCATAGGTGCTGGTTCCCCGTCCAATTTCATCGAGTAAAATGAGCGAGCGGTTGCTGATATTGTTCATAATCAGCGCGGTTTCATTCATTTCTACCATGAAGGTACTTTCTCCCCCACTGATGTTATCGCTTGCGCCCACGCGGGTAAACACTTTATCCACCAGGCCAATGCGGGCGCGGTCGGCAGGTACAAAACTACCCATTTGTGCCATCAGGGTAATCAGGGCAGTTTGGCGCAATAAAGCTGATTTACCGGCCATATTTGGGCCGGTGATCAGGATAATTTGCACTTCATCGTTATCGAGGTACACATCGTTGGGGATGTATTGCTCGCCCACGGGCAATTGGGTTTCAATAACCGGATGGCGTGCGCCTTGCAGGTCAATCACGGTAGAATCATCTATTTCGGGGCGGACATAGCCTTGCTGGAGCGCAATTTTGGCAAAAGACAAAAGGCAATCCAGTTGGGCGATGATTTGCGCGTCGTATTGAATGGGTTGGATAAACGCCCCGGTTTCGGTGACCAATTCGGCAAACAGGCGTTCTTCCAGGGCCAGGATTTTTTCTTCCGCCCCCAGGATTTTACCTTCCAGGGTTTTCAATTCGTCGGTAATAAAACGTTCGCCATTGGCAATGGTTTGCTTGCGAATCCAGTCGGACGGCACCTGATCTTTCCATTTGGCCGTTACCTCCAGGAAGTAACCAAACACATTATTAAAGCCAATTTTGAGGCTAGGAATGCCCGTGCGTTCCGATTCCCTTTGTTGAATTTCGAGCAGTAAGTCGCGGCTATTGCGCACAATATTGCGCAGTTCGTCAATTTCGGGGTGTGCGCCATCGGCAATTGCGCCGCCTTTGCGCACATCAGTGGGTGGTTCGGCGGCGATCACCGATTCAATGCGTTTGCGCAAGCCAGAGCAGGGGTTGATTGCTTCTCCCAAGCGTTGTAGGAAGGCATTGTCGGCGGCCAGGAGCAGCGATTTGAGCTGTTCAATGGCTTGCAGGGCGCGTCGCAACTGCATGATTTCCCGCGGATTAATTTTGCCCACCGAAGTTTTAGACATCAAACGTTCGAGGTCACCTACCTGCCGCACCAGGGGCTCCGTTTCTTGTCGGATCGTTTGCTGCTCCATAAAATAGGCAACAATATCATGGCGTTCTTCAATTTGCACTTGCTGGGTGAGTGGCAACAATACCCATTTTTTAAGCAAGCGTGCGCCCATCGGGCTGATGGTTTTGTCCAGTACATGGAGCAGCGAAACCCCTTGTTCATGGTTGCTGTACACCAGTTCGAGGTTGCGGATGGTGAACCGGTCGAGCCAAACATATTGATCCGTTTGCAGTCGGCTCAGTCCAAGGATGTGTCCCAAACGGGTATTTTCGGTAGTTCCTAAATAATGCAAAGCGGCCCCTGCTGCCGTTTGGGCGAGGTCCAGTTCCTCAATCCCGAAACCCTTTAAACTGGCCGTATGGAAATGGTTGAGTAATTTTTCCCGACCAAAATCGCGGGTAAAAATCCAGTCTTCCAGGGTAAATGTGTAAAATTTATCTCCAAAATTGGCTTGAAACTCCTTCAAACGACTTTTGGGTAAAATCAATTCAGAAGGCCGGAAACTTTGTAAAAGTTTGTCTACTGCTGCCAAATCGCCTTCACTTACAAAAAACTCGCCGGTACTGATATCCAGAAAGGCTACGCCAAACTGATCATTTTTGCCATAAGCCAGGGTGGCCAGGAAGTTATTCTGGTTGAATTCCAACAGGGCATCATCGGTCGTCACCCCAGGCGTAACTACTTCGGTAACGGCGCGGCGCACTACTTTTCCGGGCGTTGGTTTTTCCATTTGCTCACAAATGGCCACCCGATAACCGGCTCTTACCAGCCTGGGTAAATATAAATCCATGGAATGGTAAGGGAAACCGGCCAATTCGACATCTAAACCTCCGTTGTTCCGGCTCGTGAGGGTAATACCCAGTGCGCGCGCGGCTTTGATGGCATCTTCGCCGAAGGTTTCATAAAAGTCGCCCACCCGGAACAGCAAGAGTGCTTCAGGATATTTTGCTTTTACCTGATGATATTGCGTCATCAGCGGCGTGGTAGTGGGCGTTGAATCGGAAGCGGAACCGTCTTTTTTCGTTCGGGCCATGGGAAAATATGAATAATTGGAGACGATGGATCGCACCATGGGGTGCTGGTGCGAAAATCGCAAAGGTAGTTGTGGGAATCGGGTTCTTTGATAAAATTTCGGAGATCCTTGCCTAAAGATTTTGACAAGCGAACCATTTCTGATGGCAACGCAAATTGCAATTTGTTTGAAACGCCGAATATTTCATAATTTCGCACTCGGGATTGAGAAATACTATTTGCCTGAACGCCGCAAATATGTTGTTAAGCATTTTACCAGGCAGCGTATTGCTTAGTCTTTGTATCATCCAACATGCTCTTTCCAATCAACCGACTATTGTCGAACGTCTAACTTTCTTACTATGCGTCTTTGGTTTACACTTTTGGTTTTTTGCTTATTTACTGAACAATTGCTTCATGCCCAGCAATCAGTTCCTGTTGAATTACAGGGTACTAAAATGCGGAAAGAACTGATTTTAAACAACGGTCAGCTCGGTATTGAACTTTGTGGTTTGACGCCTGGCTTTAGCTATACCGTGTTTGTCAATCCGGTTTTAGCGCAACAAACCGATCAATTTCAGATTTTTCCGGGTAAGGTGCCCAATGGGCTTAATGGATTTGAGCCAACCCCTGGTCGCACCAATGCCGCAAAATTCAAGGCAGATGCTGCTTGCGTAAAATTGGTTTCAAAATTAGTAGCAGGAAAGCAGGCGGATAATCAGCATTTCGTTTTGACAATTATTTGTATTGATTGTCCGGAGGATGAGACCTGGAAGGAGCATTTTTTAAATGGTGTTGAAATGGCCAACATCAATACAACCGGCAGTGTGTCGGCCAGCTCCCTGGTAACCAACACCTTGATTGGGGGCAACTGTTTTCAGGTGACCAATATTACCTCCGCGGGCAGTGCCAGTTCGCGGGGCACTTTTACCAATGGCGCTACCAGCATCGGAATCGCTAACGGGGTGGTATTGTGTACGGGCAACGTAAATACCGTGCATGGACCCAACAATGCCGGCAATGCGGGTGGTGGTTTTAACAATAATTCGGCCGATGATACAGATTTGGCAACTTTAAGTACGGGCAACCAATGGGATGTATCTAAAATTGAGTTTGACTTTACGCCCACTACAAATAAAGTTGAGTTTCAGTTTGTATTTGGTTCGGAGGAGTACTGCGAATTTGTTGGCAGTGGTTTTAATGACGTTTTTGGTTTTTTTATCAGTGGGCCGGGCATCGCGGGCACGCAAAACATCGCACTCATTCCGAGCACGAGCACACCTGTAACCATTAATAATGTAAACCATAACACCAATACTGGATTTTACGTCAATAACAACAACAACAATGCCGCTTGTAACAACTTAGGCGCTTTTAACCTGGCAGAATGTCAATTGGATGGCTGGACAACGGTGCTAACGGCTACCACTGGATTGCAAGCCTGTGGTACCTACCATATCAAACTGGCAATTGCAGATATTGGGGATGCTGCTTACGCCTCGGCCGTATTTTTAAAAGCGAACTCCTTTGACGCCGGGGGGATTGCCCAAATCAATGCGGTTTATCCGGCAGGCCAAACATTTGTATATGAGGATTGCCTTCCTGGCGGGTTTATTCGATTTGTTCGAGGCAACAATGACCTTTCCTTGCCCTTTGAGGTAAACTTCACCATCGCTGGCACCGCAACAGCTGGCGATGATTATGCGACTATTACGAGCCCTGTGATCATTCCAGCGGGGCAGTCTGAAATTCTAATTCCTGTTACTGCTTTTGGAGATTTGATTGTGGAAGGCGATGAAACCATCGAAATCACCCTTTCCAATCCGTGTACTTGTAACCAACAACCGTTGATCTTTACCATTAAAGACAATTTGGAACTGGAGGTAACGATGGATGATGTTACCCTTTGCGGCGGCTCTAATACAAGCCTTTCCCCAACGATAACAGGCGGCGTACCACCTTACACTTATTTGTGGAATACCGGTGCAACAACGAGCTCGATTAATATCACCACCCCGGGCACCAATACCTATACGGTAAGAGTTACGGATAAATGCGGCACTTCCCAAACAGTCAGCGCCGTGGTCAGTTTGGTACCGCAGCCAACGGCCAATCTGACTGGATCAGGTTTCTTTTGTGCAGGAAGTAGCACGCCCGTCAACCTGAACCTTACCCTCACGGGCATTGGCCCCTGGGAGGTTACTTACAATGCTGGCGGAACTCAGGTTACCGAAACGTTCAATACCACGCCGGCGGTTATTGTTGCCACCGAACCCGGCGTGTACAACCTGGTCAGTGTCGAATCAGGCAACGGGTGCACCGGAACGGTAACCGGAAGCGTCACCTTGGCTGATATTACGATTACCCTCACCCAAACGCCCACCAATCCGCCCTGTTTTGGCATTAATAATGGTACCATTACCTCTACGGCCAGCGGAGGAAGTGCTCCATTTACCTATTTATGGAGCAATAACGCGACCACACCAAATCTCACCAACCTCGGACCCAATACCTATTCGGTTACGGTCACAAATGGCAACGGTTGTACCACAACCAATGAAATTACCCTTACCGCGCCGCCAGAATTGACCGCCAACATCGTAGGAAGCCTTAACATTGATTGTAATAATCCGCAAGGCAATGCAGACCTGGAAGTGGGTGGCGGCACCCCTTCTTACGATTTTCTCTGGAGTAATAGTTCTACCCAGGAAGATCCTGTTTTCACGGCTGGAGGAAACTACACCGTGACCGTGACCGACGATAACAACTGTACCATAACGGCATCTGTGACCATCGCAGCCAACACGACTTTACCCACGGCGGTGATTGCTCCTCCGGCACAAGTTACCTGTGCCAACCCCGAACTGACGCTCAATGCAACAGGATCTTCCCAGGGATCTAATTTTACCTATGCCTGGAGCGGACCGGGTTTCGTTTGTTGCGAAACAACCCTTGAGCCGCAAATCAATACAGGTGGTTTGTATGTCTTAACAGTCACCAATACCGACAATGGATGCACCAGGGCCGTTTCTGTCAATGTCGTTCAAAATAATACACCCCCCAATGTAAACATCAATACACCCGCCAATATTGGCTGCACCACACCTACCATTACCTTGAATGGAAACGGGACGGCAACCGGAGCAGGAATCAGTTACCAATGGACCACCAGTGGCGGCAATTTTGTATGTTGCACCAACACCTTAAATCCACAAGTGAACCAGGCGGGTACGTACACCTTGCTGGTCACCAACAGCAACAATGGGTGTACCAATGAAGAAACCGTTACGGTCAGCGGGGATATTGTGCCGCCCGTGGCAACGATTGCACCGCCCAATGTGGTCAATTGTTTCGAACCTGAAATCACCCTCGATGCCTCCGGCTCCTCCCAGGGGGGCAATTTTACCTACAACTGGTCGGGACCTGCGGGTGGCATTAACAGCGGGGGCAATACCTTGAATCCTAGTGTAGACCTTGCAGGAACCTATATTTTAACCGTCACCAATGCGGATAATAATTGCACGGCAACTGCCAGTGTTACGGTTACGTTGAACCAGACCTTACCCACCGCCGTTGCAACAAATACCGGTATCTTGAATTGTACGTTCACTGAATTAACCCTCAGCGGAGTAGGTTCTTCCAGCGGATCCAACTTTGAATACTTATGGACGACCAATGCTGGAAATATCGTTAGCGGTGAAACTACGCTGAATCCAGTGATTGACCAGCCGGGCGTTTATTTAATTCAAGTAACCGATCTAACCAATGGTTGTACCAGAATAGCCTCTGTGGCGGTAAATCAAAACATTACGCCGCCCAATGTAAATATCAATACGCCTGCCAACATTGGTTGCAATTTGCCCGTAGTTACACTGAATGGTAATGGAACCTCTACAGGCGCGAATTTTACTTATCAATGGACTACCACCGATGGTAATTTTGTGTGCTGTACCACCACGCTCAATCCGCAAGTCAACTCGGCAGGAACGTATAACCTCGTGGTTACCAACACCACCAACGGATGTACCAATGAAGAATCGGTTACGGTATCGGGCAATACGATCTTGCCGATTGCGGACATTGCTCCCCCGATTACTGTAAACTGCTATAACCCGGAAATTAGCCTGGACGGATCCGGCTCCTCCCAAAATGGCAACTTCGTGTACAATTGGTCAGGCCCATCCGGGGGCATTAATGGCGGCGGCAACACCCTTAACCCAAGTGTGGATCAGCCCGGAACCTATACCCTGACCGTAACCGATGCGGATAACAATTGTACCGCAACTGCAACAGTCACCGTGGTGGCCAACCTGACATTGCCTACAGCAGTTGCGGCAACACCCCCAACGCTTACTTGCCAGAACCCGCAACTAACCTTAAACGGCACAGGGTCTTCTACCGGAAGCAACTTTACCTATGAATGGACGACCGGAAATGGCAATATCGTAAGCGATGAAACAACGCTCAATCCGGTGATCGACCAACCGGGCGCATACACCCTGGTGGTGACTAATACGACCAATGGTTGCACCAAGTCGGTGACAGTGACGGTCAACGCGAATCAGAATTTCCCCATAGCCAGTGCCGGCCCTAGCCTGGAACTAAACTGTCTATTCCCAACCCGGGTGATTCAGGGCAGTGGCTCCCTGGGCAATGGATTTTCGTTCCAATGGGTCCCCAATCCGGGCAACATTGTTTCCGGCGCAAATACCTACACGCCTACGGTGAACCAAGCCGGTTTCTATACGCTCTTGGTTACCAATACCGCCAATGGATGTACCAGTGAAGACATTGTAGAAATTACGGAGAACTTTAACACCCCCGAAGCCCTGATTGCGCCGCCGGAAGTGCTGACTTGTGCAACGCCAGAAATTAACCTGGACGCCACCGGATCTTCGCAAGGCGGAAATTATACCTATACTTGGTCCTCCATGCCAGCAGGTGGGATTATTAGTGGTGGCAATACCGACAACCCGACCGTCAATAAACCAGGCACCTACAAACTAACCATCACTGATACAGAAAGTGGTTGCACGGCTACAAGCCAAGTGGTTGTTACACAGGATATTACACCACCGGTAGCCAATGCAGGTCCAGGTGGACAAATTAGTTGCCAGATGCCCACCCTGATTTTGAGTGGCAGTGGTTCTACCGGCCCAGATTTTGCTTATGAATGGTCGACCACGTCGGGCAATATTTTAAGTGGCGAAAACACCTTATCTCCAGAGATTAATGAAGGTGGCCAATATCGCCTGGTGGTGATCAATACAAGCAATGGATGTACGGCCCAAAGCACGGTGAATATTACCGTCAATCAAAATTTCCCCAACGCGGTGGGTGGCCCGGACCTTGAATTGAACTGCCAGAATAATGGTGTTGTAGAACTCAATGGCACCGGCACTTCCACGGGATCCACGTACACCTATCAGTGGACGGCCAATCCCGGGAACATTGTTTCGGGCGGCAATACCTTAAAGCCTAAAGTCAATGAAGCCGGTTTTTACACCCTGTTGGTGACCAATACGGCCAATGGATGCACTGATGAAGCGGAAGTATTTGTTGCCGACAACATTATTTACCCCGTTCCGCTCATTGCGCCGCCCCAGGAACTGAATTGCAACTTCACGACGGTGGAATTGGATGCAAACGGTTCTACGTATAGTGCGGCCGGTGCATTCCAATGGACGACCGTGGGTGGCAATATTTTAAATGGAGCCAACACCCTCAACCCGGAAATCAATCAGCCAGGAACGTATAAACTGGTGATCACCAACCAGGATAATTTCTGTACCGCGACTTTATCTGTGGTCGTGACCAAAAACATCACGGCACCCGCTGCAACCGCGGTAGCAAATGGCATTTTAACTTGCCAATTCCCACAACTTGAATTGAATGGCACGGGATCTTCCCAAGGTCCGGAATTCTTTTATGTGTGGACCACCCAGGATGGCAACATCGTTTCCGGCAACCTTACCCTGAACCCAACGGTGAGTGAACCCGGTGTATATCAATTACTTGTATCGAACAACGACAACGGATGCACCCAAACCGCGGCTGTAACCGTTACAACGAGTCAGGTGTTTCCCCAGGCCAATGCGGGTGCTCCTTCAGACCTTACCTGTGCGATCGGGCAAATTACCCTCAATGGAATCAGTTCTTCGCAGGGGAATGAGTATGCTTATGTATGGTCAACGCCTAATGGCAACATTGTTTCGGGCGCCAATACCCTCACGCCCGTTGTAAATGCGCCGGGAGTGTACGATTTGTCGGTCGTGAATTTGCAAAACGGATGTACCACCACGGCTTCGGTAGTCATCGGTACCAATTATACAAATCCAGTGGCCGTTGTTGCCCCAGCAGGCATCCTGAGTTGCAGCCAACCTTCTTTAAGTTTGAACGGAACAGGCTCCAGCACCGGGAGTATTTTTACTTACAATTGGAGCAGCGTAAATGGCAATTTCCTTTCGGGACAAACTACCCTGAATCCATTGGTGAATGCAACCGGCGTGTACGATTTAATGATTACCAATACGGTAAACGGCTGCACCACCACCGCAAGTACCACCGTGACAGCCGATGCCAGTGTACCCACCGCAATAGCAGGCATACCCAATACCCTTACCTGTACCGTGGATAAAATTACGCTGAATGGAACCAGTTCCAGCGCAGGGTCATCCTTTATTTACCAATGGACGGGCCCTGGAATTCTTTCTGGCGACAATACGCTAACGCCGGTGGTGGACAAACCCGGTTTATACGAATTACAAGTGACCAACACGGCCAACGGATGTACCGCCCTTTCCGCAGTAACCATTCCGCAAGATATTGTACTGCCCATTGCCGAGGCAGGCCCTGGCAGTCAGTTGGACTGTGATGATTTGACGATTACCCTGCAAGGAGACAGCTCGAGCACAGGGCCTATGTTTGTGTACGACTGGAGTACCTTGAATGGGTATATTGTCTCAGGGGCCAATACCCTTACCCCAACGATTACAGAACCCGGTCTTTACAAATTAATTGCTACCAACGTGACCAATGGATGCTTGTCTAGCGATTCGGTGGTCATCACCCAAGATGTCGTATTCCCAATTGCAGATGCGGGGAACCCAGGCTTAATTACTTGTACCAATCCTACGGTTACCCTCGGTGCCAGTGGCAGTACGGGTGCGCCATTTACCTACACCTGGACAACAGCGGATGGCAATATTGCAATCGGCAGCAATACCCTTAACCCGGTGGTGGATGCACCCGGCACCTACAATTTGCTGATTACCAATGTAAATAACGCCTGCACAGCCTCCGATATGGTGGTGGTTAATAAAGATGCCAATGTACCCATTGCAACTGCGAATGTAACCGGTGAGCTCAACTGCGTGGTGCAGGAATTGACCTTGAGCGGTGCAAATTCAACCCAGGGAACGACGATTGTAACCAATTGGACCACCCCAGATGGTAATATTGTATCGGGGGCTGATGGCCTTTCACCCGTTGTAGATGCACCTGGCGTTTATACCTTGACTATTTTTAACAATGCCAACAATTGCAAAGCGGTATCTACCGTCAATGTAAACCTGAATATTACGCCGCCGGTCGCAAATGCGGGCACCCCTGCTGTTATTTCCTGCCTGAACCCGATTCTTACACTCAATGGAAATGGTTCCAGTCAGGGCAGCCAATACACCTATAATTGGGAAACCCTCAATGGTCAAATCTTGAATGGCGGCACGACCTTGACGCCCCAAATTGACCAATCCGGCTTTTACACGATCGCGGTGACCGATCAAAGCAACGGCTGTACCGCTACCGCAACGGTACAAATTATCCGCGACCAAAATACACCGGAAGCCGATGCAGGTCCGACACCAACGCTAACTTGTGCCGTTTTATCGCTCGATCTAAACGGCAGCGCCAGTAGCGCCGGACCGCAATTTGCCTATAATTGGAATACCCCCGATGGCTTAATTCTGTTGGGTGCCAATACCCTTACCCCAACCGTTGGAGCGCCTGGAACTTACCAATTGACGGTATCAAATGCACAAAATGGTTGTTCCGCAATCGCTTCTGTGGTGGTGAATGAAAATATTACCTTGCCCATTGCCGAGGCTGGCGCTAGCCCTACCCTGACCTGCGCCGTAACATCCCTCCAACTGGATGGTGCAGGCAGTAGTCCAGGTGCTAACCAAGTCAGCTATTTGTGGACCACCACCAATGGCCAAATTATCAGTGGAAACAACACCTTAAATCCGACCATTGGCGATCCGGGTGCCTACCAGTTGCTGGTTACAGACCTATTAAACGGCTGTACCCAAACCGATGCCGTGGAGGTGCTTGAAGACATCACGTCTCCACTTGCAGCAAGCGCCGTGGTGGGCGAAATAACCTGCTCGGTCAAAGCGCTCCCCCTCAGTGGAACAGGCAGCAGCACGGGCAGCAATTTTGTGTACCAATGGACAACCGCAAATGGCAAAATATTGGATGGCGATACGACCCTAACGCCCAATGTGAACAAAGCAGGCACCTACAACTTGTTGGTAACCAATACGATTACCGGTTGTACGGAAACTGCGGGCGTTACCGTAACACAAAATATTATCCCTCCAACCGTTGACGCGGGCGCAACCAGTCAATTGACCTGCGCGGTTACCAGTTTGTCGCTCAGTGGCACAGCCAATGGGGGAATCAACGGCGTGAGTTACGCCTGGACAGGCCCAGGAATCCTTTCCGGAAATACGACGCCGGATCCTTTGATCAATGTGATTGGGACCTACTACCTCACAGCCACCGATTTGTACAATGGATGTACCGCAAAAGATTCGGTCAAAATTTTACCCAATACCACTGCGCCTACCATCGCCATTGCCAACCCGGAAGTGTTGACTTGCAAAATTAATCAACTGTATATCAACGCCGTAGGTACCAGTACGGGTGCTCAATATTCCTACAATTGGTCGGGACCAGGCCTCGTAAGCGGCAGTACCAGCCTAACGCCCCTGGTAGAACAGCCTGGAACCTACCAGATCACGGTAAGCAACAACCTGAATGGCTGTACCAGCGTGGCGAGTGCAACCGTTACCCAAAATGTACTATTGCCCATCGCAGAAGCTGGAAACGGGTTTGAATTAACCTGTTCCATCAATTCAGATGCTTTAAGTGCAAATGGCTCTTCCAATGGTGCAAATTTTGCCTATCAATGGGGTACAACCGATGGCAATATCTTATCGGGTGCCAACACGGATGCACCCATCGTTAGTGCCGTTGGTACCTATCAACTGACGGTAACCAACTTGAGCACCGGTTGCACTGCTGAAGATGCGACCATCGTAACCCGCAATACCAATTTCCCTTCCGACATTCTATTTTCCAGCGACCCGCCAGCATGCGGAAATCAACTGGGCAGCATTGTGTTTGAAGAAGTTACGGGCGGTGTTGGGCCGTACCTGTATTCGATTGATGGCGGAAATCAGTTTTTATCTGCATCAGACTTTACGCAATTAAAGCCTGGCACCTATCAACTGGTCGTTCAGGATGTGAATGGTTGCGAATATGATGAAACCCTGGTGTTCCCGGTGCCTTTGGAGCCACAAGTAGACCTGCCTGGCACCATCGCGCTGGCATTTGGCGAATCGGCTACCTTGACCGCCAACCTGAACATTCCTTTACAGGAAATCGATACCATCATTTGGTCGCCGATGAACACCCTCACCCTGACCAACAAACCGAATGTGGTTTTGGCGCGTCCATTCAGCAATACGGAATATACCGTGTTGATTATCAATAAGGATGGTTGTGAGGACCGGGCAAAAATATTGGTCGGCGTTTCCGACCCGGATATTTGGGCGCCCAATGTGATCAATCCGGATTTGAGTTCGAATGAAAACAACGTGTTCCTGCTGTTTGCACGGGAAAAAACCGTAAAAAGGATCAATTCGCTGCAAATTTATGACCGTTGGGGCACCCAGATTTTCCAGGTCAAAGATATATTACCGAATGTTGCTAAAAGCGGTTGGGATGGCACCTTCCAGGGGCAACCACTCAATCCGGCCGTATTTGTTTGGTGGGCAGAAGTAGAACTGGAAAGTGGACAAAAACTGCTGATGAAAGGCGATGTGACCATTGTTCGATAAAATAAAGACTTGATTATAAGGGCTTTCGGTTATAAACCGCTGCTATAGATTTTGGGCAAATTATTTTGATCATTCAAGACAAATTGCACAAAACCCATTATGGTTGCGTATAAATAACCGGAAGCCCTTTTTTCTTTAAACAAACTGAGCTAATTTTACGCAGCCAATTGAAGGCAAATAAAGCATTTCAAAGCTAGCACGATTACATATGTGGACACTTATTGAAGGTTTTAACCACCTTACAGCAGAAGAATTTGATACCCTGGTAGACGCACCAGCCCTCATTACCATATTGATTGCCGGTTCCGATGGCGAACTGGATCAGGAAGAACGCACTTGGTCGGAACGCTTGTTGCGCTCCCGCACCTACAATACGCCCAAAGATTTAAACGAATTCTATCGCGTTGTTTCAGAAATTTTCTGGGTAAAGCTCAATGGGTATATGAATGAATTCCCGGAGGAACCTGCAGCGCGCAACCCGATCATTGTGGAGCATTTGGCGCGTATTAACCCCATTTTGGCAAAATTATCACCCGAAATTGCCTATGGGTTGTACCACGGTTTTGTAAAACTCGCCGAAGAAACCGCAAAAGCATCGGGTGGTTTCTTGCGCATTGGGGCGATTTCGCCAGAAGAAGCGCTTTGGATTGATTTGCCCATGCTTACCCCCGTTCCTGCACCCGCCAGCAATGCATTGGCCGATACAAACGAAGAAACAGCAGACGAGGACGAAGATTAGGCAAAGTGGATGGAGAAACAAGTGCCTTCATTGGGTACACTTTCCACATAAATGGAACCTCCCATGGCTTCAATTTGATTTTTGGTGATAAACAACCCAATGCCACGCGCATCTGAATTGCTATGGAAGGTTTTATACATGCCAAAAATCTTATCACCGTGCTTTTCTAAATCAATACCGATCCCGTTATCCTGTATTCGAAGCATCCATTGTTTGTCTGAATAAACCGCAGTCAGTTCAATACGAGGCTGTCGATTTGGATGGCTATATTTGATCGCGTTGGAGAGAATGTTTAACAGGACACTTTCCAGGTATGCCGGATTGTACATTACCGCGATGTTGGGATCTATATTTTGAACAATCAAAGCATTTTTGCTTTCAAATGCCCCTTTGAGTACTTCCATCGCACGCGCCAGGTATTGGGTCAAATTAAGCGGTTCGACCAGTAAATTAATATTCGTTTGGATGGATACAACTTCGTTCAGGTTGTGCAAGGTATCATCCAATCGATTCGATACATTGAGCAGATGGCTAAACATTTCTTGTTTGTCAGGGTCTGTTTCATCCTGATAAAGGAAATTGGAAATGGCATTGATATTGCTGGTATGGGATCGTAAGTTGTGGGAAACGATATAGGAAAAATTGAGCAGTCTTTTATTTTGCTCCGTAACCAGATCTAAAGACTTGCTTAAGGCCAATTCGGCATTTTTAAGCGAGGTTATATCATAGTTGATACCGATTATTTTGTAGGGAACCCCTTGGGCATCGTTTACAACCCGGGCATCCGCCTTAATAAAGCGCACTTCTCCAGATCTCCAGATAATGCGAAAAAATGTATTAAATTCCTTTTCTTGACGGATCGTAGCCTGCAATTCAGCCGCGGCATTTTCTAAATCATCCGGGTGTACGCAGGAGGCCCAAGCTTCATAAACACCTTCAAATTCATCCGGCTCCACATTAAAAACCCGATACATCACCGCATCCCAAATGAGCGAATTGTCTTTTAAATTATACTCCCAAACCCCCAGACCTGCAGAATCGGCGGCCACTGCAAAGCGTTGGTTAATTTCTTTCAAAGCAGCCTCACACTCAGGTTCTTGCGCATCTGAACACGCCTTTTTCCGCAATGTTTTAATGGTTTCTTGGGCCGTTTCCAACTCCATTTTTTGCGTCTCAAATTGAATTCGGAGCGCTTCTAGCTCCTGGAGTATGCAGTCCAATTCAAACGAGGTAACGGATGCCGCTTCTGATGCGCGACCCTGTGCCTGCATACCCGGATGAAAGGGTACATTCTTTTCCAAAATATATTTAGCGCCTTTTTTCATGGACAAATCTTGTGAAGCCATACTAGAATAACAATTCTTGTGCCACTAACTACATTCTTATGTAAATTACTTGAATAAAACGTCGAAGAACAAATGTCTACTTTAAATAAATTGTGAAGGTAGTACCTACATTTACCTTACTT